>DLPD01000029.1:59498-59993 GCA_002479785.1 Cytophagaceae bacterium UBA7467
TAGGCAGTAGGCAGTGGGCAGTGAATTGATAATAATTTCGTTTTATCAGTTTAATTCTTCTCTTTACTCTATTTATTCAGGTTCTTGGAATTTACCAATTTCACCAACTCGCATGAAAGTTAAAAAGTTCGAAGATTTAATTGTTTGGCAAAAGTCAATTGAAATCACAGTTGAAATTTATAGACACTTTGAAAAACATCATGATTTCGGATATTCCAATCAAATCAGAAGAGCCTCCATTTCAATATCCAATAATATAGCAGAAGGGTATGAGCGTAATTCTAATAAAGATTTTAATCGATTTTTAAAAATAGCAAAAGGATCTTGCAGTGAGGTAAAATCAATGTTATTTCTAGGAAATAGACTTGGCTATTTTTCAGATTTAGAAATTATACATTTTTACTCACGAGTAGATGAAATAGGAAAGATGCTGTATGGACTATACAATTCCCTAAACACTACCAACTAAACACTGCCGACCGTCCACTACCCACT
>DLPD01000029.1:60101-85307 GCA_002479785.1 Cytophagaceae bacterium UBA7467
CTGTCCACTACCCACTGCCCACTACCCACTGTCCACTGCCTACTGTCCACTATTTTCCTTACCTTTGTCCTTCATTAACACCCGCCCTATGGCTCAGATTAACGCTAAATTCGTTACTAGTAACACCGACTTTAAGAATTGCCCTCCTGCAAGATTTCCTGAATTTGCCTTTATTGGTCGTTCAAATGTGGGAAAATCGTCTCTGATTAATTCATTAACCTTTCACAAAGGTTTAGCGAAAACATCCCAGACTCCCGGAAAAACGCAGTTGATAAATCACTTTTTCATTGATGAGAAATGGTATTTAGTGGATTTACCAGGTTATGGTTTTGCCAAAGTCAGTAAGGAGAAACGCAAGGAGTTCGAGAAAATGATCTTTGATTATTTAATTCATCGGGAAAGTTTGACCTGTTTATTTGTACTAGTGGACATTCGATTGAAACCACAGGCGGTGGATATTGAGTTTATGAACCGGATGGTAGAGGATGAAATTCCATTTTATATCGTATTTACGAAGGCGGATAAATTGTCCCAAAAGCAGATAAATGAAAGCGTTGAAGTGTATAAGAACTTTCTTTTAGAGATGTGGGATGAGCTACCTCCTTTATTTATTACCTCGGCTGAAAAGCACGTAGGTAGAGAGGACATTTTGAAGTCCATTGATGAATTAATTCAAACATCCCCTTACAGAATAGGGAAATAGTACTAATTTTGCCCCCAAAACAAGCGAAAAAACATGGATTTATTGAATGAAGTTGCCCATATCTCGGGAAAAAGTGGATTGTACAAAGTATTAAAACCTACGCGCACAGGAGTGATTGTAGAGACTTTGGATGCTGCAAAACAAAAATCAGTTGTAGGTGGCCAAACACGCATTTCCGTTTTAAAAGACATCTCGTTGTATTTAGATGATCACCAAGATAGCACTTTACCGTTAGCTGATTTGTTCCTACAAATCCACGCTAAATTCAATGGTGTTTTACCTATTGAAGCAAAAAAAGCGAGTGATGCTGAATTATTTAGCACCTTAGCATCCGTAGTTCCTAACTATGATACTGACCGCGTATTCGCATCAGACATAAAAAAAATCTTAAGTTGGTATTTGATTTTGGCGGCTAACACACCAGAATTATTCCCAGCTGCTGCGAAAGCAGAGAAAGCTCCTAAGGCAGAAAAAACAACTGCTGAGAAGGCTGAGAAAAAGCCTGCGGCGAAGAAAGCAGCTAAATAATCACCATGGATATTCGTCCCATTGAATCCAGAGACAATGAAGCACTGGCGAATGTAATTCGTACAGCATTGGCGGAATTTGGGGCGAATAAACCGGGAACCGTCTTTTTCGATCCCACAACGGATGCCCTATTTGAATTATTTCGCACACCCGGCTCTTTTTATTTCGTAGCTACTATAGCCGAAAAAGTCGTGGGTGGTTGCGGGATATTCCCTACAGAGAATTTGCCGGATGGAACCTGCGAATTAGTTAAATTATATGTAGCAAAAAACGCCCGCGGAACCGGCCTTGGAAAGCAACTAATGGAGAAATCCATGAACTGGGCAAAAGAATATGGTTATACCCAAGTGTATTTAGAATCCATGCCAGAACTTTCGAAAGCGGTTTCCATCTATGAGAAGGTGGGATTCAAGTCTCTAGATCATCCATTAGGGAATAGTGGCCATTGCGGATGTGACATTTGGATGATAAAATCTTTATAAAACAAAAAAGCCCTCAATCTAATTGAGGGCTTTTTCATGTAGTAAGATTAATTATTTCAACGAGTTGATATACTTCGCTAATTTAACTGCGTCCTCTTTAGGCACGTTAGTCATAGGTGCCATTGGAGGATAACCCGGCCAATTAGAAGGTTGAGGCTTCGCAATTAAAGAAACAATCTTATCTACCGAATATTTCTTCTTAGCTACCTCTTTATAAGCCGGACCCACTAATCGGGCGTCCACTTTATGACATGCAAAGCAAGTATATTTTGTCATTAATGGCTTGATGTCTGCTGGAAAATCTTCTGCTTTTGCTTGAAATCCAAAAGCCATTGTTCCAAAAACGAATGTTAAAATAAGTTTAGTTATGTTTTTCATACGAGGTATTTGATTAATAATGTTACAAATTAAGGGATTAAAGCGCTATTATCCCAATTTATTTTGCTTGAATTGCATCTACTGCATTTCGTACGCTGCCGTGTTTTTCTAAAAGTTCCGCTGCCACCTCGTCGCTTACTCCAGTTGCCTCTCGAACCATGCGAATCGCGCGTAATACTAACTTGTGATTGCTTAGCTGCATATCCACCATTTTATTCCCCCTCACGCGACCTAACTGGATCATAACGGCTGTGGACAACATATTTAAAACGAGCTTTTGCGCTGTTCCTGATTTCATTCGGGTACTTCCTGTGACATACTCAGGTCCCACTACCACTTCAATAGGGTATTTTGCTTCAGCAGCGACTGCACTTCCCGTGTTGCAAACAATGCACCCTGTTAGGATTCCACGTGCATTCGCATCGCGTAAACCACCAATTACATAAGGTGTTCTACCCGAAGCGGCGATACCTACTACCGTATCTAGTTCGTCTATGCCATAAGCTTCCATATCCAGCCAAGCCTGTTTCTCATCATCCTCCGCATTTTCAACAGCTTTGCGAATGGCTGAATCACCACCAGCAATCAGTCCGATAACCCAGTCATGAGGCACACCATAGGTAGGTGGACATTCGGAGGCATCGACTACACCTAATCGACCTGATGTTCCAGCACCGATATAAAATAGGCGACCGCCTTGCTTCATTCGCTTCACGATTTCGTGCACTAAAGCTTCAATCGCTGGAATCACTTTTTCAACCGCTAAAGGAACCGTTTTATCTTCCGTATTAATTTGACGCAAGATCGTATCTACCGTTTGTTGCTCTAGATTATCGTACGTAGAGCTAGATTCCGTTGCTAAAACACTTAAATTCTCCACCATATTATTTCGATAATGCTGCAAAGTTTCTAAAGAAATGAGGAATTGTCTCTATCCCTTTGTAAAAATTGAATAAACCGTAATGCTCATTAGGAGAATGTATCGCATCTGAATCTAGGCCAAAGCCCATCAAAATAGACTTAATACCTAATTCTTTCTCGAACAAGGCCACAATCGGAATACTTCCGCCACCTCTTGTAGGCACGGGTTCTTTGCCAAAAGTAGTCGTCATCGCCTCTGAAGCTGCTTGAAAAGCAATACTGTCTGTAGGCATCAAATAACCCTCTCCCCCATGGTGAGCGGTCACTTTCACTTTTACTCCTTTAGGCGCAATCGCTTTAAAGTGTTCCGTAAATAATCGCGTAATTTCTGCCGAAGATTGGTTAGGCACTAAACGCATGGATATTTTAGCATAGGCTTTTGACGGCAAAACTGTTTTCGCTCCTTCGCCCGTATAACCTCCCCAAATTCCGTTCACATCTAATGTTGGGCGGATAGAGGCACGTTCTAAAGTGGTATATCCTTTCTCCCCATAAACAGAGTCGATGCCTAAATCTTTTTGGTAAGCTTCTAAATCAAATGGTGTCTGAGCCATCGCTGCTCTATCCGCCGCACTTACTTCCATCACCCCATCGTAGAATCCTGGAATAGTGATATGATTGAATTCATCGTGCATCGAAGAAATCATTTGGCATAAAATATTAATCGGATTCGCTACTGCACCCCCATAAACACCCGAGTGCAAATCGCGGTTAGGACCCTGCACTTCCACTTCCATATAACTCAATCCACGTAATCCCACATCGATGGACGGAATATCATTCGCAATAATGGCCGTATCCGATATTAAAATCACATCAGCCCTCAACAAATCTTTATTCGCTGCCACGAAATTCCCTAAATTATCAGAGCCCACTTCTTCCTCGCCCTCAATCATGAACTTCACATTACATGTCAAATTACCTGTAGCTAACATCGCTTCAAATGACTTCAAATGCATAAAAACTTGCCCTTTATCATCACAAGCACCTCGAGCGTAAATGACCTCGTCTTTAATGACAGGTTCAAAAGGAGGATTATCCCAAAGCTCCAACGGATCTGCTGGCTGTACATCATAATGACCGTACACTAGAACAGTAGGTGCTGCTGGATCCACCATTTTCTCACCATAGACAATCGGATAACCAGGTGTTTCTTCTAGTCGAACATGGTCTGCTCCTGCTTGACGCAAGTTTTCAGCAATCCATTCAGCCGCTTTACGAACATCTCCCGCATAAGCTGGATCTGCTGAAATGGAGGGAATTCTCAAAAGGTCTAATAGCTCCGCTAGAAACCGATCTTTGTGAGCGGCAATAAAGTCAGTTGTTGATTGCATAGTTATATGAAATTAAAAGGCTACAAACGCCCTTTTCGAGGAATAAGATACATCCGATTTTCGGTTCCTGAAATGATTCGGCCGATATTTTTACGGTGCGTAAAGATTACTAAAAAGGAAATGATAAATCCAAAATAAATCAAAATAGGTAATTCTTTCCCAAAAACCCCCAGTTGAAGCAATAAAGGGAAAACTAAAGACGTCACCATTGAACCTAAGGAGACATAATGGGAAATGGCAAATACAAGTAAAAATACGAGACTACTAGCAAAGGCCGCTTGCGGGTGCAGGGCAATAACCATCCCTAAGGTTGTAGCCACGCCTTTTCCTCCTTTGAAATCACAGAAAATGGGTAATAAATGCCCTATGATAGCCAGAAAACCAAAAAGTATTTTCAAGCTTACACAGGTTTCCCAATCCACTAGACCAAAAACATATAGTACAGTAGCTAAACTAGCAGCAGCAAAGCCTTTCAAGGCATCCACGAACAAAACAATCGAGCCGGCTTTTTTACCCAATACCCGAAAGGTATTGGTAGCTCCAGCGTTACCGCTTCCGTGCTGACGAATATCAATACCATGGTAACGATCGCCATACCAAATCGCAGTGGGGATAGACCCCAACAGGTAGCTTAGTAATGATAGTCCCACGAGTATAAATAGCATAATTGGCTGGTTGTAACCTTGTAAATATAGGGTGACGAGTTTATGAAATCAAATACATCAAAAACATTCTTGAAATGTTTAAACTTTCGTCTTTATAATGTTCTAAAATGAGAAATTAACAGAAGCCATTAACCTAAATCGCTGTGGATTCCCATGATCTAAATAGGTCAATCGATGGAAGGCTTGAATGCGTAAAATCTTGAAAATATTGTCAATACCATAACCGACTTCGGCAAAAGGCTTGTTAGGATCTAGAGAATCAAAAGAGTATTGATCTAAAAACTTAGACCGCAATGGACTGTTCACGTCCTTCATGATTTCATGGTTAGCTGACCGTTGGCTTCCCATAAGTATATTTCCAGAAGCTATTAAACGCCATTTCAATTTTTTAATCAATGGAATTCGATTGAAAAGTAATCCATCAAAATTATGGTTGTATTGAATGGATGCAAATTGATCACTCACGAATTCAAAGTAATTCATCGTGGAATAGGCAGAACGAACGAAGAAAAATGTTTCATTTCCTAAGTGAGGAAACAACAATGGGGCGGGTAAATTAGAGGGGGTATATCCAGCGGTAAAGGTATAATCTGAACGCCCTAAAGTTCCTAAACGAAAGGTCTGGTAAGCCTTCAATGTAACACGATCGTAGGTAAAATCTCCACCTAAAAAACCCTTAAAACCATGTTGGTATTTCAACGTGATAACTGGAATGCGTTTCGTTGCTAATGTAATTCGCTCATTGCCATTCATGATGAACGTCTCGTTTTTAGCAAAACGCAGCTCCACTGTAGCAAATGTTTCTTGGTAATAGTCCTGAACAGCAGACGCACGTCCTAACTCGGGGTTTAGTCTGAATTGGAAACGGAATAACGGATCAAATGAACGGGTATTTAAAGAGGTGGTGACGGAAATTCCTTTTTGGATTTCTGTCGAGAAAAAGGCCTCAGATTCACGTCTAAAGAAGGCACCGGAAAAAGCCCCCCAACGTGTGAAAGCATAAAATAGTTTATTATCTCCTATCAATTCAGGAGTTAAACCAACCCGCTCCAAATCATAGGAATGACGTAATCCTGCCACAGTCCATTTCTTTTTAGAAAAGAGATAATTCACCTCAGCAGCATACTTCGGCACTAAATCCTTCGTACCAAAACCTACATTTCCTCTTAATATCCAGTGTTTATCAAAGTTTGCATTCGTTCTAAAACCCAACCTAAATCTAGCTCCCTCTATTTTATTTACCGCAAAACTGGAAACATAAGGTCCTACCTCGATGTCATTAAACTTCTTGTATCCACTCAAAACAATCTCTGCAATTTCTACATAGGTTCTAACAATAGGCAGATTTTGAACTGAATCTATCAAAGCAGAGGCCATCAAATCTTGAGTACTCAGTGGTTCATGTCGAGCATATTTCCAAAATTCCGGATTAGGCTGCATCGCATCTTCAGCCACTTCCGTTGCTAAATCATAGAAGGCTAAATCGTGTGGTTTGTTTACCACAAAATCTTTATTTGAGATGTACATCTTCAATAACATCCCGGCACTTCCTTTGGTTATTTCTTCTAGGTCAATTAAAAAGCGAGTTCTGGCCGGAAGCCAAGCGCCAGAACTAGTTTGTTCTAATTCCTGAGAGATTTTAATTTTATCAATAAAGTTTAAATTAGCTCCTTTATCTACAGCTGCATCGATTTGAACAAGAGCAAATGAGGTGGTATCAATCCACATTTGACCTCTGAAAACGAGGTCCATTGGATTCTTAGGATCAAAATCCAATTGATAGCAAACATGCCCATCTACATTAACCGTATCACCCAAAAAATAACTGTAGTTCCCTTTCCAGTTATCTCCGATAGGGCTAGCAAAATCCTTGCCAAAAAAGCCAACATAGTTTTGGTAGAAATTATAATTCGCTACCAAATTCCCCCCCACTAACTGCGAAATCAAGGATCCATCCTTTACTCCCACCCCTTTAATATTGGTTTTTGTGATAGTTTCCTTTTTACGTTGTGGGCTTTCTAAATAGTAAAACTTTCCTACAGACTCAGAGATATAGGTAGGAATAACAAGCTTTCCATCCTCTCCGGCTATTTTCTCAAACTTCTTAATCGCCTGAGCGATGTCTTTCATCACCTTTTTCTCCTTGAACTTTTCTGAGATATTGTCCACATCAAGCTCCATCTTGGCATAAGAGTCATATTCATAAGCAGAAAGCTTAGAACGATCATTCTTCTCCCGATTGCGAATGACACCACGCAAGATTTTAAAAGCCGGATTTTCACCCGAATACACAATTACCTCAGCCATTTCACGACCGGTAGGTTCTAACTGAAATTCAATTTCTTGAAATTTAGCTCCGCGTGTAATTTTCTTTACGCGCTTTTTATAACCTACAAAAGACGCAAAAAGACTGTCTGCTGAATATTTAGAATTTAAAGTAAACTCTCCTTGAAAATTAGTAGTTGCACCTTGACTTACACCTACTAGTCCTACAGATGCAAATGGGATAGGATCCCCGTTCTTTGCATCTGAAACTCGACCTTTAATCACATACTGACCAAGAGACGGGAAAACCGCAAAATACAAGAAAAACACCAGCAGTATGCTGAATTTCAATTTCATGGTGGGGGTTTTATGATGCAAACGTTACAAAAATAGCAAGCTAAACGAATATTACGCTATACGTCGGCACATTTCTGTATTTCGTCTAGGAAGTTTTTGAATTTCTCCAATGCACGAGCACGGTGGGCAATTTTATTCTTCTCCTCTAAAGACATTTCTGCGAAAGTACGTTCTTCATTTTCCGGTTGAAATACAGGATCATAACCAAATCCTTGGGTACCCCTCGGTGCCTCCACAATTGTTCCTTTTATCTCTCCTTCGAAAGAATGGTGAGAACCCTCGGAATAATAAGTCAAAACAGTAACAAAGCGCGCGTTTCGATCTGAAATTCCCAGAAGGTTTTGTAACAGTAATTGTAAATTTGCTTGGTCATCTTTAGGTTCTCCTGCATATCGAGCAGAATATACACCTGGAGCACCGCCTAATGCGTCCACTTCTAGTCCTGAATCATCTGCTAAACAAGAAACCTGAAATTTTTCTGCGATGTAGCGAGCCTTTTGCAAAGAGTTCTCGGCTAAGGTAGAACCCGTTTCAGGAATTTCCTCCGTGAGCGAAAAGGTACTTAGGTCGCGTACGGTAAAATGATCCTGTAACAAGGCACTTAGTTCTTCCACTTTGTGCTTATTTTGGGTCGCTAGATAAAGAATTGGGAGCATTATTGCGCTGAAACTACTTCGATTTCAAAATACAAAGGAGAATAGCCTGGTATCGTTGAATTACCTGCGGTACCATAAGCAATGGTAAAGGGTAAAATGGCTTTGGCCTTCTCACCTACTTTCATTTTCAATACCGTTTCCTCAAATCCAGCGATTAATTGACCAGCCCCAACATTAAAAGTCAGCGTTCCTGAGCCGAATTTAGAGTCGTAAATTACTTTGTTAGAGGCATCCGTTTGGATATACCCATACCCTAAACGACCTACATAATTCACCTTCACTGTTTGACCTAACACAACAGCTGAACCCGTTGGATTTTCAACCGTTTTTTGAAAAACTAATCCTGAGGTTGTTTTCTCTGGTGAAGTAAATCCAAAAGTAGTTTGCATAGACGCAATTTGATCTGCCTGGTTCTTAATAGAAATTACTTCCACCTCTGCTTTGATTACAGCATAAGCGGGTACATTTCCAAACGTATTTGCCCCAAAAGCTAAGGATGAGGGTAGTAAAAAAGTACCTTTATCACCCACTTTCATGAGGGATACTGGTCGAGTAAATAAACTTTGAGAAACACCGTAAATGATGGATTTAGATTGGTTTGCTACTTTAGACGTAGAATCAACAAACGTACCATCTAACAAGGATAATTTATAGTGAAGTGTTACTAAATCAGTTGCTGCCGGAACAGCTGTAGCACCTGCAGAAACGATGGAATAATACATTCCTTCCGCCGTTTTTTGATAGGATAGACTACGTTGCTTTAAATAATTTTGAATGTCTGCATCATTCTTAGCCACTTCTTGTTCTACGGGATTCTCCACAGAACAGCTTGATATACCGAACGCAAGTGCGAAAAATAAAACCAAATACTTAACCATGTTTATTCAATTTTAGCTACGTAAATTTCGAAACTTAAAGGAGTGTAACCTGGAATACTTGAATTACCATTTACCCCATAACCCAATGCTGAAGGGAAAACAATAACCGCTTTCTCGCCTAAACGCATTTTCTCAATTCCCATTTGGAAACCGGGAACGGTTTGCGTTCCACCAATGGTTACGCTCAAACTATCCGTACGAGACATATTGCCATCAAAGGCTTTAGAACTTAAGAAACGTCCTGTGTATTTAATTTTAACCACCTTGCCTTGGGCAGGAATATCACCCGTTCCAGCCTTCAAACGAATGTAACGAAGGCCATCTGCCTGCGATTCTGTCACTGTATATCCATTTCGAGTGATGAATTCACGAATCAAATCATCTTGTGTACGAACCACATAGGACTTAATTTTCACCTTCATGGGTGTATAGGCTGGCAAATCAGGAAAAGCCTGGGCTGTACCCGGAATAACCATAGTTGCTTGTTCTCCCTCGCGCAAGGCAGTAAATAAACTAACAAATACCGGATTACCACCTCCATATCTTAAAAAATAAGGAGAATTAGTCGCCCGATTAGTACTATCCAGCACCTTACCTGTCACCAGGTTAGAGAACTCATAATGTACATAGAGCGAATCGCCTTTAGACGCTAATTCTCCTGATGGATTCGATTTAGTCACAAAATAGTAGCTTCCATCAGATAGAGCAGATGGGCTTTGATTTTGACTAGCAAAATAAGCTAGAATCTGTGTTTTATTTTCTTTCGCCTTCACATCATCCTCTAATGCAATATCAGAAAGACATGAAAACGTAAAAAAGGCAATAAAAAGGAATCCGAAAACTTTCATTCAATTATTTCTTAGACAATACTTCTAATTCAAATACTAAAATAGCATTTGCAGGAATACGAGGAGCAGCTCCTTGAGCACCGTAACCTAACGCTGACGGGATCACAAAAGTACCTTTCCCTCCTTTTTTCAATAACATTAATGCTTCGTTGAAACCTGGAACTAATTGGCCTACCGGAGGCATTGCTACGCCAGCACCTTTATCAAATTCTTTTCCATCCAAGAAAGTACCGATGTAATTCACTACCCATGACTCGCCCATCTGAGGGGATTCTCCAGCACCTGGATTAGAAATGGAAGCATATAATCCAGTAGAAGTCTTCGTGAATTTCTTGCCTGAGTTAGCCACGTAAGCCTCTATTAACTTAGCGTCCTTCCCAGTTTGCTCAGCAGATAATTTTGCCATCTCTTTTTCAAATTCTGCACGAGTTTGAGATTTCTTGATTTTTACAATGAAACGAACGTCTGTCCCACGCTTTAAGAATGGTGGAACTGGTTGATTCGCATCCTTGAATAAGCTATCTACAGGAACGAAGATCGTTGCGCTATCACCGACTGATAATAAACGTAAACCGTTCTCAAATGACCCTTTGAATGCTCCTGCTGGCGCAGCTGGCGGCACTAAATCTTGTAATGGCTTTCCTTCTTTACGGGAATCTTTGATGGTAGAATCGGCATCGTTTTTGATCACTAAATCAAACGTAATGATGTCACCCTCTTTTAATTTAGCGGCGCTATCGTCGTGTTCGTGTTTTTGAATTTTAACTCCGTCTACTACTTCGACATTGTTACACGAAGCTAGTGCCATTGCCGCTAAAATGATTACTCCTAGTTGTTTACGCATGATATTAGTTTTATAGATTTTTAACTCGATTTATTTCAGAAAGATACAAAGGTAACACTTCCATTAGTTTTTTCTTCGCATCTGTTAAACTTCCCCCTGAAAAACGTCCCCCGGAGGCATTTTTGTGACCTCCTCCTTCAAAATAGTTGGAAGCAAATTCATTCACCGCAAATGGTTCAATAGATCTAAAAGAGAGCTTAACGCCGTCTGGACGCTCTATCATTAGAATTGACCACACACAACCGGCAATTTGTAAACCATAATTAACGATGCCTTCGGTATCTCCTGCCTGAGAATTAAATTTTGTTAAATCCTCTGCTGTGATCCACATGAATGCTAAATGGTACTCGGGTAAATATTCCAATCGTTGACCCAAAATATGACCAATAAACTTCAATCGATCGATACTAGACGAGTCGAATACCTTACGATGCACCTCGTTAGTGTTCACCCCTAATTCAATCAAAGCCGCGACCACTTTGTGTACATGTGCCGTGGTATTCGGGTGGCGAAATGAACCCGTATCGGTCATAATGCCCGAATATAAGCAAGAGCCAATCGCTGGATCTAGTAGCTTTTCATCACCCCACTCCAGCATCAAATCATAAATTAGTTCACAGGTAGATGCTGCAATCGTTCGATGGTAATAATAATCGCCAAAGTCTTCGGGATTCAAATGATGATCAATCACCACCTTCTTTGCCCTCGATTTACGTACCAGAGGCGCCATGTTATGAAGCCTTTGAATACCCGAGAAATCCAAACAGAAAATAAAATCAGCTTCCTCCACCAGCGCATCAATTTGCACCTTGTGAACCAGCTCGTCATAGACTAAAATATCCGCAGCACCTGGCATCCATTTCAGGTTAGCTGAAACCGCTGAGGGTACCGCCACCGCAGACTGAATGCCTTTTTTAGCTAAATATCCTTGAAAAGCCAACGTAGAACCAATCGCATCCGAATCCGGATTATAATGGGCAGTGATCACAGCTTTTGTTCCTGGTATCAGTTGGGATTTTAACTCTGAAATGGAGGTCATAAAATAAGGGAGCCGGAAATAAATTTGGGCGAACGCAAAGTTAGAGATAAATTTGTTGAAAATTATACCAATGCCTACAAATAGAACATTCACTATGATCAAGCCGGATGCTGTCGCAGACGGTCACACAGGTCCCATCATTCAACAAATTGAAAAAGCAGGCTACAAAATTGTAGCTATGACGAAATTAAAAATGAGCCCTGAACAAGCGGGTCAATTTTATGCCGTACACAAAGAGCGTCCTTTCTTCCAAAGCCTTTGTGACTACATGTCGAAGAGCGAGATTATCCCGATGATTTTGGAAAAAGAAAATGCGGTAGCTGATTTCCGAACTTTAATCGGTTCCACTAACCCGGCTGAAGCAGCAGAGGGAACGATCAGAAAGCAATTTGCCAAATCTTTAGAGGCAAACGCCATTCACGGATCTGATTCTGATGAAAATGCAGCCATTGAGGGCGCATTCTTCTTCCCTGGTGTTTAATTAACGGTGCTTATAAAATAAGAACCCATTCTCTTCTTTTTGGAAGATCAAGTTCGGGTGGTATTTAAACTTATCCTCCGCATCTGCTTTCATAATGAAATAGGCCGGTCTATCCAGCTTTTTTGCAGCTAATAACACATCGCCCGCGGGACTACCTGCGGGCTTTTGAAAATACAAAAGATGCGCGTAGGATTTGAATCCGACGGGCTCGATATAGACTTTTTGGCCCGCTTTGGCGATATAGAAATCAATCACCGTCGCCTGCGTATAGCCTTCAATTTTAGGCACAACAATCGCCATGTAGGCCATTATCGTCACTAAGGTGGCCGCCAGAAGAGTGTGCAGTTTTTTCGTAAATAGGTAATAAATCACCGCGGCTGCAAAGGCTAATCCAATCAAAAACTCCCAGCCTGCCCAATAGACCGGAGCCTGTAAATTTCCTTGTACAAATACATCCTGGATGTAAGGAGCAACGAGGCCCGCGTTTTGACCGATTAATGGAACCGCCGTCAATACCGTTGCTAAAATCAATCCCACAACTCCAATCGCGGTCGTGTATTTCCAATTAAAGCGAAAACCACCCGCCTGCCACTCTTGCAACACCAGCGCAGAAAAATAAGTTAATGGTATCCAGCACATGGATGAATAGTGAACAATCTTCGTCTTTACGATACTAAACAAAAACAACACCACCCAAAACAAGACTTTCATCCAATTCGAAAAGTCCAAATCCTCTCGATTCCATCGATTCAATCGAGCACCTGCCCAAATAGACACGGGGAAACATCCGATCAACAAGACTACGAAATGGTAATAAAAAGGTTGCCCATGTCCCGCATCCCCCGTGGTCATCAAACGCACTTGATAGGTAAAAAAATCTTCAATAATCTGCCAACCAAATTTGTAAGCAATCAACCCATACCAAGCCACAAAGAAGCAGACCGAAATCAAACCCGCCACGATGGCGCCAACAAACAATCGACCATTGATACGTGAACGGTATAAAATTCCGACGAACAATAGGGTTAAAGCCCAGAGGAGCAAAGCCGCTGGACCTTTAGTTAACAAGGCTAAACCAATCGAAATACCCGCGAAAACTACATTTCGATAGCGCGTAGCATCCCGGAAAAACTCCGAAAAGAAATAGACTCCTAAAAAAATCAGTAAATTGAACAAAGGATCAATAATCCCAGAGCTCGCGTACACGTGAGGCGTTACAGCGACTAAATAGGAGAATGCCCATAGGTTGCCAAAATTCGCATTCCACGTCTTCTTCCCTATCGCATACAGAGTCCATAGCGTGAATATCCCGATAATGGCATTGGGAAAACGGGCGGCAAATTCCATCGAAATGTCCGATTGTCCCGAGAACGAATCAAAGGCCATAAAACTCAATGCCTGCATCCAGAGGAACAAGGGTGGCTTCTCCCAGAAGGGTTGAAAGTTGATTTGGACGCTTAAAAAATCACCTGTCACAATCATTTCCCTTGCCGACTCCGCAAAATTCACCTCATCCCAATCGAATAAATGTGTCGACCCCAAAAATGGAATATAGACGACCGCCCCTACGAGCGCCCAGAAAAGGTAAGGTTTACTTTGAACTATTTTTAGCATAATATATCGAATAAAATAAGGCTGAGGAGCCTACGCCAATGGCCGCTCCCACAAGGGTGTCCACCGGAAAATGTTGAAATAAATAAACTCTAGAATAGGCAACACCCACAGCGATTATACCGGCTAATAGCCCCCAGCCAAATCGGCGCAATAACACCGCCACCCAAAAGAACATAAAAAACGCTGCCCCCGTGTGCCCGGAAGGCATCGAGTTAAATTCACTGATTAAAAGACCCGGAATGAGATGCCATTTCAGTCCTGTACTAGCAAAATAGGCTAAAGGACGTAAAGAGTCCGTAAAAACAAAATGCTTTAAACCCTGAATCAATCCTGTAGACAGGGCATAGGAATACACATAAGGCAAAGCGTAGGCTTTCTGAAAACGGAAAAGATATAATAAGAGTGAAATGGGCAAGACGACCTCAGCGGTAGCCGTTAGCACCTGAAAGATCAAATCTGACAGCGGAGAATTATTTCCATTGATTAACTGAAGCTGTTCGAGGCGCGGATAGGTACTGACAAAAAGCCAACCAACCACCTCATAAAAAATAAAGATCCCTAAAAATGCTTTTACAGCCGGACTCCAATGCTTCATGCTTCGAAATTACGAATTTGTTCAGCGCAACTATTGCTGTTTTCGAATATTTTCGTAATTTCGCATTCTTTTTTACCCAAGAGTGAAAATGAACGTCCTAGAAGCATACCAGATACCGATACTTTCTTTAGAGGATAAAGTATACCAGTATTCCTTCACCGGGAACGATGAATTTTTCGCTGCTTTCGAGCAGGAATGGGTACAAAAGGGCGAATTTAACGCAAAAGCGACGTTAGATAAATCGGCAACCATGATCCAGGTAAAACTGATCATCGATGGCCATTTGAAATTAATTTGCGATCGTTCGAATGAGGAATTTGAATTCCCCATCCACATTGAAGAGAAGATTATTTTTAAATATTCCGATCACAATGAAGATATGGGAGACAATTTATTCTTGATAGACAGAAAGTCGCCTAAATTAGATTTATCGCAAGATTTATTTGATTTCATTGCCTTGCAAGTGCCTATGAAAAAGTTGCACCCAAGGTTTGTGAAACCTTTAGAAGAGCATGTAGATGGCGAGTTGATTTACACAACAGACCCGGAAGACAACAATAAAGCCGATCAAGAGCCAGAAATGGACCCTAGATGGGCAGCATTAAAAAAATTAACAGACAATAATTAAATAACAATACAATGGCACATCCTAAAAGAAGACACTCAACTACGCGTCGTGATACAAGAAGAGCGCATGATTTCGGAACTCCTAAGCAATTAGCAGTAGACGGACAAACGGGCGAAACTCACCTTTATCACCGTGCTCACGTACACGAGGGTAACTTGTTTTACAAAGGAAAAATGATCGTAGAAGGATTCTCGGTTAAGTAATTCCCTGGTAGACTGCAGCTTTACTCTGTTTTTTCAGCAAAACTGAAAAAATCCCGTTAAAATGCTATTTTTTGACTAAATTTAATGCTATTTTTGCCAAAAGCTTTAGTAATTAAACACAATTAAATGAAAATAGCCGTTGATGTGATGGGTGGGGATTATGCCCCAGAAGCTGTAATCGAAGGAATACTTTTATCGTTATCTAGTCTTTCAAACGACGACACCATATTAGCCGTAGGTCCACAAGACACCATCGAGCAATTATTAGTGAAACACGGGTATGCAGGCAAACAAATTGCTATCATTCCTGCGGATCAAGTAATTGAAATGGGTGAACATCCGACTAAGGCACTTTCTCAAAAACCCAATTCCAGCATCGGAGTTGGGTTTCATCTTTTAAAAGAAGGTAAAGCAGACGTCTTTGCTTCTGCAGGAAATACCGGCGCCATGATGGTCGGATCATTATTTTCTGTCAAAACGATCGAAGGAATTTCTCGCCCAGCGATTGCCGGTTTCGTTCCACAAGAGGACGGCACCTATGCTTTAATGCTGGATATTGGCGCAAATGCCGATTGTAAGCCAGAGATGCTAGATCAGTTTGCGGTGTTAGGTTCCGTCTATTTCGAAGCCACCACTGGAAAGAAAGCTCCTCGAGTGGGTTTAATGAACATCGGGGAAGAAGAGCAGAAAGGAAATATCCTTTCGCTAGCTACACACGCCCTTTTAAAAGAGAACAAGAAGATTAACTTCATTGGTAACATCGAGGGGAAAGACTTCTTCAAGAACAAAGCGGATGTCATTGTGACGGACGGATTTACGGGAAACATTATTTTGAAGATGGGGGAATCTATCTACAAGATTATGAAGGACCAAGGAATTACGAATGACTTTGTCGAGAATACGAATTACGAAAAATACGGCGGTAGCCCGATCATCGGGATTAATGGGAATGTCATTATTGCACATGGGGCGTCTAGTCCTTTGGCCATTAAAAACATGATCAAATTATGTAGATCCGTCGTAGAATCAGATGTTTGCGGAAAGATTAAGGCCGCCATCGAGAACCAATAATCATTATGAGCCAAAAAATAAGTGCAGCCATCACCGGAGTCGCAGGATATGTACCGGATTATGTGCTGACGAATCAAGAATTAGAAAAAATCATTGATACGAACGACGAGTGGATCACCACCCGCACAGGCATCAAGGAAAGACGTATTTTGAAAGGCGAAGGCTTGGGTACGTCATTTATGGGGGCCAAAGCCGTGGAGGATCTCTTGAAGAAAACCAATACTAAGCCAGAAGAAGTAGACATGCTTATCTGTGCAACGGTAACCCCAGATTACTTTTTCCCCTCCGCTTCGAACTTAATCTGTAAAGCAGTAGGCATCCGCGAAACGGCTTCCTTTGACTTAGCAGCTGCTTGTTCTGGTTTCTTAAACGCCTTAGGTGCTGGGACTGCCTTCATCGAATCAGGTCGTTACAAGAAAATCATTGTGGTAGGAGCGGATAAAATGTCTTCGATTGTGGACTATACGGATCGTACGACCTGCATTCTTTTTGGGGATGGGGCGGCAGCGGTAATGTTAGAACCTAATTTCGAAGGGTTTGGAGTTCAAGACTTCATTTTGAAATCGGACGGAGAAGGTTGCGAATCATTAATGCAAAAAGGGGGCGGTAGCGCCTACCCTCCTACGGTAGAGTCCGTGGAATCAAAGTGGCATTACATTCGCCAAGAAGGTCAATCCGTATTTAAATTTGCGGTGACGCGTATGGCGGATGTTTCAGCAGAAATCATGGAACGCAATCACTTAACAGGTGACGATATTAAATACTTAGTTCCTCACCAAGCAAATAAACGTATCATCGATGCGACGGCAAATCGCATGGGTGTAAATGATGACAAGGTGATGTTGAACATCCAGAACTATGGAAATACGACGGCGGCAACGATTCCGCTGTGTCTTTGGGATTACGAAAACAAACTAAAAAAAGGAGATAATCTGATCTTTGCTGCCTTCGGTGGAGGTTTCACATGGGGATCAGCTTACGTTAAATGGGCATACGACCCTAAATAATTAGAAATGGCAACTACAGCAGACATTAAAAACGGAATGGTAATTAAATACAATGACGATTTATACTCGATCATTGAATTCCTTCACGTAAAACCAGGAAAAGGTCCCGCTTTTGTTCGGACCAAACTACGTTCGTTAACTTCAGGCAAAGTTATCGATAACACCTTTAACTCGGGTGTAAACATTTATCCAGTACGTGTAGAACGCAGAAAATTCCAATTCATCTACAAAGATGAATTTGGATTCAACTTTATGGACCAAGAATCATTCGAGCAAATCCTTTTAGGTGAAAATCTATGCGTAATGGCAGATTTGATGAAGGAAGGTCAAGAAGTAGAGATTTTGATCAATACAGAAGATGATTCAGCTTTATCTTGCGAATTGCCTCCATTCGTAGAGTTGAAAGTAACGTACACGGAGCCTGGTGTTCGTGGGGATACAGCTAACTCGCCTAAAAAACCTGCCACGGTTGAAACAGGAGCTACCATTACCGTGCCTATTTTCATCGAACAAGATGAAGTCATTAAAGTAGATACAAGAACCTATTCATACGCTGAGCGTGTAAAATAATTAGCTACCTTTGTAGCGTTTAATTAACATAAAGAATGGATACTAAAGAAATTCAACGATTACTCGATTATATCGCAAAATCTCCACTAGCTGAGGTTAGCATCGAAACAGAAGGTTTAAAGGTTTCTGTTAAGAAACATGGAGAGGCAGCTCCAGTGGTAAGTGTAGTTTCTGCAGCACCGGCAGCGGCACCAGTAGCAGCAGCTCCTGCAGCAGCGCCAGCAGCTCCGGCTGCGGCGGCTCCAGCTCCAGCAGCTGACAACTTATACACGGTTAAATCTCCTATGATCGGTACGTTCTACCGTGCCCCAGGTCCAGATAAAGATAACTTTGTTGAAGTAGGAACAGAGATCGCTCCAGGAAAAACACTTTGTGTGATTGAAGCGATGAAATTATTTAACGAAATCGATTCAGAGATCTCTGGAAAGATCGTTAAAATCTTAGTTGATAATGCAAGTCCTGTAGAATTTGATCAGCCTTTGTTCTTGGTTGAAAAAGCGTAATCTATGTTTAAAAAGATATTAATAGCGAATCGCGGGGAAATTGCCTTGCGTATTATTCGGACTTGTAAAGAGATGGGCATCAAAACGGTGGCCGTTTTCTCTACCGCCGATCGCGACAGTTTACACGTTCGCTTTGCGGATGAGGCCGTTTGTATTGGACCTCCGCCCAGCAGACAGTCCTATTTGAGTATTCCGGCGATTATTTCGGCTGCAGAAGTAACGGGAGCAGATGCGATCCACCCGGGTTACGGTTTCCTTTCTGAGAACGCAGAATTCTCACGTATTTGTTCAGAACATGGAATTAAGTTTATCGGTGCTTCAGCAGATATGATTAATTCAATGGGGGACAAAGCAACAGCGAAAGAGACCATGAAGCGTGCTGGCGTTCCGGTTATCCCGGGCTCTGACGGCTTAATTGACACGGTAGAAGAAGCAAAAGAATTAGCGAAAGCCATTAAATACCCAGTAATCATTAAAGCTACGGCTGGTGGTGGTGGCCGTGGGATGCGTATAATCCGAGATGAGTCAGAATTTGACAAATTGTGGGAAGATGCGAAAATGGAATCAGCGGCTGCTTTTGGAAACGATGCGATGTACATGGAGAAATTCGTGGAAGAGCCTCGTCATATTGAGATTCAGATTGTGGGAGATAAATTTGGCAAGGCTTGCCACTTATCAGAACGCGATTGCTCGATTCAACGTCGTCACCAAAAACTATGTGAAGAAACGCCATCCCCTGCCCTTTCAGAAGAATTGCGCAAGAAAATGGGTGAAGCAGCAATCGCAGGTGCTATGGCCATCGGTTACGAAGGTGCAGGTACCATTGAGTTCTTAGTGGACAAAAACGGGGACTTCTACTTCATGGAGATGAATACCCGCATCCAAGTGGAGCACCCGATCACCGAAGAAGTAACGGATTTTGATTTAATTAAGGAACAAATTAAGGTAGCAGCGGGTATTCCAATTTCGGGCCAAAACTACTTCCCTAAATTATATGCTTTAGAATGCCGTATTAATGCGGAAGATCCAGCGAATGGTTTCCGTCCATCTCCGGGTAAGATCACGAATCTTCACCTTCCAGGTGGTCACGGGGTTCGTATTGACTCTCACGTGTATTCTGGCTATACCATTCCACCGAACTATGATTCGATGATTGCGAAAGTAATCGTTTCAGGCCAAAGCCGTGAAGAAGTTTTACTTCGCATGAAGCGTGCTTTACAAGAGTTCGTGATTGAAGGCATCAAAACTACGATTCCTTTCCACATTAAGTTGATGGATGATCCTACTTTCCAGTCTGGTCAATTCACGACTGCTTTCATGGAAAGTTTCGATTTGACTGACTTATAAATTTCAAAAATAAAATGAAAGGGAGGCCCCAAAGGTCTCCCTTTTTTTGTTCTAAAACATTTTCAATTAGACACTTGCATATCAAATCAAGATTTTATAAATTTGCACTCCCATTTTTCGATTGAATGCCCGTTTGAAAGATAAAATAGGTCATAATCAATTCCTTTAGACAAATTCCGTGGTCTAGGTGGAAACGATTCAAACAGTTAAATTATAAACAAGTGGATACTTTAAGTTACAAAACCATCTCCGCAAACAAAGCTACTGTACAGAAAGCTTGGTTTGTTGTAGATGCTGAAAATCAAGTTTTGGGACGTGTTTGTTCTGAAATTGCGAAAATCATTCGTGGAAAGCACAAGCCTTCTTACACTCCACACGTTGATTGTGGCGATCAAGTTATCGTTATCAACGCGGACAAAATTCGCTTAACTGGTAAGAAAATGACAGACAAGGTGTATATCCGTCACACGGGTTACCCAGGTGGTCAACGTTTCGCAACTCCACGTGAGGTTTTAATTAAGAACCCAAGAGGTGTTGTCGAATCAGCGGTGAAAGGTATGTTACCTAAAAATCGTTTAGGTCGTGAATTATTTAACAACCTATTCGTTTATGCAGGATCAGAACATCCTCACGCAGCTCAACAACCAAAAGAAATCAAGTTTTAACGGACACTAAGAAAATGGCAGAAATAACAAGTAAAATCGGTAGAAGAAAGACAGCGGTAGCTCGTATTTCGATGACACCAGGTAAAGGCCAGATTAAAATCAACGGCCGTGTATTAGCTGATTACTTCCCATCTGAAATTCTTCAGATTGTTGTTAATCAACCTTTCGCTTTAACGAACACAGTAGGTTCATTTGATGTAACAGCTAACGTAGATGGCGGTGGTATCAAAGGGCAAGCTGAAGCGCTTCGTATGGCGATTTCACGTGCACTTCAAACGCAAGACGCAGAATTACGTTCTCCTTTGAAAAAAGAAGGCTTCTTAACTCGTGACCCACGTATGGTGGAGCGTAAGAAACCAGGACGTGCGAAAGCTCGTAAGAGATTCCAGTTCTCTAAGCGTTAAGATTTGTTCGTGGAAAAGGCTTGTCTGTTGCCGATGCCTTTTCCACCTTTTTATTATTCACACATTTAAACAACCAAAATGGCACAATTAAGCTACAACGACTTGCTTGACGCAGGCGTTCACTTCGGTCACTTGACTCGTAAGTGGGATCCTAAAATGGCTCCATACATCTTTATGGAGAAAAATGGTATCCACATCATTGATCTAAATAAAACAATCTCTTCTTTAGAAGAAGCTTCAGCAGCTCTTCGTTCAATTGTACGTTCAGGCCGTAAGGTAATGTTCGTTGCAACTAAGAAACAAGCACAAGAAATTGTGACTAAAGAAGCTGATAAATTAAAAATGCCATACGTAACTGACCGTTGGTTAGGTGGTATGTTGACTAACTTCGCGACTGTACGTAAGTCTATCAAGAAGATGTCTAGCATTGATAAAATGTTAAAAGACGAAGTTATCGTTAAGACAATCGCTAAACGTGAGCGTTTAATGTTAACTCGTGAAGAAGAAAAATTAAAGCGTGTGTTAGGTGGTATCACAGACTTAACTCGTCTTCCAGCGGCATTATTTGTGGTAGACGTTAAGCGTGAGCACATCGCGGTTTCTGAGGCTAAGAAATTAGGTATCCCCGTTTTCGCTATGTGTGATACAAACTCTAACCCAGATTTAGTTGACTATCCAATCCCTGCAAATGATGATGCTTACAAGTCTATCTCTATCATCATCACAGCTATTTCTAAAGCGATCGAAGAAGGTTTAGCTGAAAGAAAGCAAGATAAGGATGATGCTCGTGAGGCGGAAGAAGTAGAAGCTAAAAAAGCAGCGGACGACGATTCACAAGAGGCAGCTAAGGTAGCGGCTAAATACGAAAAAGAAGCAGAACAAGAATAAATATTCATAACATGTCAATTACAGCAGCAGACGTTAATAAGTTACGCCAAATGACTGGCGCAGGAATGATGGATTGCAAGAAAGCTTTGACTGAAGCCAATGGTGACTTCGAAGCAGCAGTAGATATCCTTCGTAAAGCAGGTCAAAAAGTAGCAGCGAAACGTGCGGACAATGAAACAAATGAAGGTGTCGTTTTAGTGGCATTGAATGCGGATCATTCAAATGGTAAATTAATTGCTTTAGCTTGCGAAACGGAACCCGTTTCAAAAGTAGCAGACTTCAATAACTTAGCGAAATCAATCATTGACAAAGCAGCAGCGTCTCACGCTCCTTCAGCGCATGATTTATTAGCTGAGCCATTAGCTGATGGACGTTCAGTAGAAGGTCACATCATCGAGCTAACAGGTAAAATTGGAGAGAAAATCACGTTAGCAGCTTACGAAAACGTATCAGCTGAGAAAGTGGTTTCTTACATTCACTCGAACAACAAAATCGGTGTTTTAGTGGCATTTGAAAATGTTCAAGGAGCAGATGTTACAGAAGTAGGTAAAGATATCGCGATGCAAATCACAGCTATGAAACCTGTCGCTTTAGACAAGGATGGCGTGGATGCTGAAACGATTGAAAGAGAAATCGAAATCGGGAAAGATCAAGCTCGTCAAGAAGGTAAGCCTGAAGCGATGTTAGAGAAAATTGCGGTGGGTAAATTAGAGAAGTTCTACAAAGAGTCTACTCTATTGAACCAACAATTCGTAAAAGACTCATCGATCACGATTCGTCAACTATTAGAGCAAACGCAAAAAGGTTTAACGATTTCATCGTTCAAACGTATTGCTTTGGTTTAATATCTATCGAATACATAGCAAAGACCCACCCGAAACGGTGGGTCTTTTTTTTGTCATTAAAATTCCAACCAGAAGCTCATTTTGAGTTGATAGAATGCGGGACATTTTCTAACTTGTAGTTGAATTCAATTTCCGATAATTTCAACGTACGAATGGCATTAATCAGCATCTTAGGTGGAGGAGAAAGTGGTGTAGGAGCCGCATTATTAGCTAAATCAAAAGGTTTTGATGTATTCTTGTCTGACGCTGGTCAGCTAAAAGAAAATTACCAACAAACTTTGCGTGAAAACGGCATTGAATTTGAGACAGGCGGCCATAGCATGGAGCGCATTTTAGTCTCAGCGGAAATTATCATCAGCCCTGGAATTCCAGAAAAGACAGACATTGTTAAAGCCATTAAGGCAAAAGGTATTTCCTTAGTGTCTGAAATCGAATTTGCGGCGCGTTATACGAAAGCGAAAATGGTGGCGATTACGGGGTCGAACGGGAAAACGACGACTACCCTTCTGACGTATCATTTCTTGAAATCAGCGGGCCTTAAAGTAGGTCTGGCAGGAAATATCGGCCAAAGCTTTGCAAAGCAGGTGATGGAAGACCAACATGACGTTTATGTCTTAGAAATTTCTAGCTTTCAGTTAGACCGTTGCTTTCAGTTTAAGCCAGATGTGGCTGTGCTTTTAAACATCACTCCTGATCACCTAGATCGCTACGAATACAAGTTTGAAAATTACGTTGCATCTAAATTCAGAATGTTCCAAAATGCAGATACCTCTACGAGCTGTGTATTCTGGGCCGATGATGAGGTGATTAAAGCAAACTTAACTAAAATTGCCGCTGGCGCTCATTTAAAAACGGTTAGTTTTCATTCAAAAGCAGACGCCTATATTTCAGAAGACAAAATTCAATTTGATGGAGCAGAGCTAGCTTTAGCAGACGCACCACTCAAGGGTCCGCACAATGCCATCAATATGGCAGTGGCCATATTAGCGGCACACGAGGCAGGTGTTTCCTTCTCGCAAATCCTTCAGTCCTTGCCCTTCTTTGAAAATGCCCCTCATCGTTTAGAAGCTTGTGGCACATGGAATGGAGTGGAATTCATCAATGATTCTAAAGCGACGAATGTCGATGCCGTCTATTATGCCTTAAATAGTTATAAGCAACCCCTAATCTTACTGATGGGTGGCGTAGACAAAGGGAATGAATATGAAGTATTAGATCCCTTGGTGAAAGAAAAAGTGAAGGGGTTGATATGCCTAGGAACAGATAACTCGAAACTTGAGCAGCATTTCGGACAACTGGTACCCCAGCTTTTCTCGACGGATTCGGTAGAGGATGCCGTAATTAAGGCAAAAGCGTGGGCAAATCCGGGTGATGTCGTTTTACTCTCGCCTGCTTGTGCTAGCTTTGATTTATTTAAGAATTACGAAGATCGAGGAGATCAATTTAAAGCAACTGTTAAACGTTTAATCCATGGATAGCAAAATCAGAGCCTTCTTTCAAGAGCACCTGAAAGGGGATTATAAAATTTGGTTGATTGTGTTTATTTTGAACGCTTTTGGATTACTGATTCAATTCTCTGCGAAAGCAAAGTTGACGATGGATGGCCCATTCGAGCCCCTTTCTAGCTTTATTAAAACCCTTCTTATTTTAGGTATCTCGTTTTATTTGATGTCCTATTTTTCCAAATCTAATTACAGTCGTGTGGCAAAATTTAGTGATTTGGCATTGTTTTTATCCTGGGGTTTAGTGATGGTCGCCTATGTTTTTGGGGCAACTAAAGGGGGCGCGAACCGCTGGGTTCAACTAGGCCCTATCTCTTTCATGCCCTCGGATATGGTAAAATTATGCCTGATTACGAGCCTAGCGAAGGATTTCTCTTCTAAGCAGGCTGATCCAGAGTCCTATAACACAGTGATGTTTATTCGCATGCTATTCAAAATCGGGGTTTCCTGTTTCTTGATTATGTTATCGAACTTTTCCACCAGTGTCTTAATCTTCTTCACGAGTATTATCTTGATGTTTTTTGGACGAGTTCCAGCGAAACAGATTTTCATGATTGTAACGGCCGTTGCCGTCTTAGCTATTACGGTAGTATCGTTAGGGATTGGTCAAAGAGCCCAAACCGTTAAAACGCGTATCGAAAATTATGTGCAACGGATTGGCAAAAACGAAACAAAAGTAAACAAGGCGAAAAATGAGGATTACCAGATTACACGAAGCCTCTACGCCATTGCCACTGGAGCCATACACCCGAAAGGGCCTGGTAAAAGTCAACAGCGATACATCCTTTCTCAAGCAGAATCCGATTTCGTTTATGCCATCATTATTGAGGAATACGGTCTAGTGGGAGGATTAGCCATACCTCTGCTATTTCTCATTTTCATGTACCGTGGAGCAAAAGCGATACAGTACAGCACGAAACCTTTTGGGGGATTATTGTCAGCCGGTTTAACCTTCTCCATCGTTTTCCAGGCATTCATTAATATG
>DLPD01000029.1:85398-185168 GCA_002479785.1 Cytophagaceae bacterium UBA7467
TCTGCCGGTGGTACATCTTTGATATTTACTGCGATTAGTATTGGATTAATTCTAGCGGTCAGCAGAGACAAATTTCCTGATCAACCTGTTCAACCTACCGTAGCCTAATGTCGATTAAACGCGTTATTATTTCTGGGGGAGGAACGGGTGGACATATTTATCCGGCCATTTCGATTGCGAACGCCATGAAGGAAATCGACTCTTCCTTGGATTTTTTGTTCGTAGGTGCTGAAGGAAAAATGGAGATGGAAAAAGTACCCAAAGCGGGCTTTAAAATCATTGGACTTCCTATCGTGGGAATTCAAAGAACCCAGGTTTGGAAGAACATCTTCTTCCCATTCAAATTGATCAAGAGTCTTTGGCAATCTGTTCAAATTATCAAAAAATTTAAGCCCGATGTGGCGGTGGGTGTAGGAGGATATGCATCTGGACCGCTTTTATTAGCAGCGAGATTTTTAGGTGTCCCCTATTACATTCAAGAACAAAATTCCTTTGCTGGAATTACCAATAAAGCTTTAGCCGCTAAAGCTGAACATATTTTTGTGGCGTATCCAGGAATGGAAAAGTTCTTCCCGGCTGAGAAAATCACGCTAAGTGGTAATCCTGTCAGGAAAGACTTAATCGATGCGGCAGGTAAAAAAGCAAAGGCCGCAGCGCATTTTCAGTTAGACCCTGCATTAAAAACGATATTAATTATTGGTGGAAGCCAAGGAGCACGAAGCATTAACCAGGCAATCTTAGGTGGATTAGATCGATTAACGGCAGCGGGTGTGCAAGTGATTTGGCAGACGGGAATCGCTTTTGAAGCTACAGCTAAAGAAGCGGCGTCAGGAAATGCGAGCACCTACGTTGCTGCCTTCATTTATGAAATGGATTTAGCGTATGCCATGGCCGAATTAGTGATTTCCAGAGCCGGAGCCTCTTCTGTATCTGAAATTTGTCTCATTGGTAAAGCCAGCATTTTAGTTCCACTACCAAGCGCTGCTGAAGATCACCAAACAGAGAATGCGAAAAGCTTGGTTTCTCAAAACGCCGCCATTCTAGTCCGTGACGCGGACGTGAAAGAAAATTTAATCACAGAGGCGTTAGCTGCACTAAAAGCTGATTTAAGTACCCTTGAAAAAAATAGCCTTCGTTTGGCTAAGCCAAACGCAGCGCACGAAATAGCCCAATCCATTTTAAGCCGATGAAACAAGAATTAAGCCTGAGCGATTTGAAACAAGTCTATTTTTTAGGAATAGGAGGCATAGGCATGTCGGCCATCGCGCGTTGGTTCTTGCATAACGGCTTTCCGGTGGCAGGATACGATAAAACGGAGAGTCCATTGACGAAGAAGTTAGCGGAGGAAGGGATGGTGATTCACTATGAGGATTCCATTGACTTGATTCCAGCGGCTTGTCTTTCAGACGTAGAACACAGCTTATTTATCTATACGCCAGCCATCCCGAAGGATCACATCGAGATGAACTATTTGCTTTCCAAGGGTATTCGTCTTTACAAGCGTTCGGAAATTTTAGGCTGGATTACCCAGCAAATCCCTACCCTAGCCGTGGCTGGAACTCACGGAAAAACAACAACTTCATCACTTTTAACTCATTTACTACTGAGTGCGAATAAAAATGTAACCGCCTTTTTAGGAGGTATTACCGTGAACTACGGCACTAATTTCATTCCGAACCAATCAAAAGAAAACATCGTTTGCGTGGTGGAAGCGGATGAATATGATCGCTCCTTCCTCACCTTACACCCTCAAGCTGCGGTGGTTACCTCTACTGATGCCGATCACCTAGATATTTATGGCGATGGAGATTCCGTTTTAGATAGTTTCCAATTGTTTGTTAACCAAATTAAAGCCGGAGGTTTCTTCATACAGAAAAAGGGATTGAGTTTACAATCTAGCTTAGGTGGATCGACATTTGGAATAGATTCAGGGGATTTCAAGGCTCATAACATTCGCATCGAAAATCACCGCATGATTTTTGATATGAGTTATCCAGGCGGCGAAGTAGTGGATATTCCCATGCGTATCCCCGGTTTTCACAACATCGAAAATGCCTTGGCAGCAGCCGCTTTAGCTATGCAGGCGGGTGTTAGCGGAGAAGAAATCAAAATAGGAATTGCATCGTTTTTAGGCGTTAAACGCCGTTTCGAGTACCATTTGGAATCGGATGAACATGTCATGATCGATGATTATGCACACCACCCTACCGAAATTGCGGCTTGCTTACATTCAGTGAAAGCACTTTACCCCGGTGAAAAAATAACAGCAGTATTCCAACCGCATTTATTCTCAAGAACACGGGATTTTATTGATGATTTTGCCAAAAGCCTTGCCATCGCCGATGAACTCTATTTACTAGACATTTATCCAGCTCGCGAATTGCCCATAGAAGGTGTCACATCGGACTGGTTAGTAAGCAAGATCGATTTAAAAGACAAACAGGTCATTTCAAAATCGGACCTTTTGCAAGTGATTGACACGAAAAAACCGAAACTTTTAGTGACGATGGGAGCCGGAGATATCGATCTTCTTTTGAATGATTTAAAATTGAGCTTATCTTAGTATAATTTTTCAAAATGAAGGCAAACGCGACGTTAATCAAGCAAGTAATCGGGATGGTGATTTTATTCACGCTCATCCTAGCTGCTGTCGTATTTGCGGAGATTAGCTTTAATGAGGTTGTTTGCAAAGGGGTAGAAGTAAGTCTTGATTCGGAGAATGAAAAAGCCCTATTGAGTAAGAAAGACATCAAGTTGATGGTCTCTGAGCAAGGCACAGATTACTTCTTGGACAAACCCATTACTCAAATCTCCTTACGTCAAATCGAAGAACGCGTAAAACGCATTCCCTTAGTAAAATCTTGTGAGGCGCACCACGATTTCAGTGGCATCATCTCTGTATCAGTAAAGGAATATAAACCCATAGCTAGAATCGTTCGTTCCACGATAGGCACCTCACCCTTTCCAGACCAATATATTTCGGAAGATGGTAAGTTCATCGGAACTAGTCCATTATTTACGCCGCGAATTATTGTCACGGGAGGACCCTATTTTGACGGTAAAAGAGATTTGCAAGATAGAAGAGGGAAGACATTAATCCCCTTCTTTCAATTCATTGAAAATAACGAGTTTTGGAAAGCACAAATCTCCCAAATCATTGTCGCTAAAGACGGAGGAATCGTGTTAATTCCTACGATTGGGACTACTAGGATTGACTTTGGCCTACCAATGAATATTGAAAACAAATTCAAGAAATTATTCATATTCTACCAAAAGGTTATTCCTAATAAAGGCTGGAACAAGTACAGCTGGGTGCAACTGAAATATAAGAATCAGGTTATTTGCGAATAAGGACCAAAATTTTTAATTTAATATCCGTTCTACAAAAAAAATATAATGCGTAACGACTTAATTATCGGTTTAGATATTGGTAGCTCACACGTAAGAGCCATTGCAGGGAAGCAAAATGACCGAGGCAGATTAGAGATTTTAGCGACAGGATCATCCGTAAACACTAATAATGTTTTAAATGGAGAAATTGTCAATATCAATAAAACGACTGCTGCCATTTCAGAGGCAATGAACCAAATTTCTCACGTCTTGGACGGGAAGAATTCGGAACATTTCTTCGCATCGAACTTGTCAGGATCACATATTAAAGTACAACCCTTTAGTTTATCTAAGCTACGCAAGAATGAAAGAGAACCCGTTTCCAATAACGAGGTTATCAGCCTATTTGAGGAAGCAAAACGCACATTTGCAGACAAAAACCCTTGCGTTTTACATACTTTACCTATCGGTTTCAAGGTAGGCAATTTACCAGAAACCTTGGATCCTATCGGCCAAATCGGTCAAAAAATCCAGGCGGATTTCGTTTTCATTTCTGCAAATCCAAGCAAGAACGACTTGTTAACGCAGTGTTTGAAATCAGCGGAGACCAAGCACTTGAAAAAAGGAAACGTTTATTTCAGTTCTTTAGCGACAGCAAGTTCTGTTTTAAATAAAGAAGAGAAGCAAGAAGGTGTAGTGCTAGTGGACCTAGGTAGTGGGACAACCGAGATTAGTATTTTCCAAAACAACCGTTTAAAGCACGCCACGGTATTAAATTGGGGTGGTGATTTAGTAACGGACGATATTCAATCTGGCTTAGAAATTTCGCGTGATCATGCAGAAACGCTGAAAGTGCGTTTTGGGTCAGCAATTCAGAAAGATATTCCGGTAAGTGAAGTGGTCATGATTCCGGGTATCGCAGGGCGCAAGGCTACACCGGTTTCGGTGAAGAACCTAGCGATTATCATCGAAGAGCGTTTAAAGGAATTAGCGGCGATTGTCGTGGCTGAAATTTCGAAACACACAGACATCAAGCAATTAAAAGCAGGTTTAGTGTTAACGGGTGGTGGGGCACAACTTCCCTATATTGATGAGTTGTTCCAAAAATTCACTGGCTTAGACGCTCGCATCGGAGATCCGAACGCTACTTCAACGAATCCAGCCATTGCTACGGAGATCAAAGATCCTTCGTATGCTACAGTCATTGGTTTAGTACAAGTATATTATGATCAGCAAGAAACGGCTGATGCAGATGAAGCTTCAATGGCTAGTGCACCTGTGAAAGAAATGGCAAAAGAATCAGGCTATACAGAAACGAAGACTTCGAAACCGGCACCACGTATCGGTGACTTATTCCGCAAAATGGTGGATGTCGTGATGGGAGATGATGAAGGAGGAGACGCCTCGTATTAAGCTAGCATAATTTCGATTCAATCAATTGAATCAATATGTGGATCACTTTGATGTGGATTTCTTGAATGCGATCTGCGTAACCAAAGTGGTCCACTCTTATTTCATGGCAACCATAAGCCGCTAATTGACCGCCATCTTTGCCTGTTAAGAGAATCACTTCCATTCCTTTTGCTTGAGCGGCCTTTACTGCCTCTATAATATTGGCTGAGTTTCCAGAGGTAGAAATACCGACCAGTACATCCCCCTTATTTCCCAAGCCCTCAATGAATCGAGAAAAGATGTAATTATACCCAAAGTCATTGCTCACACACGAAATATGGGACGGATCTGAAATCGCCATCGCCGCTAAAGCTGGTCGATTCTCCCGATAACGACCTGATAATTCCTCCGCAAAATGCATCGCATCGCAATGGCTTCCACCATTCCCACAAGACAAAATCTTATTCCCTTTTTTCAAGGCCTCCACTAATACATCAGCTGCCTTTTCGATAGATTCTATTTTAGCTGGATTGCTTAAAAAATCAGCTAATACCTGCTGAGACTCTTGAAGTGATTGGGTGATCAGATTATTCATAAGGCAAAGATAATTAAAAATCTCCTCCGGCGCCGCCTCCTCCGAAGTCTCCTCCACCAAAGCCACCGAAATCAAATCCTCCGCCTCCACCGCCAGAGCCTCCACGGCCGTAATCTCCCCCACCTAAAAAGATAGGTGGAAAAAACATTCCGCCTCCTCTAGATCCGGGACCTCCACCACCCCCGCGGTTGCGAATGGCTTTGATGATCGAGATAATGACTAAAATAAGGAAGATGATGATAAATGGAGGAATTCCTTGTGGTTCTTCACCGCTATCCTCATTCTTAAACTCACCGCTGGCACGTTGCATCATTTCGGTGGTTGCTTCATCCAGACCTTGGTAATAGGCCCCCGCTTTAAATGTAGGCTTTAAAACTCGGTTGATAATACGCTTACAAATGGCATCTGGCAAGACATCTTCGATACCTCTTCCCGTTACGATGCGCAGTTTGCGATCCTGCATTGCTGCTAAGATGACAACGCCATTGTTTTTACCTTTTTGGCCTACTCCCCAAATTTTCCCTATATCGATTGCAAAATCGTAAGGATCTCGTCCATTAGTCGAATTTACGAGAACAATGGCAAACTGAGTGGAAGTTGAATCCGCATAGCCACGCATCTTCTGCTCTAGCGCGTTTTCCTCTTCCGGATTTAACAGGCCAGCTTCGTCTAAAATATAACCATTCGGTTTCGCTGGAATACCATCTTGAGCGTAAGCAAAAGAACTAATAAGTAAAAGGAGTAAGACGAGTTTGCGCATAGTGTACATTAAAGACCAAAGGAGATCTCGTTCGACAATTCATTTACATCCCCTTTTTGATAAGGAAAAAATCCAGCTAAAACCTCGCCAGTGCGTTTCACTCCATGAGCCATACCAGCACCAAACTCATTCTTCACCAGGAAAGCGCGCATTTCGTCGCGAATGGTTTCCCAAAACTCCGCTGGCACTTTCGCATCGATTCCCTTATCTCCAATGATACTAAACTTACGGTCTTTAATGGCCAGATACACCAAAACCCCATTCTGCAAATCCGTCTTCTGCATACCCAATTGAAAGAATACCTCCTTCGCCCGATCGATCGGGTGCCCGGCGCAATGGCTTTCTACGTGTACACGAATCTCCCCTGACGTCTGTAATTCAGCGTTGTGGATAGCTTGCAAAATTAGGTTTCGGTGTTCCTCTGACAACATCCTTATTTCTTTTCGTCAAAATTTACTTCAGGGGCTTTTTCTGAACCCGCCTCCGCTTGGAAGAATCCTTTCTCGGCGAAACCAGAGAAAGACGCGATTAAGCTATTCGGAAATGTAACGATTAACGTATTATACGCTTGAACAGCTGCATTGAAATTATCACGCTCTTCTTTGATGCGATTCTCTGTACCCTCTAATTGCGCCTGTAATTCAGAGAAATTCTCCGTGGCCTTTAATTGTGGGTAATTTTCAGCCACCACCATCAAACGCGATAAAGCACCGCCTAAAGAAGACTGAGCCGCTTGGTATTTTTGTAAATTCTCTGGGCTCAAATCCTTCGAATCTAATTTCATCTGTGTTGCACTTGCGCGCGCTTCGATCACAGCTGTTAATGTAGATTTCTCAAAATTAGCTACGCCTTGCACCGTCTTCACCAGGTTCGGAATTAAATCCGCACGACGTTGGTAAGCACTCTGAACATTAGCCCATTTCGCTTTAACGTCTTGATCTGATGTAGCCATGCTATTACGTGAACCTACACCCCAAAAAATCACGAGAGCAATCACTCCCAAAACAATCCATACTGTCTTATTCATCTTGATAAATTTTAATTGGTTTTAGTTGAAACAAAAATACGAGTTAAATTTTAAAGACCTGATTTCTTTGCCACAATCATCCGGTCATTCCCCTTGAAGTCCTTAATTAGCTTTACTTCTTGGAAACCCTTGCTAAACAAGAGCTCCACAGTTTGAGTTCCAAAGTATTGATTAATTTCTAAACATAAATATCCGCCTTGTCTTAATCTTTCAAGCGCAAAATCAGCCAAGGCTGCATAATATTTCAAGGCATCATCATTTGGAACGAATAAGGCCAAATGCGGTTCATAATCAAGCACGTGATTCGCCATCTCCTTTTTCTCCTCTTCCGTCACATACGGCGGATTCGACACAATCATATTCCAGTTACCTTCAGTGGAAGGCCAGTCGAAAATATCTTGTTGTTTAAATTTCACCTCAGCTTTTAAAGCCGTTGCATTCTGATGAGCCATCGTAAGTGCTCCTTCAGAAATATCCCAAGCCTCTACTGAAAGCGAAGGTCGTTCTAATTTCAAAGATATAGGAATACAGCCAGAACCCGTTCCCACATCTAAAATGGAGGCCGTATCAGTAGCATGACTTAATACTAACTCTACTAATTCTTCTGTTTCCGGACGCGGAATTAAAGTATCTGAATTTAGCTGGAATAAATGATTCCGGAAATAAGTCTTTCCCATCACATATTGAAGAGGTTCCCCATCAGAAAGACGTCTCAGACGCAAACCCCAGTCATCCGGCAGATCCACCTCTTTTTTCAAGATGATATCCATCGAACTCATATTCCATCCTAAATCCAAGCAACGAAAGGCAATTGCGCGTGCCTCAGTGGGCTCATAATGCGGCGTAATCGCGTCGATTATTTGTTGGATGAGAATAGGACTGGCAATCGATTTCATTTGTGGAGAATTTGGGTAAATTTACGAATTATAAACCGATCAAAACGCTATGAAAAAAGTAATACTACCGCTCATCACAATCCTCGGATTCAGCTCGGTGATGAATGCGCAATACAAAACGATAGGAAAGATTCACGTCTATGATGAATCTGTGACTACCTTAATCGACCCTTCTACTCCTATTGAAATTGTAGCAGAAGGTTATACTTGGTCAGAAGGACCGGTTTGGGTGAAGAAAGGAAACTATCTCTTGTTCTCTGATGTCCCTGAAAATAAAATTTACCAGTGGACCGCGGACAAAGGCGCTATGCTCTATTTAACCCCATCGGGCTATTCAGGGAAGGAATATTATTCGTATGAACCTGGCGCGAATGGCTTGATTATTAACCAAAAAGGAAACCTCGTTTCAGCTGAGCACGGTAATCGCAGAATAGCTGAAATGCCTTTGGGAAAACCTGAATTAAAAAAATCGCTGACGGGCTTGTGGGAAGGCAAAAAACTTAATAGTCCGAACGACGTCATCCAAGCCAAAAACGGCGATTATTATTTCACGGATCCTCCCTACGGTTTACCTGGTCGCGGGAAAGAAGAGCCGGCAAAAGAATTAGCCTACCAAGGAGTGTACCGCATATCGAAAAAAGGCGAATTGAGCTTGCAATACGACAAGATGGCCCGACCAAATGGCCTAGCAATGAACCTAGAAGAGAATATTCTTTATGTAGGATCTTCAGAACCGAAAGAATCCCATATTCTAGCTTTTCCTGTGGATAAAAAAGGAAATCTAGGCGAACCATCTGTATTCTTCGACGCTGCCGAATTAGCAAAACAAGGAATTAGGGGTGGCTATGATGGAATGAAGTTAGATTCAAAAGGTAATATCTGGACGACAGGGCCAGGAGGAATTTTAATCATCAGCCCAGCTGGCAAATTGTTGGGACGCATCGAGACGGGGAATCCGAACTCGAATGTGAATTTTGGGGAAGATGGCTCCAGTTTGTTTATTACCTCGAAGATGAATCTGCTGCGCGTGAAAACGAAAACAAAAGGACTGAAATAAACCGCGTGAATCCACGCGAAAACACAAAAAAAGGCCTCGATTACAAATTCGAGGCCTTTTATTTTCTTATAACTTTCTGATCTTAATGTTTCTGAACCAAACTTGGTTTCCGTGATCTTGCAAAGCAATATGACCTTGCATCACCTTTCCGAAATCAGGCATATTTTTAAACTTCGAACCAGCGATTAAGTCTTTCCAGTTTTGATCGTCTGTACGTGTCTCCACTACTTTGGAACCATTCAAATACAACTGCAACAAGCCCTTGTTATTGACAATACGCGCCGTGTTCCACTCCCCTACCGGCTTGGTAACATTCACAGACGATTTAATTAAATCATATAAATCACCCGAATTGTGTTTGATAATTTTCCCATCTGGATGGCCTTCGTCGTGCAATACCTGCATTTCTGGGCCTGTCACATAGGTAGCATAGTATTTCTTGGGATCATCTGTCACGTTGAAGATAATTCCTGAGTTTCCATTCACAGAAATTTTCCAATCTACGGAGAAATCGTAATTTTCAAAGGATTCATTTGTCACTAAATCACCACCGTCTTTCTTCGCTGCGTCAAAACCGATTACGCCGTCTTCAATCGTCCAAGAAGATCCTACTTTATCTCCTTTTCCGTAGCTATGCCAGCCTGTGAAGGTTTTTCCATCGAATAATAATTGAGTGCCATTTTTCTTTTCTGCCTTCGTTAACTGGTTTAATCCTTGACCAAAAGACACAAATGCGAAGCAGACCGCCGCGCACGTTAAAACAATTTTGTTCATATTTTATAGGTTTATGATTTTTACAATACTACTAAAAGTCTGCAACAATTGTATCTGCTGCGGGCAATTTTAGCTTTAAATCTTCGTAAATTGCAAGCTGATATAAAAATCCATGAAGACCAAAGTAGCCCCAAAGCCCTCTATCAACATCATTACCCTCGGTTGTTCGAAGAATCTTGTCGATTCAGAAGTACTCTACACCCAATTAAAAGGAAATGGTTTAGAGGTGACGCACGAGGCGAAAAAGGACAAGGCGAACATCGTCGTGATTAATACCTGCGGCTTCATCGATAATGCCAAACAAGAATCCATCGATACTATTTTGCGCTACGCAGATGCCAAAGAGGCAGGCAAAATCGATAAATTATACGTAACCGGCTGTCTTTCGCACCGCTACAAAGATGATTTAGAAAGAGAAATTCCGATGGTAGACTCCTTCTTTGGGACGAATGAATTGCCTCGTTTATTGAAAGCATTAAAGGCGGATTACAAGCATGAATTAGTAGGTGAGCGTCTATTGACTACGCCCGCTCATTATGCCTATTTGAAGATTGCAGAGGGATGTGATCGCCCTTGCTCTTTCTGTGCGATTCCTTTAATGCGGGGGAAACACGTTTCTACCCCCATGGAGGAATTAGTGAAGGAAGCTAATTCTTTAGCCAAAAAAGGCACCAAAGAACTCATCCTCATCGCTCAAGACCTTACTTTTTATGGTTTAGACTTAAAAGGGGAAGGTAAATCTGGCCGCAAATTAAAAGAATTATTAGAACGCTTATCTGATGTCAACGGCATCGAATGGATCCGCTTGCAATACGCTTATCCGGCTGGTTTCCCATTGGATATTTTGGAAACCATGGCGGAACGCGACAATATCTGCAAATACCTCGATATGCCACTCCAAAGTGGTTCTGATGCCATGTTAAAGCACATGCGCCGTGGAATTACGCGTGAGAAAACGGAAGAATTAATCCACACCATTCGCGAGAAAGTGCCAGGAATCGCCTTGAGAACGACTTTAATTTCAGGTTATCCAGGTGAGACGGAAGAGGATTTCGAAGAGACTTATTCCTTCGTGGAACGTATGCGTTTCGACCGCCTAGGGATATTCAATTATAGTCACGAAGAAAATACGCACGCTTACCTGGTGAATGACGATGTTCCGGAAGACGTAAAACAATACCGTTCAGATGAGATCATGGCCTTGCAACAAGGTATTTCAGAAGAATTAAATCAAACGAAAGTAGGCCAAACCTTGAAAGTAATGGTAGACCGCAAGGAAAGTGGTTACTTCGTGGGACGTACGGAATTTGATTCTCCGGAGGTAGATAACGAAGTATTGATTCCGGCGGAACAATACGCACGTTTGGGCGATTTCGTGAATGTGAAGATTAATAAAGCCGAAGAGTTCGACCTATACGGCGACATTATAGCTTAAACGAAGTCATGCGCATTTCGCGTAGATCAAAGGTCATCAGTCCTTGTTGCGTAGGCGATTCGAAGCCGGCAAGGTAGAAGATGGCTTCTTTAGCCTGAAACAATCCAATGATTCCTGGCAACACCCCTAAAACCCCTACTTCATCGCAGGACGGAATTTCTTGTGGACTCGGTTCCACCGGAAACAAGGAACGATACGAGGGTCCTGCCGGATGAAATACCGCGAACTGCCCTTCCCATGCGTGAATAGCCCCATAAACAAAAGGCTTTTTCAAAGTCTCGCAACTGTCATTAATCAAATACCGGGTACTAAAATTATCCGTACAATCGAGAATCAAATCGTGTTGTCCTATGTACTGTGCTGCATTATTTACTGTTAAATTCTCGGCGATTCCCTGAATGGCAATGCTTGGATTCAAGGCTTGCAATGCCTCCGCTGATTTCAAGGCTTTCGAGGCACCTACATCTTCCGTTTTATACAACACCTGACGCGCTAGGTTGGATAATTCAATTACGTCCGCATCTAGAATCGTGATGAATCCCACACCGGCGGCAGCTAGAAAAGGTAAAGCACCGCAGCCTAAACCACCTGCACCCACGACAAGAATCTTAGCTTCTTTTAGGCGCATCTGTTGCTGCTTCCGCCATTCCGGCAAATTCAGCTGTTTACGGTACCGTTCAAATTCTAAATCGCTAAGCATATATTATAAATAAAAAAAGCCCTCTTGATTTTTCAAGAAGGCTAATTTCGATAAATATTTTGAAAACTAAACGCTTAAAGTACCCTTACGAGCCGCAGCGATTAACGTTTTTTCAAATCCGTTTTTGTTGATTGTGCGAATTGCTTTCGCAGAAACTTTCATACGAACCCAAACACCTTCTGACTCTAAGAAGAATTTCTTAGTTTGTAAGTTCGGGTAGAACTTACGCTTAGTCTTGTTATTAGCGTGAGAAACGTTGTTTCCTACTTGAGTTTTGCGTCCTGTAATTTGACAAACCTTTGCCATCGTATCTATTATTTAAATTTGTTCTTTCCTAAAGGGATTGCAAAATTAGAAAATATTTCGAAATAACCCAAACCTCCATCGAAAATTTATAAAATGGCAGACAATGTGTATCTTTGAGTATGGCTAAGCGTAATTCGAAGGCACCCCTAAAGAAAAAAATCATCTCTTCCCTAATCTGGTTAGGAACGTTGCCATTGTGCCTATACACGCTTTTGACTTACCTTTTAAGTTATTCGTTAATTGTCGAACACTGGTTTGCTGGCTTTATCATGATGACGATGCCTTATGCCCAGTTGCTTTGTCTTATCTCCTTGATTTATTGGGTTTTTCAGCGAGCGAAGCGAGCGCTTTTGCCCTTGATCGTCCTAGCGCTGGGTTATGGATTTATCGGTAGACATATTAGCTTTAATCAGCCGGTGGCGAGCTTAACGAAACCATTGACGGTGATGAGTTACAATGTTTTTGGCATGTATTCGAACGAATATGAGTCCAAAAAAGAACAATTAGAGGAACTCAAAAAATTCATCCGCGACTACGACGCAGACATTAAATGTTTCCAAGAATTCTATTCCCATTCAGATCGCAAGGCCTACCATACAGTTTCCTTCTTGAAGGAAAAATACCCACATTACGCCTTTATTCCGCTAAAAAAGCAATTATTTGATTCCCACGAGAAAATGGGATTGGTGGTATTTTCAAAATACCCCATCATCCACGAAGAAGGTGAACAATTTGAAAATTCAGCGAACGGATATCTGTTAACTGATATTGTGAAGGATCAAGACACGATTAGGGTAATCAATTTGCAGCTTTGGTCGATGGGAATTCGAGTGAATAAGATGACTTCGAAGATTCGTTTGCAAGATTATACAGATGCTAAAAAGGAAGGTCGTGGCATCATCTCTTCCCTTCGAAAGGGCTTTATTGAGCACAAAAAGGAGATGGACAAAATCAATCGCCTAATCCAAAAAAGCCCCTATCCCATCTTAGTGGTAGGTGATTTAAATGAAACTCCTTCTGGCTGGGCCTATGGAACCATTCGGGAACGCTTGAAAAATTCCTTTGAGGAAGCGGGCTCTGGTTTTGGCTTTACCCTTAATCGTAGCCCTTATTTAGTGCGCATCGATGATCAATTCTTCTCAGAGGAGTGGAAAGCGATCAATTTCCAAACCCTGCGCAACATCAAATACTCTGACCACTTCCCTACCGTGGGCCAATACATCTTGCATGGAAAATAAGCTTTGGAAGGTTTTAGGCACCGGCTTCGGGATCGCAGTCACACTTGGCGGAACCGTAGGAACCGGCATCTTACGTAAACCAGGCCCCATCGCAGCTTCCTTACAAGACCCCGGATTAATCCTCGGCTTGTGGGTTTTAGTAGCCATCTATGCCTTGTTAGGGGTGAGCTGTGTTTTAGAGTTAAGCTTATCCATTCCCAAAGCAGGTTCTTGGTATGGCTATGCGGAACGGGCTTTTGGCCGTTATATCGGTTTTCTGGTGGGACTCACCAGCTGGTTAGGCACGGTGACCGCCTTAGGTTTCGGATCTTACACGTTTAGCGAGTACCTCATTATCATCTTCCCTAGTTTAAGCCCCTATTTAGTCTATTGCGCCATCGGAATCCTTGCCCTATTGTGGTTTTTTCATCAACTAGGGGTGGTAATGGCCGGTAAATCCCAAGAATGGCTGAGTGGCATCAAGGCTTTGGCCCTTCTGATTTTTATCGTCATCTGCTTTACCTACGGAAATGGGGGCGTTTTCTTGCAGAAAACGACTTCACCTACTGGATTGCCTTTAACGACCGGCATCATGACTGCTTTGTTGTCCATCTTTTATGCGTTCGACGGCTGGCATACCGCTAGTTATTTTACGGAAGAAAATAAGGACCCCGTAAAATCAATGCCAAAATCGATGTTCATCGGCGTCATCATAGTCGCGTTTATCTACTTGTTAATCAATGTGGGCATCCTATATAGCTTACCCATCGAAACCCTTTCAACGAGTAAATTAGCGGCGGCAGATTCGATGAAAGCTCTGTTTGGTGCAGATATGGGCCGCTGGATTACCGTCTTTTTAATGCTGAGTATCCTGGGAATATTAAACACACAGGTGATGTTCGCCCCGCGGGTAATCTATTCGATGAGTCGTGATGGATTGTTTTTCAAACAGGCCGAAAAAGTAAACGCAGCAGGCTCACCCACCACCGCTACACATTTAACCGTATTCTCCGCTTGTATTTTCTTATTAGCAGGCAAAGAAATAAACGAACGTCTCTCTGATATTGCCACCTTCTTTTTTGTGGCCAGTTATTTAGCTGGATTTGCGTCTTTGTTGCGCCTTCGTGTGAGCGAACCTGATTTAAAGCGCCCTTATTTAGCCTGGGGATATCCCATTATACCGTGGATGTTAGTGATCATCTCCGCTCTCTTCTTGATAGGTACTTTAGTGACGAATCTGGGGAGTGTGGTGTATGTGGTGGGGTTTATCCTTTTAAGTTTTTTGATTTTTAAGACCAAAGGTCTTTCAAAGAGCAAAGAGCAAAGTTCAAAGCTCAAAGAAAGCTAGAACAATAACAATTCCTACAGTCATCGCCATCGGCGATTCCTACATTGAACTTTGCTCTTTGAAATTTGCTAATGTATCGCCTTCAAAAACTCCACCACCGACTTCTTAATATCTCTCACTGGCTCATTCCCTAGATTTGATAGGATGGAGAAGGCCAATGTCTTACCGTCTTTAGTGAGATAATAACCTGAAAGATCATAGGTATTCCCAAAAGAACCAGATTTCGCCCAAATACGGACGCCTTCATTCAAGTCCTGCACATTGCGCATCGTACCTGTTTTACCTGCCTCAGGCAATAAAGTATGTAGGCGATCCGGAGCGACTTCTTTGGCTAATAATTCTAAGATGTGGATGAAATCCTTGGGCCTGACTAAATTATAACGTGATAAACCGGAGCCATCCACCCAGCGAATATCGGCCAAAAATTCATTACCAGGCTCTTTTTTCAGATTCTCAATCACTTTTGTGGGATCCCAGCCTTTCTCTGCGGCAATCATCACCAATAACTGTTCCGCTACCGCATTATCACTTTCGTGCAACATAGGCAAATACAAACTGTCCATCTTACCAGCGTAAAAAATGCGGGCATCCGGGTGAACTGCGAGCGGCATGGTCTCCACCGATTTATGCAAAGTATCCGTCAGTAAAAAGGTCGTCATTTCAGGCGAGGTAATGAACGGCACGTCTTGCGATCCATATTTCTCGGAAGTCAAAACGGGCAATTCAAACTGATTTGATAGGCGTTTGCGACGAACTTCTAACGTTGATCCGGTCTTGGTAACAGCTTCGAAAGCATCCGGCACAATTTTCCAACGTTTCGCGGAAGCTGAAAAATTCACCAAGTTCGCATACAAAGGCAAATCCGATATTTCTGCCGAATAATGATCATTGTAATCATCCCAAGCCCATCCTGAACCCATTATTGGCATTGGTTTCAAAGGTGCGCCATAGACCAATACTTTCGATGAGGCAGCTAAGAAATCACGCAAGGCGGTGTTTTTGATGGTTGGATGCAGGTTAGAAATATCGCCCGTACCCCAGAAAAAAAGGGTGTCTTTCGTTTCGCGGTATTTAAAGGAAGGGATTTGGCTGCCCAGGATTCTGTTGGCTTGTAAAAAGGTCAACAACTTCATATTAGAAGCCGGCATGAAATACTGATCCGCATTTTTTTCGAATAATACCTTACCTGAAGCAAGGTCCTTAATCATGACACCACTGGCCCGCTGAGCGAGGGTCGATTCATTGAAAGCAATCTGCAAATGGGAGCTTTGGCAACTTGCTAAAGCCAACAGGAATAAAAAGGCTAGATTTTTCATAGGATAAAGGTAAAAGGTTTTCGTATTTTTGGACTCATTTTAACCAAAAGAATGCTAATAGGCTTTGTCGTTTTTTACCTTGCTTTGAACCTGGCTGTAGGCTGGTGGGCTAGTAAAAAGGTGAATTCCACTCAGGACTTCGTATTAGCCGGGCGTTCATTGCCCTTTGCATTAGCCACGATGGTGACTTTTGCGACCTGGTTTGGGTCTGAAACAATTTTAGGTGCGCCTAAGGAATTCGTGCACGGTGGCGTCTTGGCGATTATTGAGGAACCTTTTGGTGCGGCCGTCGGCTTGTTTATAGTGGGGGCAATCTATGCGCGAAAGCTGTATCCTCTACCAGTATTGACCTTTAGTGATTATTTCCGCTTGCGGTTTGGAGCCTTTTCAGAGAAGCTTTCGGCGGTGATCATGATCCCTTCTTATTTCGGTTGGATTTCTGCCCAATTAGTAGCTTTAGGACTCACAATGCACCTTTTATTACCTATTTCTGTGGAGATGGGCATCATCATAGGCGCCCTATTAGTGATGGCTTATACCCTGCTAGGAGGTATGTGGTCGATCTCGGTGACGGACTTTTTTCATAACATTATCCTCATTGCTGGGCTGTTATTTTTAGCCTATTTGTTATGGGCCAAAGTCCCAGATTTCAACCAACTCCTCTCTTCACAACCTAAAGGTTTTTTTCGAGCCATCCCCAGAGAAAACACGTGGAAAGATTGGCTAGTCTACGGCGCGGCTTGGATTACGATCGGATTTGGATCGATTCCGCAACAAGATATTTTTCAACGGGTCATGTCTGCGAAGAGTGAAAAAGTAGCGGCCAGAGCGAGTATTGCGGCTGGAGCGATGTATTTGACGGTGGCGCTTTTGCCCTTATTAATCGCCTTTATTGCTGTTAGATTATACCCTTCGCTACTGAGCGAAGACGACTTATTGATTCCCTCATTAGTAATGAAGTTCACACCAAGGGCAATGCAGGTGTTGTTTTTAGGCGCCTTATTATCTGCCCTGTTAAGCACCACATCAGGAGCGATTTTAGCCCCGGCCTCCGTTCTGGGTGAAAACATTTTGAAACCTCTGATGCGTCGTCCTTCTGACAAAATCGTGTTATTGTTTATCCGCATATCAGTGGTTTTAGTGACTTTGGCCTGTATTATTATGGCTATTGAACGCCAAAACATCTTCGAACTGGTGGGAGAAGCTTCTGCCTTCAGCCTCGTTTCCCTCTTTATTCCGTTAAACGCGGGACTATGGTGGAAGGGAACGACACCTTGGGGAAGTCACTTAAGTATGGTGATGGGATTAGTGTTTTGGGGCTATTTTCACTTTATCAGCCCTTCCGAAATTCCAGCCGTGTGGTTTGGACTATTGGCTGGTTTAATCGGCTTATTAGTGGGGAATCAAATTAAAGCCAAATCTGCTTAAGCGTTCCCACATATTGCCCTTTCTTACCCGTGTGAATAAAATCTAGGATGGCATCATTTAGCGCAGGATAGACATTCAATTCTGCTATTTTATCCGCAGGAACCCAAACTAAATCGTTTGCTGTTGTTTCTTCTAACTGTAATTGCGGAATTCCTCCCACAATATCTCCTTCAAAAACGAGGTGGGTGCAAGCTACAAAATCAGTTGTAGCGTGAACTTGGCCCACGGCGATTAAATCGCCCACCTCTACCTCAATACCCAATTCCTCTTCACATTCTCGCGCAATGCAAACCGGGAATATTTCACCCGCATCTACATTACCCCCGGGCAAAGCGAATTTACTGCCCCCTGGATAATCGTAGCGCATAAAAAGCACATGATTATTTTCGATGATGAGCACAGCTGGTCTAATTCGCATACAGATGGATAAATTTGAAAGGTTAAATATACCATTAGATTTCCTAAATTGCAGTCAAAATGAACGTATTGGTATGCAAATAAGAGAAATTTGTCAGCAGATGGAAGCATGGGCACCTGTAGCCTGGCAAGAATCCTATGATAATGCAGGTTTACTGGTGGGTGATCGTTCTACAGAGGTCAAAGGCGTATTAATCAGCCTAGATTGCACAGAGGAAGTAGTGGAAGAAGCCATCAGTAAAGGATGCAATCTCATTATCTCTCATCATCCCATCGTTTTTTCCGGCTTAAAACGAATCACTGGGGCAAACTACGTAGAGCGAACGGTGATCAAAGCCATTCAAAACAATATTGCTTTATACGCTTCCCACACGAATTTAGATCACGCTCCTAAAGGGGTAAGTTATCACCTAGCATCGAAATTAGGCATTTCAGGTCAAGTGATGAAACCGATGCGCGATGCCTTAAAAGCATTACAGTATTATGTTCCCGTTTCGGACGAAAAAGCAGTAAGAGAGGCTTTACACGCCGCTGGTGCTGGGAATATAGGTGAGTATACTAACTGCAGCTTTACGCAAGAGGGATTAGGCCGTTTTCAACCTTCTTCGGAAGCAAATCCGCATACGGGATCTGCTGGCATCTTATCCGAAGTGAACGAAGTGAAGGTGGAGATGATTTTCCCTACACATATTTCGAATCAGATTTTGACAGCCTTAAAAGCTGCCCATCCTTACGAGGAAGTGGCCTATTCGATTCATTCGCTTGATAATTCGTGGCAGGATGTAGGTTCTGGCTATGTGGGAACTTTAGAACACCCCTTAGATCCGACAGATTTTATTGCTTTTGCCAAAAAACGCTTAGGTCTCCAAGCCCTCAAGCATACGGCATTACCTAACAAACAACCTATTTCTAAAGTGGCCGTTTGTGGTGGAGCCGGAAGTTTCTTAATTAAGGAGGCTGTAAAACAAGGTTGCGACGCCTACATTACAGCCGACATCAAGTACCATGAATTTTTTGACGCAGAAAATCAATGTTTAATCATCGATGTGGGGCATTACGAGTCTGAAGTCATGATTATTGATGCGATACATGACTATTTATCAAAAAAAATTAGTAATTTTGCCGTTCTGAAAAGTGAGACCAATACCAATCCGGTACGTTTCGCTTAAAACGAGAGAGGTTAGACAATTCAAATAAATTAGAATAATGGCTACAGTTACCGAAACAACGATTGCCCAAAAGTTAGAGGCCCTTTTAAAGCTTCAAACAATTGATACCAACTTAGATTCAATCCGCAAAGTTCGGGGTGATTTACCCGAAGAAGTTCGTGATTTAGAAGACGAGATCATGGGTTTAGAGACTCGTTTGGCTAAATTTCAGCAAGACGTAGCTGATTTTGAAGAGCAAATTGCTAACTACAGAATCGCAAAGAAAAACTCTGATAACTTAATCATTAAGTACAAAGAGCAGCAAATGAACGTGCGCAATAACCGCGAATTTGATGCAATTTCTAAAGAAATTGAATTGCAAGGAATTGAGATGGAAATTGCTGACAAGCGTATTAAAGAAATCGACTTCAAAGTTTTGAACAAAAACGACGAAATCGCTTCCGTAGAATCGACTTTATTCGAGCGCAAGAAAGACCTTGAAATCAAACAAAATGAATTGCAAGTAATCATCGCTGAAAGCGAAGAAGATGAGCAAAAATTATTGAAAGATCGCGAGAAAGCGGTAAAATCTGTTGATGAGCGTCTTTTCAAATCCTACAGCAAATTACGCGACAACGCACGTAACGGCTTAGCCGTTGTTTTAGTGAAGCGTGGTGCGTGTGGCGGCTGTTTCAGCTCTGTTCCACCACAACGTCAAACAGACATCAAAGACAAGAAGAAAATCTTAGTTTGCGAGCACTGCGGACGTATCTTTGCCGGTGTGGAAGACGTTGTTCCTGCTCCAGAGAAAGAAAAGAAATCACGCGCTAAAGCAGCAACTGCTGCAGTAGCTGCTGAGTAATTCCAAATAATTTGAAAATAAAAAGCCCGCTAGTGATAGTGGGCTTTTTTATTACGACCATAACAAAAAAGCCAGCTTCTCAGCTGGCTTTTTTGTTATTTCAACATTCCTAACAAGGAACTCAATTTGTCTTTCAAATCTTTACGATCGACGATGAAGTCTAAGAAGCCATGCTCTTCGACGAACTCAGCGCTTTGGAATCCTTTAGGCAAATCCTTACCAATGGTTTCTTTAATCACACGTGGACCGGCGAAACCGATTAAGGCACCAGGTTCCGCAATATTGAAGTCTCCTAACATCGCAAATGAGGCTGTTACACCACCTGTTGTAGGATTAGTCATTAAGGAAATATACGGAATCTTAGCTTCTGCGAGAAGGGCGATCAATGAAGAGGTTTTGGCCATCTGCATTAAAGAGAAACCAGCTTCCATCATGCGGGCACCACCAGATCGAGAAATCATCAAGAAGGGCTTTCCAGTTTCTAAGGAATGGCGCATTCCTCGGGCAATCTTCTCTCCCACAACAGAACCCATGGATCCCCCAATAAAGTTAAAATCCATGGCTGAAATGCATATAGGTAAGCCATTAATCTCGCCGTAAGCCGTTCTAACGGCATCTTTCAAGCCCGTGCTGTATTCGGTAGCTTTGATACGATCTGTATATTTTTTCGTATCGGTGAACTCTAATGGGTCACCTGAACCCATCATTGGATCTAATTCTGTGTAAAGGGAATTATCAAATAACAACTCAAAATAGTCTTGAGAACCAATTTTTTCGTGGTAATTACAACCCGAACAAGTGTAGGCAAACAGACGGTGTTCGCGCGTATGAATCGCTTTTTTGCAAGAAGGACATTGGTACCACAAACCATCCGGAGCGTCTAATTTAGAAGCGGTGGGGGTGACAATTCCTTTTTCTTTTCTTGAAAACCAAGACATAGTGCTAATTTTAATGATTAAGTCTACAAAGATAAGTAAAAAGCTTTGCTAGGCCTTAGCGAACCACAATAATTCGCTTATTAAATACATTTCTATGGGTGATTACTTGGACATAATAGGTTCCTGCCGGTAAGGAAGAAATATCAAATTGTTTCTCTAACAATCCCCCTTTCACTTGCATATTTTCTTGTTGAATCCATTGTCCTTGTGAACCTACTATACCTGTCACGACTTTCTCATCCGCTGAACCCAGAGCTAAACGCAAATTCACCCAGCGCGAAGTGGGATTAGGCGTCACCTGCAATTCAGTCGAATAAGATGTAGGTTCCGTAGCCAAAACGATAGCCTGATTCGCGCCACTCACTGGCGCTTGAATATTCAAATTATCAATTGCCCAGCCCCAGCCATGTGCTCCTACATCCGCGTGCAGACGGAATCGAAAGACCAGTTGATCGCCAGCTTTGAATTTACCGGATGAGAGAATATCAATTTCGCGCTTTTTGACAAGCGTAGAAGTACCTACCCCAGTTGAATTACCTGCTGCATCAAAACCTGTATTATAGGCATTCAACCAGGTGGTAGAGAAATTCGAATCCCATCCATTGATTAAATTATACCAATTTTTACCTGCATCGTTCGAGGCCTGAACCGTCACATAATCATAGAAACTGCGATTCACAGAGCCATCCGCATTCAAGAAGGAAGCACCAGATTCGCCTGGTTCCACAAGGACTACTTCATCAAAATAGATTTTAGCTGTATCTGCCCGAACCGTGATTGGTATTAGCAAGACGGCATCACTATTCGTAAACTTATCTGATCCTCCCGCCCCATTGTAAGACTCCTCTGAACCATCCGCATACGGGTGAGCACTATGCAAACCAATACTAGAAAAACCAGTAGGTTGGGTAAAACTGAAGCCTTTGAGATAGAAATCGGTGCTAGGAGCTATGTCAAAATTCTGTTTGTAATTCCCTACCGCATTCTGCAGGCCTAAGACCGTAAATTCGTAGGTTCCTGTAGCTGGGAGTGTGACCGTGTTCGTGACTTTGGCCTTATCCTTTACGATAATCCGGTATTTAATCACATCCCCTGCCTTTAATAAACCAGACGCAAATTCAAAACTATTCGTAAAACTATAGCTCAATCCCGCTACTTTTTTAAAGCCTTTTCGAATCATGGCACCGCCATTAATGGAATATTCCATATAGATGGTATCAATCCCGATATTATCAGCCGCCAGCAAAGTAGGAAGCGGAACCGAAGTCTGAGAAGTGAATATGTATTTTAACGGATTCGAATAAACGACCTCCGGTTTCGTTGTATCTGGAGCAATATTGAACTCAAAATAACTACCGAAACGAGTCCCCGAAATCACAGGTGCCTCCGCCGGCGTTACAAATTTCTTACCAGACTTCTCCTGCGCATACCAGTAATACTTAATATTTCTGGCTGTTGCACTTTTAGGCAACGTATAGGAGTAGGTATTTCCTGTTTTAGCAAAAGTAGAAACGGCGTTAAACGTATTGGAATTAATTGCTAGATACAACTTTAGAGAGGATTCATCCCAAAGCGTATCCGAAAATACCTGCACTGAAAACACCTTATCCGTAGCCTGATCCTCCGTATCGCTGTATTCCTCCCCAATTAGATTCGAGGAATACCAACCAAAATCATTAAATGCCGAAGTCACAATAGGACCAATACTGCGAGTCACCTCACCACGAGCGATTTGTGGAGTCATCAGGGCATTCGCATCACCTACCTTGTATTTCACTTGGTCCACATGGTAAATACTCGATCCATCTGAATAGGTAGACGGGGTATACAATTTCCCTGCACTACCATTTTCTCGTAAAATGGCAGGAGAGGAAAGGTTTATTTTACCGGAGGTAATTTGTGTATATAATGCAGCAGAAGGATTCTTAAAGCTATTCGTATCCATGAGGGCCACATTGGTCGCATTCACCATATACTGATCAAAAATGCCCGGATAACCATAACCAGCCTCCCCATTTTCGACATTCACCTGACCTATGAAACCTAATCCATGTCCCATCTCGTGCAATACTACAGAATACAAATCGATTTGATTTATCGTAGGCACACCATCTGTCCCAATGTACCAAGCCGTAAAATCAGAGTTAAACGTTGCCACAATATCTGGATTTGTTCCATTTAAATTCTTATGAGCCATTTTCTCAGCCAAAGCAATGGGATAAAAGGTATTCAAGCGATTCGCTCCCACAAAGTTTCGAACGTTCACTGAGGCACCCGCACTACCCAAGACATTCGCAGAAAGGGACGCCCATTTCACATAAACATTAATAGGCACATCAGAAGAAAAAACGGTGGACCAAGTAGCTGCAGCTTTTTCAAATACGGCCTTTACATCTGCTGGCGGAACTGTTTCGTAGGTTAAAACGATGTTTGCAGAGGCCTTGGTTTGAGTAGAGGCATCTAACTTGATCGCTGCTGTTTGTGCTAAAATGGCACGCATATTTTCAGTATACCCTTCCGGCAAATCCCGTTTTAAGCCCATATATTCAGGCGTATATTCTTTGATCATTTTACCCGGCACCATCTCCATTTTAAAGCGACCTTTTTGGGCAAAAGTGACGGTGCAGATGCACAATAAAAAAACTATGAGATTTTTCATAAGGAAGCGATTTGATCGTATAAACCAATAAAATGAGGGGCAATCACTTGTGTGTGGGCTAATTCTTCTGCGGTATGCGATGTGGTAATTCCCACCACGCGAGCGCCTGCAGCTAATCCAGACGCAATGCCTTGAAGGGAATCCTCAATTACCCAGCAATCTTTCGGTTCGACACCTACTAGTGCCGCGGCTTTTAGATAAATTTCAGGATCAGGCTTGCCTTTTGTTACCTCAGCGCCCCCTATTATCGCATCGAATTGATCGCGAATTCCTAGGCCATCCACAATAAAATCAATATTGCCTGGACCCGCAGAGGTCGCTAAAGCTGTTTTTATTCCGCTGGAACGCAAGTCCTTTAAAAAGGCTAAAAGCCCTTCTGCCGGCTTTCTATGCTCCGCATAAAACTCCCGGTAAAGTACTTCTTTCTCCTCTTCTAGCACTTCCACCTCCGCGCGAGTCATTTCTTTTTTATAAAACCATTCGAAGGTATCCTTCGAATTCATTCCGTTCAATTCTTTGTAAAATAGTTCCTTCGTCAATGGAATACCATTTCGCTCGCAAAAAAGCATCCAAGCTTCTACGTGATACGGTAGATTATCTACGATCACGCCATCCATATCGAATAAAACAGCTTTAAATGACATATTATTGGTTTATGACTAGCCCATCATAGGCGAGTGAAACGTTAGGAGGCAATTCTTTTTGTACTTCTGCGTGTAGCCCCATTTGGTGGCTAATGTGCGTAATGTAGGCTTGCTTAGGTTGTAATTCTGCGATTAATTCGAGTGCTTCTGCTAATGTAAAATGGGAAACGTGAGTTGTCTTACGTAAGGCATTGATGACTAAAACGTCTAGATTCCGAAGCTTTTCTTGCTCTCCAGGGGCGATGGAATTTGCATCCGTCACATAGGCAAAATTCCCAAATCGAAAACCCAAAACATCTAAGTAATAATGCTTCACGAAGATGGGTTGAATAGTAATTCCTTGCACCGTGAAGGGCTTTCCATCAATCTCATATACATCGATTTCTGGTACTCCCGGGTATTTATTATCACCAAAAGCATAGGCAAACTCCCGCTTCAACTGCTCAATGACCTGAGCGCGGGCATACAAGGGAATCGACGATTGCTGGTGGAAATTAAATCCCCGCACATCGTCCATTCCAGCGGTATGATCTTTGTGTTCGTGTGTGAATAAAACGGCATCCAAGCGTTTAATGCCAGCCCTGAGAACCTGCTGGCGAAAATCTGGACCCGTATCGATAATGAAACTCTTCCCTCCTATTTCGATGTGTATCGAAACGCGGAGACGCTTATCTCGCTCATCTGTGGATTGACACACGGGGCAAGCACACGCAATCATCGGAATCCCCTGCGAAGTTCCCGTTCCTAAAAACGTCACTTTAGAAGGGGACATAGCTTTATTCCGTTAAGGCTTTCACCTGAGAAACTAAGGAATCGAAATTCAATGGCTTAGCTAAGAAATCATTGAATCCAGCAGCCTTGAAGTCATCCATCGAATAGTTACGCGCGTTTCCTGTGATAGCAATCATCGGAATAGCTGCTTTTTTCGAGTCTGCTAACGCACGGACCGCACGAGCGCAATCCATACCGTCCATCACTGGCATATTGATATCTAATAAGATAATGTCAAAATCAGCTTTTGCCAATTCGTCTAAGACTTGTTGTCCGTTTTTTACGGCGTGAATCTGAAAGTTTTGAAATTCTAAAATCTTCTTAGCTAGATTTTGGATCACTGAGCTATCTTCCGCTATCAATACCTTTTTCATATATTCTTTATTTATCGTCAATTACGAGTAAAAATAGCCAAAGGAATGTGGATTTCAAACGAATTTTGGCAATAAAAAAAGCGGCCCATTCCTGAACCGCTTTTTTATAAAGATCTTGATTTTATTTCAAGTAAAAAGAAACTGAAGATTTGGCCCAATCTAACGTCACTTGACCTGTCGCAGTGATTCCGATAGTGAATTGTTCCGTGTGTGCGTGCTCGCTAACACGTGCTTTCACGCGTAACACATCATTCGCCTCTTTGTAGGTATAAGCACCCCACATTTTAGCTTCTTTGTTAAAGATAATAGTCCATTCTGTCTCACCAGGGATAGTAAACAAGGAATAAATACCTTTAGCCAACGTTTTCCCTTGAACCGTGATGTCATTTGAAACCTCAATCGTAGTCGCTTCATTCGCGCCTGTTCTCCAAACTTCACCATACGGTACTAACGCTTTCGCTTCTTTCGTACCAAAAATCAAACGGCCTTTCACGGAAGGCTGAGCGTATTTAATCATCACTTCTGTGTTTCCTACCTTTTGGGTAACTACAGCAGCAGGTGATGGAGCCGCTTTCTGTGCTAATACACTGAAAGAAACTAAACAAGTCAATAGTAATAAGAACTTCTTCATAGGTTATTTTTTATTTAGATTACAAATTAAGCCAATAATTCAATTTCAACACCAATGCTCGGTTACGAATTTGCATAATCTCTGGAAAATAATTGTCCGTGTAGACTAAGAACAAATCCGAAGCAGGTTTATAACGCCACTGCAAACGCGCATTTAGGTTAATATTCTTTGTTTGTTGGTTTAATTGAAAGAACGTGGCAAAGAACAATTTGTTTGAAAAAGTGATATCTATTTTTGGTCGAATGATCCAGAAATTAGAGGAAACTTTCTTCGCTGCTGCCACGTCTGTTCCAGGGATTGCGACATCTACGATATTATTATAATCGACAGCCACAGAGAAACTACCATAGGGTTGGAAGCGATACCCTACATCCGCTGTGATTCCGGTGCGCATACCTTGGCCATAATACCCTCCAAAACGAGACGACAAGGTATACGTAAACAACTTAATAGGGGAAGAATTATAGCGCGCATTCAAAGCATACCAATCATGCTCAGTCCCTTTTTTCAATGCGGTATTCCCCATTCGAGTAGCGTCGAAATCATACAATAATTTAACATAATCATACGACAAGTAGGCACCAAAAGTCGAGCGATCCTTCATCGTTCCTTCATAAGCCACATAGGAAGTATTGTCCGTAAATGTACCTTGGTTATTCCAATAGCTCATTGTCATCGCTGAAAGCGTAGTGTAGAAGACATTCGTCGACTTGTTTTTAGGATAAAAATTCTTCGCAGCATCTAGCTGTGTTTGCAAATAATTAACCCGGGGAACATAACCTGTTTCTGGGTTGTAATTCTCGCCCACCCACGATTCTTTGATCCCAAATGCCCAGTTATTGTCTTTATAGGCTAAAGACGCAGCCTGCGAAAAGCTTCTATCCTTCTGCAGTGGGCTAATCGTATTCGCATAGAAAAGCGATCCCGTCCAGAAGTTGTCTGCCGATGCAAGATTATATTCAAATCCCAAATCGCGGTTAAAGGCTTGAAAACCATTCGAGCGCTGCAAATCAGTATCGATAAAAGATTGCTTATTCACCATATAGGCTCCAAAATTAGAACGTGCAAATACCTTGCGTTGCAAGGCCACCATGGAATAATTTTGGGTAGGCACCCCTTTTGCATCGATCCTTTCTGACTGTACATTCAACGCTCCAATCCGCCAATCCTGATTCAATTTGCCGCTCAAACGCGCGCCATAGGTTATGGGAGTTTGTTCATATATACCAGTCTTTGTATTGAGTGCTAAACCGATTCTGCGTGAGAAGAAAGGACGAATATTATCCGTTCCAAAGCCGTCAAATAAATCCGAATTCTCAATAAAAAACTGGCGTTTCTCTGGATAAAAAAGCTCAAAACGATCCAGATTCGTCTGTTGCCTATCTACATCCACTTGAGAGAAATCCGGATTCAATGTCATATCTAAGTTCAACCCAGAATTAATGGCCACTTTGATATCGCCCCCGATTTGGTTACGCATGGACGAAGGATCTTTGGTCTCGTAATTTGCCGTTACACCGGATAACACATAAGGGATCAGGGAGATATTTTTTTTAGGCGTGGGTGGAGGTGTATCCCAAACCAAGACCCCCGCATAAGCCAGAGAGGCCGTAGGGAATTGCCGAGGTACGGGGGCCCAAGCGGATTTTTCTTTGGCCTTCAAATCATAACGGGAAAAATTAATGCCCCAGCGACTTACATTTCCCTTGTAACGAATCGACTTAAACGGAATCGATGCTTCGAAAATCCAAGAATCCCGCTTATAGGTCGTGGCAGATTCCCACTTATTATCCCAGTTCAAATTCACTTTCGCTCCTTCGGACATTTGGCCATCCCACTGCGCCCCTGCGGCATTCGCTCCAAAGGCGAAACCGGTCGTCTTATCCTCAAACGTATCGATAAAGACCAAAAAATTATCGTTTACGCCAAAGCTGAAATCTCGCTTCATCGACTCCACCACAAAGGCGCCTGGCTCTTTCAAGAAACATTCCGCCGAAATATAAATGTATTTATCGTCGTAGGTCATCTTTACGTCCGTCCTCACCTGGGCACATAGCGAATCGAAGGGATTACACATCATAAAGTCGCTGACTGCTGCTGCTTGAAACCAAGCATTTTCATCAAGCACCCCATCTATTTTAATGTTGCCAGCGCTTTTCTGAATGTGCATTTTGAAGTTTTCATTCTTCTTTTGCGCGAAGAGCGTCGTGGTAAATAAGACAAAAAAGAGTAAGAGATATTTTTTCATTCCTGCAATTTAGCCAAATTTCCTCAGCGTGAAAGGCGGTTTTATAGGGGGATTTTTTTTAGGTCAGATAGCGAAATTCCATCAGCTTGTTTTATTTTTGCAATTCAAAATACAGAACTATGGGAAGAGCCTTCGAATTTAGAAAAGCAAGAAAATTCAAACGTTGGGGTCAAATGGCCAAAACCTTTACCAAAATCGGTAAGGATATTGTGATTGCAGTGAAAGCAGGTGGTGGCGATCCTTCGTCTAATTCCCGTTTACGTGCCATCATCCAAAACGCGAAGGCGGTTAACATGCCGAAGGAAAACGTGGAACGTGCGATCAAACGTGCCACTTCGAAAGACCAAGAAGATTACAAAGAGATTGTATACGAAGGATACGCACAACATGGTATCGCTATCTTAGTAGAAACCACAACTGATAATATCAACCGTACCGTAGCAAACATCCGTTCCTCATTCACGAAATGTGGTGGAAGTTTAGGAACAACGGGGATGTTGGATTTCATCTTTACTCGTAAATCCGTTTTTAAAATCGCAGCTAAACCGGAAATCGATTTAGAAGAATTGGAATTTGAGTTAATTGATTTGGGTGTCGACGAGGTATTCTTAGACGACGAAACAAATCAAATCAATATTTACGGTGAATTCACCGCTTTTGGTGGCATTCAGAAATACCTAGAAGGACAGGGATTTGAACTATTAGGGGCCGACTTCGAGCGCATCCCGAATGAAACCAAAGAATTAACGGACGCCCAAGTTGCGGATGTAGAAAAACTCATCGAGCGCCTTGAAGAGGACGACGATGTACAAAATGTCTACCACAACATGGGCTAAACCCAATTAAAGCAGATTTACGAAGCGGAGGACATAAAAGCCTCCGCTTTTTTCTTGTCCAAACGGTATAAATAAGGTGCCTTGTGCGCGCCTCCTGTATATTTCTTTTCGATACGCTCTAAAATATCCAAGCTTAACATTTTACGCTGGAAATTAGTCCGCACTAATTCCTTTCCTAAAATGGTTTCATATACCTGTTGTAACTCGGACATGGTAAAGGTCTCCGGCAATAAATTAAAGGCCGCTAACTTCGTATCAATGGAGGCGCGTAAATGAGCTAAACCTTTGGCAACTATAGCATTATGATCTAGGAACAAGGCTGGAATTTTAGAAACATCCATCCAGGCAGAATCATCAGAGATATCATTAAGCGTCACCTTAACTTTAGAATATTCTACTAAGGCATAATACCCAATGGTAATATAGCGATGCGATAACCATTTCATATCCTCTAAAGAACGACCCATCGCAAGGTTAATCTCTTCGTGTTTTTCAATGGCTCCTATATTTCTTTTCAGATCGCCAAAGGTGTGAAACTGTTGTAAATAGATATTTTCTAGGCCCGTACGCTGCCATAAGATCCGTTTCGCCGCATCATCTGCATCCTCTTCTTTCCCAATAAACCCGCCCGGTAACGACCATACTTCATTGTTTCTGAATTTCAACAAAAGCACCTTTAAATGATTCTCTTGAAACCCAAAAATGACACAGTCCACCGAAATATTCGGTAACCAATCACCGTTTAATACGTCCCTATTTGGCATAAGTTTGAATAAAGTGTTGAATTTGTTTCGCGAAAATGGCGTATCCCTTTTCATTCAGATGCAAACGATCAGCCACAAAAATATCTTGCATTAAAGAACCATCTGCATTATAAAAGGGCGAGTGCATATCAATTACATAATGGCCTTTTTTCTTGGCTGCAATTGCGGCGATGCGTTGATTCAAGTCTTGTTGTTTGGCTTTCAATGCCTCCCGGGCTAAACTTGGACGCGCAGAAACAAACACTAATTTTGCGCCCGGAACCTGCTTCGCTAAACGATCAGAAAATTCTTCGAACTGGGCTGCAATTACTTCCGGACTAGTCCCGGACGTTAAATCATTATCTCCCTCATACATAAATACCCATGATGGTTGGTATTTTACGACCATACGATCGAAATAATGCAAGGCTTCTATCAAGGTGCTACCGCCAAAACCACGGTTTAACGCATTCATCCCTTTCATGTCTGCATCGAAGTTCTTCCACAAACGAAAACTGGAGGAACCGATAAATAATTTCATCCCTTTCGCCGGCATCGCGATGGAATCCTGCTTTTCAAAAGCAAGAATTTCTTTTTCAAAACGATTTAGCGATTTCTGAGCGAAAACGCCAAAAGACAAAAACAGGAAAAGGAGGATCTTATTCATTTGGATATTTTAAACCGATTTGAGAACGTATTTCATCTAATAATGCCATTAATTCGGTACTGAAAGCGTGCGTCATATAGGCATTTTCTGTGCGACCCGCACGTAAATCCGCTTGAACTGCCTCCGCTTCGTAACTATATCCCCAGCCTAAACGCTCTGTCTCATAGAACGTCTCTTGCTCTGTTTCGTGAATGGTTACGGTGATACCTTTCGTCTCGTGGAAGCGAGAATGCATATGGATCTTACCTTTCGTTCCGTGAATTTCACAAGTTGTATCTGTCTTGGTAGCAAAAGTAGAAAACAAGGTTGCTGTCGCCCCAGAGCTATATTTCAAGGCGATGGACGTATTCATGTCCACGCCCGTAGGCGCCATGACGCCAGTGGCCTTCATTTCTAAAGGATTTCCCAGAACGAATTTGGAGATAAACAGAGGGTAAATGCCGATATCTAGTAAAGATCCGCCCGTGAGCGCCGGGTTGAACCAACGCGCCTGTGGATCGTAGGGAGCTAAGAAGCCAAAGTCTGCGGCGAGATGAATGATATCTCCAATCACCCCCGAGGCTAAAATCTCCTGCAATTTCACGATAGAGGGATGAAAACGCGTCCACAAAGCCTCCATAAGGAAGATCTTCTTTTCTCGTGCCGTCTGAATCATTTCAGCGACTTGCTTCGAATTGATCGCAAAAGCTTTCTCACACAAAACAGGAAGCCCTGCATTCAAACATAATAAAGTATGTTCGTGGTGCAGACCATGTGGAGAGGCGATGTAAACCACATCGATTTCGCCACTTGAAAGCATGGCTTCATACGAACCAAAGCATTTTACATCTGGCCCATAATGGGAGGCAAATTCTTCTGCACGGGAAATATCTCTAGAGGAAACGGCAGCTAGATAGCCGTCTTTGACAAAGGCTAAATCATCTGCAAATTTGCGGGCAATGCCGCCACATGCCAATATACCCCACCGAATGGGTGCTCCATTTTTCATAGTCCTAGGTTTATGTTATAGCGAACCTAATTCAGTAATTAAAGCCTGAACTTGGTCCATATTTACTGCTGGGAAATTCGCGATACGGATTTGGGTTTCTTTCAATTTACCATATCCAGCCCCTATAATCATATCGCTTCTCTCTTTAATCGTATTAATCACTTTAGACGACCCCTCCTTGCAATTTAGCACTACCACGGTCGCTGAACGGTGATTTTCATTCTCTACGAATAGTTCGAATTTATCCGATTTCTTTGCAAAATCATACAAAGCTTTGGCTTTTTTATCCGTCTCTTTGCGGATATTCTCCACACCGATTCGGTTAAAATCCTCCGCTACTTTTCCTAATACATAAATCGCCATCACATTAGGCGTTTCTGGCGTTTCGAAATTCTTGTAATTTTCCCAAAGGCTTGGCAAGGAATGATAGGTCCCTACGATACCCTCGTGCTTCTTCATTCTTTCTGATTTTTCAAGCATCGCCTCATTCGCAAACCAAACACCTAAACCAGCAGGCATCCCAAATGATTTTTGAACACTAAAAAAGGCTGAATCGACTAAACTAAAGTCTAGATTTGGGTAAGGTGCAGAGGAAACCATATCCACCGCCACAAACTTGTTCTTATTTGCTTTTTTGATCTTATGGATCTCCGAAGCCTTCATCTGAACACCCGAACTCGTCTCGTTCGCGGTGCAACAAATCAATTCCGCATATTCCGGCACTTCCACTTCTGAAGCATCAAAACCCTCGCCAAAAGGCTTGTGCATCGAATTTGCATACTTGTGCAAATCCTTCGCGAAATCGAAAAACTTCTTCGAAAACGAACCGTTCACGAGGTGAAAACTCTCGTGCTCCACCGTATTCATGATGATACGCTCCCATACCTCCGTCGCAGATCCGGTAAACAAGACTGCGTGGCTCTTAGGCAAGGCGAATAATTCGCGCAATTGCTCATCTGCGTGCTGGTAAATCTTACGGAAAGCCGCGGAACGATGGGAAATCGAACCGAGGTTTTGGCGAAAAGCCTCCATATAGTGGGACTGAACCGTAGGAAATAAGGCCGCAGGGCCGGGGGTAAAAAAGGTGCTCATATTAATATAACATTCTAAACTTAATGGTGTTATCGATCAGCTTCAATTCGCTCACGATCTCATCCGAGTATTCTTTAGCCACATCCGTAATCACATAACCCGTATTCTCCGTCGTCTTCAAGTATTGACCGATGATATTTACGTGGTATTTCGCGAAGATTTGGTTGATTTGGGCCAAAATCCCCGGCACATTATGGTGGATGTGCAATAAACGGTGTGCATTTTCTAATGGGGGCAATTGCAATTCTGGGAAGTTTACTGAACCATAGGTGCTACCGTTGTTCATAAATTGCAACAACTTCGCTGGCACAAATTCGCCAATATTTGCTTGCGCTTCCTCTGTGCTACCACCGATATGCGGCGTCAAAATCACATTAGGTAATCCACGCAATTCATTGATAAACTCCTCATCATTTGTCTTAGGCTCATATGGGAATACGTCGATTGCTGCGCCCCACACCTTACCCGTCTTAATTGCCTCCACAAGAGCCGAAATTTCGACCACGTGCCCACGTGACAGGTTCAAGAAGATGACATTGTCCTTCATCCAAGAGAATTGCTCTTTACCGATGATATTCGTGTTAGACTTACGACCATCCACGTGTAAACTCACAAAATCAACTTGCGATAATAATTCTTTCAGGCTGCTGCATTTTTTGGCATTACCTAAAGCTAATTTATCTACTGAATCATAGAAATACACTTCCATACCCAGTGCCTCCGCAATCACGGAAATCTGTGTACCGATGCTTCCATATCCCACTAAACCAATTTTCTTACCTCTAATCTCGTACGAATTCGTCGCCGATTTATCCCAAACACCCGCGTGCATTTTCGTCGATTTCTCGAAGATATTGCGCGTTAACATTACCATCAAACCGATCGACAATTCTACTACTGAACGCGTATTCGAGTACGGTGCATTAAACACCGCGATTCCACGCTTTTCGCATTCCACTAGATCAATTTGATTTGTACCGATGCAGAAAGCGCCCACACACATCAATCGAGACGCGTTCGGGTGTTCCAACACTTTCTTTGTCAAATTCGTCTTCGAACGCAAACCGATGATGGACACATCCTTGATCTTCTCGATCAATTCATCCTCATCCAAAGCGCCTTTCAAAAGCTCCACTTGGAAACCTTCTTTCTTGAACGCTTGCACGGCACCAGGGTGCACATTTTCTAATAAAAGAACTTTAATACGTGATTTAGGGTACGATTGTGCACGGCTTAAACCGTTGATGTACAAGAACTCATCTAGAGATGGGACTACGTAATCCGCTTTGTCCGTCACCGCCTTGCGCGATACGTTTTCCGTAAATGCAAAGAACTTATTGGCTAAACCTGACTCACGTAATTCGTAATCAGTGATACCATCACCGATCACGTACACTTCGCCTTCTAATTGCAATGATTGCAATAAGCGAACTTTACCTTTATCCTGAGACAATAAATTGTCTGCATCGTATCCGGTGATATTTCCTTCCGCATCATAGGTGAAGGTATTCGCATATACGTTCTCCGCTGGGATACCCATCTCGTTCACTACGGGAACAATAAAGTCTTTGAACCCAGAGGAAACGATTAAGATTTGTGCGGCATTTTCTTCTAGGAAATCTTTGTTGCGCTTAAATGACTCAGAGATTTTACCTTTTAAAAAGACGATCAATTGATCCACGTGCGAGCGATTCGCCGGCAATAAAGCGACACGATCACGTAAAGAATCGGCGAAAGAATAGGCTCCTACCATTCCTTGGTCGGTGATATCCTTAATCTTTCCCACGATCTCCGCTTGCTTCGGATTTCCCTGAAGCGCGATTCTCGCTAATTCATCGAGCCCCTCCACTTTCGTGAACGTGCTATCGAAATCAATGACAATTTTTAAAGGTTCTGCTTGAGCTGTAGGCATATTATTATTTTCTAAACGCTATTTTTAAACCAATGTTCGGCGCGATTCTCCGACCAAGTATAACCCTGGTAATTCTTCGGATAAAATCCACAATGCCCTCCTTTTTCTTGTGCGTCTAATTGGACAAAGTCTAACGTTTTCACAAAAGATTCCGGAATACATTCCGCCGATAAAAATGGGTCATTTTTTGCATTCACGATTAAAGTGGGTACGTTAATCTGATCCAAAAAATACAAGGAGCTACTCTTTTCATAATAGTCTTCCCCGTCTTTAAACCCGTGCAAAGGCCCTGTGATCACATTATCAAAATCCACTAAACTCTTAATAGAATCAATCATCTCCACGGTAATATCCTGAGAATAGCGCGCGGACTTTTCCTTGACTTTTTTAATGAGAGTTTGTAGAAATCGATGAGTGTAGAGTCTGTTTTCCCGCTTAGCTAATTGCTTGCTACTCGATGAAAGGTGTAAAGGTACGGAAAATGCGACAGCTTTTCGAATCATTTCAGGAGGATTTTTGCCTTGTTCCCCTAACCATTTTAAGGTTAAGTTGCCCCCTAAACTAAATCCTGCGAGATAGATCTCTTTCGCCCCGCGTTCGATGGCCAGCTTGATGATAAAGTCCAAATCATCCGTAGCTCCACTATGGTAAAACCGCAGATTCTTATTGGGCTCCCCTGAACAGCTTCGGTAATTCCAGGCCAGCGCGTTCATCCCTTTCATCTTGTGAATTAATCCCGTCACATATTGGCGATCACTCGATCCTTCCAAACCATGGGATACAATCAATAAAGGACGCTCTGAAAGTTCACCACCATACCAATCGATATCTAAGAAATCCTGATCCGGAGTAGTCACCCGTTCGCGGCGTGGCGTATCAGAAAGAGTCACTTTTCGAAAAAGGGAGGGATAAATACTTTGTGTATGCCCGTCCGGTAACCATAGTGGCGGGGTATAATTCTCTAACATTAAATGAAAAAGTCAGGCAATAATTGATTTTCTGGTGTATTCGGATTCACACGGTACTCGGCGAAATCTGTCATTCCTTCTGCACGCAAGACGTCTTCATCAATGTAGAAATTCCCACTGACCGTCTTCGCATCTTTCTGTAAAATAGCTGCTGCGGCATCTGCCATAATTGTTGCCTTGCGCCCTAATTGCATCATGGAGGCATTTCCTACCGCAAATTCGATGGCAGCAGTCGCAATAATGGTTTTAGGCCAAAGCGAATTAAAAGCCACTTTCCCCTTAAATTCAGCTGCCATTCCGAGGGTACATAAAGACATACCGAATTTGGCAATCGAATACGCCACATGATTCTCAAACCAGCGCGCCTCCACATTTAAAGGAGGAGAAAGCGTTAAAACGTGCGGATTTTCTGATTTCAATAAATAAGGCAAACAAGCCTGAGCGCATAAATAGGTACCGCGCGCATTAACCTGATTCATCAAGTCGTACTTCTTCATCTCGGTGCTCAAGGTGCCAGTCAGTTGAATCGCCGACGCATTATTTATCAAGATATCAATGCCCCCAAAGGTCTCGACGGCTAATTTTACTGCTGCTAAAACCTGATTTTCGTCACGAATATCCACCATACAGGCCAAAGCCTTTCCACCAGCCGCCTCAATTTCAGCCGCTGCCGTGTGAATGGTACCCGGCAATTTAGGATGTGGTTCAGAAGTTTTAGCCGCAATAACGATGTTTGCGCCCTCTGAAGCTAATTTTTTCGCTATCTCTAGTCCGATCCCTCGGGAACCACCGGTGATAAACACGGTCTTATTTTTGAAGTGCATATAATTCCATTTTTTTCTTCTTCTAAATTACGATTTTCTTTCAAAGACAGATACATTTTAAACTTTTGCATTGTACTTTTGTGAATTAATATTCACGCTTAAGACAGAAATGATTTTACCTTTTAAATCCGTCAGCCTATCACACCGTACTGCGCCGCTCGCTATTCGCGAGATGCTAGCGTTGAACGAGGATGAGAGCAAAGGATTTTATGTGAAGTGCAAGGATCTTTTTGGCTTAAATGAATTGTTAATTGTCTCTACCTGCAACCGCACAGAGTTCTATTTTACGTCTGATCGAGACATCTCGACCGACTTAATCAAGGCTTTCTTAATCGAAAAAGGATTAACAAACACCGCTGAATATCTAGGTTATTTCAAGCAAATGGACGAAACAGAGGATTCTCTGCGCCATTTATTCGAAGTAGCGACCGGCTTGCAGTCGAAAGTAGTTGGGGATTTACAAATCCCGAATCAAATCAAAAAAGCCTACCAACAAGCGGCCGATTTAAATATGGCTGGTCCCTATTTGCACCGCTTGATGCATACTATCTTCTATTCTAACAAGCGTGTAGCGCAAGAAACGTCTTTCCGTGATGGAGCAGCCTCCGTTTCCTATGCAACCGTTGCCTTGGCTGAAGAACTTTCTCAAGCCCTACCTAACCCGAAAGTCTTAATCCTAGGATTAGGCGAGATCGGTTTAGATGTGTGCAAGAATATGGAGGAAAAGGATTTTGCGGAATTCACGATTATGAACCGTACAATCGAGAAAGCGGAGAAAATTGCCGCTGGAAAAGAACTTTTCAGAGTAGCTCCTTTCGCTGACTTGTGGAAAGAAATCGCCGCTGCTGACATTATTATCTCGTCTGTTCGCACAGATAGCCCTATCATCACGCAGGCAGAAATTAAGAAATTGCAATTATTGTCCTTTAAATACTTCATCGACCTTTCTGTGCCTCGTAGCATTGAAGAAGGTATCGAGAAAATTAATGGGGTGCTTTTATACAACATCGACACCTTGAAGGAGCGTGCAGATGAAGCTTTGGCTACTCGTTTAGCCTCTATCCCGGATGTGCGCAACATCATCGAAGAGAGTATTGTTAGCTTTAATGATTGGTCAAAAGAAATGGAGGTTTCACCTACCATCCATAAATTGAAAAATGCGCTGGAACAAATCCGCAAGGAAGAGATGAACCGCCATATGAAAGGTTTGACGAAAGAAGAGACGGAAAAGCTGGAAAAAATTACGGCTGGTTTAGTCCAAAAAATCATCAAACAACCCATCATCCACCTAAAAGCCGCTTGTAAGCGTGGTGATTCAGATAAAATGGTGGATGTCTTGAACGACCTGTTCAATTTAGAGAGTTTCGAAGAAATCGAATCTTAATTTTTCCCTCATGAATAGCGAGATTCTCCAAAAGCTGGCCCGCTATTGCGCCTACCAGGAAAGATGTGTGCAAGAATTAGAGCAGAAGATGAAGACCTTTGAGGTTTCTCCTTCAGAGTATGCTGACTATTTAGCCTGGCTTCGCGAAAATAACTACCTGAATGAAGCGCGTTTTGTCGAAATTTTTGTCCGCTCGAAGTTCAACCAAAAAAGCTGGGGTCGCACGAAAATAAATTATGAATTGCGCAAGCGCGGTATTTCAGCTTCACTTGTCGCCACTGCCTGGGATGGCATCGATGATGCTGATTATATTGAGAAAGCCCGTACTATTTTACAGAAGAAAAAGGATGAAATCAAAACGGGGACTTCGCCGCAACGCTACCAGAAGTGCTATCAATTTGGCCTCTCTAAAGGCTATGAATCCTCCCTTGTTCGCGAGCTATTAAAGCCTCTATTTGCATAAAAGTAAAATTTTCCTACCTTTGGCATATGAATTCACACGCAATCAACTATTTAACAGGGTATTATTACGCAGGTTATTACAACGCTGCCTAATCGGTTATATAGTTTTTTGTCAATTATATCAGCCGACTTTACGTCGGTTTTTTGTTTTATGAGCTTACACATTCAAGCGGCGAGCCGCTTAAACAGCGTGGAGGAATACTATTTCTCTAAGAAATTAAAGCAGATTGCTGCTTTAAAAGAATCCGGTATGCCTATTATCAATTTAGGCATCGGTTCTCCTGACCTAGCGCCCTCTTCTGAGACGATCGCAGCCTTGACTGAAAGTGCGGCAAATCCAGCCAACCACGCCTACCAAGGTTACCAGGGAATACCCGCTTTGCGCGAGGCATTCGCATCGTTTTATGCGAAGCATTACGGCGTAAAAGTTCATCCCGCTTCCGAGATTTTACCCTTGATCGGTTCTAAAGAAGGTATCATGCACATCGCCATGGCCTTTTTAGAAAAAGGCGACGTAACCTTGATCCCTAATCCTGGCTACCCTACCTATTCGGCGGCCTGCTCTTTAGCCGGTGCCACAGTAGAAAGCTATGAATTATCCGCTTCTAACGGTTGGTTACCTGATTTAAAGGCCTTAGAAAAACGTGATCTTTCCAAAGTAAAAATCATGTGGGTGAACTACCCGCACATGCCTACCGGAGCGCAAGCTACGGTTGAATTCTTCACGGAATTACGTGATTTTGCCATTCGCCATTCGATCTTATTAGTGAATGATAATCCCTACAGCTTCATTTTGAACGAAAAGCCCATGAGTATGCTTTCGATTCCGGGGATGCTGGACGTCGCCATCGAATTGAATTCCCTTTCGAAATCCCACAATATGGCGGGCTGGAGAATTGGGGCGGCTTTTGGGAAAGCCGAATTCCTGGCTCCCGTATTGAAATTCAAATCCAATATGGATTCTGGGATGTTTTTACCATTGCAACAGGCGGCGGTGAAAGCACTTTCTGCAGATGCGGACTGGTTTGCGAACCAGAATCGCATTTACCGTTCTCGACAAAAACGCGCTTTCGAATTGCTAGACCTATTAGATTGCGTCTATGATCCGGCACAGTCGGGCATGTTTGTTTGGGCCAAAATCCCTGCTGCATTCGAATCAGGTTACGCATTATCTGATAAAATTTTAGACGAAAACGCGGTGTTTATTACGCCGGGGGGAATCTTCGGAACACAGGGTGATGAGTATATACGCATCTCCCTTTGCGCACAAGAATCCGTTTTCTCACAAGCGATTGATCGCATCAAAAACCACAGCAATGGCATCTCCTAAAGTAGGCATCATCGGTATCGGATTAATTGGTGGATCCATCGCCTTGGGGCTTCGCAAGAGCGGCTGGGCCGCCGAAATCATCGGTATTGATACCAATCCCGAACACCAGAAAAAAGCACTAGCCTTAGGCCTCGTGGACCGAATCAAAACGTGGCAAGAGGCCATCGATGAAGTCGATGTCTTCGTTTGCGCGATTCCGGTAGATCTTTTGGTGGCTTTAATTCCATCCGTATTGGATGCGCTAAAACCAGGCCAAGTAATCATCGAGGTAGGTTCCACTAAAACGCCTATTTTCGAAGCTTTACAAAACCACCCCAAACGTGCCCAATTCGTTTCTACCCACCCGATGGCCGGAACAGAATTCTCGGGTCCTGAAGCAGCCGTTCAAGGTCTATTCGTGGGTAAACGTGGTGTCATTTGCGACAAGGAACTCAGCGACCCCACTGCAGTAGAATTGATTGAAGATTTATACCGCAGGGGCTTAGAGATGAACCTCATCTACATGGGGTCCATCGAGCATGATATGCACACGGCCTATATTTCACATATCTCACACATCTGTTCCTTTGCTTTGGCGAATACCGTATTAGAGAAAGAAAAGAACGAAGCCCGCATTTTCGAACTTGCCTCCACCGGTTTTGAATCCACCGTGCGTCTGGCAAAATCTTCCCCCGAAACCTGGAGCCAAATATTCCACCAAAACCAGGAGAACTTGCTCGACGTTTTGGACGAATACATTAACACCCTGTTGAAATACAAAGGTCTGATGCTTTCAGGCAGCTACGAAAAGCTGAAAGAAGAATTAGGAAAGGCGAATGATATAGGGAGGATCTTGAAAGGATAAAAAAAAGGCCCATAAAGGGCCTTTTCATTTCTTACCTTGAGCGAACACTCAGCGGCTTCCACGTATTATTCTTCGAATCCATATCTGGGAATGAATGATCTGGATCAATCACCACCGACTTAATCGGAAGCTTAGTCGAAGTGCGGAACGTCCAGCTAGCACCACGTTGCCAAATCTCCACCGGGAACGTGAAACGTTCTTTTTCTCCGCTCGTTAATTCCACTTCCACCACTGCTGGCATCGCCATTTTGTCTAAGTTTTCGATGGTAATTACCGCACCTTTCGTAGGATCTTGTTCTACATAATCCACATCTTTTACGGATTGGTCTAATTTCCAAAGTTCATAGAACCAAGCTCTCCAGAACCAGCCTAAATCCTCACCAGCCCCATCTTCCATCGCACGGAAAAAGTCCATTGGGGTAGGGTGTTTGAAGGCCCATTTGGCGATATAATTTTTAAAAGCATAGTCAAAACGATCTGGCCCTAAGATATGTTCACGTAAGATGCGCAAACCAAAGCCTGGTTTATTATAAGCCTCCCAGCCCAAATTACGCGTTTGAATTACATCAGGAATCGACATAATCGGATCAGCTGTTTCACGGAACATCGATTTCGCGATCGCATGCATATCAAATTTACGGTTCTTGTACTCTCCCTTATTAAAGGCATCCGTCGAATAGAAATTAATGAACGTATTAAAACCTTCATCCATCCATGCAAATTTCCGCTCGTTATTCCCCACAATCATCGGGAACCAGTTATGGCCAAATTCGTGGTCCGTCACGCCCCATAATGACGCCGTTTTATCCTTATAGCCACAGAAAATAATACCTGGATATTCCATACCTGAAACGACACCCGCAACATTCGTCGCTACTGGATAGGTATACTCGTACAACCAATTTGAATAATGCTCAATGGATGCTTTCACATATTCTGTCGAACGCGCCCAAGCATCCTTGCCATCCGATTCTACCGGATATACAGACACAGCTAGTGACTTCTTGCCACTAGGTAAATTGATACGACAAGCATCTATAATGAAAGCCTTAGACGAAGCAAATGCCACGTCGCGGGCATTATTACACTTAAACTTCCAGGTTAATCGATCTTTCGCCGGACGAGAAGCTGGATCTGTCACTTCAGCCGCCGAGCGAATCACGACAGTTGTTTCTGAGTTTGCAGCCGCAGCCCATTTCTTCACCTGATCCGCCGTATACACTTCCGTCGGATTCAATAATTCACCTGATCCCACTACGATATGAGAGGCAGGTGCGTTAATTGAATATTCGAAATTACCGTATTCTAAATAAAACTCACCGGCTCCTAGATAAGGCAACACGTTCCACCCCTCGATATCATCGTATACACAAACGCGCGGAAACCACTGCGCCACTGTGTAGATCGCGCCATTCTTCGTTTGTTGGATACCCATTCTGTCCGAAGCATTCTCCGGCGAAGTGAATGAATAAGCGATTTTAATTTTTGCTATCCCTACTTTTTCTGCCAAAGGAGACGCTAAACGAATCTGCATCCGCGTATCTTCCACGATAAAGTTAGCTGGCTTGCCATCGATTGTTACACTCTCGATTTTATAACCACCTTCGAAAGCTAAATTTCCAAAGCGTCCACCCGAAATAGGCGTCGTCTTTCCTCCGCGCGACTGGGTATTGAAGCTATTTTGGTCTAATTGCAACCACAAAAACGGCAGCTTATCTGGGGAATTATTTTTATACGTAATTTCCACATCCCCCGTGATTTTGTTTGCAACATCATCTAAGGAAACGGCAATCTTGTAATCCGCCGAGTTTTGCCAATAACCCGGCCCAGGAACACCCGCTGCTGAGCGAGCAGGAGATACAGGACCATAGTTCCAAAGTGGATGAAACAATTCGTAAGCAGAATACTTACTTTGAGCTAATGCGGTTGTTGATACTATTAAGGCTAAGCCTAGAAAAACGTGTTTTTTAAACATATTCATTCTTATTTATGATCAAAAATAGTCAAAACTTCTTCGTCCATCAAACGCTTCGATAAACCCAAAGCCTTAGGAACCTCGTAGTGGTAGAAGAATTTCATCGTATGAATCTTGTCTTTGTAGAAGGCTTCGTCTTCAGTGCTCAAGCCACCTTTAGCTAAGGCTGCTGCTGCCACATGACCTTGCTTCAACCATTGCCACGCTACGGTAATCATGCCAAACAATTCCATATACAAGGTGGAATCAGCAAGGAAAACTTCGATTTCACCTTTCATTGCGAAGCCTAATTTATGCATCGTCACTTTCGTTAGATTTTCTAATTCTTTCTCTAACATAGCCGCATATTTCGCTATACTTTCGTGACTTTTTGCCACCGCAATATCCGCGTAAACTAATTTTCCCAAAACTTGTAAAGCAGCTCCATTATTCGCCGGAATACCGCGACCTAATAAAGTCAACCCATGAATACCGGTTGTCCCTTCATAGATCGACATAATCCGCACGTCGCGGGCCATTTGCTCTAATGGGAAATCTTCTGTGTATCCGTAGCCTCCTAATACTTGCAAACCTTGGTTAACCGCCAGCGTTCCCATCTCAGCTGGATACGTTTTCGCTACGGTAGTCATAAGATCAAGCATCATTTGGGCTTCTTTCTTCTCTTCTCCCTCTAAGCTTTTTGCTAGGTCATCCCACATAAAGCATTGGAACAATAAGCCCATCGATCCTTCGACGATGGCTTTTTGGAAGTACAACATGCGTTGCACATCGGGGTGATTTTTAATGAGAGTAGGAGGTGTGTTCGGATCTTTATTGGTTAATAAACGACCCTGCGCACGCTCCTCTGCATATTGCTTCGAAGCATGGTAAGCAGCGGAAGCAATGTAAGCTCCACCCATTCCTACGCCTAAGCGCGCTTCGTTCATCATTTGGAACATATAAGACAAACCCTTATTCGGTTCACCTACTAGGTAACCTATCGAGTTTCCTTTATCGCCAAAAGAGAGGTGAAGTGCCGGTGTGGCTTTTTGGCCCATCTTGTGATAGACGCCTAAAGAGACCACTTCATTATTCACTAATGTGCCGTTTTCGATGCGCTTCTTAGGAACTACGAAAAGAGAGATCCCTTTTGTTCCGGCCGGAGCGCCTTCTAAACGAGCTAAAACCAAGTGTATGATATTTTCTGAGAAGTGATTATCTCCTCCTGAGATGAATATTTTTTGGCCTTTAATGGCATAGGTTCCATCCCCTAAATCCTTAGCAGTCGTAATCACATCATTCAAGGAGCTTCCTGCCTGAGGCTCGGTTAAACACATTGTACCTGCCCACTTTCCAGAAAGCATATTAGGAACATAGGTATCCGCTAATTCTTTCGAACCAAAAGAGGCAATGAGGTGTGCAGCCCCATGGGATAGTCCCGTAAACATCACTGCGGAATTATGTGCCGCACCACGAATGAATTCGTGTGCTCCACCGATCATCGAAGGCAATTGCTGGCCACCGTGCTCTAAATCAAACGTGCAACCGATCATCCCGGACTCCCCCATCTCCTTCATATAAGGCTCAATTCCAGGGTGAACGTGTACAGTTCCATCGATTAATTCAGCCGCTTTACGATCTGAATCTACATAAATGGGACGTAAATATTTTTCAGCAATGGCATCAGCAGAATCCAATACCATATCAAACATATCGGGTGTATAATCCGCGTATCGAGGATGTTTACAAAGGGAAGCAATATCAAAAACCTCTTTTAAAATAAAGTCTAGGTTGCGACGGTCGTATTCTCTTGCCATGGTTATAATGTTTAGGTTGTAACAAATTTGCAGAGAAAAAAACTATTATGCAAGCATACTATATTTATAATGGAGGCAATGTATATCCGAGGTTATATTTAATAAAAGCGGCGTCTTTGCAATTCCAAAGTGGGATGTCTTTATAACGTACATTATTGAAGTCTACGTAGAAAACTAATTTCTGATAGGCATCAGTAGGAATTCCATTAAAACGATCAACACTTAATCGTTTCTGCGTTAAACCACCCACCATAAAATAGCCCAAAACCTCTTGTGAAGGATCCGTAAGACAGGTTAAATTTCCGCGAACTTGCGCCGGAACTTTATCAAAAATACCCCCACTTAATTTGCGTTGATCTTCTAATCGCTTCCAATAAGTATGGGCTTCTTTAGAGATGGAATACACCTCTAACTGCACTACCCAATCAGTAAAATCCTCGTACGGTAATTGACCTAATTCCAAAGACAAATTCTTCCCGCTGAGTAGGAAGTCGTCTAATAAATAGGGTTGCGTATTTTGAGGAGCTTGCCAGCATTTGCAATTACAAGGGGGAACCGGTGCCGGTGGTGCAGGTGGTGGAGGGCAGGTTAATAGGAATTGCCGGAAATCCTGACGCTTCACGAAATAAAAATCTTCAGTGGCTTTGGGATCCTGGATACTTGCCTTTAGTGGAAAGCGCATATCCTCCACTTTCGTTGCATTCTTGAAGGAATAAGAAAACTCCGCTAATTCAGGAGGTGTAGTAATGGTTTGAAAATTCGACTCAATCGTTTTTCCGTCCAAAAGCTTGATACGTAATTTGTACTTTTGACCCACTTCTGCCTTGAAACCTGCTGGACTCAAATAATAACCTTTGCTCTTTTCATAATAGGCCGTTTCCTTTCCATTACCATCCACCAGACGCACATTCGCGTCTGTGATAGGCTGACCCGAAAACTGTGTCGCATCATAAGGGGAATAAGCACTTACATAGTTTAAGCGCACATTGTAAGGTCCATCCACGTTAGAGACTTCGCCGTAAACAACAATAGCTGAACTAACATTTTGGGTTTGAAAATCCTCAATCTCCGTCTCGCAAGAACTTAATAGAAATAAGGCACAGAAAAATATCGTTAAGTGTCTCATTAGAATTTGAAGTTATAAGTGATGGATGGGATAGCGGCGCCTAAAACTGACAATTGGTAGGTTTTCGCTTGGTTGATTTCACCAGTCGAAGAACGGAAATAGACGGAGTAGGCATTTTGGCGACCTAATAAGTTGTAAATCGATAAGTTCCAACTGCCCTGCCAACGCTTACCAGGTTTAGGATCAATCGTGATTCCCACATCCAAACGGATGTAATCTGGAATGCGTTCCGCGTTTCTCAGTGTGAATGAGGCCGTGGAATAACCGTCGAGCAATTCCTTGATCTCTTTCGAGGTTAGGTATGTGTACTTCGTTCCGTTATACGTATAAGAGGTTTGGTCCAATCCGGGTCTCGGGAAAATTCCTGTAGCCACGGCATAATCATATAAATCATTAAACGAATAAATCTTATAACGGCCGTTTGGATACGTGATAGGGCGTCCCGTCGTGTAGGTAAAGTTCGCGTTAAACGAAATGCGGTTTGTCCAACGGTTATTCAACACAAATTTAAAGGTATGTGGCGTGTCAAAATTAGCCGGGAATTGAATCCCAAAATTCGCCTCTTTCTGATTCTCATTTGCCTGAATGATTCTAAAGGAACGCGAATAGGTATAGGATACCCAACCCGTCAAACGTTTCCCACGCGACTTTTTCAAGAAGAACTCAGCCCCATAGGCCAAGCCTTTCCCCACTAATAACTGTGTTTCCACCGTAGGATTTAAATACAATTGCGCGCCATCTACATAATCTACGACATTGTTTAAGTTCTTGTAATAGAATTCAGCAGAGGTTTCAAAAACGGCGTTAGACGCATTACTGAAATTTTTAAAGAAACCGATTGAATATTGGTCTGCGATTTGGGGCGGAATCTGCTGATTCGAATTCTTCCAAATATCAGAGGGCGAAACGGCCATCGTATTTGAAAGTAAATGGCGGAATTGTTGCATTCGATTATAGCCCATTTTGATCGAGAAGCTTGTGTCTAATTTAATGGCTAGTGACATGCGCGGTTCGAAGCCACCGTAGCTCGCGACAACTTGATTCGAAGCAGCGTGAAGCGTATCCGTGATGGTGTTGATTTCGCGCGGAGTCCCCAGTTTATATTGGTAGAAATCTCCCGGTCCAACTAACTGATAAGACGCATAACGAAGTCCATAGTCGAAACTCATTTTTTTTCCTAAAGGTAAGCTATGTCCCACATAAGCCGCCATTTCGCGCGTGTGCTCTGTGGACATTGCGAATTTATCTACCTTGGAGGAAGCCGAATTAGGCAAAAAACTACCCGCATCGTTCGAAAAGGCAGACAATTCGGCTCCTGCATCTAAACGACCAAATTTACCCATATCCTTACTCAACTCTTCTTTGATGGACGTTTGAATGATGGAGGGTTTCCAAAGGAATTCCAAACCGTTTTTTTGGCCCTCAATTCCATACGTATAATCACTGTAAAAGGCAGTAAAATTATGGGATAAATCCCCTTTCAATAAGGCATTGTGTTTAAAACTCAGTGCCTTCGTATTCCACGAATACAAAGTGTCCTGAGCGAATTTAAACCCGTCATTACTTGCATAGCCAGACAAAGAAATGCGCTGGTTCTTCCCGAAACGATGCGTCAACTTAAAATTAACATCGTAGAAATCTGCCTTGCTTTTCGCTAAACTAGGATTAGGAAAATACTTCAAATAAAAGTCCGAAATCGACCCTCGGGCACCCACGATGAGAGAAGTCTTTCCTTTTACTATAGGCCCATCTACTAGAATACGAGACGAAATAGGACCTACACCACCTTGCAATGACCACTTCTCGAAATCCCCTTCTTTCACGCGCACATCTAACACCGAAGAGGCACGACCGCCATACATCGAGGGAATACCACCCTTGTACAAGCTTAAATCTTGAACCATATCGGCATTAAAACCCGTAAAGAATCCAAATAAATGGGAAGTATTAAAAAGAGGAACACCATCGAGTAAAACGAGGTTTTGGTCCACATTACCACCACGGACATTAAATCCAGAGGCACCCTCTCCCACCGTAGAAACGCCCGGTAGCAATAAAATACTGCGAATCACGTCCGCCTCCCCCATTAAGGTAGGCAGTTTTTTCAACGTCTTGGATGACATTTTCTCCACCCCCATCATTGCCCGATTAACATTCGCATCGGCCTTTTCTGCGGTGATTACAACCTCCCCTAACAATTGCTCTGAACGCTCTAATTCGATCGTAGTTTGGGTGTTTTTTGTCAAGTCTAAGCGAAAGGTTTTGTATTTATAACCTAGACTTCTGGCAATGACTTGGTAGGAACGTGCAGCAATGGTCACCGTAAAAGCCCCTAAAGAATCAGTCGTTCCACCAGCTGATGAACCAGAGAAAAAGACTGAAGCACCTACAATAGGTGCTTTGTTCTCTATATCGACAATTTTTCCACTAAATATGACATATCCTTTGCGTTGAGCAAATGTCAAAGGGCCACAAAGTAGCAATAAAAGGATTACCCTTAGGCTTATTTTCATTTCGTTTTATTTCGTAAAATTAGCAGCCCTTTTGCTTGCTTCCATTGAGGATCAAAACCTCCTTGTGGAAATTTAGCGACTGCGTGTGAGCCTAAGGCTACATCTAAATCCCCATCCCCATCTAGATCTGCCACGTCCATCACAGACCAACGACCCAAATGTTGAATGGGTAATGTCATGGGAACAAAGGTCCCTTTTTTATTTTCAAAATACATCGCACCTTCTCCCGGTCTTGCCGCCACGTCTGGGAACAAAGCAATCGAAATCAAATCCGCATCGCCATCCCCGTCAAAATCGCCTGGCATCACTTTCGTGGCTCCGTTTTGCGAAAAGAAGGCCTTTTGCTTAAAGTTTAATCCGCCGGTATTCTCGAACACATACATCCCATGATAAGGCTTCAAAACCGTCGTAAAATCTGCATTATCACCGGCTGTATAAACGATGTCCAGATCTTTGTCCCCATCAATATCCACCACATCGAAAGAGGATGATCCATAAATAGAGGGAAAGCGAAGCAACTGTTTCTCTTTGAATTTCAATCCACCCAGATTCTCATAGAGTAATATACGCTCATCTCCTTGGGCGAATTGGGCCACAATATCCAGTCTGCCGTCCCCCGTAAAATCACGTATGATGGTCTTTGTTGCCCCGGTTTGGGGATTCAACACCTGTTTTTTATACGCTCCATTCTCGAGCTTCCAGACGCTCATTCCACCTACTTTGAAACCAAATTCTGAACTAATCAATTCATCTCCTGCTTCCCCATCCAAATTAGCGGAAACCAGGCCAATCGGACGATTCAATCCTTGTATCAATTTCTTACCAGTCGAAGCTTGACTCACAAATCCATTCACGTCCGGATTCGCCTGTGTCGTTGTTCCAATAAACGTATACAGGGTTTCGGAACCTAGCAGCGTTATGTCCGTCAAAGCATCCTGGTCTCTCTTCGTTTCCAGTAGTTTACCCGATGAATCCCATTTCCATATCACGCGATTCGACTGATCTCCTGCGGTAATTTGATGACGAAAGGCATCAATTCGAACGGCAGTCATATTAGGTAGCGTCGTTCCGGGTAATGTGGCTACAATGGGTTCAGGCTTAAAAATAGAAGCCGTGGCTAAAGGGATGTAAGCAGGCATTTCTAAGGTATTAGGTGCCTGTTCTAAATAATACGCTTTGATTTTTTCCCAATCCTCATCTGGAATCATCTGTGAGCCAGGACCCAGAATCGTATAATCAGAAAGTGGTTTTTCTAACATCCCGATTTCCTTATCCACTCCCATCATAATGCCCATATAGGGTAATGTGCTGTATTGCCACACATTCTTGGGCAAACTTGCAGGATCTGGAAGTAGGTGGCAAGAGGCGCAATAGGTCTTAGCCAGCTCTTTCCCCTCTGCTGCTTTATTAGAGCAGCTTGGTAACTCATAAGAAAAAACAGAAAAGAGGGCAATTGCCAGCAGAATCCGCATCTTACAACTTCTTAAACACTTGCAATTTATCGTTATTACGTGCTACAAGATATAAAATTCCCGCAGTAGTTTTGACCTGTTTTATATCGCGGATGTCGCCTTCTAACATGAGACCTGTGTCTGTAGGAATGAGGGTCTTAAATCCGCCTTTGCCATTTCCTTTCAGAATGAGTCCAAAGAATGCATCATAACGCGCTTGGTACATCGAAGCTCCGTTAAAGTTCCCTCCCACAATTACATCGAGATTTCCATCTTTATCGACATCCTCAGTGCGCAACACCATAATCTTAGACACTTGCGCCAAGGCCGGAAGTGCTACCATTTTGAAGGTCTTATTTCCTTGGTTTTCTAGGTAAACAGATTCAAATGTATTCACACGCTTTTCATCCGCTTCCTCTAATTCCTTATCGCCAAATAGCTCTTCTACTGTCTTACCCGCAAACATATGATAGGCCGTATATTTCTTATTGATGATACTTGGAATCTGTTTTCCCATTTCATCCTTGCTGTTAATTGGGAACCAGTCATTTCCGCGATTATAAGAAACAATGTGCTCCTTCGTATCATTCTTATCAATATCCTTAATCTGCATCCGCAATTGGCCATCTAATTCCTTGCGCAATTTCGTATTCGTACCCAGATTTCCCACGATGAAATCTAGATCGCCATCTTTGTCAAAATCCGCCGCTGTAATACCCGACCAGAATCCTGTTTTCTCCTCAAGACCATTCTCTATTAATTTGAATTTACCCTTATTATTTTCGAAAGTCTTAATGGGCATCCAATCGCCTACAACGGTTAAATCTTGATCTCCATCTTGATCTATGTCTCCCCAAATTGCCTCTGTCAACATCCCAGCTTCGCGCAATTCAGGAGCGAGAGCCACTGTCTTGTCTGCAAAGTGTCCTTTCCCATCGTTCACTAATAAATATGATCGTGGCGAAGCACCATACGAATAACCAACTACTCGACCTCCTACAAATAAATCCGTATCGCCATCACGATCGATATCACAAGGACGTACCACTGATTTATTATCGTACATCGGAGGCAATGCATTCAGCGCTCGGGTGAAATTTCCTTTTCCATCATTCGTATACAAGCGATCGAATTGCTCCGGCATTTGATCATAAAATTCATTCCCCCCTGTTACCACATAGAGATCTAAATCTTTGTCACCATCCGCGTCAAAGAACAACGCATCTACATCCTCATACAAGGAATCCGCCTTGAAAACCGGTTGGTTCGAAACCACAAAGCCAGCACCTTTTTGCAACAACAATTGACCCGCCTGGTATTTCGCACCGCTTAAATAGACATCCTCTAAACCATCCCCATTCACATCTCCAATGGCAATTTTTGGACCTTCAATGGAAACCTTAAATGGAATCAATAATTCGCGATTGAAATCGAAATAGACGTTTTCTTGGTGCTGGTACGGAACACTAATCCCGTCCGTTACTTCCGCAAAAAGAGGTTTCACCGGCGCAGAGAACACGTAATCTTTCACATTTACGGTCGCATTCTTCTGCTCCATTGTGAGCGTCGTATTGATTTTAGGGTTCTTAATGATCTGCATTTTTTCATTTTCCCAAATCACTAACATCTCATCCACTTGTTGTAAGTCTCCAATACCGAATAACAAAGTAGGCTCTACTGAACTCATAAATCCACGCGTCGGCATCATCTGCTGTAATTGCTGTCCGTCTTTGGTTTTCAAGATGACCTTCGCCCCTACACCAAAGGTGTTGCCGCCATCGCCCTTGAACTTCACCTTCACAAAATTATGCTTCAATAATTGGCGGCTGTTATTTTGGTAGATGCTGGCTTTTTCATTCAGGTTATTTGTCACTAAATCCAAATCGCCATCATTATCTAAATCAGCATACGTCGATCCGTTCGAAACGCCTTTGTCCTCAAATCCCCATTTCAAGGATTTATCTACGAAGCGTAAATCCTTCGCACCTTTGAAAATATAGTTATGCACACGGCCGTCTGGCATTAAATCAATCGCCTCTTGATCCAATTTCTCTGAAGTAGGCAAACCATAATGCAGCGAATCACCAATCACGAATTTCAAATAATCCAAGTCATTAGGACGGCGTAAAATACCGTTCGAAATGAAGATATCTTTGATTCCATCGCCATCGTAATCGTTCATTAACGTCGACCAGCTCCAGTCTGTCGCAGCGACTCCAGAAGAGGCCGCGATGTCAGAGAATTTTTGGCCTCCCATATTTAATTGAAGACAGTTACGGCTGTATTGATTGAAATAACCGAATTGTAATTTGTACATGTAAATGTCCAATGGATCCTCTCCCACTGACGACTTCTCTACTTTCTCATCATCTGGATACATATCCAACGTCATCACATCTTGGAAACCATCGTTGTTAATGTCCGCCACATCTGAACCCATCGAGAAACGACTCAAGTGCTTAAAATGATCCCGAATACCCTCTTTATACGTACCGTCCTTTTGATTAATGTAGTAATAATCATCCTCGTGGAAGTCATTGCTCACATAGATGTCTAACCAGCCATCATTGTTGATGTCCGCCACAGAAATTCCAAGACCATACCCCATCGCCGCCTGGTAGATACCGGACTCTTTCGATACATCTACGAATTTGCCACCATCGTTACGGTATAAGTAATCTCCTGCCTCATTGTCTTTCAATGAACGCGTATTCACACGGTCATACGATCGTGTGTTATGTACGGCGTGATTTAATAAATAGCAATCTAAATCGCCATCTTTATCGTAATCAAAGAAAGCGGCTTGTGTGGAAAATCCAGTAAAGTCTAATCCATATTCATTCGACTTTTCAGTGAACGTATTGTCTCCGTTATTGATATACAATTCGTTCGAACCTTCCAAACCTTTATAATTACCCACCGCGCAAACGTAAATATCCAAGAAGCCATCTGCATTTACATCAGCCATGGTAACTCCCGTTTTCCAATCAGAAAATCCTTCAATACCTGCTTTCACCGAGATGTCTTCAAATTGCATTTCTCCCTTATTCAGGTACAACTTGTTTTTTCCTTGGTTTGACACAAAAAACAAATCCACTAATCCATCATTATTAATATCACCCGCAGAAACCCCACCACCATTATAGAAATACAAGTAGTCAAGGATATTAAAATCCTTCGTCTCCGTGATATTGTTCGCAAAGTCAATATGGGTCTTTTCTGCATCTAATTTTTCGAAAAGCACCACGTCATCGCCTGAATTGCAGGCAAAAAGAGCTATAGAAAATAAGAGTGTGAATAGATAATGTTGGGTACGCATTGTTTTAAAATTTAAATACTTGGGCTTTATCATTGTTTTTGGCCAGCACTACATAAGATGACTTTCCTCCTTTTGCGAGTGCCATATTACGTACTTGACCAAGGGTTTTAAATCCGGTTTGCTTCGATAATTTCACGGCGAACTTTCCTTTTCCTTGTCCTTCTAATAGAAGACCATAATTCGCATCGAAACGCCCCCATTCTGGAAGTGAATCGAAGAAATTACCCGCTAGTAAAATATCTAGTTTGCCATCCTTATTGAAATCCCCTGCTTGGATTCCCCTAATAGGAGAGAATTGAGCTTGGTAAGGTAGCGCTTGCAAGCTGAAGTTACCTTTACCATCGTTGATCATAAATGAGGACTCGGTGGTTGTAATTTGACGTACTAAACCTCCCTCGCGCTGCTCCTCGGTAAACAAATCTTCAACGGTCTTATTCGCATAGTCCTTGTATTTGATGAATTTCTTCTTAATCATCGGAAGTGCTCGTTGCATCTCCCCTTTTAATACCATGGGATAGGTATTTCCATCTTCTGTTACACAAGAAATGATTTGTTCTACTACACCGTTTTTATCGAAATCACCCACATGCAGGAAAGCAGGTTTTTCTGCTGAAGCTTTGATCTTAGAATTAAGGCCAAAGTTGCCTAACACAAAATCCATATCTCCATCTCCATCAATATCAGCAGGCTTGATGCAAGACCAAAGTCCTTCTGAGCCAGCAATTGGCTCCTGCTTCGTTAATTTTCTACCACGTTCATTCTTAAACACCACCACAGGCCCCCAATCTTGGGTCACTAAAAGATCTACATAGCCATCGCCATTCACATCAGACCATTCAGAATCGGTCACCATACCCAGCTCCGTCACTTGCGGCATATAGCGCTTCGACTGGTTCTTAAAACCACCCGTTCCATCGTTGATGAACAGATTGCTTTGTGCACTTTGGCCATACTTCGCATTCACCATCCGTGTTCCCACGAATAAATCAATATCTCCATCCTTATCGTAATCCGCCGCCGAAACACTAGAACCGTTTTCGTAAATCATCGGGAATCGAATATCACGCTTTAAGTTTCCTTTGCCATCATTCAAATACAACAAATCGTGTAATTCAGGGGCATTCTCGGCAAACTCATTACTTCCCGTCACTACAAATAAATCTAAATCCCCATCCTTATCCGCATCAAAGAAAACAGCATCTGTGTTTTCCGTCGTTTGATCTAAACTAAAATCAGCTTGTGGAGAATTGACGAATTTACCGCCAGGTTTTTGGACAAACAACTGCTTGATTTGACCCGCAGCACCACCTAGGTAAATATCATCTAGACCATCCCCATTCACATCACCCACCGCTAAAGCAGGTCCCTGTGTCGAATACTTTTGCTTCAATAACACATCGCGGTCATAATCATTAAACATACTTTCCACGTGTAAATAATCTAATAAGCCAGACGTCACATCCGCAAAAATCGGGGTTTGCTTTGCCTCAAAGAAATGGAAGATCTCCTTCGCATTTTCCTGCTTTAGCGTAATAATCTGATCTGCTTTCACCGATTTAATCGTTTCGATCTTATCATTCGGCCATACTACCTGTAGCGAATCTATTGCTCCGTTCGCACCTAAACCAAACACCATTTGGTGATCACTAGAAGATTGAAATCCGCGGTTCGGCATTTGCTGTAAGACTTTAAATCCACCCTTCTGATAAACCGTAACACGTGCACCAATCCCATTTAAGTTACGATCCGTCCCCTTCAAGTGTACAGTCAAATAATGGTTCTTTAACTTCTCATTCGTTTTGTTCTTGTAAACGGATAAGGGCGCGTTCACATTGTTTACGACTAAGTCCAAATCACCGTCATTATCTAAATCTCCGTAAGCTGAACCGTTAGAGAATCCTGGACCTTCTAATCCCCAAGACTTCACTTGGTTCGAGAACTTCAAATCACCTTCATTTTTAAAGGCATAATTCGGGATAGGCACGGAAGAAATCTTATCTGTAAACTCCTTGTAATCGAACTTCTTACCATCCAACATTTGCTGCATCGTATTACGATCCCCTAAGAAATCGACAAAATCTTGATCCGTTAAGTCTTTTGCAATACCATTCGCCACGAAAATATCCTTCTTCCCATCATTATCCATATCAAAGATCAGCGCACCCCAGCTCCAATCTGTCGCATGCACGCCAGCTAATTGACCTACTTCAGAGAAAGTCCCATCGCCATTATTCAGCTGCAAATTATTGCGCATGTATTGATGCCAAAACCCACGCTTTTTCTTCAATTCCACTAGGTTATAGCCCTCAAAAACAGACGTCGTCTTTAACCGGCGATCATCGCCAGGTAACATATCTGTAACGAAGATGTCCATATAACCATCATCGTTCAAATCCGCCATATCTGCTCCCATTGAGCTCAAGGAAATATGCGGCATTTCATTTTCTAAATCCTCTTTAAACGTGCCATTCTTTTGATTGATATACAAATAATCACGTTCGTAAAAGTCATTCGAAATATAAATATCAGGCCAGTTGTCATTGTTAACATCGCCTATCGTAATTCCTAAACCAAAACCAATCAAACTTCCATAAATACCTGCCGCTTCTGACACATCAGTAAAATGAAGTTCCTTCCCATCCTTACTATCGTTTCTAAATAATTTATCTCCACCTAATTTATCGCGCTCCTCCCGCAAATTCGTATACCCTAATTTATCAATCGGGGTAAAACTATTATTCAATAAATACATATCTAAATCACCATCCCGATCATAATCAAAGAAGGCTGCGTGCGTTGAAAATCCACCATCTTCCAGACCCGCTTCTTTAGCTTGATCTTTGTAGGTAGGTACTCCGCCTTTAATTCCTTGATTAATGTACAATTGATTCCCACGCTGATCACGAGAACCTGAATTACATACGTAAATGTCCATTAAGCCATCTCCATTCACATCAGCAAACGTGACACCTGTAGACCAAAACTTCTTCCCAACAATCCCTGCCTTCACCGTAATATCCTCAAACTTCATCGCCCCCTTATTCAAATACAGTTTATTGTCTTCGAAATTAGAAGTCACAAAAAGATCCGATAAACCATCATTATTCACATCGCCTATTGCCACGCCACCTCCATTATAGAAGTTGCGGTAATTAAAGATGTTGAACTCTTTTTTCTCTAAACTGCGGTTCACAAAATCAATACCCGTTTGCTCAGCAGACAACTCTTCAAATAGGGTATCCTCCTTTTTTGAACAAGAAAAAAGAGAAAGAGAAATAAGGAAAAATAAAGCGTAATTTTTCATGCGTAATGAGTGAATTTTTGCGATACAAAAATACGAAATACGGGGGGCATATAAAACCTATATAAAACAAAAAGGCAGAACCAAATGGTTCTGCCTTTCTATCAAAAACCTACAGATTAATATCCTGGGTTTTGAGTCAATAATGGGTTAGCATCACGACGAGGTTGTGGAATTGGGAACAATTCACGAGTCTTATCTGTAACGTTCATAAACTTACGAGCTACAGAGAATTTACCGAAACGAATTAAGTCGTTACGTCTCCATCCTTCCCATGCTAATTCACGACCACGCTCTGCTAAGATATCATCAGCAGTGATAGCAGTCAATGGAGCAACTCCAGAACGTGTACGGATAGCGTTAACGTCTGTTAATGCTTGCGCTGTATTTCCTAAACGGAATGCAGCTTCAGCACGCATTAAGATAACGTCAGCTAAACGTAAGAATACGTAGTCATTTGATTGATCACCGTTCGGGTTGTTCTTTTGGATCTCATATTTCTGAGAACGGATACCAGCTACTTGGTAAACTGCATCTGCATCAGTCATTTGATCTTTTTCCCAATCCGCAACGAATGCTAAATCAGCACCTTTTGCATCTTTCAACTTAGCTCCAGAAGCAGCATATTGCTGTCCTTTAATCCACATTGCACCACGTAAGTCACCAGACTCAAATGAGTTGTAGAAATCAGCTAATGTACAGAAACCATTCCAAGGAGAGTTACCTAAACCATATGTTTGTTGGTTAGCATAGTGTAACGTTCTCATTTGGAAGTTCATACCACCCGCTTTGAATGAATCAAATGGGATAGCGAAGATGTTCTCGTTTGAACCTTGGTTTTGAACGATAAAGTTTGACAAAGTAGAAGAAGATAATGACCAGTTGTTCGAAGATTTAATTACTTGATCAGCTGTATCATACGCCTTTTGCCACTCAGCAGCTCCTTTGTACACACCTGCATTCAAGTATACTTTCGCTAACAATGCTTTAGCAGCATCTTGAGTCATACGAGAGTAAGCCTTACCAGTAGGTAGGTTAGGTATAGCTGAAGTTAATTCAGACACGATAAAGTTGTACACTTCAGCACGAGGCTTAGTCGCAGCAGATGATTTGTTATCTGTTACGATAGGTACATTACCGAACGCATCCACCGCCATGAAGTAATAGATAGCACGTACTGCGCGTAACTCATCTACCGCTTTTTGGTTAGAAGCAACCACTGGGATCAATTGGTTCACCTGAGAGATGTTACCAAAAATGAATCCCCACATACCGTTGATAGGACCGTGTTGTGGAGTCCAAGTGTGGCGAGAATACGCCAACCAGTCACCACCATCATACCAGTCACCACCACGTGTCGGAACAATTAACTCATCCGAAGTAGCTTCACTAGGATTGAACCAATCCCAAGTGATACCACGAAGACCGCCATAAGCTGGTCCTAAGGCCGCAGCAATTTGAGCATCCGTTTTCAAGAATTGATCCGCTGGGATCGAATCGTAAACTGGCTCAGTTAAATCTGTACAAGACGATAGGGCTAACGAAGCGAAAACACCTACTGAAAGTACCTTATAGATATATTTTTTCATTTTTTTAATTATTTTATTAATTAAGTTATATAACTAATAGTGTGGCTATTATGTTTTAGAAAGACAAGTTAATACCCGCAGTAAATGCACGAGTTTTGTAATATGTCTCACGAACATCGATACCCGGAGCAGCTGAACCAATAGCTAAGTTTTGGCTAACTTCTGGATCAACACCAGTGTAGTTAGTGAACAACAATAAGTTGTTACCTGCTACATAAATACGAGCTCTTTTGAATACTCCTTTAACTGGTAAAGTATAACCTAAAGATGCGTTGTTTAAACGGATGTGATCACCTGATTCTACATAGTAATCCATAGGGATTGTACGCTCATCATTGATTACTGATGTTAAAGCAGATTTCAATGCATTCGACTCAGCGATACGTCCATCTTGACGACCTAATAATAGGTTATTCGTATTTACGATTTTAGCACCTGCGTTTCCAGTGAATTGGAATTGTAAATCAAATGCCTTGTAACGTACGTTTGTAGTTAAACCACCTACGAATGTAGGGTTAGGATTTCCTAAATAAGTACGGTCTTTAGCGTTAGGATCTACTGTACCATCACCATTAAGGTCTTGGAACACATATTTTCCATTTTCAATTTTAGCCACTTTCGCTCCGTAGAATACACCTACTGGTTGACCAGCTTGTAAAACAGAGAAGTTTACAGCAGAAGTACCACGGATGTAGCTACCTAAAGAAGTAGATAAGAATACTTGGTCAGCAGCTGCGAACTCGTCATTTTTCAATGAGATTAATTCGTTTTGGTTGAATGAACCAGCGAATGTAGAGCTAATAGACCAATCTTGCGTATCTAACCATTGGTAAGTAGCAGAGATTTCAATACCACGGTTTTGCATCGAACCAATGTTCGCTAAGATAGTTGGATATACATATCCTTTTTCTTGTGGAGCATTAACTGTGTATAATAAATCTTTTGTTTGACGAGTATACCAGTCTAATGAACCAGTTAATTTACCTTTTAAGATAGAGAAGTCAATACCAGCACCGTAGTTTTCGTTAACCTCCCACTTCAAGTTAGGGTTAGGGTTAGATTGGATAGCGTATGCAGGTAAGAAGTCATCAGCTGAACCATCATAGTAAGATCCTGATGGACCGTAGAATGATTTAGATAACAACGGACGAATACCTTCCGAGTTACCCGTTCTACCCCAAGAAACACGAAGTTTCAAGTTGTCGATTGTCGTATTTCCTTTCAAGAATGCTTCTTCAGATAAAGACCAACCCACTGAAACAGATGGGAATAAACCCCATTTATTGTTATCACCGAATTTAGTCGAACCATCACGACGCATATTAACTGTTGCGAAATACTTGTTCATTAACGAGTATTGAGCACGAGCTAAGAAAGAAACCAATTTGTATTCGTTTTTGTATGAATACAATAAGGAAGGATTCGTACGAATACCTAAACCAGAACCAATGTTATCAGCACCAAACGCATCTGTTAAGAAGTTGTTGTTAGAAGCACCGAAACCGTCGTTAACAACGTCTTGGTAAGTATAACCACCTAATAATGTCAAAGTAGACACATCACTTAACTTCTTAGTCCAGTTTAAAGTTGCTTCTAATTGCTTATCAGTAACTGCATTCAATGAACGAGAAGCAGAATTACCACCTACAGTTGATAATAAGTTACCTGGAGTAGAAGAAGCGAAATAAGCATTGTTTGCTGTTTGTGTACGCAATGTTCCTGAAATGTTGAATACTAAACCATCAAGAATAGTATAACCTGCAGATGCATTGAACAAGAAATCTTGTAGACGTTGTGTGTTAGATTTCTTCTCTAAAGCCGCTAATGGGTTAAAGTTCGCAAATGTACCTGGTAATTGGAAGTAATTTCCATTCGCAGCATACACTGGATCTGTCGGACGCATGTTCATAGCAAAACCTACAGCACGGTTATCAGAGAATGTACCGTTCGTTTGCATTGCAGACATGTTGAATTTCATTACCAATTTGCCATCTAAAGCTTTAGCATCTAAATTCAAACGACCTGTTAAACGATCTTTACCAGAACCGATTAACGTACCTTTTTGATCTAAATAACCAACTGAAGCACGGTAAGATAAGTTTTCAGAACCACCTGAAACACCTACGTTGTGGTTTTGAGAAACCGCAGTACGTGTAATAACGTCTAACCAATCTGTGTTAGCACCGTTGTCATCAAATGTTTGCTTGTATTTCGCAGCAGCAGCACGGAATTCAGCAGCATTTAATAACGCAGGACGTTGAGAGATAGTCTCAGCACCTACGTAAGCTGAATAATCAACTGTAGGAGCACCTGACTTACCACGTTTAGTGTTGATTAAGATAACACCATTTGCACCACGAGAACCGTAGATAGCTGCAGAAGATGCATCACGTAACACGTCCATAGATAAGATATCTTCTGGAGCAACGTTTTCGATAGGAGCACCAATCACACCGTCGATTACGTATAATGGCTCAGAACCTGCGTTCAATGAACCTGTACCACGTAAACGTACAGTAGGACGAGCGTTAGGATCACCAGAAGACTGAGTAATCACTAAACCAGCCACTTTACCTTGAGCAGCAGCTAATGGGTTAGTTACCACACCCGCGTTGAATTCACGAGATCCTAAACTTGTTACAGTTCCTGAAATCTCTTTTCTCTTTTGGGTACCATAACCTACTACCACAACCTCTTCTAAAGATTGGTTATCAGCAGCTAAAGAAACGTTAACTACAGAACCTGTAGCTTTAACTTCTTTTTTTGAATAACCTACAAAAGAAAATACTAAAGTGCTACCACTTGCTGCATTTACTTTGTAAGTACCGTTAATGTCAGTTTGAGCACCTTTAGTAGTACCTTTAACTGTAACAGAAACACCAGGAATAGCTGAACCGTCTTTTGAGTCGGTTACTTTCCCTGAAACCACATCTTGGGCGAAAGCACCCAAGGAAATTACTAGTGCTACAGCAACACTAAAAGCTTGCTTGAAGCCTAGGTTACTAACACCTGATCGCACAAGGCGACCCACTCTTTTGTAAGAATGAATCATAAGTGAAAAATTAAGGGTTAAAAATGATTAATGATTCTTGTTGGTCTTGTTGTTATTCCTTATATATAAAGAAGACTGATGTTCAGCTGGCAGAAGCCATTTGAAATGCCCATGTAATCGTTTACATAACAAGACTAATTTCAAAACCGACACAAAAAAAGTAAGAATAAATTGAATAAAAAAATGAAATTAGATAAAGAATCGATGAGTTGGTGGAAATAAATTGTACAAAAGTTAGAATTTCTTGAAAACTAGCACAGTGTAGGACAGAATCTGAAAATAATCTAATTGTAAGCTAATTCTAATTAAAGACCCTATTTTGAATTCAAATTAGATACAAAACCGCCAAAACAGCTTCAAATCGATTGTATTTTTTCAATAGAAATTTTTTTCAAAAAAAAATCAGTTTTTTTTCGGTAATCTAATACCAAAAATAATTTAGGATAAAATTAGAATAGTACAATAAAAACAGTGCTATACTGTTGTCTTTAACTCAAGGTACCGGATCGTGACCACTTCCACCCCAGGGATGACAACTGCTTACACGCTTTATGGTGAGGCGCAACCCCTGGATCAATCCATGTTTTCGAAGTGCCTGTTTGGCATATTCAGAACAAGTAGGTGTGTAGCGGCAAGAAGGGGGTAAAAAAGGGGAAATTGCCCCTTGGTAAAAGCGGATTAGAAGAAGAAAAAAGAAAACAAAAATCCGCTGTAACATAGGGTTTGAATTAAAGCCTTTTCTGATTAAATTGCTTTAAAATTAACAAATACAATTCGCAATTTCGTATATGAATCGCAGGTCTTTCGCACTCAGTATTTTAGCAACCTTATTTTGCATGGCCTCCTGCAATAACATTCCTGGACATTTATTCACCAAAAATAGTACTGTTGAAAAGCGAAATGATAGCATAGCGAGTTTGTTTGACCCTAAAGTAGCCGCACAAAAAGCCATTAAATTAGACACCTTCTTTAAAACCCTGCAAAAGAAAACAGGCTTTAATGGAACGGTTCTCGTTGCTCAGTATGGAAAGATCATCTATAAAAGAGCCTTTGGGATTGCGAATAACTTCACTAAAGCGCAATTAAATACCCGCACCCCCTTTCAACTAGCCTCCGTATCCAAGCAATTCACCGCTGTTTCGATTTTGCAATTAATGGAACAGGGGAAATTAAAGTTAGACGATCGTGTTGAACAACATATTCCAGGATTCCCATACGATTCCAGCATCACTATTCGCAGTTTATTGACACACAAATCAGGCCTTCCTAACTATGCCTATTGTTTGGACAAATACTACGATAAAAAAAGCCCGTTAACTAATGCTAAAGTGGTGGAACTTTTTAATAAAATCAAACCAGGCATCGACTACCACCCTAATCGCCAATTTCATTACAACAATACCAATTATATCTTGTTAGCTTATATCGTAGAGCGCATCAGTGGGAAAGGCTTTAGAGAATATGTGAAAGAAAACATCTTCACGCCAGCAGGAATGACGGAATCGTTCGTTTATGATCCCCAACATCCTGAATTATTGAAAAAATCAGCCACTGGTTATCAGCCTAAGCGCTCAGGACTTGCCGTCGTAGGCTTTGACCATTTAGATGGAGTTACGGGGGACAAAGGAATCTATTCCACCGTAGAGGACATGTTTCTCTGGGATCAGGCATTGAATTCCGAAACTGTCGTTAAACTGAGCTCTTTAGCAGAAGCATTTACACCTCAACATACGAAGCCTAAAGTACTAACTACAAATTACGGCTTGGGCTGGCGACTAAAGCAATTAGAAAATGGTGAATGGCTCACCTACCACACAGGCTGGTGGCACGGATTTAAAAACTATTATTTACACAATCAAAAAGATAATTCGGCTATCATCATTTTAGGTAATATGGCGAATCATTCGTTGGCCAAAGTCAATATCGTTCAATCCATCTTGTATCCTGAGAAGGCAAAATATTTCTTAAAAGGAGAAAATCTCCCAGCGGAAAGCGAAGCCTCAGGAGGCAATTAATTTAACAAACCATGAAAAACGTATTTCTTGCCCTATTTTGCCTTATTGGCACCACCGTATTTGCTCAATCAGAAGACGAGGGCATCAAATCTGCCATCAACGCTTACACGGAAGGATTCACGAAAGGTGACACAGCTAGTCTTGGCCGTGCCTTCGCTAGCAATGCCCTATTAAGAAATTTGAATACTTCCACTGGAAAAATCGCTGACATGCCTTTGCGCAAATTCATCGCGGGTATGCCAGTAGGAGGTGCTAAGGCATCTGGAGCTCTATTAAACTATTCGTATGCAGGTACTTCAGCTGTAGCGACCGTAGAATTCAAGTTCGATGATTTCAAATACATCGACTTGTTAAGCCTACTGAAAACCAACGATGAGTGGAAAATCGTGTGCCGCGTATTTAGCCGCGTAGCTTTGGATGTAAATCTGGCGTCGGGTCAGGGTGCCAAAGTAGGCGCTTCGAAATCGACTCCAGCAAAAGCAGCTGCTCCTGTTAAGAAAGCGGTGGCGAAGCCGAAGGCGGATGATGGATGGTAATCACTTGTAGTATCGTAGCCTAAAATGTTATTACCTAAATATTTTTGGCTACGATACTACAAATAATCTCTAAAGCTCGTCTCAGCAAGAGATTAAAACTAAGATTAGAGAGAGCCCTAATTATAGGTAAATAAAAGACCCGAAGTCGAGTCTTTTCGACAGAAACAAGGAGGCTTCGGGTCTTTTATTTACCAGAATATAGGCCCTTTACCTAGGTATTTCTCTGCAATAGGCTTATAATAACTTTTCAGCTCCTCATAATTAGGAACCACCGGGGATTTGGTATATAAATCATATTGATTGAAGTCGCGAATCCACTCGAGGTATTGAGCGTCTTTTTCATTCAATAAAGCTTTGTAGCTTCCGCCTGAATGCCATGGGTAGAATGAGTGATAGCGAATCATCACCATGCCAGCTTCTGGAATTTTATTGTCTTTGTGGTTTTTAAGTACTTGGTACAAATATTCATCATGACCCCAAGCTAGGTGTACATTGTCTAAACCGCAGCCCGCTTCATATATTCCCAATTCAGTATTATAGCGTGGGTCTTGCATGTCAGGGTTTAAATCATTGAATTCTGGATAGACGCAAGAATCAGGAAGTTTGCAGCCTACGACAAACACATCTCCCACTAAACCCCATTGTTCGGCTTGCGAAGTGCCGTCTTCGTCAGAGCCGAATAGGTACATTGCTTTGCCTAAATCATGAATCAAGCCTACTAATTGCATCCAATCAGGACGACCATCAGCACGGAGTCCTTCGGCAGATTGCAAAAGGTGAATGATGTTAGGTAAGTTTAAATCTGGATCGGAAACGTCGATAAGGGCGTTTAGACGTTCCATCATTTCCCATAGATCCATGGGACGTTCGAACGTGAGGTATTTAGCCTTCATGCGCTGAACATACGCATACGTCTGGCGAGAGCGCATCTTACGGTAATGTTCTTTTACGGCAGCGGTGATATCACCTTGTTCATAATTTCTGAATTGCTCTTTTCCCTTTACAGGTGTTTCCATAGTCCTAGATTTTGGACCTAAATTACAAAAAGGCTACGGAAAATGAAATTAGGATTTCAGGATTAGCAGGATGATGGCACTTGCTAACATCAATAGGCCCATAGCGAAGAAAATAGATGGATTAAGTCCAGGTACGACATTCTCGCTAAGTGATGCCTCATACGGATTCTCTGAAAGGTAACGAACCGGGATTTCTTGGCCTATTTCACAATTTTTCGCCAAACCTTTGTCCGCCTCGCGTCTAAATTCTAGACCATTCACGTGGTATGAGACGATAGGAAAATAAATGGGGAAGCGTCCACTGTGGTCATCGCGGGAGTAACGCTTCGAGATTTCCACAATTTTACCATAAGTCATCTTCGAATTGTGGATCCACTCTTTACGCTTTTTGAAAAGTACTATACCAAAACCAATCAACACAAGCGAAATCACTGTGAACGCACCCAAGAACAAGGGCATCGATCCGTGAAATTCGCCAGTTGGCCGAGCTGATATTAACAAGATTCCTAACATAAATGGGGCCTGAATACAATTCAGTGCTCAAAAAAACGACAAATAATACTGATTGTCAAATATTTAGCTCTTCGTCGGAATTTACCCTTAAGTTGTGTTTTTGGGTGATAAAATGAGATTTTTGCAACAATTACAAAAACTCGATTCAAAAACAGACTACTTCGTTGAAAAAAGTCAAAAATTACCGAAAAGAGGTATTCAAAAACCGACAAAACACCCGAAAAATATATTTTCAGAAAATTTTAAATATCAGACAAATTTGTATTTTTGAGTCATCTAAACCTAAAAAATGATGAAAAGTAGCGTAAAATTTCAACTCATGTCCATGATGTTCCTGATGTTCTTCGGATGGGGCGCGTGGTACGGTCAAATGAGTAAGTACTTGTTAGATAATTTACACGCTACAGGCGATCAAGTGGGAAATGCATATACCACTTTTGCGATTGCATCCATCTTTGCGCCCTTTTTCGTGGGTTTGATTTCAGACCGCTTTTTTGCTGCCCAAAAGGTAATGGGCTTTTTGAATATTTTGGGTGGTGTCATCCTGTATTTTTTGAGTTTAGAAAGAGATCCTGAAACCTTCTTCTGGTATATATTAGCTTATACACTCTGCTTTGCCCCTAATTTAGCCTTGTCTAATTCGATTGCGATGAACCAAATGGCCAATCCAGAAAAGGAATTCCCTAGCATTCGGGTAACGGGAACCATCGCCTGGATTGTAGTGACCAACATCATCGGTTTTTATGCCCTAGGTGACAAGGTAGCTATTTTTGAGATCGCGATGTACACCTCCTTCCTGCTCGGAATATACTCGTTTACCTTACCTAACACCCCTCCAAAAGGCGATAAAAATGCCTCTGTGGCCCAGATTTTAGGGTTGGATGCGTTGAAGCTTTTCAAAGACCGTTCCTTCTTGATCTTCTTCATATCTTCCATTTTGATCTGTATACCCTTGTCCTTCTATTATGCGATGGCAAATCCATCGTTAACAGATGCCCACATGAGCAATGTGGAAAACAAAATGTCCTTAGGTCAGGCTTCTGAAGTGATTTTCATGTTGTTGATTCCGATCGCCTTTACGCGTTTAGGAGTAAAGAAAATGCTCGTGGTGGGTCTATTGGCGTGGATTGTCCGCTTTTTGTGTTTTGGCTATGGTGATGGTATTTCGAGCGAATGGATCTTGTATATTGGAATTATTCTGCACGGGGTTTGCTACGATTTCTTCTTTGTGACGGGACAGATTTATACGGACCAAAAAGCGGGTGAGAAAATCAAAAATTCAGCTCAAGGCCTTATCACTTTTGCGACCTATGGAATAGGGATGGGAATTGGTTCTAAGCTATCAGGAATCGTATTGGATTATTATACGGTTAATGACGTCAAGAATTGGCAAGCAGTTTGGATGGTTCCAGCTGCGATTGCCGGAGTGGTTTTGTTACTGTTTGTATTCTTCTTTAGTGAGAAAAAGACTACGTATTCTTAATTTTACGCAACATAAAGGGCATAATAGAGGGAAAGAAGCGCTTGACAAACAGGCCAAATCCTTCGAGGAAACCTCCTACAAAGAATTCATTTTTCTCTGCTAAAACTGCCTGCAAGATTTTCTGCGCGGTAAAGTTGGGATCTAAGCCTTTGGCCTGATTCGGATCCATCTTTCCATAGGCCTCCCCTTTCTCGTTCATCGCGTGAAGTGAAATATTCGTCTTGATGTAACCTGGTAAAATAGTAGTCACCCGAATTCCATCATTGAAAACTTCCGCACGAACCGAGTCAAAGAAACCGATTAGCGCATGTTTCGTCGCACCATAGGCCGCTCTACGAGGGGTGGAGATACGACCTGCAACCGAGGCAATCGGAACAAAAACACCTGATTTCTGGGCAGTAAATACAGGCAAAACAGCCTGAGTTAAGGAGACAATCGAAAAGAAATTCACTTCAAAAAGACGGCGATACACCTCAAATTCCGTGTCTTTCACAAAAGAACGCTGAGAAACCCCAGCATTCAGCACTAAATAATCGATGCGACCATAGGTTTGAATCACGTCTTGCACACGATCCGTATGTTCTGACAAGGAGAGCATGTCGAAAGGGAGAACGTAGGCATTACCGCAGGCTTTGGCAACCCGCTGCAACTCCTCTTCTCTGCGCGCAGACAACACTAAAAGTGCTCCTTCTGCCGCAAAAACATAAGCCAGTGCTTCACCTATGCCGGAAGAAGCTCCCGTAATCCAAACGACTTTATTGTGAAATTTCATGGGATGCGAGTTTTGCTTCTAAAGCTTGAAAAAATTCGGCCATCGGATTGACTTCTAGGCGCTGCAATTTCTGCCATAAACGAACGGCTTTGGTCATCAAACCACTTTCAATTAAAAATCCATCGTGCCCATACAGGGAGTCGATGACATGGAAGGAGGCACCAGGGATATATTTAGCCAAAAACTCTTGCTCCACGATGGGGAACAAGGCATCGGATTTGATTCCAATGACCAAGGTTTTGGATTGAATCTGTTTTAAGGCAGCGATCGCACCGCCCCGGTTACGGCCTACATCCTGCGAATCCATCATTTTGGATAACTGAAAATAGGAATAGGCATTGAAGCGCTGGGCTAATTTCTCCCCCTGGTAACGCTGATAAGAAACCGCGCGCAAGGAAGAGCCATAGGAATTTTCCTTTCTAGCTTGGGTGATTTGGTAAGTTTCGTAATTGCGATACGATATTAAAGCGGTCGCACGAGCGGCCTTCATTCCTTCTAAACCAGCTTTAGGCTGCGATTCTTTCCAGCTTGGATCGACTTCGATGGCCATTCTTTGGGACTCATTAAAGGCGATGCCCCAAGGGGAATGCACCGCATTCGTTGCCACCAAAATCAGGTTTTCAATCAAACCCGGGTTCAAAATCGCCCATTCTACCGCCTGCTGACCTCCAAGAGAGCCTCCAATGCAGGTTTTGATGCGATTGATCTTTAATTCCTTGCGCAATAATTCAAAACTCGAAACCACATCGCGAATCGTCACGTCTGGAAACGAATGAAAATATGGCTTGCCGGTTCTCGGATCTACCGTTAAGGGGCCAGAGGACCCGTAATGAGAACCCAAAATATTCACGCAGACAATTAAATTATTCTCCGGATTGAACAATTTACCGGGGCCTACCAGACCTTGCCACCATTCCGCCACGTCATGACTTCCTGTAAAAGCGTGGCAAATCCACACGACGTTGTCCTTTTTAGCGTTAAGCTTTCCCCAGGTTTGGTAAGCTAAATCTAACACAGGTAATTCACCCCCTAATTCAAGGGCAAATGGGGACGCGGAATGAAAATGATGAAACTCAGCTTGCATGCACAAAATGGTTTATATTTCCCTAAACAGGCACCGCCTGGGGTAGGAATTAGCACCGGGATCTACACTGGTAGACGGGTTGCCAGAAGTTCATTGAGCCTAGTCTCTCCCTTCTTCTTTATAAATCAACAAGCGAGGCTTTTTGATTTGAGGATGCAAGTAACAGCCGAAATCGCTTTTTTCCAAAAACTTTGCCGATTAATTCCTTTCTGCCGATATTTGCCCCATGTTAAAGATGGTCGTTTTTTACGGTATTTTAGGAGGCATTCTCTACGCCTTGGCGCAGACCTCCTTTCTCACTTATTTCCACCCGGACTTGAAATTCATCTTTGTATTTCTGTTATTCCAAACCTATTTAACCTTCAACCTCGCTCAACTCGGTTTAAAAAACGAAGGGGAGAAATTCATTCCTTTTCAAATGATTTCCTTAACAATTCGCTTTATTTTAAGCGTAATTTTCATCGGTTTTTTCGCCTATATTCACACGCCTGATATGGTCTTGTTTGTTAGCAACTTTTTTGTACTCTATTTATGTAGTACAAATTTTGAAATTTTTGGTTTGCTTCGTAACTTGCGACGTTTTTAGAAAATAGCAAGATTAATGTTTCAGATGCAGGTGAAGACTTCAACACAAAAAATGTACTTTTCGAATATACTACTAGGGCTTTTCTTGAGCTTTATTAGCCTAAATGTGTTCGCAAACGAACCAGTTGTAGCGCACGATTCTGCTCATGTAGATACAGCGTCTCACGCAGCTGCACCTGCGGCTTCACACGAAGCTCCTTCTGAAAAATTTGATCCAGGTAAATTAATCTTGCACCACATCGCTGATGAACATGATTGGCATTTCTTCACGATTGGCCATTTCCATGCGACATTGCCATTACCTTGCATCGTTTATACAGCATCAGCAGGTCTTCAAGTATTCTCGTCCTCTCATTTCAAAAACGAACACCACGAAGAAGTTCCTTACAATGGTTTTGTTTTAGAACATGGAAAAATTCATGCAGAAAATGGAGAGAAAGTAATTGACTTCTCTATTACGAAGAACGTAGCTTCCTTATTGGTTTCGGCTGTTTTATTACTAACTATCTTCATCGGTATCGGTCGTAAATACAAAGAAAATCCGCACAGAGCTCCTAAAGGCATGCAATCTTTATTTGAGCCGATCATCATTTTCGTTCGTGATGAGATTGCGAAGAACAACATTGGCGAAAAACACTACCGTCGTTTTATGCCGTATTTATTGACGATTTTCTTCTTTATTTGGTTTAACAATATGTTAGGTTTGATTCCAGGTGGAGCAAACTTGACAGGAAATATTGCGGTTACGTTAGTGCTGGCAATCATCGCATTCTTCGTGACTAATTTGAACGGTCGTTCGACTTATTGGACACATATCTTTGCAATGCCAGGTGTTCCTAAGTGGATGTTAGTGATTTTAACTCCCGTTGAGATAGTGGGTATCTTTATGAAGCCCTTCTCTTTAATGGTTCGTTTGTTTGCAAACATAACTGCTGGTCACATCATTTTATTAAGTTTAGTATCCTTGATTTTCATTTTTGAAAATGCGGCTTTAGGTCTAGCAGTAGTTCCTTTCTCGCTTTTCATGAACGTAATTGAGCTAATTGTTGCCTTCATTCAAGCCTTCATCTTTACGATGTTAGTTTCGACTTACATCGGAGCGGCGGTAGAAGAGCATCACCATTAATTTGTAAATTATTTTTTTTATATAAACCCAAATCGTATGTCTATTTTATCGATTTTATTAGAAGTTTCTGTAGGTCTTGGCCTTGCAGGTATTGGTGCTGGTTTAGCTGCTTTAGGAGCTGGAATGGGTATCGGTCGTATCGGTGGTTCTGCTATGGAAGCTATCGCTCGTCAACCAGAAGCGTCTGGAAAAATTCAAGGTGCGATGTTGATCGTTGCTGCCTTCGTTGAGGCGGTTGCGTTATTCGCTGCTGTAATTTGTTTATTGGTAACTTTGAAATAAGAGACCAATCAGAATCCCCAAAGGGTTAGCCTTTGAACCGATTCTACCCCATTTAAAACGCAATTTGGTTTACATTAGGTGCCAAATTGCGTTTTTTGACACGATTTACAAAAATTAACATACTATGGAGTTAATCACCCCAGACTTTGGACTTATCTTCTGGCAACTACTTGTCTTTGGAATTTTATTCTTCCTATTAGCCAAATTTGCTTGGAAACCTATCATTCAATCATTAGCTGAGCGCGAACAATCCATCGACGAGGCAATTAAATTATCTGAAACAACGCGTGCTGAAATGGCTGAGTTGAAAGCAGGTAATGAGCAACTAATCGCTTCAGCTCGTGCTGAGCGTGATGCATTGATCAAGCAAGCGAAAGAAGCATCCGATGCGATGATCGCTCAAGCGAAGTTAGATGCGCAAACAGCCGCTAACCAAGAAATCGAAAAAGCACGCGTAGCTTTCGAACAAGAAAAAGCAAGTGCTGTTGCAGCAATCCGTAAGGAAGCAGCGACTCTTTCTTTAGACTTAGCAGAAAAAGTGTTAAAAAGCCAATTAAAAGACAAAGCAGCTCAGGAAAAATTAGTCACTGAGTGGATGGCTGACGTTAAATTATCTTAATCGCAAAGACCATGTCAGAATTAATTGTAGCTCACCGTTACGCAAAATCCCTGCTAGACTTCGCGATTGAAAAGAACGCGGTAGAGGCTGTTGCTAAGGACATGATTGATTTCGCTGAAACCTGCGAAGCAAGTTATGAATTAGTGTTAGCTCTAAAGAGCCCTATCATCAAGCATTACACGAAATTAGCGATCCTAGCGAAGCTATTTAAGGATAAATTCAATCCTGTAACCTACGGTATCTTCGTGATCATCACGAACAAAAACCGCGAGCAGATTCTTCCTGCTGTAGCAAAAGAATTCATCTCCATGTACACGGATTACAAAGGAATCCAAAAAGCAACGGTTACTACAGCTTCTACTTTAACAGCAGAGCAAAAAGCAACAGTAGCCAAAATCGTGAAGGACTACACTGGAAAAGAAGTAGAATTGATCGAACAAATTGATGAAAGCCTGATAGGTGGATTCATTTTGAAAGTAGGTGACCAACAGATCGATGATTCGATCAAGCGGAAGCTGAACGATTTGAAAGTTTCTTTAGCATCTTAAAAAAAAGGCCTTGTTCCAAGGCCTTTTTTTTATCAACCATAAAGCCGCGCGGCAACCCCTCCCATGAAAAAATTTGCGTTATTTACTGGTTCACTCATTGCGGGATTATCGGTCGCCTTAGGCGCCTTTGGAGCACATGCGTGGAAGGACTATTTGCGCGAAATTAATCGCCTGGAGACCTTTGAAACGGCAGCTCGCTACCAAATGTATGGTGGAATTACCTTATTGATTTTGGGGGTTTGGCAGATGAATTTCAGCAATAAGCACTTGAAGACAGCTGCCTATTTTCATTTTGCCGGCTGTATTATCTTTCCGGGATCTCTTTATCTAATTTGCTTAACGAATATGTACATTTTCGGAGCAATTGCCCCTATTGGTGGATTGTGCTTTCTGATGGGCTATGGACTGATGATGTGGTCCATATTTAAGAAGTAATTAGTGACGCATCACGAGTTCTAAGCTTAACCAAACAATCTCTCCCATCGTTTGGCATTTCAAAAAGCGATCATCCTCATAATGTTTCGCTAATTCAGTTTTCAATTGTTCCACATTTTCAGGTGGAGCAATCTCATCCTTTGCCATTACGTTCATTAAATCATACACGCGTTGACTTTCTGACTTTAGACGAGAGGATATCATCGATCGCTCCTCAATCTGGTATTGCCAAACCGATTCAGGCGTCATATACTTCATCCCTAACTCAATCAGGGCATTGTTTTGCTTGAAATACTGTGGAAGGTAAACCGTTTTCTTACCTTCGTAACACTGCTGATCAAAGTCAATTGGACGAATCCGGTAATATATCTCCTCAAAATCCGGAGTGGTGATAATCACAAAGTTTGCACTGTGCATATCACCCAAAAGTTGTACAAGACAACGCTCGTTGAACTTCACAAACTCTTTAGCAAGACGAATAGGCGACTCTAAATCCGTCTCTAAATCTTGTTTTAAAAAGGCGTCCCCGGGTACTCCGGCGATATGTTCCTCCACAAGTGTATTCTCGTGAGTGACGTAATTAATCCGGTTGGGCGATAAAATATGTTCTAATTCTAGACCATAAACGCGAGATGCATCCGCCACTTTAATGTAGAAATAATCAAAGTTATCATTCACCCGATTCACGATGCGTATCCGAAAAGGATGCGTATTCCCGTAGGTACAATAATCCACGCGATCAATCACTAAGTGCTTGATTACCTCCTCGTTACCATCTGTTTTTAAATCCGCATAAATCTGCTTTAGCGCCTCATACACTTCTTGTTGATCCGAAGGAGAGTAAAATACCGTCTCCCATAGCGTATCAAGTCCATTTTTATCATACAAAACAATGGCATTCTCATAGCGCAATAAATCCTGGTAGCTAATATTCATCGCGTGCTCCCGGTTGTATTTATGCAAATACCGCCGCAGCTGCTGATTAATCCGATACAGATTTTTCTTCTTTGAGATGAGCGCCATTATTCCGTGTAGTCTAAGGATTTACCGAAAGTCTCTTTCAATTGAATAACCGAGTAGATAGCCAAACTAAAGCATAAAACACCCACATAGGCGGCAGCTTGAATTAAGCCAACGGAAGGAATCAAAAATTTAAATAATAAAGAAATTGGAATCAAAGCGCCACGAACAAAATTAGGAACCGTCGTTGTCACCGTCATCCGTAAATTCGTCCCAAACTGTTCAGAAGAGTAGGTCAAAAACACCGCCCAATACCCTCCAAAAAAGCCCAATAAGGTTATCATTACATAGGCGTGCGTCATAGTAATAGCAGACATTCCAAACAGATAATACAAGCAAATGCCCACAGCGATAAATAAATACGTTAAAACCGCCTTTCCACGGCTTTTCAGCCACTGACTCAGCGCTCCCGAGGCAAAGTCACCTAGTGCTAGTCCTAAATAGCAAAACATAATCGCATCGCCTCCACTGATTTTTCCATTGATACCGATGAGATTAGAAATTTCAGGTGCAGAAAAAACAAGAATTCCGATGATGTACCAAATGGGTAAGCCCATCAGAATACAATACAGGTATTTCTTGAACGTAGCTCCAGTAGAAAATAGTTGAAAGAAATTACCTCGTTCCACTTGGTCATCCATCTCTGTATACATGGAAGATTCAAAAGTCCCCAAGCGCAATAACAAAAGGGCTAATCCCATTCCACCACCAATAAAGTAGCAAGTTCTCCACCATTCAGGGTCAGAACTTAACCCTGCAATGATAGGGGCAAAAACGGCACCTGCGGCACCCACTCCCGCAATGATTAAGGTACCAATACCTCGCTTAGATGGAGGCAATGTTTCATTTACTAGCGTTATACCGGCACCTAATTCCCCCGCTAAACCTATACCAGCGATAAATCGCAGAATGGCATAAGTAGTCAAATCTGTCACTAATCCATTCAAGGCATTTGCAGCCGAATAGAGTAAAATAGACCCGAATAAAACCGATTTACGTCCTTTCTTATCACCATAAATACCCCATAAAATTCCTCCTAATAACATGCCTCCCATTTGCACATTCATTAGGTTCAAACCTTGATTTAACAAGTCTTCCCCTTTCAGTCCAAGGCTCATCAAGCTGGGGTTTCTCACCACCGAAAATAAAATGAGGTCGTACACATCCACGAAGTAGCCAAGGGCTGCAACGGCGATGAGCATTTTGGCTTTAGCTGAAATTGTTTCTTTTTCCATACTAGCGAGAAAGCATGTCAGACCGGTGAGAGTCTAACTTTAAAAAGATAAAAAGTAAAATAGTAAAGGACCACAAAGAGGACCCACCGTAACTGAAGAATGGCAATGGAATACCCATTATAGGCATCAGGCCAATTGTCATCCCTATATTAACTAAAAAGTGAAAAAACAGAATTCCTACTAATCCGAAACCATATGCCCTCGCAAATCGCGAGCGCTGCAAGTCTGCTAAATACATCAATCGCCACAAAAATCCCAAGAAGAAAATAATCATCAACATCACTCCCACAAAACCATGTTCTTCCCCTATTGTGCAGAAAACCATGTCCGTACTTTGCTCCGGAACGAAATCGAATTTCGTCTGCGTACCCCCTAAAAATCCTTTCCCCCAAAAGCCCCCCGAACCAATCGCAATCTTCGATTGCGTCACCTGATAACCTAAACCCCGAGGATCAAAACCAGGGTCAATCAAGACACGAATTCGATTTCTCTGATGTTCTTTTAGTACATTATTTACTACCCAATCCACTAATAAAGCGAGCGTCATAATCCCGGCAATGGCACCCGAAAGACGCAAATAGGTCTTCGGATCACGTTGCATGTAGATAGGCATAAACAAGACTAATAAGCCCGCTAATATGACTAAAACCACGAAAATAATCCATGCATTCACTAACAAGGCAGAAACAAATAAAACAATACCACCAAGAAACAAGGCGGGATAGGTTCCCGGTAATCCCTCACGGTACAACAGGATTAAAAAGGAGGCAAAGACCAAGGCAGATCCTGTTTCATTCGACCCAATAATCAAGATCATAGGAATTAAGATGATCAAGGCAGCCTTCCATTGAAAAGGGAACTTCGTCAAATTGACTAGGGGATCATTCAGGTATTTAGCGAGTAGAAGGGCCGTGGCTGTTTTGGCAAACTCAGCAGGCTGAATGGTCACAGAACCAAATTTAAACCAGGAGTGAGAACCATTAATGGTCACCCCCAGAAAAGGCACAGCAATCAACAAAAGCAATAACCCTAGGTAAATAAAGAGGGCAAAGGATTCAAAAAAACGAAAATCAATCACCAGAATGCAGACAATCAATACGAAGCTTGTAGCGATCCACACGAGTTGCTTACCCGCATTGGAATTATAAAAAGCGGGATCAGAGAAAGCCAAAGGCGCATCCGGACTATAGACGGCAGAATAGATATTCAACCAGCCTAAGCCCACGAACAAGACATAGAATCCCACAGTGATCCAGTCAATCCGGCCTTGTATGTGATTCGAATCTGTCATTTCTTTGTGGAATCTGGGGCTGCCTTTTTACGCACCACACTGTATGCATTAGGCAGGTAATTCATGTTCATAAACTTGGTTTCCACCGCCTTGCGGTCTACCTTACGTTTCAAGTATTTCTCCACCACTAGGGAGGCAATAGGTGCCGCAGCAGATCCACCGAAACCAGCGTTCTCCACAAATACCGCAATGGCAATCTTCGGATTATCACGTGGAGCGAAGGCGATGAAGATGGAGTGATCTTTGCCTTTTTGGTTTTGAGATGTACCCGTCTTACCCACCATTTTAATATCTGGAATACGGCCATCCGCCTCTACCGTTCCATGGGTCACTGCGTCTTCCATTCCATCGATGACCACATTGAAATACTTAGACTCTACCCCTACTTTCACAGGCGTCTTGTAGAAAGGGTCAATCGACTTCTGCAGACCTACTCCTTTCACCACATGAGGAGGAATGTACCAACCCCGATTCGCAATAATCGCGGCTAAATTGGCCATCTTCAAGGGGCTCACCACAATTTCACCTTCGCCAATACTGATCGAATAAATGTTTGAAAACTTCCACATTTTTTCGCCTTTGTAAACGGAGTTATAATATTCCACATTAGGCAGAATACCTTTCTTCTCATTTCCTAAATCCACCCCAAGTTTACGTCCAAAGCCGAAATTAGCCACTAAATCAGCCCAACGCTGCAAACCTTTAGCGGAGCGTTCATAAGTATCTCCGGATGTATTATCGTAAATCATCTTACGGAATGCGTGGTAGAAATAGGGATTACAGGAAACGCGAATCGCTCCACGCAAATCTACTGGTCCGTGGCCGTGGCATTTCACCGGTGCCCCTGCGTGGGAAAACACCGTTCCTGGTCCAATAAATCCTAATTGCTGTCCCACCAAGGCTTGTACTAGTTTAAAGGTTGAACCAGGGCGGTAATAGGCTGATGGCGGACGGTTCAATAAAGGCTTCAGGGGATCTAAAGCCAGTTGCTGGTAGTATTTGGAAAAATTATTTCCGGTTAAAAGACTCGCATCGTAAGAAGGTGCAGAAACCATCGCCAAAATTTCACCCGTCGAAGGCTCAATCGCCACTAAACTACCCACCTTGTGCTGCATCAAGCTATCCGCATATTCTTGAATTGCAAGATCGATGGAGGTATATAAATTATTGCCAGAAACGGGATTAATATTCAAAGAACCATTCTTATAATCCCCTTTTTCCACCCCATTGCTATTCACCATTCGGTATTTTACCCCACGTTGACCGCGCAATGTTTCCTCATAGAATGACTCGATGCCTGAGATTCCCACATAGTCACCTTGTCGGTAATAATCGTCCTTCTGATCTTCCAAGGCATTCTGACTAATTTCAGCCACATAGCCTAAGGCATTTGAAAAAGAGCGCGACTGGTAGGTACGAAAGGCATTGGTTTCAAAAAAGAAGCCTGGAAAATCCACCATCGCATCTTGCACACTAGCAAAATCTTCCTTGGATAAATGCTTCAAAAATAAACTAGGTTTTACCCGTGAATAGGCACGAGCGCGCTGGGTCGTTTTGATAAAATACTCTTTCGTCACCCGGAAAACCCGGCAAAAATGATTCGTATCCTTTACGACTGCTTTCCGTGGAATCATGTACAAATCGTACACCGGCGTGTTGTAGACAATTAATTTTCCGTACCGGTCATAGACCTCGCCACGAAAAGGAATCTGAATAATCTTGCGAATGGCGTTATTGTCTGCGGCTTTTTCGTAGGTATCATCAATCACCTGTAGGAAAAATAATTTCCCTATGAACAGGAGCCCCACAATGCTGAAGAACAAAAAGATAAGATTTCGCCGCTGATTAAACAATGGAATTAGATTTTAACCACAAAAATAACGAATTATCCGCGCTTCTACGAACGCTATTTGGGAAGACTTTTGATAAGTGCCAAAAGCGCAAAGGCAATCGATCCTAGTGAGAATAAAATAGTAAACCAAGGCTTATCCGTCAAAAAATAAGCATCTAAATAGCGCCCAGCAAAAACGCCAGCGACAATCGTGACAAGCATCTGAAAGGCGGCGCCTAAGAATTTTTGATACGTATTCATATTCACCTAAAATTATCCAATTTTCGGGAAGATAAATCGTAAATTTGAAAATTGTTCTTTTGAACCTATGTACCGGAGTTTCGTCATTCTTTTTCTAGCCTTCTTTACCTGGTCTTGTTCTCAGTTCAGCAACAAGCCCACGGCCGTTGCCTTTCACAATGTGAATGCGAAATACAATGCGATTTGGCAAGCATCTCGATTAGATAAAGAATTGCAAAAAAAATACTTTGCGGAGCGTAAAGAAAGTTATAACTCCATTTTGCCCATCGTTCTTCCACGCGATTCCAGTTTCAGACAAGGGAATGAGAAAGATATCAAAGAATTAATCCGCAAAGCCTCTTTAGTAATCGATCGGCACCAAAATTCCCATTACATCATCGATGCCTATTTACTCATTGCACGGGGTCGTTTATACCAAAACGACCTAAAGAATGCCATCGAAACCTATAAATACGTTAATTCACTAGATATCAGACCCGAGGCTTTACTCGCCCTATACGAGATTTATCTACAGCAACAGGAATTTAGTTCCGCTGAAAAAATCGAAGAATTCCTGAGTGAAAACCCCTTGAACGCCAACGAGAAAAAGCAATTTCTTCTCTTAAAGGCCTATTCTTTTCAATTGCTAAACGAGCCCATCAAAGCCGTTGCTGTCTTGCAGGAGGTTCAACGTTATCTAAAGAAAGGGGAAGAGAAAGCACGCCTTTCTTTCATCATGGCACAGCTATTGAGCGATAATAATCAACCCGCTCTAGCTTTAGCTAACTACCGAGAAGTCCTAAAAAATAAACCAAGTTACGATTTACAACTACAGGCAAATCTCGCCATACACGAACAAGAAGGCAATTTAACGGCTTTGCTCAATATGTTGAATGACCCTAAAATTGAGGAAAGCAAATCCCTTATTTACGTCAAAATTGGTCAATACTATTACGGAAAGAAAGACTTCAAAAAAGCCAAGGAGAATTGGGAGAAAGGCGGAGAAAACAATCCAAACAAGGGCGAATTATTCTTTCAATTAGGGGGCTTATTTGCCAAGCAAATGAAGGATTATGACCTAGCTGCCCATTATTATGATAGCGCAGCGACCTATCTCGCATCTAATCATCCGGAATATGCCAAGGCTCAAAAACTGAAAAAATCCTGGGGAAACTACAGCGGCTTTGCCAAACAAATTAGCCTACAAGATTCCTTACTACGCTTAGCAAACCTTGATCCTTCAGCCTTGCATGCTTTGTTTTTAAAACAGCAGAAGGATACCGTTAAAACCGTTGTACAGAAAACGGTTGCGCCTGTTTTTACTAGACGTCCCTTTAACGCAGATCAACAAAACTTCTATTTTAACAATGAACAAGCCCGCATACAAGGAGCAATAGAATTTAGTAACCGTTGGGGGAATCGAACGCTGGAAGATTTTTGGAATCGAAGAAACAAAAATGCCACGATGACCCAAGCCGTTGCGAGCAACGTACCTGTAGAGAAAACAGTGCGCACAGAATCTTTGCAAGAAGAGAACTGGCTAAAAGCCATTCCTTCGACGCCCGAGGCTAAGTTAAAAGTAGGAAAAACGATCGAAGAATCTTTGTTCAAACTAGGCAAATTAGCCCGTTTGGAATTAGGCGAAAATGAGTTAGCGAATGCGGCACTGAAACGCTTGTTGACGGAATATCCGAGCACAGCATACGAAGCAGAAGCCTTGTATATACTTTATTTAAGTAATGATGGAGCATCGAAAACAGCCTTCCGCTCTCAATTATTTGAACGCTTTCCTGGAAGCTATTTTAAGACGATGATTCTCAAATTGGAAAACGGCATCCTGTCTGAAAACAAAGAAATACTGGCTCAAAAGAAATACGAAGTGGCTTTTGAACGTTTTAAAGCCGGACAATTTGCCGAAAGTTATGAATCTTGCCTTTTTGCCCAACAAAACTACCCAGGTAGCAAATTGGAAGATAAAATTGTATTTTTAATGGCGCTTTCAAAAGCGGGGTTACACGAGACAGTAGAAGCGAAACGAATGCTTGAAGAATTTATCCCATTATTCCCAGCAAGTCCGCTTGTGAAAGAGGCCACTGAAATGCTTAAGCTGATTAACAAATGATAGAACCCAAAAAGGAATCTAAATTGAATAAAATTACCTTAGCCTACAAGATCTTTGGAGGCACACTCCTATTTGCCATCCTGTTTATTACGGCGGTGAATTATAATTTCTTGTGGCTTTTTGGAGGAATGCCTAGCCTGCAAGAATTAGAAAACCCGAAAAGCCAAGAAGCCTCCTTGTTGATTTCAGAGGATGGGGAAGAAATAGGGAAATACTTTCGAGAAAATCGCAATCCAGTGGAATTCGAGCAACTTTCTCCCATTTTAGTAAATACATTAATGGCGACGGAAGATGCGCGTTTCATCAGCCATTCCGGCATCGATGTTCGCTCGATGGCGAGGGTACTATTTACGTTCGGTACTTCTGGTGGAGGAAGTACGATTTCCCAGCAATTAGCGAAGAACCTGTTTCATACCCGATCTTTAGAATACGGAGAGGATGACCCCATTTATATGGGTTTGTTGATGAAAGTGGGAGGATTGAAGACGGCGATTGCCAAAATCAAAGAATGGATTTTAGCCATCAAATTAGAGAGACGCTACACCAAGCAGGAAATTTTAGCGATGTATTTGAATGAGGTTAGCTTTGGCAATAATGCCTATGGAATCCAAGTCGCCTGCCGCACCTATTTCCAAAAAAACGTTCAGACGGTTACCTATCCAGAAGCAGCAACGTTAATCGGTTTATTGCAAAATCCTTCTCTTTACGACCCACGCATTCGCCCAGAACGCACCTTAGCACGTCGCAACACGGTTCTTGGTCAATTAGCAAAATATGAATACTTGACGGAAGAGGATGCGGAAAAGATGAAGGCTGACCCACTGAATTTAAAATACAAGGTAGAGAATCAAAATACCGGTGCTGCGCCGTATTTGCGAGAGTCGATCCGAAAAGAGATTTTGGGGATCATCCAAGAAATCAACAAAGACCGCCCAGAAGACCAACAATTGAATTTGTATACCAGCGGCTTGCGCATTCATACGACCATTGATTCGCGGATGCAGAAATACGCGCAGGATGCGGTACAAGAACATATGAAAGCGGAGCAAATCGCATTTAATCAGCATTGGGCTGGCAGAAATCCGTGGGTAAACGAAAAGATGCAAGAGATTAAGGGCTTCATTTCTACGGCAATGAAACGCACACAACGCTACCGTGACTTGATGGAGGCCTACAACAATGATGAGATGCGGGTTTGGGAAGAATTAAATCGCCCCATCAAAATGACTGTCTTCTCCTACCATGGGGATATCGACACGACTTTAAGCCCATTAGACTCGATGCGTTACTATAAACGCATTCTGAATGTGGGAATGATGTCCATGGACCCTACAAATGGACACGTAAAGGCTTGGATAGGCGGCATTAATTACAAGTATTTCAAATATGATCATGTCGCCCAAAGTAAGCGTCAGCCAGGCTCTACCTTCAAACCATTCGTTTATGGGGCGGCCATCGAAAACGAGATCGCTACTCCTTGCGATAAATACGTAGATGAGCCGGTGACTTTTGGGACAGAGGATGGATTAACAAACGACACCTGGACTCCCCAAAACTCCGACGGCAAATACAGTTACGAAAGTTTAACGCTACGCCGTGCGATGGGTCGCTCCATTAATACGATTTCAGCTAAATTAATGAAAGCCTTAGGTGCTGGCAAAATCGCAGACTTTGCTCACAAAGCAGGGATTACTAGCCCCTTATACGAAGGCCCCGCCCTTTGTTTAGGAACCTCCGAAGTATCTGTATTTGAACAAGTGTCTGCCTACAGCACCTTTGCGAATGGTGGCGAAAAAATCGACCCCATTATTATCTTAAAGATTACGGATAAAAATGGAGTTGTGCTTCGGGAGTTCTCTCCTACCGCTAAAGCAGTCATGAAACCTGAAACGGCTTATTTGATGACCTTTATGTTACAAGGCGCAGTACGCGAGCCAGGTGGAACGGCAGAAGGCTTGAACCGCAGCTTTATCGCAGCTGGTAATGAAATCGGGGCTAAAACCGGTACCACATCAAACTTCTCCGATGGTTGGTTTATGGGTGTCACCCAAAAATTAGTCACTGGCGTTTGGGTAGGTGGTGACGACCGAAGTATTCACTTTAGAAATATTCAACTAGGTCAGGGTGCTAAAATGGCCATGCCTGCCTTTACAAAGTTTATGGAAAAAGTATATAGCGATCGATCCCTTGCGCTTGACGGATATCAAAAAATACCTTTTATCAAACCTGAAAATATAGCCTTTGACTTTAGTTGTGTAGGAGGAATTGGAGGGGATTCCACCTTAACTAGTTCAACTGCAACCGCCTTACCTGAATGAGAATAATAGCCTTTGTATTCCTTGCCTTATTTACTATAGCCTGCAGCACAAAAAAAACAGGAGAAGAACTGGCGAAAGAAAATTGTAGTTCTTGCCACAAGTTCCCAGATCCGAGCCTTTTGGACAAAAAAACGTGGAATGATCACGTCCTAGTCGAAATGTCCTATCGTTTAGGGATGCGCAATAAATTCGAATTGTTAACCAAAATCCCAGAAGAACAATTTCAGTCTGCTGTCGAATTAAATATCTATCCTGACACTCCTGAAATGAGCGTAGAAGACTGGCAATCTATCGTGGATTATTATGTGACAAACGCTCCTGAAAAACCGCTTCCACAAAAAGCTAGAAGTCCCATTTCAAAAAAGCCTTTACATTTCACGCAGGAAACGTTTATTTACCCCCAAGTCAATCTGGGGGGTGTAACTTCTGTAAAAGTGCATCCGAACAAAGCAGAAGCTTGGATTGGAATGAATACGAATGAGACGGTTATTTTAGACAGCAAGCTACAAGTTAAATCGAAAATTAGAAGTCAGAGCCCAAATGTAAATACCGCTTTCATTCAAGGGAAAACCTACTTGTTAGGGATAGGAAAAATGTATCCTAATGACCAAAAATTAGGTAGCCTATTCCAATTGAAATTAGACGGGAAATTAGACAAGTTAGTGGATTCATTGAAACGCCCGGTCGATATGCAATTAGCAGACTTTAATAGCGATGGAATACAAGACTATTTGATCTGCGAATATGGTTTCGAAGCTGGGCAATTAGTCTGGGTAGATGGAAAGACTAAAGAAAGGCATTTATTGAAAACGCAGGCTGGATCTAGAAATGTCATCATCAAGGATTATTCAGGCGATGGAAAACCCGATTTATTAGTCTTAATGGCACAGGCGAGAGAGGGAGTTTCGTTGTTTATCAACAAGGGGATGGGGCTATTTGTAGAGAAGCCTATTTTGCAGTTTGATTCGGTTTGGGGAAGTAGTTTTATGGAAGTTGCGGATATGAACAAAGATGGTTTTGATGATATTATCATCTCGAATGGTGATAATGCTGATTATTCATACTCGAAAAAGGCTTACCATGGGGTTCATATCTTTTTAAATGACCGAAAAAACAATTTCAAGGAAGCCTACTTTTATCCATCCTATGGCGCCTCTAAAACGTTAGCCCGAGACTTTGACGGGGATGGAGATTTGGACATGGCATTGATTTCCTTCTTCGCAGAAAACGACAAAGGAGTGAATGAATCTTTTCTATATTTCCAAAATCAAGGCAATTTGACCTTCCAAGTAAGCAATCTGAACGTACCTGAAGACGCACATTATATTGCGATGGATGCCGGGGATTTTGATAAGGATGGGGACATTGATCTCCTCTTAGGAAACTACCAATTTGGAAAACCAAAGCCAGGCGTTAAATTAACACCTGGCCTTCAAGTTAGACTCTTGCGCAATTCAATTCACTAATGGAGTTTTGCCCCCTTGGGTATGAATGCTTGGGCGCTAGCGCTTTGGCTTAAATAGGACGATCCATAGTTCCAATCGATCTTTTGCTTGTGCCCCTTTAAGCTATAACTAAACGATGTACCGGGCTTTACCGGAGCTCTTACAAAGGCACCTTGAGGTTTAAACACTTTCATTGGCCCTCTATTTTGCAGAGCTATAAACGCTAGTTCTGAACCTACCTGAATACCCACTAAGGATTTCGCATCAGCCGGGACCATCATTCCTGAATTCTGCGCATAAGTGAATCCCTTTCCATTGCCAAGTAATACTCCGCCATTCGATGCATCATAACGACCCATCGCCACTTCATTGGCAAAATTGTTCCCCACAAAAAGAATATCTAAATACCCATCCGCATTTACATCCTGGATTTGCATCCCGTTCAAAGACGATAACTGCGCCATATCGGGTAAAGCCTGGGCTTTGAAATGACCACCACCTTGATTCTCAATGTACATCGAAGCATTCTCTGTAAAGGATAATTTAGACGCTTTCGCCTTTTCTTTCTCCGTCAAGAAGTCATCTTGAGTGATCTTACCATAATCCTTGTAATATACCCAGCGTTGACGCGTGGAATTCAATTGTTTATGAACATCATCCTTGCCAAATAACGGTGCGGAAACAGGTACACCTGACGCACTTTGGAAATAGACAAACGGAAATACATCATAAACGCCATTTCCATCCACATCTCCGTGCAATACATCCACGGGTTGCTTCGCATTCGCACGTAATAAGGTATTCTTACCCATATTACCAGCGACTAAATCCACATCTCCATCCTGATCAAAATCAGCCGCAGCTACAGAACCCCAAAGTCCCGTCATCCCCTCTATTCCTGTCTTCTCTAATTTCACTAGATGCCCTTTCTCGTTTTGGTAAATTTGAATAGGCAAAAACTCCCCCGCTACAACTAGATCAGACCAACCATCATTATTCAAGTCTGTCCAAACGCCATCACATGAAAGCGCAGGTTTCAACAAATCTGGTGCCCAAGCAGCTGTCGCATCCGTATATTTAATTGTTCCAGCCTTCGAGTCATTGCGTAATAAACGAGATGGTGTTCCTAGAGGATACGAGAACGGAACGTTCCGCCCGCTTACAAAAAGATCTAAATCGCCATCCTTATCAAAATCCACTGCTCTCACGGCCGCATTACTTTCGGTAAAGACAGGCAATGCAGATGGCATCAGACTAAAGTTCCCTTTCCCATCATTCGCATACACCACATCTTGAAAACTTGCTGCCCCTATTTGGCCCTCAGTACCCCCGCGAGCGATGTATAAATCTAAATCCCCATCGCGGTCCATATCAATCAATAATGAACCCAAATCTTCGCCTAATTTCTCTCTCTTCTCAGCCACCCCTTCCAAATATTTAGTGATGAACTTGCCAGATGGTTGCTGTAAATAGAAAATTCCAGAATAAAATTTAGCTCCTCCTATGAAGAAATCTTCCAAACCATCACCATTCACATCTCCTACGGATGCACCAGGGCCCAGTTGAGACATTTTGAACGGTGTTAAACTCTGGAAATTAAAGTCAATAAAATCATATTCCTTGTGTACATCTGTTAATTGCATTTGATCTGTCACATCCTGTAATAATGGGACTTGAGTTTGATACAAGGAAACATATGGTTGTTTCGCTTCACTCATTTTCACCTTTATTATTTGATCAATTCCTGGCTTTGAGATCACCTGCATCGAATCATTAGGCCAAATAACCCGCAATTCCTTAATCTTTTGCTTCGCACCTAATCCGATATGTGCAACCGACTCCACGCTAGACAAATAACCTCTGTAAGGCGAATTCTCATAATAGAAATACGTACCATCCGCATAAACTCCCTCTATGCGGGTGCCAATTCCTTGCGTATTTTGACCCTTCCCTTCAAACTTCACCCGCAAATAATGCCCTTTATCTACATTCGTTTCAACTGTATTGTTCTTGTAAACAAAAGCTTCGTCATTGATATTATTGACTACATAATCTAAGTCTCCATCATTATCCAAATCCCCATATGAGGCCCCGTTCGAGAAAGAGGGACGTTGTATTCCCCAAGCCGCACTCACATCGTCAAAATGAATTCCACCCTTATTCTTGAAGGCATAATTATTGACTTTAATCACAGGCATTTGCTCTAATAAAATTGCATCAGATGCTAAACGGGATGAATTTGCTCGGTATAACATAAAATCACGATCCGTCACGTCCCGTGGAAAACCATTTGTAATCATCAAGTCACGGAAGCCATCATTATCAAAATCCGCTAAAGAAGGGCACCAGCTCCACTCCGTCTCTGCCATTCCTGCCATTAAGCTAATTTCCTGAAATGGCGCGGGAGAACCATCCGCCTTTTTACCTGCATTTAATTGCAAGCTGTTACGCATATATTGATACGTATATCCATGCAAATCACTGTTTTGATAGGATTGGTAGCTGTTAGGCGGTGCTAATTGCTTCTTTCGTTCATTGTCTTTTGGCAACATATCCAATGCCACGATATCCGGACGTCCATCATTATTGATATCAGCCACGTCATTCCCCATTGCGGACAAACTAGTATGCTTAAAATATGCTTTGGCCTTATCCGTAAATGTCCCATCGTGGTTATTGATGTATAAAATATCATCCGACACATAATCATTCGTCACATAGATATCTGGCCAGTTATCTTGGTTGATATCACAGATATTAATCCCTAAACCATATCCCTCAATGGTAATTCCAGCCTCTTTCGACACATTTGTAAACACGGGGTGATTTTTCTCTTTTGACCAGTCGTTGCGATACAATCGGTCTGTATTCGGATAAGAACCATCCGTTACTTTAGGACGATAAAGAGACGGGAATTGATCGATTACGTCTGTCAAAACATAGAGGTCTAAATCCCCATCCCGATCATAATCAAAGAAAGCTGCGTGCTCGCTATGGCCATTGTCATTTATGCCATACTCAGCTGCCATTTCTTTAAAGCTAGGCTTCCCCTCGTTAATTCCTTGATTAACAAAAAGCATATTCTGGCGATCGCGTTCCGCATTTTTCATCGTTGCAGAAACATAAACATCCAATAAGCCGTCTCCATTTATGTCCACTAGACTAACTCCAGAACACCAACGATCTTTCGTATCTAAACCAGACGCTTTTCCTAACTCCTCAAACTTCATTTCACCCTTATTCAAATACAAAGCAGCATTCGCTTGAGACCCAGAAAAAAAGATATCTAAATGACCATCATTGTTAAAATCTCCCATACCCACACCACTTCCATTATATAGGTATTCATACTTCAAAATAGATAATGTATCGTTCTCCACGATCTTATTTGAAAAATGAATACCGGTATCATCACCGGATAAAAGCTCGAAAGTGGTAGCGTTTTTACAAGAGGAAACTAGCAAGGTACTAGCAACAATTAAATAGGCGAAAATAGGCTTCATAGGGCAATTTTAAACTTAAGCGAAAATAAAAAAGGTGGGATTAATATCCCACCTTTTTTGAGAAAAATTAGAACAAATTAGTATCCTGCGTTTTGCTTCAATATTGAAGAACCTTGGATATCGATTTGAGCTTGTGGGATAGGTAAATACTTATCCGTAGCTTGGTAAGAAGCTCCACCAAACTTAGTTACTAAGAATTTAGACTCATACGCTAAATAAGCATTTAACGTAGGAACGTCGATACCCCAACGAACTAAGTCGAAGAAACGGTGACCTTCTGTTGCTAATTCCAACATACGCTCCATACGAACTGCTTTAGTTGCAGTCGCCTTATCAGCAAAAGCAGTGTAAGGTGCGATCACGTAATTAGCCTCTGCAACACCACCTTTCATCACGAAACCAGCAGGGTTAGCTGCACGATTACGAACAAGGTTTACGTACTCTAACGCTTTTGCTAATGAACCAGCTTCGATCTCAGCCTCAGCAGCCATTAATAATACGTCAGCAAAACGAATGATATTGAAGTTCATTGTTGCATAACCACGAGTCCAAGATGAACCATCTGTTAATGTATTCTCTTGACGCTTGTAGTAAACGTATTTCTTAGGAGAATATGGACCAGCATAATCTTGCTTACGAATCCAGTTAGCACCTGGGTGCTCGATCCAGTCTAAGTATTGGATACCACGACGACCGATAGTGTGGTCAATACGTGGATCTAATGGACCTGCATCTTCCGTAAACGCTGAAGCAGAGTTAATACCAAAGTCATTCTTAACTGCATTTGCAGGCAAGTTATAATCTGGAGCACCAGCTGTTTCAGTCAAGATAGGTAAACCATTCACTGTACGATATGCATTCGCTAATGAGAATGAAGGTTGGAAGAATCCGCAGCAGTTACCTGGACCATCAGCACCCGTGTTATATGGGTAGTTCAAGTCATCAAATCCATTTGCGTTATTCACGTTACCTGTATTCATCGAAGATTGAATAGCAAATACAGCTTCCTCATTATTGTCATTCTCCGCATTGAAGATTTCCGCAAACTTAGGAACTAAGCCATATTTCTTACCATTTGTAGTAACACCGTTCGCAATTACATCAGTAAACTTCGCTTTCGCATCAGCAAACTTTCCTTGGAACAATAACACTTTACCTAAATAAGCTTCAGCAGCCCATTTATTAGCACGACCTGCAGAAGAAGATGTAGCTGGCAAGTTTGCAAATGCAAATGCAAAGTCAGCTTCAATCTTATCCCAGAATGCGTCAGTGTTAGCTACTTTCTCGATTCCTTTTCCGTAATCTAACGTCTCATCAATGTACGGAACAGAGTTAAATAACTTCTTTAATTCGAAATAGTAGTGGCCACGTAAAAAACGTGCTTCAGCGATAATACGCGTTTTATCAGCTGCAGAAAGCACTTGAGATCCATTAGCTAAGTTAATCGTCGCATTACAACGCGCAATACCCTCGTATTTTGCTTGCCATGTCGAGTTCAAGTCTCCATCCGTAGGTTGAACCTCATAACGCTGCATGGTATTGATATTCGAGTAGTCACCCGGGTCAGTACCTTTGTTGCTTTCTCCACCACGGATAGAACCCCATACCCAGTTATTACCTGCTGCAAGACGAGAGTATCCTTTTGCAGCTAACTGAGCGTAAGCACCAATTAAGGCACCTTCTACGCCAGCCTTAGAAGATAACTGCGCTTGTGCCAAAGAGGCGGTAGGCGGAACTTCTAAAAACTGATCCTTACAAGCGAAGGTCAACGTCAGAGCTGACACACTCACTAAAGCGATTCGCTTAAAAATCTGATTATTTTTCATTTTCTTATTTGTCAATAATGTTATATAACTAACAGTGTGGACTTTATGTTTTAGAAAGTCAAGTTGATAGATGCGTTGAATGAACGAGTCACTGGGTAGTTACCCACATCGATACCAAATCCTGTATCCGCAGCTCCACCTACACCTGGATCTAAACCTTTGTATTTAGTAAGTGTAAAGATGTTGTTAGCAGATAAAGTAAATTTCGCACGCTTGATACCTAACTTAGAGGTATATGCTTTAGGAATGTTATATCCTAAAGAGATGTTTTGAATACGGATGTAATCTCCATCTTCTACATACCAAGAGTTTTCTGCTGCAGATGTAGATAGGTTAGAAGCAGATTCCCAAATAGGAGCAGCTGCAGAATTACCTAAAGCTGGCGTCCAAGATTGCTTCGCACGCTCACCTTTTCCTGATCCTTCAAACGTTCCGAAGAAGTCTGTAAACCACTTAGATTGGTTCCAAATTTTGTTTCCAGCAGAAGCATATAAGTAGGTTGCGAATTCAAAATCTTTGTATGTTAAACCTACGTTAATACCACCTGTGTAAGTAGGAACTGGTGAACCTAAGTATGTACGGTCACTTGGAGTGATTTTACCATCTCCATTCATGTCCGCATAACGGAAACGACCAACACCCGCACCTGATTGAGCAGGAGCAGATGCAACCTCAGCAGCTGAGTTGAAGTATCCAATCACTTTGTAACCATAGAATGAAGATAAAGATGTACCTATTTCCATACGTACTGGTGTAATTCCACGGAAGGCTCCACCTGTCAAGTTAGTGATTCCAGGTGCAAATTCAACGATTTCGTTCTTCAAGAATGAGTTATTGAATGTTAATTCATATTTCAAATCTGAAGTAATGTTACCACGGTTAATGATTTGGAAGTCAATACCTTGGTTACGCATTTTCGCTACGTTTACTGCTGGTGCAGAAGCAGATGGTCCTACTACCGCAGGAAGAGGCACGTTGAACAATAAATCACGTGTATCTTTTCTCCAAACATCTAAAACGATTTCCCACTTACCATTGTAAAGAGTCGCATCAAAACCAATGTTCATTGTTTCTGAAGTCTCCCACTTAGCTGCAGAGTTACCGATACGAGAACGGTAGTATCCTTCGTTCGCGCCAGAAGATTGACCATCGATTGGGTAGAATGAGTTACCACGGTTAGCCGCGTATAGTGAGTATTGGTTTGCAGGGTCTACGTTATTCGAGTTACCCATTAAACCCCAACCACCACGGATTTTTAAATCAGAGATAGCAGGAAGATCTTTCATGAATTCCTCAGACGTAACTCTCCAAGCTGCAGAGAATGCAGGGAAGATACCATAACGATTTTGCGAACCAAAACGAGATGATCCGTCACGACGAACAACTCCCGTTAAGTAATACTTCTCATTAAAGTTATAGTCTAACTTAGAGAATAAAGAGTAGAAATTAACCCCTGAGAATAAACTTGAGTTAACTACTGGTGATTGTACCGCATTCAATGTAACGAAATCCGTATCCATTGAGAATGGGTTGATACCAGAACCTGAAATGCTACGGCCAGCTCCTGTGTTCAATGCCTCCATGCCTACTAATACATTTACACCGTGTTTTCTCCACTTGTATTTGTATGCCGCAGTATTAGTGAATACATAAGAGAACACGTAGTTTGAGCCTTCACTAAATGAATCCGATGCCTCTGGCTCTGAATCACCTAAATACTTATAGTTGTAGTTTTTAAACGCAGATCCATTGTATTGACCACCAATTGACGATTTAATAATTAAATCTTTGATTGGCTCATACTCTACATAAACGTTACCAAATGCGTTTGCATTGTAGTTGTTATCGTTTAAGTTATTTCGCATAATTTGACGAACTGGGTTACGAGGGTTGTTAAAACCAGCTGCTTTCGTAGAAGCGTAGCTACCAAATTCATCGAATACTGGAATGGCTGTAGGCATACGGTAAGCAGATAAGATTACTGACTCATCACCAGCAATACCTAAACCACCATTACCACCTGCTTGACCACGAACGGAACGGTACGTGAACTGTAAGTTCTCACCTACACGCACTTTCTTTCCTAAATCAAATTCAGAATTGAAGCGGCCTGAATAACGCTTGAAGTCATTTTCTAACAAGATACCTTGTTGTTCTTGACCTGACAAACCTAAATAAAAACGACCCTTATCAGAACCTCCAGAGATTCCAAGTGAGTGACGCATCGTAGTACCGAAACGGGTGATTTCATCATACCAGTTCGTTCCCGCTTTATTTGTTTTAATTACGAAAGTCGTTAATGGATTCGCAGCGAATGCAGCTTGAGCTGCAGCCATATCACCTGAGTTCACGCCATTTGCGCCATTAAAGTGCAAATAAGTAGGCAATGTAGCCTGAGCTGAATTACCATATTGAGGGTGAGTATAAGCTACTGCTGTTCCGTTAGCTGCCGCATTGTTACGGTATGCTACGTGAGTCCAATCAGCTTGCTCTTGTGGAGTTAACATCGCTGGAACACCACCTACGTTTGGATCTGTACCACCGTACAATCCATCGTAAGTAACAGTGATACCTTTATTACGCGCACCACGCTTAGTTGTGTAAACGATTACACCGTTCGCTGCACGAGCACCATAGATAGAAGCTGCTGCTGCATCTTTCAAGACAGTAGTAGACTCGATATCATCTGGAGAAAGGAAATCAGTAGATCCTACTGGAACCCCATCCACTACATACAATGGTTCGTTACCACCAAATGCACCAAAACCACGTACACGGATGATACTGTTCGTACCTGGCTGTCCGTTCGTGATCAAAGTAACACCGGCTACACGACCTTGTAATTGTTGCTCTACGTTACCTGAAGGTGCGATTTGCAAATCCTTCGCTTTAACGATAGAAGCAGCAGCTGTAGATTCCTTCTTGTTAGTCACTGAGTAACCTGTTACGATTACTTCGTCTAACTGGGAATTATCTTCTGCTAGAGTAACATTGATAGTAGATTGAGAACCTACCGTAATGGATTGAGACTTATAGCCTACAGCTGAAATATTTAAAACAGCTGATCCAGATTTAACAGTTACAGAGAATGCACCATTAACATCTGTAGTAGCTCCCGTGTTAGTTCCTTTTACTAAGATACTCACACCCGGAATTCCCTGAGAATCTGTCCCAGAGACTTTACCTGTAACCTTGCGGTCTTGGGCAAATGACGAAAAGCTTCCTAGCATCACTATCGCTAGCAAAAGAAAGCTTCGTAGACTTTGGTAAAAATTGTTTTTCATAATAAAGATTAAGTTAGTTTTTAAATTAAATTTTGGGTTTCATGTGTTAATGTTCGATAGGCCTCCTTTCTGATAATGGTTGATAATTCATTTTAAGCTTTTAAATAGGTTTGTAAGTCAAACAAATTCTTTAAATAATACAACACGGTCCAGATATCAATTCGGAAATAGAATACCTCTCTTAACTATGCTACACTATTACATACGACCAAATATGTCCAATTCTTACAACCTGCACAAGTTTTTACTCGATATTTTTTCATTTTTTTTATTTTAAATAGAAGTATTCTCTTAATGCGTGCTCAGGGGGGCTATTTGATCAATTGAATACAATAATGGAGAGATCATTGGTCGGCAGAATTGAGGATTTTGTCTCGGTTTTACCTTGCCGTAATCCTTCGTTAACCTTTTTGTAAAGCAAGTAAAATCAGAAGCTGCCACCTTGGATAATTACAAAAAATGCAAAGAAGATATTTTTGTTTAATTTTGGCCTATGTCTCACTTTGACCCTAAATCTGTTCTCCCTACCCTGCCTGAAGATCCAGGGGTTTACCGCTACTTTGATGAAAGCGGAACCATTATCTACATAGGGAAGGCGAAGAATTTAAAGAACCGGGTTAGCTCCTATTTCACGAATACGAAAGGGAAGGATAACAAGACTAGGCGACTGGTTTCTCAAATCCGAAAGCTTGAGTTTACCATAGTTCATTCGGAATTTGATGCACTGCTTTTAGAAAATACACTGATCAAGCAGTTTCAGCCTAAGTATAATATCTTATTACGAGACGACAAGACTTATCCATTTATCTGTTTAACCCGAGAGCGTTTTCCTCGCTTAATTACAGAAAGGAGAATTAACCATGCATTGGGCACGTTTTTTGGTCCATATGCGAACCCTAAATTAATGAACGCCTTGCTTGAAATGCTGCACCAGCTGTATCCATTGCGAACCTGTGCGTTAAATTTAAAAGAGGCTAACGTAGAGGCAGGGAAATACAAAGTTTGTTTAGAATACCATATAGGGAATTGCAAAGGGCCTTGTGAAGGTCTAGAGCAGGAGGCTCGCTATATGGAGTACATTGACCAGGTCTCGCAGATCTTGAAGGGGAACTACCAGAAGGCAAAGACCTTTTTTATTTCCCAGATGCAGGAGGCCTCCGCGCGGATGGCTTTTGAGCAGGCGCAGGAATGGAAAGAGAAATGGCAATTGCTAGAAAACTTCCAGGCTAAGTCTACCGTCGTGAATCCGTCGATCCACGATGTAGATGTGTTTTCAATGGTGTCGGACGAGTCTTTAGCCTATATTAACTTCATGAAGGTTATTAATGGGACGATTTTGCAGTCGCAAACCTGGGAAGTAAAAAAGAAATTAGAGGAGGATGAGGCGGAGTTGTTGACGATGTTGATTTGGGAGAAGCGGGATCAGTTTCAAAGTAAGGCCAAAGAAATTATCACGAACATCCCCATGTCCATCGAATTCGAGGGTGCTAAAAATACACTTCCGAGTCAAGGAGACAAGCGGAAGCTGTTAGATATGTCTCTGAAGAATGTATTATATTTCCGAAAAGAAAAGGCAGACCGAAAAGCAGCGGAGGAAAGTGGTGGAGATCGTAAGATGCGCGTGATGATCAAATTGAAAAATGATTTGCGCCTGACTAATCTACCTAAACATATCGAATGTTTCGATAATTCGAACTTACAAGGCACGAATCCCGTCTCCGCGATGGTCTGTTTCAAAAATTCCTTACCCTCTAAAAAAGATTACCGCACCTTCACTCCTAAAACCGTCGAAGGTCCAGATGACTTCGCCACGATGTACGAGGTAATAACCCGCAGATATACTCGACTACTAGAGGAAGAGGCAGAATTACCCGACCTGATTATCGTCGATGGAGGTAAGGGCCAGTTGAGTTCTGCATGCGATGCCTTGAAAGCGATCGGATTGTATGGACAAATCCCCATTATTGGCATCGCAAAGCGTTTAGAGGAGATTTATTTTCCAGAGGACAGTTTACCCTTGTATATAGATAAGAAATCGGAGTCGCTGAAGCTGATTCAGCAGTTGCGGGATGAGGCGCACCGGTTTGGGATTACGGCACATCGAAATAAGCGAAGCAAGCATTTTATTGTGTCGCAGTTAGAGACGATGGATGGGATCGGGAAATTGACGGCGGCTAAATTATTGAAAGCTTTTGGCACGGTGGCGCAGCTGAAGGAAGCGTCGGAAGAGGATTTGGCCAAAGTCTTAGGCAAAATGAAAGCCCTCAAATTCAAAAAGCAATTAGAAAACCTCTAGTATTCGGACGTAAACTGATCCACCTCGATGGCGCGGTAGTTGCGATAAACCTGCAATACAATCGCTAACGCAATCGCCATCTCGCAAACGCCTACGACTAACACGAAAATACCCAGATATAAACCCTGTAACGAAGGGTCGTTTTTCGAAAAGGCCACCAAATTCAAATTCGCCGCATTCAAGATTAATTCGATCCCCATTAAAACGAAAATCGTATTCTTCTTCAACAGCAATATCGATAATCCTGTCGCAAATAGAAAGGCAGAAACCCACAAGAAATAGATTACAGGAATATCAGTCATGGCTTTTCGCAACAAACGTGGCGCCTATCAAGGCAATCAATAAAAATACCCCAGCAAGTTCGAAAGGGAAGGCATATTCGGTCAATAATCCCAGGCCAACTTCTTTCAATTTAGAATCACCTGTTACTGGCAAATTATTCACCCAAGGACCTTTGGTAAATAACCAGAAAAGGCCTAAGAAAAAGGATAATCCAAGAGATATGGGTAATAATCGATTGGATTCGCGTGTCATCAAGTGATTCTTGCCTGTTTTTGCATCCGTTTGATTGGTTAACATAATCCCAAAAAGTATCAGAATAAGTACCCCTCCCACATACACTAACAAGTGCGCGACCGCTAATACATCCGCAAAAGCTAAAACGTACAATCCTGCCAAACCAAGCATCGTTAAGAACATTGCCAAAGCCGCATGCAACAAATTCTTCGTCCACACCATTGACAACGCACTTCCGCATGTCAATAAGGCTAATACCAAGAAAGCAAGAACTAGTGGGCTCATTCTGAGTCAGGTTTAGGCTTCGGTTTAAAACTAGGCTTGAAAGCGGGTTTGAAGGTAGGTTTAGGAGTCGCAGGTTTTTCTTCTGTTGATTCAACAGTCGGCGCTTCGGTAGGCAATACCGTTTTCGCTGCTTCTTTTGCAGCTTCCTTCTCTGCTACAAATTGCTCGTACAGCGCGCGTTTTTCAGCTGCTTGCTCTGGAGTCAAATTCGCAAATTCAAAGTTATGTTCTTTTACATCAAAGACCGAAAAATCATACTCCGAGGTCATTGTCAAGCACTCTGTTGGGCAAACCGTAGTACAAAGGCCGCAGAAGCAGCATTTAGACATGTCGATATCAAACTTAGCAGCATAAAGGCGAATGGGCGAACCATCCGATGCGGTTCCCACTAAACCCGTCGCCTTAATCGGATCGATTTCGATGCAATCCACCGGACATACTTTCACACACTTATCACAGACGATGCAATCATCCATCTCATTGTGTAATTGGTAGCGTCCGTTAACTGGAGTTGGTATTTGCTGCTGCGGATATTGAAGCGTTACAATACCAGCCTTTTGATTAAAATAATCCGGATCTTGGACATTTTGTACACTGCGCTGGTTACGCGCCGCCCAGGCATGCTTCCACGTCAAAGCCATCCCCTTTCGAGTGCTTTGTATTCCCTCCCAAATAGCCTGAAAATAAGGTCTCATTTAAAAATAAATGGCTGGGTAAGTTAATGGATCTGATTCGCGCATAATTTCATAAACAGCATCTACGATATTCTCCGTATTTGGTTTGGAGAAATAATCCCCATCTGAGCTGTAGGCAGGACGGTGAGCCGTCGCCGCGATACAAACAGCGGGACTTTCTAACCAGGTGAAGGCCCCTTGCTTATCAAGCACCTCTTGCATCATGTAGGCAGACGCGCCTCCTGGCATATCCTCATCAGCAAAAATAACACGGTGCGTTTTTTGGATCGAGGCTAAAATGCTGTGATGGCGATCAAAAGGCAATAAAGTCTGGGCATCCATCACTTCCACAGAGATTCCTAATCCCGCTAAAGTCTCCGCTGCCTCCATCACAATCCGACACATCGAACCATACGTAACCACGGTAATGTCCGTTCCCTCCCGGAGTATTTCAGGAATGCCTAGTGGCACCTCTATTTCCGTTAAATTAGACGGCATCGGTTCTTTCAAGCGGTAACCATTTAGACATTCAATCACAATTCCGGGATCATCGCCCTTTAAAAGCGTACGGTACATCCCAGCCGCCTGCGTCATATTACGAGGCACACAAAAATGGACGCCACGTAATCCGTTTATTAAAACGGCCATAGGGCTTCCTGAATGCCAAATTCCCTCCAAACGATGCCCCCTTGTACGCAGAATCATCGGTGCTTTTTGTCCTCCAGCCGTTCTATAATGCAAACAGGCCCAATCATCCGACAAAATAGGGAAAGGATAAAATATGTAATCCAAATATTGAATCTCTACAATAGGCTTCAAACCACGCATCGCGGCACCAATTCCTTGGCCTACGATACTAACTTCGCGGATTCCAGTATCGGTCACTTTTAATGGTCCGTAGATATCTTGCAATCCGGCCAACGTTTGATTCACATCCCCAATTTTCCCAACGTCCTCTCCTAAGATAAATACGCGTGGATCTTGCAAGAACTGCGAAAATGCCTTGTTTAGAATCTCTCTTCCATCTACTAAGGCCGGTTCTTTTTCATAGGTGGGCTTAACCCCTTCAATCAACAAAGGTGACTCGTCTGACTCACTCATTTGGTGTGAGCTGAAACGCCTTCTGTTTAGTTTTTCAAGGTCATCAAGCCATTTGCGAAGTAACTTAACCGCAGGCCCTTGGTAGAATCGAAAAGCGCGTAAAGTCTTGCGACCTGCCCGCACTAAATCACTAAAAATAGGATAAGGAAGGGCATTTAATTCATCGATAATGGGCTGTAATAAACTAGGCTCGTTAGTGGAATCTAACAGGTTTTTCGCGATGCGTAAAAACCCTTTTTTATCCACCTCAACTGAGGCCATATAGGCTGCAAAGGCTTCTTTTTGGTATTTACGTGCTAACACAACGACCTCCTCGTCGATTGCTTTTAGCTGCTCCTCTGAGGCGAAATTTTGGGATAATACCCACTGACGAAATAGCACATTGCAATCAGACTCTAATTCCCAAGCTAAACGCTCGGCAGATTTGTAACGCTCGTGTGAACCAGACGCGGAGTGACCTTGGGGCTGTGTACATTCAACCACGTGAACTAGGCAAGGAACAAAGTCCTTGCGAGCTAAATCTGCTGCCTTTTTATAGGCCGCCATTAATCCAGGATAATCCCAGGCTTTTACTTGTATGATTTCTAATCCTTTTTCCTGCTCATTACGTTGATAACCCGCTAAAGCCTTTGAAATGGAGGATTTTGTCGTTTGAAACTCAATAGGAACGGAGATACCGTACCCATCATCCCAAACCGAAAAAACGATAGGAATCTGCAATACACCTGCGGCGTTAATACACTCTAAAAACATTCCCTCAGACGTGGATGCATCCCCTATGGTAGTGAAGCATACTTCCTGACCATGTTTGGAGAAAAGCGCACCATGCTCTTTTAAATCCACTCTTTCACGGTACATTTTAGAGGCATAGGCGATGCCTAAAGAACGCGGAATTTGTCCTGCTGTAGAGGAAATTCCAGCTACAGTATTATAACGAGCCGTTTGATCCAGCCATTTGCCATTCTCATCTAACCAACGGGTGGCGTGGTGGTTATTCATTTGACGTCCACCTGAATGTGGATCAAATTGAATATCCGGATGACCGTATAGTTGCGCGAAATACTGTGGCCATGTTAAATCCCCTATCGCAGCACCAATCGTCTGGTCTCTGTAATAACCGGAGATATAGTCACCTGGACGCATAGAACGCGCTAAAGCAATTTGGCATAACTCTTTCCCATCCCCATAAATACCAAACTTCGCCCGACCAGAAAAGACCTCTTTTCGTACCAAAAGACTACAAGCGCGGCTAATAGCAGCTAGGCGGTAGTCCTCGAGCACTGCAGCAGGATCGAAGGAAAGGTTAGGATTAGAAAAAGTAAATGAATTCAACTGCTTCGTCTTATAAAACACGTAAAAATACAACAAAATCCTCGGCGTCCAAACAGAATCCAGACAAGAAACTTGTCGAAATCTTTTATTGTTTATAGATTTGGAATGTAGATAAAACCAATGAAATTAAATATGAAAAAATTAATCGCCCTATTTGTGCTTGTTTTAGGCTTTGCCTTCACGTCGAACGCGCAAGGTGCTTTGAAATTCAAACAAGAAAAGCATGATTTTGGAACCATCACAGAGGGAACAATTGCCACGTATAGCTTTGAATTCACGAATACAGGAAAAACACCTGTTGTTATTTCTAACGTACAACCCTCTTGCGGATGCACCACTCCAGATTGGACAAGAGAGCCCGTTATGCCAGGTAAAACAGGTAAAGTAACAGCTTCATTTAATTCGGCAGGTCGCCCAGGTAACTTCAATAAAACGGTAACCGTAATTAATAACGGTGAAGTTTCTCAAATCGTTTTATCGATTCAAGGAAGCGTTGCTGCAAAGAAATAAGCTACTAATTATGCCTAAAAAAAGCTCTCTGTTTATCGCAGAGAGCTTTTTTATTTAGTCCCGATTCTTCAGTCCTTCCGTTTCCCGAAGACTATTAATCCAGCCCGCAATCTTTAACACATCCGCCTTAGGCACGTGACTCATGGGTGCCATTTCGGTGGCAAAGTCAGGCCAGTTTTGCGGATTAGGTTTATAGACTAACTCTAAAATTTTCTGATTCGAATAATTACGCTTAGCGATTTCTGTAAAGGCAGGGCCTATCAATTTGCTGTCTTTCGCATGGCAAGCAGAACAAGTATGTTTTTTCAATAGACCTGTGATGCCTAATTCATATCCTAGCGAATTTTTAACGACCCTTGCTGAAACTGTCGTTTTAATTTCATCCTGTGGCGCCGCTGCCACTAAAGCAGGCCCAGCCGGAATTTCATTCAAGGTATAATAAGCGGTTTCATGAAGCAATGGCTCGCCTTTCTCATTCAATACCCCTTTTAGGGTGAATTCATGGATAAAATACTGGCGAATTCCATCGATCGAAATGCGTACTTTCTTGTGATCTGCGGAGACTTCTACCCCTTTGATTTTCAAGTCTTTTAATTCGATAATCGGGCTTCCGTATTGGTGTTGGTATTTATAGATATACGATCGAATGGCATAAGAAGCAGCTTTTTTAACAGAATTCACGTCTACTGGCTGGGTAAAACTAAACTCAAATCCATCTGACTTCGCTTTAATCATATCGATTTCAAAAGGCATATTCCCGTTCCAAAACAAGCGCTGTAAACCAAATTCATCCTTCCCAGTACTTCCCCATCCACGAGAAGTCATTCCTACGAACATGCTGCCATCTAAGCCAAAACGTTCGCGCAAAATACCTGACTGAAAGCCTTCGCGGTAGTTTATCGCAAATCCTTGGTATACACCGTTCACTTTCTCCAGACCCATCCGCATTACCTTGGATTGTCCTTGATCTGCTACGAAATACTGACCTGGGAAAGGACTAAACTTGCCCTTTGTGGTATCTTGCAAAATATCGGAAGTAGAAATCCCCATAATCGCATGAGGGAACCAAACGGCAGGCAATTTAATCTTAGGATTTTTCTTGGCTGCCTCAAACATGGGTGAGCCATTATCTTGAATTTCCTCTAGACTAAGTTTCAAGGGGCTATTCGGTTCTTTCGCCCATTTAAGCCCTCCTGGATTACCCGCAAAATCGCCTTTTGCTAAGTGTGTAACACGACCGGAACCTACCCAATCTCCTTGGTTTTCGCCGTAGAACAAATCGCCTTCATCGTTAAAGCTGTAACCTGCCGGGGAGCGTAATCCACCTGCAAAAGGTTCCATTTTACCGTCTGGAGAGATTTTAACGAACCATCCACGCCATTTGGCAAACTTACCTTCACCAAAGCCCACCCAGGCTAAATTCAAACTCACCCACATATCCCCGTTCTTATCAATTACGGGACCATAGGTATATTCGTGGTA
>DLPD01000029.1:185270-204040 GCA_002479785.1 Cytophagaceae bacterium UBA7467
GTATCTGAAATCTTTGTCAACTCGCCGCGTTGGGAGCAATAAAACGCACCATCCTTGTAGGCAAGACCTAAGACCTCGTGCAATCCGCTCGCAAAACGACGGTAATAGGTTTGGTGACTCGATTTTTGGTAGGGATTCTCTACAATCCAAATCTCCCCTCTCCTCGTGCTCACCGCTAAACGACCATCCGGCATCGTTGCTAAGCCGCCCACTTCTAAATAAATCTCTTTCGGGATAGGAAGTGTCTTAATTTCATAATAATCCTGTTCCTTCTTAGAAGTTGGTTTTGTTTGCGCAAAAGCACCTAGCGCTACTGCAAACAATAAAACAAAAGCTGTATATTTTTTCATCGTTACCAAATCAAGTCATAAGTAAATTGTGCTCCGGAAAAAGGCACCCGAATTTGTTGAGCCCCTGAAGCTATTTTCAATAGTTCTGCAGCAGCCCCTTTCCATTCGATAAAGTTACCCGGTTGCGAAGCCAGGCCATTTTGCAAGATGGATACATGATGTCCGGTAGCTAAAACTGCCTCCACATCGGTCTTCTGTGGACTTGCTCCTAGCAAAGTCAAGGTACGCTTTAATCCATTTCCTGAAGGCTGAATGCGGTCCTCTACGCGCAACTTAGCTGCGGTCCACTCGTACATAAAGATGGGACGACCCGCCTCTAAACGATATCCTTTGTAGACTAAATCGGTTGAATCCGCTTGCGCTTGATGCGCTAAAGCTAAGGGAAATTTGCCGTCTTGAACGACCGTTAATCCCAAAGGTTCAGACGTTTGAGGTTCGCCTCGGTTATCCCACATCTGGGTGGCATCTAAGAATTTACCCCGCCAAACTTGAAGAATCGCACCTTGTTTTAAGTCGTAACTGTAATGTAATCCAGCAGGGTCTCCTACGTGAATCACGTGCGTCTTTTTCTTTCCTTGATGGAAGGCAAAGGAGCGTTGCAGCACCGGTTCAGCATTTGCTTTGACCTCGATAAGCCCCACGGCATCTGGATCTAACAAGGACGTTCTTTCGTGAAGTGAAACTAGTCGAGATCCGATGCGCTTCACATTCAAACCTAGAGCCTTAGGCCCCCAAGGAAAATCTTTGATATGTATGATTTCTAAAACATGTTTCCCTGCTTTCAAAAAAGTAGAGGCAGGAACCATTTCATTGAACCAATGAGCCCCGTGATTAAGCACTTTTCCATCAATTTTCAATTCACCAGAACCCGTCCAATAGGTTTGAAATTCGTACGTATCATCCTCTGGAATCGTCAATTCTGCCTTGTAATGGATTAAATAATCATTGTTCACTGGAATGACACGGTAGGTTAAAGCCGGTAATTTTCCTGAAGAAACTGGCTTTGTGCTGGGAACAATTGGGTCAGTAAATTTACCCGTGTAATAATCATATGACACTTCTCCTAAAGAGGCAGTAGGTTTTTCATAGGTTTCAAATCGCAAGTTTCTAAATGCCACTGGACCGTGATCGCCTTGGATTAGGATAGGGCCAAAAGGCGCTTCTTTATCAAAAATCGCACCACGCGTCATGCCCGATACTTCGATATTTTCCTGAACAACCAATCCGTTTAGGATTACCTTTTTGAAGATCGCATTGGCAATTTTTTTACCATTCGCATCGAAGCGAGGTGCCTGAAAATCGATTTCTACAGTTTGCCAAAGTCCGGGTGCTTTGCTAGCGTTTTGGCGAGGTGCATAGCCTTCATATCCTTCTTTGCCTTTTCCTCTTGCATCATCCCAGCGCTCATAAATACCTCCGCAGTCGTCGTATTTTACCGTTTTTTTACCCCAGGAATCATACAATTGTACTTCGTAACGACCTTGCAAATAAATGCCTGAATTCATTCCTTTAGGCAACATGAAGTCCACTAACAATCGGATGTCACCGTGCTGCATTTTTGACTTTAAATCATCCGTACGATGGTATTTTCCACCTCTTAACGTATTGACCAAAACACCGGTACCGGGACTTACTTGAAATAGGGTATCCGAATAGGTAGCAAAAACGGCCTGCTCAATAGTCCAGTTCTTACTAGGCTGTTCAAAAGCAGATAAGTCATTGAGGGGAATCGATTGCTGAGCCCAAGCACCTAATGGCGAGGCAAGTAGCAATAAAAAGAGCAATTTCTTCATTTTGAAAGATAGGTTTAGACAAATCTACCTAAAATCATTTTGCCAATTCATCGGCACAATCAGGATAGTGGTAGAAAATATACTGGAAATATAAGGAAGATTCTCTTAATTTGAATCCGCTGAGTACAAAAAGCAACATAAAACCCATGATATATAAGACCTTTAAATTCAGGAACCTGTTATTGCACTTGTTTTTTTGGGCATTCCTGATTGCCCTTCCCATCCTGTTAGGACCCAATACGAATTCCACTAACCCAGAGGAAATTCGCCGTTCCTATTTTTGGATTGTCTACATGACTAGCTTTACAGTCATCAATATCCCTTTCTTTTACCTGAATACGGAAATTTTACTTCCTAAATTATTACGGGCTAAAGGCGTCATCATTTATTTATTAACCCTGACAGGGGCGATTCTATTTATGCTTTGGGTACATGAGGAATTGTTTCACTGGGCTTATTCTCATTTTATTCACCCAGATAGTCAAGGAGGCGGAGGAGGAGGGCCTCGTAGAGGTGCGATGATGCGCATGATTTTCCAATTATTGTTTTACGCGGCCATTGGAACCTCTTATCGCCTGATTTCAGATCGAATGAAGGAGGATGAACAAGTGAAAGAACAAGAGAATGAGCGATTGAAATCAGAGCTCTCTTTTTTACGTTCTCAGATCAGCCCGCATTTCATGTTTAACGTATTAAATAGCGTCGTTTCCTTGTCCCGCAGAAAACCAGAAATGGTGGAGCCTGTGGTGGTGAAATTATCGGAATTAATGCGCTACATGATTTATGAAACCAATGATTCAATTGTTCCCATCAGCAAGGAATTAGTGTATTTAGAAAGTTATATTGACCTACAAAAAATCCGTTTTGGCAATGATATTCAAATCAATTTTGTTCATGAATTAGGGCCAAAATCAAGCAACATTGAGCCTATGTTGTTAATTCCTTTCGTGGAAAATGCGTTTAAGCATGGGGTGGGTTTTATTGAGAATCCAACCATTGAAATTGAATTAAAAGACAGCGCATCTGAACTTTATTTTAGAGTGGCCAATAAAAAAGGTACAGCTATGAATGAGACGAAGGACGAAAGTTCAGGCATCGGTTTAGCGAATGTAAAACGCCGTCTAGAATTATTGTACCCCACTAATCACAAATTAGTTGTGAAGGACTCAGGCTCCGATTTTATCATCACACTCACCATTCAACACGTCTAAGCTATGTCAGAGGAAAATTTAGTGGAAATACCAGGCACCCTTCTAAAGTGTATGGCGGTCGATGATGAGAGTCTAGCATTAGACCTAGTCGAAGATAATATCTCCAAAGTTCCCTTTTTACAACTTGTAAAGCGCTGCCGAAATGCGATGGAAGCCGTGGAATACTTAGAGAACAATCCCGTCGATTTATTATTCCTGGACATACAAATGCCGGGAATGACAGGCTTGCAATTTCTGGAAAGTTTAACCACAAAACCGATGGTCATTTTCGTGACCGCTTACCAACAATATGCGTTAGATGGTTTTAATTTAGATGTCATCGATTACGTTTTAAAACCCATCAATTTTGAGCGTTTCTTGAAGGCTAGCCACAAGGCACTTGACTATTACAAGAGCAAACAACTCCTTCATAAACCTGCCGAAGCTCCTAAATTAGAGTTCATTTTCATTCACGCGGATTATTCCTTAATGAAAATTATGCTCGAAGATATTCTTTACATTGAAGGCTTGAAAGATTACATTAAAATCCACCTAAGAACCCAAAAATTCCCGGTTGTTTGTCGAATGACGATGAAATCAATAGAGGAAAAATTACCATCCACCGATTTCATTCGTGTGCATAAATCCTTTATTGTTTCACTAAGCAAAATGGAATCGATTCGTAGCCAAAAAATTAAAATAGGCGAGAACCATATTCCGATCAGCGAAAGTTATTCTGAGCATTTTTACCAAATCATCGGCTATCAAAAGCAATAAATTGTAACTTTGAGAATTGACCGAACTTTCACGCATGTCCATTCTTAAAAAATTAGCTGGCGAAACCCTTTCCTATGGTTTCAGTACGATCCTAGGGCGCTCTCTAAATTTTTTATTGGTATTTATCCATACAGCAGCCTTTATGCCGGCCGCCTTGGGCGTAAATGTGAAGCTCTACGGTTATGTGGCTATTGCAAATATCATCTACACCTACGGAATGGAAACGGCTTATTTTCGCTATGCGAAAGAAGCCCCTGAACGCTATTACAACATCATTTTAACCGCGATTATCTTAACATCTAGCTTGTTTACGCTAGGTTTATTTGTCTTCGCAGATCCATTGATGGGGCAACTCGGATATGAGGGGAAAGGTCAATTTATGCGCTGGCTTGCCTTGATTTTAGCCATCGATGCGGTAACGGCAATTCCTTTTGCCCGCCTGAGATTAGAACAAAAAATACAATTATTTGTCAAAGCAAAAATAGTTTCCATCCTTTTAAATGTAGGATTGAATCTGTTCTTTTTAGCGCTGTTAAAACCAATGCACGAAGGCCATTGGGGACCTGCCTTTTTACAGCACTTGTATTTCCCCAGCATTGGAGCAGGCTATATTTTTCTAGCTAATTTGCTCGCGAACGCTAGTCTCTTTTATTGGTTGCGCTCTTCTTTTGCTGATTTCAAGTGGACTTGGGATGGAGCTGAATTGAGAAAATTATGGGTGTATTCCTACCCTATCATGTTCATGAGCCTAGCCGCGATGTTCAACCTCATGTTTGATCGATTACTGTTAGAGGAGTTTTTACCAGCTGGATTTTATCCGGGGAGGAGCTCAGAAGATGCCTTAGGGATTTATGGTAATTGCTACAAGCTTTCGGTATTTATGAGTTTAGCTATTCAAGCCTTTAAGTACGCGGCAGAGCCTTTCTTTCTGGGCTCTTCATCTGCGGAAAACTCGCAGTCAAATTTAGCACTCGTGAGCCATTGGTTTGTGATCGTTTGCTTGATTTTATGGGTGGGAGTGAGTTCGAATTTATTCTGGATTCAAGGACTATTTTTGCGTCAATCCATCTATTGGGAGGGAATCGGAGTAGTACCGGTGCTGTTGTTAGCCAACTTGTTTTTAGGCGTATATTACACGCAATCTGTTTGGTTTAAAAAGACGAACAGAACCTATATGGGTACGGTGATCACGGTGACTGGACTAGCCGTCACGCTGCTTGGGAATGTTATTTTCATCCCCATCTACGGCTACATGGCCTGCGCCTATTCTTTCTTGACTTCCGCGATGGTGATGACCTTATTGTGTTATCTAGTAGGCCAAAAATACGACCCTGCACCCTACCGTTGGATGGCTGCCATCATGTACATCAGTTTAGGGGTGATCGCCATACAGTCAGGATCGATCTTAGCGCGTTTACAAATTCCGTTGATTATCAGTCAGAACATCGGATTTATTTGTATTTTGGCCTTTATTATCGTCAAAGAATTCTCCTGGAAAAACGGAAGACCTAGCTTAGTCCTAAAATGAAAAGTGAATTAAAAATGCAATACCTGAACCTCAAGCTGAAGATCAGCGGGATGGTGACGCGTTTACACGAATTTCAAGGCACATTGGTCCAAAAACAGGCGGAACTTGATGATCTACAGCAAAAGCTAGCCCTAAAATCAGAGGAACTTGCTAAAACCCAAAGACGGCTAAAAGAATTGGAGAAAAACTTTAAAAAATCAGATAATTTCGCTAAAATTGTAGCTAGTACAGATAACACAGCAGTACCCACCGCTGAGTTGAAACAAAAGTTAGAAGAATATATTACAAAAATAGATCATTGCATTGACCAATTACGCAATCCATGAATCCTAAAATCCCTTGTAATCTACTGGTAGGCATACAAAGTATCGCCTTAAAGGTTAGTCCAAGTGAGGAGGCTTACGTACGAAATGCAGCATCATTAGTGAACAAACTAGTTCGTTATTACGAACGAGAAACCAATAGTTCAGATCCCGCAGCCGTGATGGCGATGGTGGCGCTCGATTTAGCCATGTGTGGTTTGAAATTTGAAGCAGAACACAATTCACTCCAAGAAGACGTCTTGGAAGAAAACAATGAATTGTTATCTCTTGCGGCTGAGTTCACAGTATAATTTTCCTTTTCTTTCGATTTTTCCGGGGACTACTGTATAAACACACATTCGTTCTATATGTCCACGATATTAACCATTATTATTCCTCTAATAGCTGCGGCAGGAGGGTTATTTGCCGGTAAAGTATTCTACTCGAAGGTAAATAAAAACATCGAAGGGGAGGCCCAACGCAAAGCAGAAGACATCCTAAAAAATGCAGAAATAACTGCTGAAAACATCAAGAAAGACCGTATGCTAGAAGCGAAGGAAAACTTCCTACGTCTTCGTGCTGAATTCGAAGAAGAGTCCCAAAACAAAAAAGGAATTCTGTTAGAGAACGAGCAAAAACTTCGCGAAAAAGAGCGCATTTTAGCCCAACAAGCAGAGCAACAACGGGCTACTGAACAAGAGCTACATTCAGCCAAACAAAGCGTTCAAGCGAAAGAAGAAAACTACCGCAAGAAGCTGGAAGATGTGGAGAAGAAACGCGAAGAAGCGGAAGCGATGCTAGCGAATCAGATCAGCCAATTAGAGAAAATTGCCGGTCTTTCAGCAGATGAAGCACGTCAACAAATTATGGATGCCTTGAAGGCTGAGGCTGAATCGAAAGCGAGTTCTTTAGTGAAACAAGCCATCGAAGAAGCGAAATTAACGGCGACGAAAGAAGCGAAGAAAGTGGTGATTGAAACCATTCAACGCACGGCAGCTGAAAATGCGATCGAAAACTGTGTTTCTGTTTTCAATATTGAATCAGACGACATCAAGGGTAAAATCATCGGTCGTGAGGGACGTAACATTCGTGCACTTGAAGCCGCAACGGGAGTGGAATTCATTGTGGATGATACGCCAGAGGCGATTATCATTTCAGGATTTGATCCTGTGCGTCGCGAAATAGCTCGTTTGTCATTGCACCGTTTAGTACAAGATGGTCGTATTCACCCCGCTCGCATTGAGGAAGTCGTAAATAAGACACGCAAGAATATCGACGATGAAATCATCGAAATAGGAGAGAAAACAGTGATTGATTTAGGTATTCACGGTTTACATCCAGAATTGATTAAGATGGTGGGCCGTATGCGTTTCCGTTCTTCTTATGGTCAAAACCTATTACAACACTCCCGTGAGGTTGCGAAGCTTTGTGCTACGATGGCGGCTGAATTAGGATTAAATGCGAAACTAGCCAAGCGAGCGGGTCTATTGCATGATATTGGTAAAGTTTGGCATGAAGAACCAGAACTTCCTCACGCATTGCTAGGCATGGAGCTCGCTCAGAAATACAAAGAACATCCAGAAGTGTGTAATGCGATTGGTGCTCACCACGATGAATGTGAGATGACTTCCATGATCTCCCCTATCATTCAAGTGTGTGATGCGATTTCTGGCTCACGTCCTGGCGCGCGCCGCGAGATGATGGAGTCGTATATGAAACGTCTTCGTGATTTAGAAACGCTAGCCACTTCATTCGATGGTGTTCAAAAATGCTATGCGATTCAAGCGGGTCGAGAGTTACGTATCATGGTCGATTCTGAAAACGTCAGCGATGAAAAAGCGTCGAACTTATCGTTTGACATTTCTCAGAAAATCGAGAAAGAGATGCAATATCCAGGTCAAATCAAGGTAACGGTGATTCGCGAAATGCGCGCTGTAAACTTTGCAAAATAGGATCGAAATCGAGTATATTTATGGCGCCACCCTGCGGGTGGCGCCATTTTTTTTCACCACCATGCTAGAAATAAAATCACCCCAAACCGAATCCGACTGGAAGGCCTATTACGCTTTGCGCTTTAGCGTATTAAGAGAACCTTGGAATCAACCCTTGGGCTCAGAAGTATTAGCAGATGAGGACCAAGCCATTCATGCCATCGCAGTGGAAAACGGAGAAGTACTAGGGGTTGCGCGTATGCATGAATCAGCAAAAAATCAAGGTCAGGTACGCTGCGTGGCCACCGCTACGAAAGCGCAAGGGAAAGGAATTGGGAAAACCATTATGGCTTATTTAGAAGAGAAAGCCATTGAAAAAGGCTGGACCGAAATCGTATTGGAGGCTAGGGAAAATGCCGTACCCTTTTACCAAGCGATTGGATATAGGATTGTGGCGGAATCTTATTTGTTGTTTGGCGAAATACAACATTTCCGGATGCAAAAAAGCCTATAAAAAAAGCGCTACCTCCTTCGAAATAGCGCTTCCTTTTTATTAACCTAAATTAGTGCGTGTGCTCTAAACCTTGGGCACTTGGAATCTGGTTAAATTCAATGCCTGATTTACGCGCATCTTTGAATGCTTCCTTAGGCTTAATGCTCAAGATTTGGAACAATTCAGCATCTGATTTCGTATCAGGGTTTGGTGTTGTTAATAAGACATCCCCTGAGAAGATTGAATTCGCTCCTGCCATAAAGCAAAAAGCTTGACCTTCGTAAGTTAACTCTAAACGACCGGCAGACAAACGAACCGCGGACTTAGGCATCATGATTCTAGCAGTGGCAATCACGCGAACAAGATCCCACACAGAAGCGGTCTTTTGATTCTCGAAAGGCGTTCCCTCCACTGGAACTAAATTATTCACTGGAACCGATTCAGGGTGCTCAGGCAAATTCGCTAGCGTCAAAAGCATTCCAATACGATCTCCTGCACTTTCGCCCATTCCGATGATTCCTCCTGAACAAACAGATAATTTTGCTTTACGCACGTTTCCTAGCGTCTCTAAGCGATCGTCATAGGTGCGCGTCGAAATAACATCATCGTAATATTCCTCACTCGTATCAATGTTATGATTATAGGCATACAAACCTGCATCCTTTAATTTCTGAGCTTGCTCTTCTGATAACATCCCTAAGGTACAGCAAACCTCCATACCTAATGAATTCACACCTTTCACCATGTCTAACACCCGGTCAAAGTCCTTGTTATCACGCACCTCGCGCCAAGCCGCTCCCATGCAGAAGCGAGAGCTCCCATTCTCTTTTGCTCGGTTAGCCGCTTGAATTACCTCCTCGTAGGGAAGTAACTTCTGTACCTTCACATTCGTGTGGTAGCGAGCTGCTTGTGAACAATAGGAACAATCTTCCGGGCAACCACCGGTTTTGATGGAAAGCAACGTAGAAATTTGGACCTCATTGGGGTCAAAATTCTCGCGGTGTACTGTCGCCGCCTGATAAACCAAATCCAAAAAAGGTTGGTTGTATATTTTTTCTACCTCTTCACGAGTCCAATTATTACGTACCATATACTCTTTATTTCTATTCAAATTCCATTAAATAAGGCATCATAGCTAAGAAGCCTTCTCTTTTTTTCCAACGGTTCACCTCTAAAACTGACGAAGCCCAAGGCATATTTTTAGCTAGTAACCGCTCTGAAAGGGATGATTCAGACGTCGCTGAATTCAACAACTCGTCTACGAATGACTTTGCCTTCGGATAAACGGACACTTTGTAGGTACCCGGCTTTAATTTCACTTTAGCAGCAGCTATCTCAATCGCCTTATCCAAACCACCTAATTCATCCACTAAACCTATCTGCTTAGCTTGTGCCCCCGTCCAAACACGACCACCGGCTAAAGATTGTAATCGCTGTAAAGTCATCTTACGACCCGCCGCTGCCTTTGTGGTAAATGACAAGTACCCTTTATTCACGGAGTTCTGTACCACTGATTTTTGGAAATCGGTTAAGGCCCCTGCCGATGTCATAAAATTAGAGTTTGCGTGTGTATTCACGTGATCCTGTGTAATACCCAAGGTGTTTTTCAAGAAATTGTCCACATTGAACCACGCCGCAAAAATACCGATTGAACCTGTTATTGTGGTAGGTTGAGCCACTATCACGTCCGTTCCCATCGCCATGTAATAACCGCCGGAAGCTGCATAATTCGACATTGACGAGATAACAGGTTTCACCTTCTTAGTCAATTCAATCTCGCGCCACATGATGTCAGACGCTAAAGAAGATCCTCCTGGAGAATCGATACGAAGCACAATCGCTTTTACTGATTTACTTTCTCGCAGTTTCTTTAATTCTTTTACAAAATCATCTGAACCAATATTTCCCTCTGCTGCCTTCGTTCCAGAAATCTCTCCCTCTGCTACTAAAACAGCAATACGATCCTTCCCTTCCACCTCATCAATCGGATTCTTTGCCTTCAAATAATTATTCACAGACACATAAATCACTTTCTCTTTCTCCCCAGAGGCTTTTTTCAATAAGGCCTCAAACTCATCCCAGTATGCTTGCTTCACCATCCCTAATTTCTCTGCATTAGCTGGTTCGAAAGCCTGCAAGCTGTCGGCAATTTGATCTAATTTACGAACCGGAATATTCTTAGAACGGGCAATTTTATCAAACACATACGTGTTAATTGATTGTAAGAAGGAGGATGTCTGCGCCTTGTTTTCTTCACTCATATCCTCACGAATAAATGGCTCAACCGCTGACTTATAGGTACCTACTCGGAAAACTAAAGGTTCAATTTCTAATTTATCTAAAGCTTTCTTGTAAAACGTATATTGAACGCTAATGCCATTAAAATCCAATAAACCATTCGGATTTAAATAGGTCTTATCCGCCACAGATGAAATGTAATAGCCCTTTTCTGTATACGAATTCGCATAGGCATAGACGAATTTGCCTGACTTTTGGAACTTCTGAATCGCCTCCCGAATCTCGGATAGCTGAGCATATCCAGCAATGGGGAAACTAGCATCTAAATAAATACCCTTGATTTTAGGATCTACTTTCGCGCGCTCTAAAGCTGACAAAACCTGAATTAATCCCAAATTTTCTGGCGGTGCAAAATACAAATCCGTTAGTGCCGCGAAAGGATTATCTTCCGTCGTTGCATTTTCAACAATAGGGCGGTTCAAATCCAGTTTTAATACCGAATTATCTTTCAAATCATACACCTCATCTGAACTACCGATGGCAGCACCTACGCCAGCCAAAAGTAATAAAGTGACGATCGCAAAAAGAAAAAGTCCGACCACAGTCGCTAACGAATACTTGACAAATTGCCACATAGCTTATCTAAATTAAGGTTATTAACCAAAGTTTTTACGGTAGTCTTCGCGCGCCTGACGAATGACTTCAAACGCCACATCGCGACCATAAATATCATCAATATCTACCGCATTTGAAGTAGTTTCCCCTGGCAACATTTTATAGGTCCAGAAATAGTGTCTCAAACGCTCCACGATGTCCTTAGGCGCATCCGAAATATCTTTCCATTTGCCATAAATCGGATCATCTTTCAACACCGCAATAATTTTATCATCCGCCTCACCCTTGTCAATCATGCGAATTCCCCCAATTGGAATCGCCTGACACAAAATATCACCATGCGTAATCGCACGCTCTGAAAGCACTAATATATCCAATGGATCACCATCCCCTCTTTCAATATCTTTGCCCGAATACTTACGCGCTAATTCCGCGATACCATCCGAACAATACGTCTGTGGCAAAAAACCATATAAAGCAGGCACAATATTCGAAAATTTCTGCGGACGATCAATCTTGAGATATCCTGTTTGCTTATCAATTTCGTATTTAACAGTGTCTGTAGGTACTATTTCAATAAACGCGGTCACTAATTCAGGCATATGGTCCCCTATCTGTACGCCATGCCAAGGATGTGCCTTAAAGAAGTTTCTATTCATAATCTTTTTATTAAATCTAACTTAGGTTAAAAATCCCTGCAAATTACGAAAAACAAAGGATAAATTCTGCTAAATTTGTTGTTTGCATTGCGCTAATAGACATGATTTATCCAATAATACCCTACGGGGACCCTGTTTTAAGAAAAGTTGCTTCCCCTATTGAATTAGGTAGCATCGATTTAATCAAATTATCGGAAGATATGTTCGAGACCATGTATGCGGCTAGCGGCGTAGGTTTAGCTGCACCCCAAATTGGCATGGACATTCGGTTGTTTGTAGTAGACGGTCGCCCCATGAATGAAGGAGAAAAGGATGAAGATGTGGATGAGTCATTAATTGGTTTCAAGAAAGTATTTGTGAATCCGACTATTTTGGAAGAAACGGGAGATGAATGGGGATTCGAGGAAGGATGTCTTTCGATCCCAGGTATTCGCGGTGAGGTGTATCGCCCTGAATACGTGAAAATTCACTATTGGACCGAGCATGGAGAAGAAAGAACAGATGTTTTTGAAAGCCTTGCAGCCCGCATCATCCAACATGAATATGATCATATCGAAGGTATTTTGTTTACGGATCACTTGAATCCTGTGAAGAAGCGCCTTATTAAAAATAAGTTAAGTGATATCACGCGAGGAAAAGTTTCCGTGGATTACAAAATGAAGCTTACTCGTTAATTAGACAGATGAAAATTTCCCTTAATTGGTTACGCGATTTTATTGATATTTCGAAGCTTCCTGCCCAAGGTAGCCCAGAAGAATTAGACATTTTATTAACTAACACAGGACTAGAAGTGGAAGGCATTGAGCCGCACGATAAAGTTCCTGGTGGATTGAAAGGGTTCGTCGTAGGTGAAGTGTTAACCTGCGAGAAATTCGAAGTGAAAGAGAAAACCTTGAGTCTCACGACAGTGGACGCTGGTTTGGATGAAATATTAACGATTGTATGTGGAGCTGCGAATGTGGCAGCAGGCCAAAAAGTGATCGTTGCCACACCTGGCACCCAATTATACGATAAAGAAGGCACAGCATTATTCAAAATCGAGAAGCGCAAAGTCTACGGGCAGCCCTCAGAGGGAATGATTTGTGCAGAAGATGAAATTGGAATTGGAACATCTCATGATGGCATTTTAGTACTTGATACGCAAGTGCCTAACGGCACACCAGCGGCATCGTATTTTGACATCGCAGGAGATTTAGTTCTAGAAATTGGATTAACGCCAAATCGCGCCGACGCTGCCTCTCACTGGGGGGTAGCTCGTGATATTCGGGCTGTAACGGGCCTACCAATACAATTGCCATCACCTGCTTTAGTAATTGAAAGTAATGCACATCCCATCGCTGTCGAGGTAAAAGATGCGGGGTGCGATCGTTTCTGCGGCATCACCATCGATGGTATACAAGTAGCGCCATCACCAGCCTGGTTGCAGGAACGTCTAGCTGCTATCGGATTACGTCCCATTAATAATGTGGTCGACATCACTAATTTCATCTGCCATGGTTTAGGCCAGCCTATGCATGCCTATGATTGGAATGAGATTAAAGGTGGTAAATTAATCGTTGATTCTTTACCAGCTGGAACCGTTTTCAAGACCTTAGACGGCATTGAACGCAAATTAACGGGCGAAGAATTAATGATATGCGATGCTTCAGGCGCTATTGGCATAGCTGGCGTGATGGGCGGAGAAGATTCTGGCATTAAAGACAGCACAACGCGTGTTTTCTTAGAAGTGGCTCACTTTAAACCGGAGCGCATTCGGAAAGCAAGCCAAATTCACGGACTTAAAACCGATGCTTCCTTCCGTTTCGAGCGTGGCACGGATATTCAAGCAAAATTATTCGCATTAGAATACGCGGCCCAATTAATACAAGAATTAGCCGGAGGTAAAATCACGTCTGAACCAATCGATTATTATCCTACTCAGGTTGAATTAGTTAGCATACCTGTCAGTGTGCGTCGTGTGCAACAATACATTGGAGTAGAATTAGCCTCAGAGCGAATCAAAGAAATTTTAACATTGTTGGATTTCAAAATCGAAGCTGACAAAGGCGACGAATTCGTAGCCATCGCCCCTGCTTACCGCGTCGATGTGACGAGGGAAGCGGATATCATCGAGGAAATCTTACGTATCCATGGTTTGGATAACATCCCGCTATCGGATCATTTGAGTGCGAATTTCATCTCAGAATTCCCTTTGTTAGACAAGGAACGCGTGCAGTTGAATATCTCCCAGATTTTAACGGCTAAAGGATTCCAAGAAATCATTACCAACTCGCTAACAAAAGCCGATGCACACGCATCCATTGCGAAAGATTTATCCTTTGAAACGGTAGAAATCCTCAACCGTCTTTCTGAAGATTTAGGCGTCATGAGACAACACATGTCCTTTGCCGGATTAGAAGTCTTAGCTCATAATATTAACCGCCGCCAAAAAGATTTGAAAATCTTTGAATTTGGCAAAACCTATCACAAAAAAGGCGCTAAATACATCGAAAAAAGACATTTAGCCTTATTTACGACAGGATTATGGGCTGGAGAAACCTGGTCAAGCGCACCTACTAAAACCGCGCTTCACCACTTATACCAAGTAAGCATCGAGCTAATGCGCTCCTTAGGTGTAACTGAGTTTGAGACCGATACGATCGAAAATTCGAGTGTTTTTGCCTTTGGGTTACGCATTTCCATCAACAAAAAAGTGTGTCTAGAGGTAGGGATGATTCACCCTAATTTGGCTGCCAAATGGGAAGTTAAACAAGACGTATTCTTCGCGGATTTCGACTGGGATTACTGGGTAAAACAAGAAAAAGCAGACTTCGTCTACCAGGAGATTTCTAAATTCCCTGAGGTACGTCGTGACTTATCCCTTGTCGTAGATAAAACGGTTAGCTACCAAGCGATTCGCAAACTTGCAGAGCAATACGAGAAGAATTTACTGAAAAATGTGTCGATATTCGACGTCTACGAAGGCAAAAACTTAGGCGAGGGCAAGAAGGCTTATTCCGTGAGCTTTACGCTACAGGATGAGTCTCAAACCTTAACAGATAAGGTGATTGAGTCCACAATGGATCGCTTAATGAAAGGATTCGAGAAGGAAATAGGAGCGCTAATTCGAAAATAATTAGCGCTTGAACATGCCCCCTAAATTAGGCATCTTCATCTTTCCATCTTGAACCTTGTTCATCATCTTCATCATTTTGCGCATGTCTTCAAACTGCTTCAACAGGTTATTCACCTCTTGAATCGACGTTCCCGACCCTGCCACAATCCGATTCTTGCGAGATGGGTTCAAAATATCTGGATTTTGACGCTCCTTCGGAGTCATTGAACTAATGATCGCTTCAATCGGCTTGAAGGAATCATTGGAAATGTCCACATCCTTCACGGCTTGACTCATTCCTGGCACCATACCCATCAAGTCCTTGATGTTACCCATCTTCTTGATTTGCTGTAACTGTGCGTAGAAGTCCTCAAACGTAAAGTTGTTTTGACGTATCTTCTTATTTAATCGAGCCGCCTCCTCTTCATCAAAAGCCTGTTGCGCACGCTCTACTAAAGACAAAACGTCCCCCATTCCGAGGATACGGTTTGCCATACGATCAGGATAGAACTGATCCAAGGCCTCCATTTTTTCCCCTGTAGAAATGAATTTGATAGGTTTATCTACAATTTGACGGATAGAAAGAGCCGCACCACCGCGAGAATCTCCATCTAATTTCGTTAAGACAACGCCATCAAAGTTTAATCGATCGTTAAAGGTCTTGGCCGTATTCACCGCATCTTGACCCGTCATCGAATCCACAACGAATAAAATCTCCGTTGGTTTAATCGCCTCTTTTACGGCTGCGATCTCGTTCATCATCGCCTCATCCACCGCTAAACGACCCGCCGTATCGACGATGACTACTTTTTTACCCATTTTACGGGCATAAGACAATGCGTTCTCCGCGATGCTTACCGCATTTTTATTTTCAGGCTCAGCGTATACTTCCACCCCTACCTGCTCTCCCAATACTTTCAATTGGTCGATTGCCGCTGGACGGTAAATATCGCAGGCTACTAATAGCACATTACGTCCCCCTTTTTTAATGTATTGAGCTAATTTACCCGAGAAAGTCGTCTTACCAGATCCTTGTAAACCCGCAATTAAAATGACCGATGGATCTCCTTTCAGGTTAATATCCTGCTTTTGGCCACCCATTAATTGGGTTAATTCTTCGTGAACAATTTTAATTAATAATTGTCCAGGTTCTACGGCAATGAGGATTTTTTGACCCATCGCCTGATCTTTAATTCGATCCGTAATTTCTTTCGCTACCTTGTAGTTAACGTCCGCATCCATTAAGGCGCGGCGAATTTCCTTCACCGTAGCAGCAACGTTAATATCCGTAATTCTACCGTTCCCTTTTAGGGTACGCATAGCAGTGGTTAACTTCGAACTTAAATTCTCAAACATAGTATCTAAAAAAAGGACTGCAATTTACGCTATTTCAGGCAAATTTTAATCAAATAAAATCGTCTTGTTTTCGTGAATAAAAACGCGATCTTCGAGTACGAGTTGTAATGCTTTGGCCAAAACCATTTTTTCGACTTCTTTTCCCGCTTTCGACATTTGCTTCGCATCATAAGAGTGATTCACTGACACCACATCCTGACAAATAATTGGACCTTCATCTAGATCATCTGTCACAAAATGCGCCGTTGCGCCAATAATCTTCACACCTCGCTGAAAAGCTTGCTGGTACGGATTTGCTCCTACAAATGCGGGCAAAAAAGAATGATGAATATTGATCATTTTACCCAAATAAGCCGACGCAAAATCCGGAGTTAAAATGCGCATATACTTCGCTAGAACGATCAAATCAGGATTTTCCGCATCGATCAACTGCTTCAATTGCGCCTCATGTTCTTCTCGCGATAAACCTTCTGCAGGCAGGTGCGTGAATGGAATGGAAAATTGGGCACACAAAGGGGCCAAAACGGCGTGATTCCCCAATACACCCACGATAGTAAAAGGCATATCTTCGAATTGAGATTTAATTAGTAAATCCCCTAAACAATGATGCTCTTTAGTCACGCATATGAATACACGCTTTTTAGCAGGTGGGATTACTTCCACTTGTGCATCGAAAGGTAAAACGACTTCAATATCCTGCTTCAAGGAAAGCAAATCAGTTGCTCCCGTAAAAGATACCCGCATAAAAAAGCGATCCTTTTGTTCATCCACAAACTCATTAGTCTGAGTGACATTCACCAATTTCGAGAATAAGACCCCTGTTATTTTGTGAACTAATCCTTTCTCATCCTTGCATGAGATCTTAATTACGGTTTCCATCAAAAAAAAGCTAGCATTTTGACAAAAATACCCCAAAATAATGGAGGAAAAAAGATTTAGTCTTTACCTTTGCAAGATTAACACAACCTATCAAAATTTTGATATAACAAAAATGGAAAAAATTAAAGTTGCCAACCCAGTCGTTGAATTAGACGGCGATGAGATGACTCGAATTATCTGGAAATTCATCAAGGATAAATTAATCTTGCCTTATTTAGATCTAGACATTAAATACTATGATTTAGGTGTAGAATACCGCGATGAGACGAATGACCAAGTAACCATCGAAGCAGCTGAGGCAATCAAAAAATACGGTGTAGGTATCAAATGCGCTACCATCACTCCAGATGAGGCTCGTGTAGCTGAATTTGATTTGAAGCAAATGTGGAAATCACCTAACGGAACGATTCGTAACATCCTAGATGGTACTGTTTTCCGTGAGCCAATCGTTTGCGCTAACGTTCCTCGTTTAGTTCCTAACTGGACTGCTCCTATCATGATCGGTCGTCACGCGTTCGGTGATCAATACCGTGCAACTGATTTTGTAACCAAAGGAAAAGGTAAATTAACCGTTACATTCCAACCAGAAGATGGTGGTGCTGCGCAAACTTTCGAAGTATATAACTTCAAGGGTGATGGTGTTGCTATGACGATGTACAATACGGATGAATCGATTAAAGGTTTCGCACACTCTTGCTTTAACATGGCATTGAGCAAAGGCTGGCCTTTATACTTATCTACGAAAAATACGATCTTAAAGAAATACGATGGTCGTTTCAAAGATATATTCGAAGAGATCTACCAAGCAGATTACAAAGCGAAATTTGATGCAAAAGGTATCGTTTATGAGCACCGTTTGATCGATGACATGGTTGCTTCTGCGTTAAAGTGGAACGGTAACTTTGTTTGGGCTTGTAAAAACTACGATGGAGACGTTCAATCTGATACTGTAGCTCAAGGTTTCGGTTCATTAGGTTTAATGACGTCTGTATTAATTACTCCGGACGGAAAAGTGATGGAAGCAGAAGCTGCACACGGAACAGTGACTCGTCACTACCGCGATCACCAAGCTGGAAAACCCACTTCTACGAATCCAATCGCATCTATCTTCGCTTGGACACGAGGTTTAGAGTTCCGTGGTAAATTAGATAACAATGCGGCTTTGATTAATTTCTGCCAAACATTGGAAAAAGTATGTGTTGAGACAGTAGAGTCTGGTAAAATGACCAAAGACTTAGCGGTTTGTATCCACGGCAACAAAGTAAACCACGGAGAACACTACTTATACACAGAAGAGTTCTTAGAGGCTTTAGATACGAATTTGAAAGCAGCTTTAGCGTAGTCGCAGCAGGCGGCTTAGTCGACTTCGTCTTAGTCGTTGCTTCGCAACTTAGTCGAAAAAAAGTCGTCTCTTCGAGACTTAGTCGTTGCTTCGCAACTTAGTCAAAGAGTCCGGAGGGGAAGAAATTCCCCTTCGGATTTTTTTTGTGCTGGCATTTTATGACTAAATCGCACGGCGATGACTAAGGCGCAAAGCGCCGACTAAGTCCGCAGGACGACTAAAC
>DLPD01000029.1:204160-253846 GCA_002479785.1 Cytophagaceae bacterium UBA7467
AGCCGTGACCAAGTCCGCAGGACAACTATAGCGCAAAAAAAATCGCGCCGATTACTCAGCGCGATTCCTTCTTATCGTTTTGTTTCAAATACTATTCTGAAACCACAGAGAAAGTAATCTTGTGTTTTACTTCTTTGTGTAAGTCAAGCGTAGCAGCATAATCGCCGATAGTCTTCACTTCTGTATCGAATGAAATCTTCTTGCGATCGATATCGAAACCTTTTTCTTTCAACATCTCTGAAATTTGAAGGCTAGTCACACGACCAAAGATTTTTCCGCTATCACCTGTCTTCGCAGGAATAGTTAATGTCATTTCACCGATAGCTGCAGCTAAATCGAATGCATCTTGACGAACTTTCTCCACTTTGTGAGCAGCTTGCTTGATGTTTTCCGCTACAACCTTGCGGTTAGATGGAGTCGCCATGATAGCGAATCCTTGTGGAATTAAGTAATTACGACCGTAACCAGCTTTCACTGCAACGATATCGTTTTTGTAACCTAATCCAGCAATATCTGTTTTTAATATAATTTCCATCTTATGTTTTCAATCAAATGTTTATTGGATAAGGTACTATTTTAAACCGTCAGCCACGTAAGGCATCAAAGCCAAGTGACGAGCACGCTTAACAGCTTGTGCCACACGACGTTGGAATTTTAATGAAGTTCCTGTGATACGACGAGGTAAGATCTTACCTTGCTCATTCACTAACTTCAATAAATAATCTGGGTTTTTGAAATCAATGTATTGAATACCAGATTTCTTGAAACGGCAATACTTCTTACGGTTTCCGTTCTTATCTACAGGTTCGTTAACTAGTGTCATATTATGCTTCTGTTTTTTCTGGTTTTCTACCTACTAATCCTTTTCTCTTTTTTTCGTTGTAAGCTACAGCGTGCTTATCTAATGCTAATGTCAAGAAACGAATTACACGCTCATCACGCTTGTATTCTAATTCTAATTTAGCAATCAAGGTAGGAGCTGCTGCGAATTCGAAAATTTGATAGTATCCAGTATGCTTGTTCTGAATCGGGTAAGCTAACTTACGTAAGCCCCAAGCGTCTTCGTGAACGATTTGCGCACCGTTTTCTACCAACAGATTCTTGAATTTCTCAACAGTGTCCTTTGTCTGTTGTTCAGACAAAACGGGAGTTAAAATGAACACCGTCTCATAGTTTTTTAATTCCATAAAAAAATTGTTGTTTAAAAACTGGTAAAAATTTGGACTGCAAAGGTACGAATATTCCTTCACAATCAAAACGTTAACAACAATATTTTAGGATTAGCGCACTTCGAAGGTTCCTAGGCCAATCAAATACCCCTCTGCGTACAGCTCAATTTCGTGTTTACCGGCTTTGAAACCATTCTGTCTGGAATAGATAAATTCCACTGATTGGTGATTATTTTCATAGAAAATACGCTGACGACTAGTAAATGTAAGTTCGCGACCTTTGAAATCAAAGGTGCCCGAACCTAAATTATAATCTGAAATAGTAGTACCCGTAGGTTCGATGATCCGCAAGAAGACTGTTTTAATCTCCTTATTAGCGAGTGCATTCTCTTGTAAATGGAACATCACGCGGATTTTATCTACTTTGCGCGCTTTTTGATTATTTACTGAAGATTCTTTTCCACGGGAGGAGATGGCATATACATTTACCCCCTCAGCACGTAAGGCAGCGGCAGCACTCACCTTTTCGCTTAATTCCTTATTTCTAATTTCAAGTACGCGAGATCTTTCACTTAGTTCTCTTTCCTTAAGACCAAACGTCTTACTCGAATCCTCTAATGCCTTTTGGATGTTAACTAAACCTACTTTTAGAATTTGGGCTTCGCGGCTAAGGGAATCATTGCGTAGAATTAAAACAACGTTTTCTTTCTTTAATTTTTTGATTTCCGCATCCTTCTGACCCAATAGGTGCAAATAGTAGCTTAATTTCTTTTGGAATTCTGCTGGATCGATATCACTTAAATGCTTTTGATCGCCTAAGATTTGGGCTTTTGCCTTTTCTAGCTCGCTTACCTTACCGCCTAGTTTTTTGATTTGGACCAAACGTAAATTCAATTGCTCCGCGACAGAATCCAGCTTTACTTGTGCATTTTCCACAAATTCCGCTTGAGAAGGCTGAAAGAATCGATCAAGCAAGCCAAACTTGTCTACGACAATGTAGGCTATTAATAGGAAAACCAATAGCGTTAACCAGGTCACTCGACGCTTCAATTCACTTTCGTTTTCCCTCGAATTATCCGATTCCATTTAATTGCTTTATTTAATCTTTTACTCTTGAATCAAAAATAATAAATTAATTTTAATATTATTTTTTCGTCCAAACAAAATTTAGCCTTTCCGCCCTATGGCCATCGCAGAACAAATTTCCTTGATTAACAAGCAATTAAACGACAGCTCTGCTCGACTTATTGTGGTGACCAAGACGAGAAGCATCGACGAATTGAAAGAAACTTATGCGGCGGGGGCGATTGAATTTGGAGAAAACCGAGTGCAAGAGATGGTCGAAAAGCAGGCAGTGTTGCCTGGAGACATTCTTTGGCATCAAATAGGGCACCTGCAAACGAATAAAGTCAAATACATCGCACCTTTTGTGCACCTAATTCATTCTGTGGATTCACTTCATTTATTGAAGGAAATCAATAAGCAAGGGGCGAAAAATAACCGGATCATCCACTGTCTTTTGCAAATTTTTATTGCGACAGAGGAAAGTAAATTTGGTTTGGATTTCAAGGAAGCCGAAGCCTTGTTAGCAGATGCCTCTTTTGCAGAGATGAAAAACATCCGCATCGTGGGTTTAATGGGGATGGCGAGTTTCACGGCGGATGAAAATCAGATTCGACGCGAATTCAAGAGTCTGGCGGATTTTTTCCATCAGCTTAAAAACAACAAAACCGGCGTTTCGACCGGTCTTGTAGAATGGACTGAATTGTCCATGGGAATGTCAGGTGATTATTTGATCGCGGCTGAACTAGGAGCTACCTTGGTTCGAGTAGGATCTGCCATCTTTGGTCCTCGTCACTAACGGGATAAAGACATAATCTCAAACTCTAGTTTACCAGCTGGAGCAGTGATTTCTGCTAAGTCCCCCACTTTCTTGCCTAATAAACCTTTTCCAAACGGAGATGAAACTGAGATTTTCCCCGCTTTCAAATCAGCCTCTTCTTCTGAAACGATGGTATATGTGAAAGTGGCTCCGTTTTTAGTATTCTTAATTTGAACAATTGAATAGATGGAAACAACGGATAAATCAATAGTTGATTCATCTAACACACGGGCAACGGAAATAATTTCCTCTAATTTAGAAATCTTTAATTCCAATAAACCTTGTGCATCTTTTGCTGCATCGTATTCTGCGTTCTCACTTAGATCACCTTTATCGCGAGCTTCCGCGATTTGTTTGGCCATATCTGAACGACCTGTAATCTTCAAATGATGTAATTCCGCTTTTAATTTTTCTAGCGCCTCTGCCGTGTAATATTGAAACTTTGCCATACTCTTTTTAGGGTTTTACCTCAGTGCTTAAAAACAAAATAGAACGGCCTCCGACCGTTCTACCTAATTTATTTGTAGTTTTGTTTCGGATTCGTAACTAAAGTTTTTGTTTTTCTAACAGCACGTAAGGGTTGTTTTATAGACAACAAAGATAATAAAATTCAGACGGATTCCACAAACAATCAAAATCAAGGATGCGGATTATATTTTTTGGAACACCAGAGTTTGCAGTAGCGAGTTTACAAGCCTTAGTAGAAGCTAAAATGGACGTGGTTGCCGTTGTGACCGCGCCTGACAAACCCGCTGGCCGAGGACAGCAAATACAATCCTCTCCGGTTAAACTATATGCAGAATCCGTGGGCTTACCCGTTTTACAACCGGTAAAATTAAAAGACCCAACCTTTCTCACTGAATTAGCTTCTTATCAAGCAGACCTACAGATTATTGTTGCTTTTCGCATGCTACCTGAGGCGGTTTGGAATATGCCTCCCATGGGCACGTTTAATTTACACGCCTCCTTACTGCCGCACTACCGCGGAGCGGCGCCCATACATTGGGCAGTGATTAATGGCGAAACGGAAACAGGTATAACTACCTTCTTTTTACAACACGAGATCGACACAGGGGACTTATTGTTCCAAGAAACAGAACCCATCTCTGCCACAGACACCACAGGCGAACTTTATGAACGCCTTATGAATAAGGGGGGAGCATTGGTAGTCAAAACGGCTAAAGCAATCGAAACAGGAGATATTCATCCCACTCCACAACAAGAAATCGCTGAGCTAAAATCTGCGCCTAAATTACAACGCAGTACCGGTGAAGTACATTGGAATCGAACTGGAAGAGAAATTGTAAATTTAGTCCGTGGAATGCATCCTTTCCCTGGAGCCCACACGAAATTTCAAGGTAAAAATTGCAAGTTAGTGGGGGTAGAATTTCACCCAGAGATCATTCCTGATTTAGGAGTGGGCGTTTGGGATACAGATCAAAAAACGTTTTTACGTGTAGGCTGCAAAGACGGCTACATCAATATCTTGGAATGGCAAATGGAGGGGAAAAAGCGGTTGAAAATCGAAGATTTTTTACGCGGATATAATTTCAATTTCTAGTCTAACTTCCAACGTCCCGTTGAATAAAAGTAACCGTAAGAACCTTTTTGGATGAAAATATAATTTTCCTGCAGGTTGGCTAGCACGGTTATGGTGTACGGTTTCAACTGGAGATTAGAAGCAGACGCAGGAAAAGGGATCGCCTGAGAGCAAGCGCAGGGCTTATTTTCGCGAAGCTTATTTAATGCAGTCAATAAATCACGGGAGTCTTCTACTAATTCTTCTTTACCGATATCCACTTTTTTGAAATAATTACGTTCGTAAGCATTTTTAAAGGGCTCGTATTCTAAAGCAACTTCCGGGTATTTTTGAATTAAACTCGCCGAATTCAAAAAAGCCTGAATATGGCCTGGATCCGGGAAACCCACAAAATCACCACCCCAATACAAGCCTATTTCTTTCGCTTTATATCCATACTGATCGTAGATCATTCCTCTTTTTAGGTATCTCCCTTTGCGATAAATCGCCCCATCAGCGGCTAATCCGAAGTTATGAAAGGAGATAAAGGCTTTGGAGAAACCCTTTTTTTGCAAGGCTAATTGTTGCTTCTTATTTCGAGTAGTCGAAGTGTATTTTAAGCGGTAGGGGGAGTGAATGCGCTTAATTAAACTATCCCTTTTTACCTCGAAGGAATCAATTTCTGAGGCTAATAAATCCGTCCAAGGCTGGTGCAATGCTGCAACTTCACGCGTCTCGCGAGAACCATCTGGATTAATGCGAATAAAGACATAGTGGGCAACGGAATCCCCAGAAAAAGTAGAATCCTGTTGCTTATATAACCACTTAAACTCTTCCCAATCAAGCGATTCTAATTTAGCAGGCTCACAAATGCGAAGCTTCGCATCTACTTCACCAAAACTAAAAAAGAGCCACAAAAGTGGTATCAAACAAATTAAAATCATTTTTTCAAGGGAATGATAAGTACTTCACCTCGAAGCGTAATATCATCTTTCTTGTGATTCGCGTCCATAATTGATTGTTTACTAACGCCATATTTCTCCGCTACTTTGCGCATAATATCGCCAGGTCCCACCGTATGAATCGCTTGAATTTTTACGTTTAATTTAGTCACACCACTTTTAATTCCATCTGGATTTACCCCTGGATTTAAGGCTTTTAATTGATCCACTTTCAAACCAAATTTGCGCGCAACTGCTGAAAAGGTCTCCCCTTTTTCGACCGTGATGGCATGTGATTTTCCGGCAGGTGCAGCTACTTCTGGAACTACTTCCGCTTCTGCTTCTTTCTTTTGTTCCGCTAATTGTTCTTCCTCAGACTTGCTGATTAGGGAATCCTTGGGAACGATCAATGAATCTGCAGGATCTTGCGTAGAATCGATCACCACTTGTGTAGCTTCTGGCAAAACCTCTTCCTCTGGCTCCACAAATTTCTCCGCCTTGATTAATTCATCCTTATCAGGACTGACAAAGTGCTCAAATCCTACGGCGATTAAGCCTACTAAGGTTAATAAAAGAATGCCCAAGGTGATGACGGGCAATTTGCTGCTTTCTTCGTTCTCACTCATTATTTGGAAAATTTAGCTTTCGTTTCTTGGCTCATTTCTGCCACTTTATCTTCTAATTCCGCTTTGTAGGCGGTGTATTTTGTTGCCAAAGTCTCATCAGAAATCGCTAACATTTGGATGGCTAATAATCCAGCATTTTTAGCCGCATTCAGGGCAACTGTCGCAACGGGAACCCCATTTGGCATTTGTAAAATAGACAGGACCGAATCCCAGCCATCAATTGAATTCGATGATTTTACAGGAACGCCTATCACCGGCAAAATAGTCGCAGAAGCCACCATTCCTGGCAAATGGGCTGCCCCGCCTGCACCTGCAATGATAACTTGGATGCCGCGAGACTTTGCTTGCTGGGCATAATGCATCATTTTTGCTGGTGTGCGGTGTGCTGATACGATGTCTACTTCGTATGCCACTCCAAAATCCTTGCAAACCTGAATGGCTTCTTGCATTACTCCAAGATCCGAGCTACTGCCCATTATAATTCCTACCATAACTAGTTATTTATGCGATAACGCGTATGCTTTGTTTTACTTGTTCTGCTTTATGTTCAATCTCCTCGCGGGTTTCTCCCAACAAAGTGATGTGCCCCATCTTGCGAAAAGGCTTCGTAATTTTCTTTCCGTATAAAAAAGGATGAACACCTGATATCCCTAAAATCGTATCCAATCCCTCGTATTTCGCAGGACCTGTAAAGCCTTCTGCTCCTAATAAGTTTAACATCCCAGAGAAGGAATGTGCCTTCGTATCTCCTAATGGCAATCCGGTAATCGCTCGTATATGTTGTTCATATTGCGAAGTATCGTTTGCGCGGATAGTTTGATGACCAGAATTGTGTGGTCTAGGAGCGACTTCGTTGATGAGGATTTGGCCGTCTTTGGTCAAAAACATCTCCACCGCTAAAACCCCCACTAAGCCCATTTTATCTATTAAACGGACGGCAATTTGCTCCGCTTCTTTTTCAATCTCAGGCGAAATGGCAGCGGGAGAAACGAGGAATTCTACTAGGTTTTGAACGGGATGAAATACCATCTCTACTGCCGGGAATGCCTTTATTTCACCTTGCGGATTGCGCGCGACAATCACGGCCAATTCTTTGTCAAAATCTATGGCCTTTTCTAAGAGACCAGGTGCATCAAAACCTTTAGAGGAATCAGCTGCCATCCCTATAAATTGTACGCCTTTCCCGTCATATCCTCCCTTACCCAGCTTATTAAATGCTGGCAAAAAATCTTCATTAGCGATAATTTCAGCAGCTGATTCGATTAATCTAAAATCAGCTGTGGGGAATCCGTGGGTTTGGAAAAAAGTCTTTTGAATACGCTTGTCTTGTATCATTCGAAGCAGATGAGGTTGCGGGTAGACCTTAATTCCTTCTGCCTCTAATTGCTCAAGCGCTTCGATGTTTACATGCTCGATTTCGATGCTAACTAAATCGAATTGTTTCCCAAAGTGGTACACTGTATCAAAATCCTGGAATGACCCCTGCGTAAACTGGGTCGTCAAGGTATGACAGGATGCTTCTGGATCTGGATCAAGGCAGGCAATCTGCAAGTCCAAGTCGATCGCTGCTTGTAACAACATTCGCCCTAGCTGGCCGCCACCTAATAATCCGATTTTGGGAAGTGATTTAGACATAAATTCGAATTCAATGGGTAAAATTACGGCTTTTGTTTTACCTTTGGAAATTATTTAGACCTCGAGAAAAAATATTCTTGTGGGAATCCGATGATAGATCATGACAAAAAGAAATACCACCATTATCGCATTTATCTTACTTGCTATCGCAAGTCGTCTATTGATTTTAGCCGGACCAGGTTGGGCTAACTTCTCTCCAATGGCTTCAATGGCGCTTTTTGTAGGTGCCTATTTACAGAATCGCAAACAAGCAGTAGCTTGGACTTTATTGGCAGTCTGGGGGTCGAATTTGATCTTAAACAACACGTTATATGATGCCTTTTTCCCAGGTTTTTCGTTTGGAATAGATGCCGTTCATATGGGCTTGTTCGCCCTTATTTCTTTATTAGGTCCAAACATAACCGCTAATGCCTCTCGCTTCATCGGAACTAACCTGGCAGCGGCAATGGGCTTTTTCTTGCTTTCCAACTTTGCAGTTTGGGTAGAATCTGACATTGCTTACACGAAAGATGTAACTGGTTTATTAAACTGCTTCGCTGCAGGTATTCCCTTCTTAAAGAATACAATTGCCAGCCAATTCTTATTCTCAGGATTGTTTTTTGGAGCTTTTGAACTATTGAAAAAACAAGTTCCAGCTTTACGCTAAATTTTCTTACGCATTAAAAAAGGGTCGGCTTGCAAATGCGAGCCGACCAATTTTTTTTAAGTTGTTTCTAGTTTTTATAGACTTTACCGTCTTTCATCACAAAGTTCACCTTTGTCATTAATTTAACATCAGCAACTGGGTCTCCAGGAACCGCGATGATATCTGCTGCCTTTCCTACTTCGATGGATCCGATTAAATCACTTTGACCTAATAAATCTGCCGCACTGACGGTCGCTGATTTAATGGCTTCCAATACGGGCATTCCTGCTTCGTTCATTAAAATGAATTCATAGCCATTTTTTCCGTGACCGAAAACACCGGCATCCGTACCAAAGGCAATCTTCACCCCAGCTTTATAAGCTTTAGCAAAGGTTCCTTGTATGATGGGTCCAATCGAAGCTGCTTTCTTCGCGACCATTTCTGGGTAGTAGTTTGGGATTTTAGAGGAATCTGCTACAGAGCGGCCCGCAATGACAGTGGGCACATAATAGGCCCCCATCTTTTTCATTAATTCCATCACTTCCTCATCCATGTATGTTCCGTGTTCGATCGAAGAGACGCCACCCAGAACAGCACGCTTCATGCCCTCTTTACCGTGTGCGTGAGCCGCGACTTTGAACCCATAATCTTTGGCCGTTTGAACGATGGCACGAACTTCTTCGTCAGTGAATTGAGCGCCTGAACCATCTTTGGCATAACTTAAAACGCCACCTGTAGCCGTGATTTTAATTAAATCTGAACCTTCTTTATAACGCTGACGTACGGCTTTAGCCGCGTCCGCAACGCCATTTACGACACCATCTTCTGGACCTAAATCCTTCTTAAAAGCTTCATTAATCCCGTTTGTATCATCCGCATGTCCACCGGTTGTCCCTATCGTAACGCCGGCCGTAAAAATACGTGGACCTTCCACTACACCTTTATTAATCGCATTGCGCAAACTGATCACCACATGGGTACCGCCTAAATCACGGACCGTCGTAAATCCAGCCATTAAATTCTTCTTCGCGTAGCCTAAAGCTTGGTAGGCCACATCCCCTGGATTCTTCACGAAGCGATCTAAATACGCACCAGGATTCGTTTCTGATTCCAAGTGAACGTGAGAATCAATCAATCCCGGCATCACCGTTCTATCTTTTAAATTGATCACCACATCCCCTTTTGCGGGGCTCAAAAAGCCTTCCGAAACAGCAACAATTTTCTTTCCCTCCACCACAATGGAACGGTTTTTTAAGACAATTTGCGTTTTCACATCAATCAAAGAACCGCAGTGCAAAATGGTTTTTTGGGCAAAACCTGCGAAAGCCAATAGGCTTAAACCGAGCGTTAATACTTTTTTCATAGCGTAGAAGTTAATAAAGTGGAGACATGTTTCCAGAAACTAGGATAGCTTTTATTCACTACCGAGGGATCTAATACGGTAATTTCTTTTTGCATAGCCACTGGCGCAAAAGCCATCGCCATCCGGTGGTCATCATAGGTTTCAATAGGTTCAATCGTAGAAACAGTCGCGAAATCCCCCTTCACTTCATACAAATGATTCGCTTCTTTCTCCACTAAACTCGCTCCTAATTTCTTTAATTCATTTTGCAGAGCTAACACGCGATCTGTTTCCTTCACTTTCAAGGATTCCAGACCCGTTAGTGTCAATGGAATATTCTTCACAGCGGCCACGACACAAATGGTTTGTGCCAAATCTGGGCAATCAGTGAAGTCCCAAGCGAGGGAAGACTGGGCTGGAATTTTGGTCAGCAAGTAACCACGCCCCGTGTACGTACTTTTGACACCCAATGGCTCCATAATGGCCTTAATTGCTGAATCGCCTTGCAAAGAATCTTCCTTTAGGCCTAACAATTCTAACGAACTACCTTCAAATGGTGACAAGGCCACCATGGAATACCAATAACTAGCACCTGACCAATCTGACTCAACGGCAAAAGGACTCAAATGATAAGACTGAGCAGGTATTTCTATCGTTCCGTTAGACCAATCCGTGTTCGCCTGAATGCCAAAATGCTGCATTTGAGCTAATGTCATCTCGATGTAAGGTTTAGACCCCAGCGCTCCCGTAATTTGCAATTTTAACCCTTCCGGTAATAGAGGAGCTACCATCAAAATCGCAGAGATAAACTGCGAACTTACGTCCCCGCGAATGGAAATCTCCCGGTTCCCACTATAGGTGAAACCATTTAATTGCATCGGAGGATAACCCTCTTGGTTCAAATAGGCTATATCAGCTCCTATTGTGCGTAATGCGTCTACTAAAATTCCGATCGGTCGCTCGCACATACGAGGGGTTCCGGTCATTTTTTTCTTCGCACCGGTCACAGCATAATAAGCGGTCAAAAAACGCATCGTCGTTCCCGCATCTAACACATCAGCCACCGGACCGTTCTCGGATAACAAGCGAATCATGGTTTGCGTATCACGCGCCTCCGCTAGATTAGTAAGGTTATCAATCGTTCCATTCGCTAAGGCATTAATCACTAATGCCCGATTACTCTCTGACTTAGAAGCAGGCAAAGGGATTATTTCTGAAAAAGACGACGAACGGGGAAATAAAGTGATTTGACTCAAAACAGGTTTGCGATTAACGCAATTTTAAAGTGACTAATGATAAAACGGCTAGGATAATTCCCACGATTAAGAAACGAATAACGATCTTCGATTCGTGGTAATTTTTCTTTTGAAAATGGTGGTGCAAAGGAGACATCAAAAAGACGCGACGGCCCTCCCCATACTTGCGTTTTGTATATTTAAAATAGGCCACCTGAATGATCACGGATAAATTCTCAATCAAGAAAATGCCACATAAAACAGGAATTAACATCTCCTTTCGAATCACAATCGCCAAGGTGGCAATAACTCCTCCCAGCATCAAACTTCCCGTATCGCCCATAAATACCTGAGCCGGATAAGCGTTATACCAAAGAAAACCGATACAAGCTCCTACGAAGGCCGCGCAAAAGACAGCGAGCTCCCCCGAGTTTGGAATAAACATCACATTTAAATACTGGGAAATCACCTTGTTACCAGATACGTAGGCTAAGATGGCCAAAGCAATACCAATAATCACCGATGTTCCTGCCGCTAATCCATCGATACCGTCTGTGATATTCGCTCCATTCGACACCGCCGTTATGATAAAAATAACGACTAATACATAAACCACCCACACATATTCATCAGGAATAAAACTAGGCAATAACATGTTGTAGTCAAACTGATTGTCCTTCATAAAGGGGACAGTAGTTAAGAGTGATTTATGATCCACAAAGGTTCCATCAGTGGCAAATTCACGTACTTTAATGTGCTGGTTAAAATACATCGTTAGACCCACGATAATTCCGAGACCAATTTGGCCAACTACCTTAAATTTACCCGATAAACCTTCTTTATTTTTCTTGAATACTTTGATATAATCGTCCGCAAAACCGACTGCACCAAGCCAAATAGCCGAAGTGACTAACAGAACAATGTACACGTTCGTCACCTTCGAAAAAAGCAGGGTTGGGATCAATAAGGACAACAAAATAATGAAGCCACCCATGGTAGGAGTACCTTTTTTTGCCATTTGGCCTTCTAAGCCTAAATCCCGAATTTCCTCTCCAATTTGTAGTCTTTGCAAGCGATAGATAACCGATTTACCCCAAATCGCTGCAATACCTAGAGACGTAATAATCGCCGCAAAAGCACGGAACGTGATGTATTGAAACACACCGGCGCCCGGTATATTCAAGGTCTTGTCTAAGTATTCGAAGAGGTAATAAAGCATCTAAATGAGTTTTAATTTATAAAATTGCAAAAAATCAAGGGGAATTCAAACTTAGCTAAATGCCTCCCCTAGCACTAATTTGTCGTCAAAGTCGTATTTAACACCTTGAATATCTTGGTAATTTTCATGGCCTTTTCCTGCCACTAAAATGATATCTCCCGATTCTGCTAATTCCCTCACTGCATAAAAAATACCTTCCTTGCGATCCGAAACACGGTGTACTTTGGATTTTAATGCAGCCGGGACACCTGCCTCCATTTGATCTAAAATCAATTCCGGATCTTCCTTGCGCGGATTATCCGATGTTAAGACCACTGAATCACTGTATTTAGCCGCTAACTCTGCCATGATAGGACGTTTTCCGGAATCACGATTTCCCCCACATCCTACTACCGTAATGATACGTTGTGACTTATCGCGGATAGTTTGAATCGTCTTAAGGACATTTTCCAAGGCATCCGGCGTGTGAGCATAATCCACGATCCCCATCTTGTTATTTGACCCAGCTAATTGCTCGAAACGACCCGGAGCTGTTTTAAGAGCCGAAATCTGTACCAGTACTTCATGTGACTCCTCGCCTAACAATATAGCCGCCGCATAAATTCCAAGTAAATTGTAGGCATTGAAAGTCCCTATTAATTGCGCATGCACTTGTTGGTGATCTATCTCTAATTGCAATCCACCTACTCCGTTGCTGATAATCTTCGCTTTAAAATCCGCCGCGTTTAACAAGCCAAAACCATATTTCTTTGCCGCCGTGTTTTGCAACATCACCATCCCCCGCTTGTCATCTACATTTGTTAAGGCAAATGCTGAGGAAGGGAGAGCGTCGAAGAAGCCTTTTTTGGCCTTAATGTACTCGTCAAAAGTTTCGTGAAAATCTAGGTGATCGCGGGTAATATTCGAAAAAATGGCACCGGCAAATTGTACTGCATGAATCCGCTTTTGCACCACCGCATGGGAACTTACCTCCATAAAAGCGTGGCTGCAACCCGCCGCAACCATATCGGCTAACAAAGCGTTTAAGCTCAACGCGTCAGGAGTGGTATGCGTTGAGGGAATAATTTTATCTTCAATCTTATTCACCACCGTCGAAATCAATCCACAGCGATGCCCTAGACGCTTAAACAATTCAAACAACAAGGTTACTGTGGTAGTTTTTCCATTCGTACCTGTTATCCCCACTAATTTTAATTTCTTAGACGGATGGCCATAATATTCAGCTGCCGCCTCCGCTAAGGCTTGATTCGAATCTGGCACTTGGACACAAGTCACATCAGCTGGAATTTCTGCGGGAACCTTTTCTACCACCCAATGTTTGCAACCTTGTGCATATACGTGTGGCAAAAACGAATGCCCGTCTACCTGCGTTCCGGGAATGGCAAAAAAGACCGAACCGGCATCTGCCTTGCGAGAGTCAAAGCACAAATGCTGAATCTCCGACCCTGGGAATAAAGAAATTTGTGCCATTTTAATGCAGTTGTATGAAGACTAAACTATTTTTTGCAACAGGTGAGCCTGCTGGGATTGATTGATTCGTCACTGTCCCAAAACCATTTGCGCGCACCTTTAATCCTTTGTTTTCTAAGGCAAATAAGGCATCCCGCAAATTCATTCCCACGACATTAGGAACCGTTTTAGGAGCCATCGTGATGGCTTGATTTCTCACCGTCTTCTTCTCTAGATTAAAGTTCAACCATTGACCATTTTCTTCCACTTTAGGCAATCCTAAATGAGAGAATAAAATATTTTGATCCGCAGGATGAATGGTATGAGTTAACTTGTTTTTATTCAAAGAATCCGGTAAATATCCGCGTAATGTTTGTTGTAACTTCATGTCGCGCAAATAGATGCGGTCCGAAATTTCTTTAAACACCGGAGCGGTAACCTGACGTGCATAGGTACCTTCAGCGCTACCTTTCGGTTCATCTACCGCAATGATCATGGTATATTTAGGGTTTTTAACCGGGAAATAACCTGCAAAAGTTGTGTAGTAATTTCCTTTGCGGTAGCCTTTAGCACCGGTTACCGTACGTTGTGCAGTACCGGTTTTTCCAGCGATTCCATAGACCGTACCTTTGATATTGTTAGCGGTTCCTTTCGTTACTACCCCTTCTAACATAATTTTCAATTTCTGTAAGGTTTCTGCAGAACATAAAGGCTTCGAATCACGCACCTGTGTAGTCATGTAATCCGTCACCACTTCATCGCCTCGAGTCGCCTTGCTCACGATAATGGGCTGTATCCAATACCCATTATTTGCGATGGCGTTGTAGAATGCTAAAATTTGCAAAGGCGTATACTGCGTCGAATATCCAACAGATGACCACAATAATTGCAAGCCATCCCACTTTGCCGGCACAGGGAATACAGGTGGCCGACTAGGTTTTAATTGGAAATCCAAGGATTCAATTAAATGGTATTTCTTCAAATAATTGTAAAACTTCTCATTGTTCGTGGTACCAAATGCCTCTTGAACCAATTTCATCGTACCCACATTGGAAGAACTTGTAATCACTTGTTCTAACGAAATGGTCCCTAGTGGATGAGAATCAGACATGACACCATTGTAAAGACGAAACTTCCCGTCTCCGGTATTGACCATCTTCGTCAATGGATAATTTTTCTCTTCCAACACCGCCATAATGGACGGCAATTTAAAAACGGAACCAGGATCACGCGCCTCTAACAATGCGTAATTATAGGTTTCTGAATAACCAGTAGGTGAAAGTGGATTAGCCGCAATGTTCGACAACGCTTTAATCTTCCCCGTCTTGGTTTCCATCACAATCGCTACCGCATAGTTCCCTTTGAATATTTTCATTCCATTTAACAGGGCTGATTCCACTATCTCTTGGATATTAATATCGATTGTTGAATGCAAATCCACCCCCGCTACCGGTAACTTAGGCTCATCGCCGGGCTCCGGACGCCAGGTATTGTTATCCATTTTCTCATACATCCCTTCACCAAACTCTCCGCGTAATTCTTTATCGAAACTATTCTCAATCCCCACCCGACCTTTATCACGTAAATCTTTCAAATAACCCACCGTGCGATAAGCCATTTGGCCAAAGGGCGCATAGCGAACGTTAATCTTGTCAAAAACGACCCCAGATTTATTCGAGTTCTTTGCCTCCCTGAACAAAGGGAAATTCAATACTTTTTTCTTTTCTTGGAAGTCTAATAAGCGGTTATTTAACAACAAATAGGTCCGACCACTGCGTCTAGCAGCCGCAATCTTCTCCTTGTATTCTTCCGCCGTACGATCCTTAAAGAAGTTAGCTAACGCTGCTGCTAAACCATCAATGTGTTGTTTATAGAATTCATCCGCCCTCGCATTTCCTGTCAAGACAGAGGGATCCATCCCTAAACGGTACTTAGGTAAAGTAGTAGAAAGCAAACTTCCATCATCTGAATAGATATTGCCACGAGTAGCTTCGATCTTTCGTTTTTTCACATAAGTAGCCATCGCTTCTGAACGAAACTTAGGCCCTTTCAGCACCACCACTTTATACAAACTGAACAGTAAGTACAAGAATACAGCTAAAATGATGATAAAAAACGTGTAGAAACGTCTCGTAATCAAGCCCCGAATATTAGGTCTTTTCTCCTTCGCCATTATTGCTCTTTATTGACTTGAATGATGATTTTAGTGGGTGGAAGCGTGCTCACCCCTATTTGATAACGCTTAAGTGTCTCTTCCAAATTCGTTTGCTTACTCACTTTCATATACTCCGCCTTTTGTGTTGTATAATCAGCACGATCTTCCTCTAAAGCACTTTTTTCTTTTTGAATTTGGTGCAACTTACCGTCAGCAAGCATCGAATAATAAATGTTGATAAGGGTCAAGAAAGCTACAAAAGCAATACGTTTTACCCACATCACTGGCAACTCGCCTCCCGTGAAATAGTCGATATTGAAAATGGAATCGAATATCCCTTCTTTCTTGGGAGAAGAGATACGCTTAGGCCCTGCTTCTGTCGGTTCGATAGGTGTTGCCATATTATAATTTAGACGCTATTCTTAATTTCGCACTACGGGAGCGCGGGTTTAATTTCAATTCTTCTTCTGAGGCCGTAATCGGCTTGCGAATCACCGATTCGAGCGGGCGATGCACCACTCCAAACATATCCTTATCCTCTTTCCCCTGCACATTTCCAGCCTTGATAAAATTCTTCACTAGGCGATCTTCCAAGGAATGGAAAGACATAACGACTAGTCTTCCTTCTGGCTTCAAAATCGCCGGTGCCTGCGCTAAAAATTCCTCTATCACCGCCAATTCTTGATTCACCTCAATTCGAATCGCTTGAAAGACCTGCGCGAAGTATTTAAACTCCCGGTATTTAGGAGCTAATTTATTCAAAATTTCTTTCAATTCTTGTGTTGTTTCTAAGGCTTTTCTGGTACGGGCCTGAATGATTGCCTGGGCCAAAGTCCGTGCGTTCTTCACCTCCCCATACATCCCTAAAATACGTTGCAATTCTTCAGCCGAATAACTATTCAATAATTCCGCCGCTGTCATCGACGCAGAGGGTCCCATCCGCATATCCAATGGTCCATCAAATCGAATCGAGAAACCGCGTTCCGGTGCATCCAATTGAAAGGAAGACACACCGAAATCCGCCAATATCCCATCTACCTGCTTCACACGATGCAAGCGCAAATACTTCTCTAAATAGCGAAAATTAGCCGTAATTAATGTTAAACGCTCATCGTCTATCTTCTCAGCTTGCTCCCAAGCATCCGGATCCTGATCAAAGGAGAACAATCTTCCTTCTGGACCTAGTTTATCTAAAATCGCCTTCGAATGTCCGCCTCCCCCAAAGGTCACATCCACATACGTTCCCGCTGGATCAATGCGTAAACCATCGATGCATTCGTGCAACATGACGGAGGTATGATAGGTGTTTTCTGGCATAATTTTGGATGAAAACAAAAATACAAATTATCCCTCGCCTACGCCACCAAAATAGGAAATTGTCATGCTTTTTTTTGTGACAAGTTTCGAACCCGTATCTTTGTTTAAACGCCTAGCGAACTTACATATGAAAAAGACCTTATTTGCCTTGTTATTTACCCCTCTATTGAGTCTTGCACAAGTGCCGGTTGCTGGACTTTGGCGTGCTTCTCTAAGTACTCATGGGGGCGAATTGCCCATTCAATTTGAAATTAATCCCGGTTCAAAAACGGGAAATTTAGATATTAAACTCATCAATGGAGCAGAAAAATCCACTTTAGGTGAGTCCTTTTTCAGAGCGGATTCTTTAGTCATCCCGTTTGACCTATACGAAGCAGAGCTCGTTTTCCAAGTGACAAAAACGACCGAAATGAAGGGCTTTTTCGTCAAAAAAAGAAATGGCAAAACTGCTTATCGCCTTTCTGTTTCTGCTCAAGCGAGTTCTGCAGACCGCTTTTTGAACTTACAACCAGCTTCCGTGAATGTCAGCGGTAAGTGGATGTCAGATTTTTACAGTGATGCGACAAACCACAGCCCAGGCGTAGGCGTTTTTGAACAAAAAGGTAACCAAGTGACCGGTACTTTTCTTCGAACATCCGGCGACTACCGTTTTTTACAGGGCAATGTAAGTGGAGATAGTTTATTTCTAAGCTATTTCGATGGAAGTGGGGTTAACATGTTACGTGCGAAAGTGAGCGGCACCCAGTTTAAGGGACGGTTCACTTCCGGATTGAGTGGAGTTAGAACAGTTGACGGAAAATTAGACCCTGCTGCTGCCCTGCCCGATGTAAAGAAACTTAGCTTTTTGAAACCGGGATTCGATCGCATTGATTTTAAATTACCTACTACTTCTGGCGAACAAATTAGCCTTCAAGATGAACGCTTTAAAAACAAAGTCATCGTGATTGAATTAATGGGATCTTGGTGCCCTAATTGCTTAGATGAATCTCGTTATTTAGCCCCTTTTTACAAAAAATACAAAGACAAAGGCGTGGAAGTAATCGGCATTGCGTTTGAGAATTCACCGGACATAGCCATCGCAGGTCCTAAAATCAATAATTTCCAAAAGAAAATCGATATCACCTATCCATTGCTTTTTGCTGGAACAGCAGAGGATAAAACCATCGAGAAAGTTTTACCGATGCTAAGTAAAATGAACGGCTATCCTACTACGTTCATCATTGACAAAAAAGGCATCGTGAGAGAAATACACACCGGATTCTCTGGCCCGGGAACAGGAAAATATTATGCCGATTGGATTTCTGATTTTGAACATACGATCCAAAGCCTTTTAGCCGAAAAATAATGAGAGTCATCGCCCTGATAATCCTGGTCACCTTTTCTGCTCATGCAGAGAAACCATCTTTTAAAAAGTGGAAGACTCCCTTAGCGTTAGGGATTGCGAGTGGATTAACGTACAATCCTTTTGCGAAGCAAATTCAAACAAAAATCGTAGGACAAGGTCGTGTAACTCCGTTGGATGATTATATCCAATATGGGCCTGCTGCGATGTATGTGGGCTTGAATATCGCTAATTATAAGAGCAAAGAAGAGGCTTTTGATCAAGCAGGAGTTTTTATTCTGGGTACCGGAATTTATGTAGCAGCCACACATGGATTAAAAGGATTGATCACCGAAGCAAGACCGGATGGCACTGAAAACACCTTTCCATCTGGACATACGGCGACTGCTTTTTTCGGAGCCACCATTTTAGCCCACGAATACCGTGATACCCATCCTGAATTTGTCATTGCGGGCTATACACTAGCGGCAGCTACTGGCGCATTGCGTATCGCTAACAATAAACATTGGGTTACGGATGTATTGATGGGGTCTGCGATAGGTATCGCTTCGGCAGAATTAGCCTATCTAGTATACCCGAAGGTACGTCATCAATGGCAAAAACTGAATCGTTTTACCTTGACTCCTCAAGTGGCACCTGCGTATTACGGTGCCAGTATGTCGATTGGATTTTAGTGTAGCAGCAGATACAATCCTGCGCCTGCGAAATAACCAAGTAAGGCTAAAAGGCCTATTTTTTTTAGGTACCAGCCGAATTCGATTTTCTCCATTCCCATCACCGCCACTCCAGCTGCGGATCCAATAATTAGGATGCTACCCCCTGTTCCGGCACAAAAAGCGAGGTATTCCCACATTTCGTGGTCCATGGGAAAATCAGTCAGCGAATACATCCCCATCGTGGCAGCTACTAAAGGCACATTATCGACTACCGCAGAGGCTAAACCAATGATGGTGACAATTAAATTTTGATTTCCTAATGCGTGTGCTAGTTGATCTGAGAGCGCATGTAAATAGCCAAAGGATTCCAATCCACCAATAGCGAGAAGAATACCTAAGAAAAAGAGAATACTGGAAGTATCGATTTTCGTCAAGGCGTACCCCACACTCAAATGCTTCTTCGCCTCCTCGTCTTTCTCTGAATGCAAGATTTCGGATAAAATCCATACCAAACCCAGGGCTAATAAAATTCCCATGTAAGGCGGCAAGTGTGTTAAGGTTTTGAAAATTGGAACACCTATCAAAGAACCTGCCCCAGCAAAAAGCATGATTTTCCCATCGCGTTGTTCTGTCGAACTTAAGGTTACGGACGTTGCAGATTGACCAATTGCGTGATTTTTCAAGACATAGGAAGCCATCACCAAGGGCACCAATAACGCAACTAAAGAGGGCAATAACAAGCTTTGAATTATACCCGTAGCCGAAACTTGACCTCCGATCCATAACATCGTCGTGGTCACGTCACCGATCGGCGACCAAGCACCACCAGCGTTCGCCGCGATTACCACGATTCCCACAAAATACTTTCGGGTTTCTTTATTACTAATCAACTTGCGTAGCAAGGTAACCATCACGATTGCCGTGGTCAAATTGTCCAAAACAGCGGACATAAAAAAGGTGATTAAACCCACTATCCAAAGCAGTTTAATCACCTTATCCGTTTTAATCATTCGAGAGACGAAGTAGAAACCCTGGTGAGCATCCACTAATTCCACCAGCGTCATCGCTCCTAACAAGAAGAATAAAATCTCCGAAGTAGAGGCTAAGTGATGACCTAATTCAGCGGCATCTCCTGTTGAAATCGCATAAATTGTCCAAACTAGTACACCTGTTACTAAGGCTGTAGCCGTTTTATTAATCTTTAAGGGATGCTCTAAAGTAATAGCTAAATACCCTACAACAAAGACAATAATGGACGCGATTCCCATCTTATTTTAATTTAGCAACGGCAGCCTTGATGCGATCGCAAGCTTCTAGCAATTGATCATCAGCAGCAGCCGTAGAAATGCGCATACAATCCGGTGCTCCGAAACCAGAACCCGCTACTGTCGCCACAAAAGCATCCGCTAATAACCAAGAACAGAAATCATCTGAATCTTTAATCACCGTTGTTCCGTCAGTCTTACCAAAATAGTACGAAATATCTGGGAACGCGTAGAATGCGCCATCTGGCATATTTACTTTAAAACCTGGGATCTCCCGTAATTTTTCTACCACTAACTTACGACGGCGATCGTATGCCGCTTTCATTTCATAAGCGTGATCCAAGCTACCGTTGAAGGCCGCTACTGCTGCTTTTTGAGCGATGGAGTTTGTACCTGAAGTCACTTGACCTTGTAATTTCTCTATTCCGTCAGCAATCCATTTAGCCGCCGCGATAAAACCAATTCTCCAACCCGTCATCGCGTGACCTTTCGCTACACCGTTTACCGTGATCACGCGATCCTTGATTTCTGGAATAGAGCCGATGGAGAAGTGTCCACCTTGGGTAAAGTTGATGTACTCGTAGATTTCATCCGCTAGGACGAAGATATTTTCATGACGCGCTACCACATTTGCAATATCACGTAATTCTGATTCTGTGTAAACGGATCCTGTAGGGTTATTAGGAGATGCGAACATCACCATTTTCGTTTTAGGAGTGATCGCTGCTTCGAATTGTTCTGGAGTTACTTTGAAATTATTTTCAAAAGCACCTTGAACGATGACCGACGTACCTTCCGCTAATTTTACCATCTCTGAGTAGGACACCCAATAAGGGGAGAAGATGATCACTTCATCACCTGGGTTAATTAATGCGGCAATCGCGTTCGCTAATGAGTGTTTTGCACCCGTGCTTACCACGATATTTTCAGAACCCCACTCTAGGTTATTATCACGCTTTAATTTATTCGCAATCGCCATACGCAAGTCTGGATAACCTGCTACCGGCGAATACCCATGAAAACCGTCATCAATTGCCTTTTTTGCTGCCTCACAGATGTGAGCAGGTGTTTTAAAGTCAGGCTCCCCTACGGAAAGACTGATTACTTTGTGACCTTGAGCTGCTAATTCGCGCGCTTTTTTCGTCATCCCTAAGGTAGAGGATTCTTCTAATGCTTGAATTCTTTGGGCTAATTGTGCTTGTGACATGGTATCTAGAAACAAATTTTTGTATATAAATTCGACTGCAAAATTACTTTTTTGCAGACGGATAAGCTAATAAAATGTGTAAAAATTAGGCTGTAATACCTTGTGCCAAAACCGCGTAGGCCCCTTTCTCGATCTTCATCAATTCTTCGTGTGTACCCCGTTCGATGATTTTACCTTGTTGTACGACTAAAATTTGGTCAGCGTGTTGAATTGTAGACAAACGGTGCGCAATGACTAATACTGTGCGATTCTCCATCAAATGGCTTAATGCCTCCTGAACTAACTTTTCAGATTCATTATCCAAGGCACTGGTGGCCTCATCAAGTATCAAGATAGGTGGATTTTTCAAAACGGCACGGGCGATGGAAATGCGTTGTCTTTGGCCCCCTGATAATTTAGAACCTCTATCACCGATTACTGTTTCGTAACCTTCCGGATTCGCTGAAATAAAATCGTGTGCATTGGCAATCTTCGCCGCCGCCTGCACCTCTTCTAGCGTGGCGTCCGTCCCAAAAGCGATATTATTAAATATCGTATCATTGAACAAGACTGATTCCTGAGTCACAATCCCCATCAAGCCTCTCAAGTCATCCAAAAGAATGTTTTTCAGCGGCACTCCATCCAAGGTTATGACACCTGAGGTTGGATCGTAAAAACGAGGCAATAAATCCGCCAAGGTAGACTTCCCTCCGCCGGAAGCACCCACCAATGCAATGGTCTTACCTTTGGGAATATCGAAACTCACTTCTTTCAATACAGAGCGACCCTTCACATATTCGAAACCAACTTGCTGGAAGCTGATTTTATCTGTAAATTCCTGCACTCTAGTTATCGGCTCTTCTGCTACGATTTCAGATTCTGTATCCAAAATTTCAATAATGCGATCTGCCGAAGCAACCCCACGCTGAATTCCACTGAATGCATCCGCGATGGCTTTCGCTGGCCGCATTACCTGCGAAAAAGTCGCGATAAAGGCAATGAATGTCGAAGCGGATAATTCTCCTTCGCCACTAATAACTAAACTACCCCCATACAATAAAATCCCAGTCACGACTAAGACCCCTAAACTCTCAGAGGTAGGAGAAGTTAGCTCTTGACGGAATACCATTTTCAGAAGGGAATTGCGGTAGCGATCATTTCCGGCTTGGAAACGCGCATCCATCATCTTCTCTGCCCGAAAGGCTTTCACCACCCGCATCGCTCCGAATGTCTCGTCCAATAAGCTGATAATTCCGCTCAAATGCTGTTGAACCTCCCCTGCGGCGCGGCGTAAACGTCTGGTAATCGTCGCAATTACCGACCCCGAAAGAGGCAAAATGATTAACGAAAACAAAGTCAGTTTCACCGACATACTCGCCAGAAAAACGAAGAATAAAATCAGTGTAAAGATCTCTTTAAAAGTCGCCGTAAAGGCGCGACCGATGCTATTCTCCACTTCCTGAACGTCTGTTGTTAAACGGGACATCAGGTTACCCTTTTTCTGCTCCGTAAAATAGCTCAAATCTAGGCGAATCGCCCGTTCAAAAACAGCTTGACGCAAAGAAGCGATCGTATCAGCTTCGACCGTTTTGAGGACTCTTTGGGAAAAATACCGAAAGAAATTTGACAAAATAACCGAAAGCATAATGGCCCCACAGGCATATTTCAACGCCCCTATTCGGCCAAAATTCTCCAAAGCACCATAGAAATAGTGATTAAACAAGAACGAGAAATAGGATGGCGTTAGTGAAAAAGCGGGTAAAACGCGGTAAATCTGAATATTCTCAGGGGCTGACTGATTGAACAGGACGTTCAACAAGGGGATCAGCAAAGTGAAATTCAAAATGCCGAACAAACTAGCTAGCAAGGAAAAACCGAAGTATGGCAATACATACTTTCGGATCGAAACGGCATAGCTTAATAGGCGAAAATATGTTTTCAATGCGGCTTTTTATCGAAATTTTGGTCAAATTACGACAATTTTCAGAAACAATATCCGAATGTCGCCCTTAATTTCCATTGTGATGGCCACCTATAACGGGGAAAAATACCTCCGGGAACAAGTGGACAGTTTGCTGGCTCAAAGCTACCCATCTTTGGAATTTGTATTTGTGGACGACGCTTCGAGGGATTCTTCTCCGGCAATTTTGCAGGAATATGCCTCGCAAGACGAGCGAATTCGGTTGATTTCAAACCCAGTAAACCAAGGCTTATTATCCACCTTCGAAACCGGAATTAGGGCCGCAAAAGGCGAACTGATTGCTCTTTCGGATCAGGACGATGTGTGGATGTCGGATAAAATCAGTTTGTTGGCGAGTGCCATTGGTTCTCATTCGTTGATTTATGCGGATTCTGCTTTGACCAATGCTGCCGGCACTGTCACCGGAAAATTCTCCGATCGAAATCATCTGTGCGATTATCCGACAGCTTTGCACTATGTTTTTGGGACCAAAGCTATGGGGCACGCCATGCTCTTTAAGCGCGAAATCATCGACATAGCTTTGCCTTTCCCGGATTATGTGGGACACGATTACGTCCTGGGTTTTGCGGCTGCATCACTGAAAGGGGTTGCCTATTTCCCAGCGACTTTAGTAAACTATCGCCAACACAGTAGCAACACGATGGGGGCAGATTTAAGCAAAGGGAAGAAGAATTATACTACGAGAGAGGAGCGAAACGCGCGGATTGTAAAACGACTTTCACTACTAGCAGAACGTTGTCCTGCAGGCGTGGAACAGGAAATTTTGCAAGATTTAGCTCAGGATTTTGCTTCAACTGGCATCTTGGCGCGTATCCGAAGATTTCTCACCGTCGCTAGACACCACCGAGCGATGTTAGCTTACAAAGGAAAATCGGCGTTAGGCAGTTTCCTCTACAGCTTTAAATTACTGTTTTCTATTTTCTAAACGGAAGACTTAATCGGTAGTACAGATTTTTTAAAGTCACTGCAAACGGAATGGGGCGCTGAACTAAAGGACCATCGAATGTATCCCCACGACGCAGGTAATATTTTGACAGAGTTGATGAGGTCATCCCCCATTTGCGGATAAACTGGTAATATCCCTTGTTCTGCTTTACACGCTTCACGGAAATCGATCCAAAATGATAGACTCTACTGCGAGAAATCCCTTTAAACAAGCGAACGCCTGCCTGCCAACATTTCATGGAAAAGTCTGGATCTGAGTACATTCCAGGCGTGAATTCATTCGAATAACCTCCCACTTTATCCCAAAGGGAACGATGCACCACATTAGGAGGCCAAGTCGCTCCTTGCCAATCTGCAAAAGGTAAAAAGGCATAGGTTTCCAGTAATCTCGCTTCCTCGAAAGTGGCTAAAGAACGGCCATAATCTGCCTGAATTGAACAAGCACTTTGGGCTTTAGGCTCGATTGCGGTGGCCGATAAAAAGAATTCCGTGTGCCCGATATGTTCAATTTCCTCTTTCAGGTACCCGTCCCAATTTGGCAACACATACATATCATCATTCAAGTACAAGAAATAATCTGCGTGTGCCAGTTTGACCATCGCATTCATTGCATAGCAAACACCCACATTGATAGGGCTATACGAAAAGGCGATATCATCTTGGGATTCCACCCATTCTTTAGAGCCATCTTTCGCCTCATTTAAATGCAAAATGATTTCAAAGGAAGTGGTCGAATGTTTTCGGATGGCCTCGATACATAATTGCAGGTAGGCCAAATTATTCCAACTCGGAATAAGGATAGAGAAATAGGGGTTTTTAGGCGCCTTGGATGCCGGGAAAAATTGAATCGACTCTTCCATTACAGCATTCGGTAATTTTTGTATTCGCCCACTCGATAACCGGTGAGATCTTCAATTTTCTGTAAAATCTTGCGGCGCAAGGTCATTTTCTTTTCTAATTCGACTGGGTCGAAATAGAAAGGCCAGTTGGAACGAGCCACTCGATCCGCCATAACCGCTGGATGGGTGCCTTCGAATCGAAACAGGCGTTCCGCATTGCCATAATCAAACTGGTAATCTGCCGGCACATTTTCTGCTAACCAAGCGTCATCATGGTAGAATTGCGTAAAGTTGCGCACCTTGTTGTTTAGGCCTTCGGGTGGTTTTACCCAGCCGTAATGGTTAATGTAGGCAGGAATTAATTTCACTTTCAGTTTTTTCCCGTCTTTTCTAAATCCTTGCGCGTCCTTGTAGGAATGAACACCAGGGTGCATTTTCACCACTCTGATTTCTCTTCTATACCAACGGCGTGACACCGCCACATGTTGATAAGAACCGTAAAAATGTCGGTAATGAAAAAGCAATCCTTCTACGTTCGAATCGCTCAAATTCGCCTCCATTGCCGCTTTCACAACAGGCAAATCTGACTCGTGCACACATTCATCACCCTGGATATAGAACGCCCAATCCATGTCTTTGGAAATGGCTTGCAACGCTTTGTCGGTCTCAAGTGCAAACGTAGCGCCTCCTTCCCGTTTGGAATCATCCCAGACCGTCTCCACAATTTTGATTTTTTCCGACGGAATCGCTTGAATTAAGGCCAAAGTCTCATCTTCCGACTTCCCTACCGCGACCACAAACTCGTCGCAAATGGGTAAAATAGAGGTGATTGCTTCCACGATGGCATAATCGTTCTTCACCGCATTTCGAATAAAGGTAAAGCCGGCTATTTTCATCGATCGTATTTCACTTGAATCCCGTGGTATTTCGGTTGCTCCACATAATCTTTGCGCAATGGATGTCCCTCCCAGTCTTCTGGAAGCAATATTCTACGCAAATCGGGATGATCTGTAAATTGAATGCCAAAGAAATCAAAGGCTTCTCGTTCATGCCAATCCGCTGTTCTCCAAACAGATGATACAGAAGAAACCACAGGCTTTTCCCGATCTAAAATCACACGCAAATGCAAGTAAAGATGATTCGGGATGGAATAAAGGGTATAAATCACTTCCATTTTACCTGCCTCAGGCCCTTGATCGATGGCCGTGATACAGGAAAGAGAATCAAAATAGGTGGCTGGATTTTTCCACAAAAATGCACAGACTGGCAAAATATGCTCTGCAGGTAAGGTCAATCGACTTAATTCCTCCTCCCACTGGGATTCAAAACCAAATTCCGCTTGCAAGAATGCTTGAATTGCTACCAGTTCCATCCTATTTATGTAAGGCTTCTAATATGCGTGTAGGAGCCACAAGGGTCTCCTGACTAATCTTTTGTTGTAATTTAATAATCCCCCCTAAAAGTGCTTCAGGACGTGGTGGGCAACCCGGAACATAAACATCTACTGGGATAATTTTATCCACTCCTTTCACCACGTGGTAGCCGTGTTCCCAATAAGGACCTCCACAATTCGCGCAGGATCCCATGGATATCACATACCGGGGTTCAGGCATTTGTTCGTAAAGGCGGCGAATGCGATCTGCCATTTTAAACGTCACCGTACCCGCCACAATCATCACGTCGGATTGACGCGGGGAAGGCCGTGGAAACACCCCAAAACGGTCTAAATCGTACCCTGACGCAAAAGCTTGCATCATTTCGATCGCGCAACAAGCTAAACCAAAACTCATCGGCCAAAGCGAACTCGCCCTCGCCCAATTAAATAAATCTTCCACATTGCTCAATACAAAGCCGTCGGATTCAAATTCTTGGTCTAAAAAACTCTTCATGTTTGGGGTTATATTCGCAATCGTTTTGTAAATATACCTAAATTCACAAAATTTTTCGTGCATGTCGCTTGTACCTTTTTTCGATACTGATTTAGCCAAACTCCGTGGGATGACCCCAGCGAAGCTGACGCTACTGCAGACCGAACTGGGGATGTTCACCTACGGTGACTTGATTCAATATTTCCCGTTTCGATACGAAGACCGCACCGTGGTCCATCCCATCGCCTCCATCACTGACGAAATGGACCATGCACAGTTTGTGGGTAGAATTCGTTTCAAAGAAAAGATAGGAACAGGCCACCGTCAACGCATCGTCGCACAAGTGTGTGATGCGACCGGCTGCATTGAAATTGTTTGGTTTCAAGGGGTGAAATGGCTCGAAAAATCACTAAATACCGGTGTAGACTACCTGTTTTATGGCAAGCCCACCAGCTTTAACGGTACAATTCAGATGACCCATCCAGAGATGGAAGTCTATAAAGGGGAGCAAGCCTCGGGTAAATATTTTCAGCCAGTTTATCCTTTGACAGAGAAATTGCGCAAAAAATACATCGATAGTAAGGCGATCGCGACACTGCAAAAAAACTTATTAGAAATTGCGTTTCCTTACATCAGAGAGACTTTGCCGGGGGAAGTTACCTCGCAGTTTAAATTGATTTCAAAGCAAGAGGCCTTATACCATATTCATTTACCCCAAAGCGAAACCTGGCTACACCAGGCTCGACGTCGACTCAAATTCGAAGAGCTGTTTTACAATCAATTGCGTTTAATCAAGCAGAATTTGGTTCGCAAAGTCGCCTTCCCGGGTCAGGTTTTTTCTTCCGCGGCGTTATTAACCAAATTTTACCAAGACCATCTACCCTTCGAATTAACCAATGCGCAGAAGCAGGTAATTCGCGAGATTTTTGCGGACATGCGATCCGGAAAGCAAATGAATCGACTATTACAGGGGGATGTGGGATCTGGGAAAACCATAGTGGCCTTTATTTCAATGCTATTAGCGATTGATAATGGAGCTCAGGCCTGTTTGATGGCACCTACGGAGATTTTGGCAGATCAACATTACCAAGGTTTAAAACAATTCGCTGATTTACTAGGCATCACAATCGCAAAATTGACTGGTTCGGTGAAGAAGAAAGACCGCGTAGGCTTACACGAAGACTTGCAATCCGGAAAATTACAGATTTTAGTGGGCACACACGCTCTATTCGAGGACTCCGTACAGTTCAAGAATTTAGGAATGTGTATTATCGATGAACAACACCGGTTCGGGGTAGCACAGCGGGCAAAGCTTTGGGATAAGAACAAGGAGTTCCACCCGCACATTTTAGTCATGACGGCGACGCCTATTCCACGGACTTTAGCGATGACTCTCTATGGAGATTTAGATATTTCGATAATTAACGAATTACCCGTGGGCCGCAAACCGATTCAGACGACTCATCGATATGATTCTCACCGCTTGCAAGTCTTTGCCTTCATTCAAAATGAATTAAGCAAAGGTCGCCAAATATACATTGTCTATCCACTCATCGAGGAATCCGAAAAAATGGACTTCAAAGATTTGATGGATGGCTATGAAAGCATTTCTCGCGCTTTCCCAGAAGTACCTTTGGGGATCTTGCATGGCAAAATGAAACCCGCTGACAAGGACATGGAGATGGCTCGTTTCGTCAAGAATGAAACTAAAATAATGGTCGCCACTACGGTGATTGAAGTAGGTGTAAACGTGCCTAATGCCTCCATCATGGTCATTGAAAGTGCAGAAAGATTTGGTTTATCGCAATTGCACCAGCTCAGAGGTCGTGTGGGTAGGGGTGCGGAACAAAGTTATTGCATTCTCATGACGGGCTATAAAATCAGCGCGGATACCAAGAAACGGATCGAAACGATGGTGAAAACCAATAACGGTTTCGAAATCGCAGAGGTGGATTTGCAATTGCGTGGACCGGGCGACATCACAGGAACACGCCAAAGTGGCGCCATCGATCTCATGATCGCTGATCTCGCCAAAGACGGTGAAATCCTCAAAGTGGCTCGCGAAACAGCCCAAAAAATCTTGGACGAGGATCCGAACCTCGAAAAATCCGAATATGCGATGATTCGAGAGCAAGTCAGAACCCAGCGCAAAGACACCACTAACTGGGCACGTATTTCTTAATTCAAATTAGGATCATCTGGATATGTGGAGAGGACACGAAAGTCCCCGCCTTTGGCATACAAAATCTTTCTCCACAACCGATCATGCGGCTCATCAAACACTAATTTATCATTTCCCGGATGCAAAATCCAAGCATTCGAACGCACCTCGCGCTCTAGCTGACCTGCTCCCCAACCCGAGTAACCAATAAAAAATTTAATTTCATCAAATCCAATCTCCCCGGCCACCACTTTGTCAATCGCCACCTCGAAACTTCCTGACCAATAAATACCGGGCCCTATCAACACGCCGTCGGGAATTAAATCAGGTCTCCGATGCACAAACTGCATAATGGTGGGATCCACCGGACCACCAGAAAAAAGGGGAACGTCCTCCAGCACCTTTTCATCGACAAAGGAATCAAACACAATCTCTTGCTTATTATTCAAGACTAGTCCAAAAGAATGTGCCGTCGTATGCTCACAAAGCAAAATCACCGATCGGTGAAAGGAGGGATCCTCTAAAAAAGGCTCCGCCAGTAAAAGCATCCCAGGTTGTAAATCATCTGCGGTATAACTCATTGCATCGCGCTTTTTTCGTAATTTTAAGGAATGACTCAACATCTCTTCCTCTCTTTAGGCGGCAATCTAGGAAATACCAAGGAAATTTTCGAGGGAGCCTACCCGCTTATTGAAAAAAAAATAGGAAAAATCTCCGTTTACTCCTCCATTTACCAAACCGAGGCCTGGGGTCCTATCCCACAAGCTGACTTCTTAAACCAAGTACTACTTGTCAGCACCGAGCTGAAACCCGAAGCCTGTTTAACAGTATTACTCGAAATAGAACGGGAGTTTGGTAGAGAACGCAAAGAACGCTGGGGACCCAGAACGCTCGATTTAGACATTTTGTTTTACGGAGATGTCATCCTAGCTGAATCTGACTTAAGCATCCCACATCCGCGGATTGAAGAACGCAAGTTTATCTTGACGCCTTTAGCAGAAATAGCGCCCTTATTTGAAGATCCTACTAGCGGGAAATCGATGATTTCGCTTCTTGAAAACTGCTCTGATCGCAGTCAGGTTAATCGTTTTGTTTAGGGAATTTCCAGCTTTTGGAGGTAATGCGCTCATAATAGCGTTCATACAAAGGAAGAATTTTAACAATATCAAATTCCTTAGCCCGAGCTAAGGCATTCGCCTTCATTTGGTCATGCAATATAGGATCTGATAGCATTTTGATGGCATTCGCCGCCATATCCTTCACATCGCCTATCTCACTTACAAAACCTGTTACACCATGGATATTCACTTCCGGAATACCACCCGCATTCGATGAAATAACCGGAACTTCGCAGGCCATCGCCTCTAAAGCCGCTAACCCAAAACTCTCTTTCTCGGAGGTTAGCAAAAACAAATCTGCTAATGAAAGAGCCTCCTCGATTCCATCCATCTTTCCCAGGAAACGAACATCGCATTGTACTTCTAGCTCCCGACAAAGAGCTTCGATGCCTGAACGCTCAGGACCGTCCCCTATTAAAACTAATTTAGATGGAACCTTCTTGCGAACGAGAGCAAAAACGCGCACCACATCTTCGATACGTTTTACGGCACGAAAATTAGACGTATGCATTAATAACTTCTCGCCATTAGGACAAAGAGACTTTTTAAACTGTTCGTGGGAGCGTTTTTGAAAACGCTGCAAATCGATGAAATTAGGAATGACTTCGATATTACTTAAAATTTCAAATTCATCATAGGTGTCATTTTTTAAACTCTCAGACACCGCCGTTACTCCATCTGACTCGTTAATCGAAAACGTAACCACGGGCTCAAAAGACGGATCACGCCCTACCAAGGTAATATCTGTTCCGTGCAAAGTGGTAATAACAGGTACGTGGATGCCTTTGTATTTCAGAATTTGCTTAGCTAAATAGGCAGCCGAAGCATGTGGAATCGCATAATGAACGTGGATTAAATCCAACTTCTCGTTAATCGTCACATCGACCATTTTACTAGCCAAAGCAGACTCATAAGGAAGGTATTCGAATAAAGGATAGGACGCCACAGAAACCTCGTGATAGAAGATATTTTCTGAAAAAATATCCAAACGCGGAGGCTGTGTATACGTAATAAAGTGTACTTGGTGACCCGCTAATGCCAATGCTTTCCCTAATTCGGTCGCCACCACACCACTTCCGCCATACGTCGGATAACAAACGATCCCTATTTTCATACACTAAATTTAGCTGAAAGAATGTAAATTTGTATTAAACAACTGATAACCTTTGAAAAATCTCGTCTTATTTGCGTCTGGTTCGGGTTCTAATGCCGAAAAAATCATCGAACATTTCAAAGGATCCGATCAGGTTCGCATCACTCATATCTACTGCAATAACCCTTCTGCGGGGATTATTCAGCGAGCGGAGCGATTAGGCGTGCCTTGCCGCGTTTTTGACAGAGAATCCTATAAGAACGGTACCGTTTTAAAAGAAGTTCAATCGTTACGGACGGATTGGATCATTTTGGCCGGCTTCTTGTGGTTAATTCCGAGTGATTTCGTGAAAGCATTCCCACAACGTATCGTCAATATTCACCCGGCCTTGTTGCCTAAATTTGGCGGGAAAGGCATGTATGGCCATTTTGTACATGAAGCAGTGGTGGCTGCTGGCGAGAAAGAATCGGGGATTACAATTCACTATGTGAACGAGCATTATGATGAAGGCGCAACGATCTTCCAGAGTTCGTTCCCCGTGTTACCGAGTGATACTCCAGAAGATGTCGCTAAAAAAGGCCAAGTATTAGAGCACCGGGATTTCCCTAGGGTGATTGAATCACTTGTTTTACCAGCCTCCTCCTAACACACGGTATAGATTAATGGCCCGCATCCATTGATTTCGAGAAATTTCCAAGAGTTCTAACTCAGACCGCAAGGCATTTTGCTGTGCGGTTAACACTTCTAAATAACTTGCATTTGCCGTTAAAAAAAGTGTTCCTACGGTGTTGATGGCTCCTTTCGTTAAGAGCACCTCCCGTTGCTTTAGCTGCTGCTGTTTTTGTAAATAGGCCAAAGACCGAACCTGTGTATCCCATTCCAAATAGCCTTTCACTAGCGCATTTTGATAGGCAATATCTTGCCACTTCCATTGGGATTCAGAACGTAACATCTCTGCCGTTATTGCCGAACGATTTAACCAAGGCGTCGTGATTCCGCCTAACAATTGATAGGCCATAGAGGCAGGTAATTGAAATAAATAAGCCGGCTGAAATCCTTGAACCCCTAAAATACCCGATAATACAATCGAAGGTTTTAAGGCTAAAGAAGCACTTTCCTTCGTCTCAAATGCCGCCATCAAATTTAATTTAGCTTGTTTGATATCTGGTCTGCGCTCTAATTGGTCAATTTTCACATGGGCAAATAGACTGCTATCCAGCGCACATTGGAAAGGGAATTTAGAGCGATGAATGGGGGCATTCGGTTTATTTAACAGCAAGCGAATGTCATTCTCTAAGCTGGTGATTTGCTGCAATACACCTCCTTCTTGAGCTCGTGAATTTAACCATTGTGCCTCCAGTTGTTGTACCGCGGACTCATTCACGGCACCTGCTTCTTTCTGTACTTGAACTAATTCGAAAGCCTTGCGTTGTATTCCAATATTATTTTTCAGAATATCGAGCTCCTTATCTAAGGCAATTAACTGACCGTAAGCACCAGCCACTTCTGCGACTAGCGAAGTGATCAACCATTGCTGTCCAGACTCGGTGGCTAAATAACGGAGGGCGCTGGCCTTTTTCCGTTTGGCTAACTTACCCCAAATATCTAATTCCCAAGCCGTTTGCACTCCTATTTGCAGATCTGGCAGATTTTCTGGGATAATCTGATCTTTGGAAATATTGGTCGAAAACTGCGTATCGTAATTTCCCACCCCATCCATGGTATATTTTCCAAAACGCCTCAAACTAGGCTGAACCAACCCGCTTACGGTCGGTTTGCGAAGACCTCTTTGATAGCCAAATTCTGACTTGGCCATCGCTACCTGTAAAAAGCCCATTTTAATTTCATTGCTTCTAACTAAAACGGAATCAATCAACTGAACTAACAGCGTATCTCGCTTCCAACATTCCTGCACATCCGACACAGAGGTTTGCGAATCTGTACTTCGATACGACTCTAATTCGGCACTTATCTTGCGCTGCTCACGCATGAGCCCATTCGTACATGAGGCTAAGACAAAGCATAAACCGATGATATAAATCCTATTTTTCATTTTTAGACAATTTAGCCGAGAGCGATGCGAAGACCACATACAATCCCGGAATGACCAATAACCCTCCTACCGTACCTAAAATCATACCTCCTGCAGATGCCGTACCGATCGTCCGGTTTCCAATAGCTCCTGCGCCTGAGGCGATCATCAACGGTATTAATCCGGCCACAAAGGCAAAAGAGGTCATTAAAATAGGACGCAAGCGAGAGAAGGCTCCCTCTTTAGCAGCCTCTATAATGGAAGCCCCTTCCTTCTGTTTGGCAATCGCAAACTCCACAATCAGAATGGCATTCTTTCCTAGCAAACCGATTAACATAACCAGCGCTACTTGGGCATAGATGTTATTTTGTAGGCCAAATAAATACAAGAACGCATAAGTTCCCATCGCACCCATCGGTAAGAAAAGTAAAACGGGGAACGGCAATAAGAAAGATTCATATTGCGCGGCTAGCAATAAATAAACGAATAGCAGGCAGATAGCGAAAATGAAAATAGCCTGGTTCCCAGCTAAATCCTCTTCCCGCGTCATCCCTGACCACTCCAGGGTATATCCGCGCGGTAAACTTTTCAGGGCCTCCGCCCGAATGATATCCAATACGGCTCCTGAGCTAAATCCTGGTGCCGGTTCGCCGTTCACCATCGCTGAAGTAAACATGTTATAACGAGTGAATTGTTCTGGCCCATACACCCGCTTCATTTTAACAAAAGAAGAATAGGGTACCATTTCACCTGCTTTATTTTTTGCATAAAACTTCAATACATCATCCGGATGTGCCCGGTAACGCGGATCCACTTGGACCATTACTTTGTACATTTGGCCAAAGCGAATGAAGTTAGTCGCATAAAAGCTACCTAGTAGCGTTTGCAGGTTATCCATGGCTGGGAGAACATTCACCCCTTTTTGGGCAGCCGCTTCCTGATCCACTTCTAGCATATATTGCGGGAAACTAGGGTCGAAACTGGAGAAGGTGTTTTGAATCTCCGGAGTTTCGTTGAGTTTCTTGGCAAAATCATTCGATACAGCGGCTAGCTTTTGAAGATCCCCCGAACCACTTCGATCCTGAATTCTAAACTCAAAACCTGAGGCATTACCGAAACCGGGAACGGCCGGCGGTGGGAAAAACTGAATACTGGCATCCTTAATGCCGCTTGTTTTCGAACGAATGATTTCGGTTAATTCATCAACAGTCTCTTTCCTTTCCTCCCAAGGCTTCAACGTAATAATACCCGTACCATACGAAGCTCCTGATCCATCCGTTAATAAACTAAAACCGGCTAAAGTGGAGAAGGACTCTATCGCATCCACCCCTTTAATGGATTTAAATACCTGATCCATCACACTCTCCGTCCGCTCTAGCGTAGCTCCAGCGGGAGTTGTTGCGTTCACATAAAGGGTTCCTTGATCCTCTGACGGAATAAATCCACTAGGTACAATCCCAGATAGAATGATTGTACCTACTACCGATCCTAACAAAATCAACCACATGACTAATCGCTTACTGATCAAAGCTCCCACCCAAACCAAATACTTTTGGGCAATTTGATCGTAGCGCTGATTGAATGCATGGAAGAATTTGCCCAATACATTGTTTTGATGGTGCTCTGGCTTCTTCAATAACAACACGCATAGCGCAGGAGTTAAGGTCAAAGCCGTTAAACCAGAAAGTGCAATCGATATCGCCATCGTAACCGAGAACTGCCGAAAGAAAACACCTATAGGTCCAGAAAGAAATGCTACTGGCACGAACACCGCACCCATCACGAGGGTAATCGCTAAAATGGCACCTGAAATTTCATGCATTGCCTCCTGCGTCGCAGCAAGAACGGGCATATCTTTTTCCTCCATTTTGGCATGAACCGCCTCCACCACCACAATGGCATTATCGACTACAATACCGATGGCTAAAACCAAGGAGAACAAGGTCAATAAGTTAATGGAGAACCCGAAAGCTAACATGAACGTGAACGTTCCTACTAAAGAAACCGGTACTGCAATAATGGGCACTAAAGTAGCGCGCCAGTCTTGTAAGAAAATAAATACAACGAGGGCCACTAATAAAAAGGCTTCCAATAAAGTCTTAATCACCTCATGTATCGAAGCATCTAAAAAACGAGATACGTCATATGAAATCGTAAAACCCATCCCCGGAGGAAAAGTGGTTGTCTTTAATTCCGCTAATCGTTTCTTTACATTCTCAATTACCTCTGCTGCGTTCGAGCCAGGACGCTGTTTTAATAAAATCGCAGCGGATGGTCGGCCATTTTCTTTCGATAGCACATCGTAATCCAATGACCCAAATTCCACATCTGCTACGTCCTTTAATCGCAATATCTGGCCAGTCTCCGTGGCCTTAATGACTAAGTTTTCATACTCGGCTACCTGGGTAAACTTTCCCGTATAACGCATCACGTACTGCAATGCCTGTGGATGCTTACCTGAACTTTCCCCTATTTTTCCTGGAGCTGCCTCTACGTTTTGATTTCGCAAAGCCTGAATGACATCTTCCGCTGAGAGTTTATAAGCAAACAAGCGATCCGGATGCAACCAAATACGCATAGCGTATTCTCTTTGACCCATAATATCCGCAAATCCTACTCCGTCAATACGCTTTAGTTCTGGAAGCACATTGATGTCAGCAAAATTGTAAATAAACTTCTCGTCTATATCGGAATCCTCACTCAACAGGTTCACGTATAGTAACATACTGTTTACCTCTTTCTCCGTAATTACCCCAGCTTTAATCACTTCTTCTGGTAACTCATCTAGAACTGTCTGCACCCGAGTTTGCACGTTAACTGCGGCTACATCCGGATCCGTTCCTACCTCAAAATACACCTGAATAATACTGGTCCCGTCGTTTCCTGAAACAGAAGTCATATAAGTCATTCCGGCTACCCCATTGATAGCCCGCTCAAGCGGAGTCACCACGGCTTTTGCACAAACCTCTGCATTCGCACCTGTATACTTCGTAGTGACCGTTACTGCGGGTGGAACGATATCAGGGAATTGCGTAATGGGCAATTGCTTCATCGCAATAACCCCTAAAATCACGATAAAGATCGATACAACGATCGACAATACCGGTCGGGTAATGAATTGTTGTACCATATTACAAGGCTTTATAATCCGTTAATAATTGACGCATTGGCTTGAAGGTCGACTTGATTTTTTGGCCTTGTTTCACCAGCTGAATTCCTTCGATCAAGACGGTGTCTTTCGCAGAAAATCCATTTTTAACTAAATAGAAATGAGGAATGCGTAGGTCAGGCTGAATGCTTTTCATTTTGACCGTGCCAGAAGCATCTTTTACAAACACATAACTTTTCTCTTGAATCTCAAAAACGGATTTTTGAGGAATGGCCCAGTAACCTGTCACTTTTTTAGGCATTTGTACTTTACCAGAGGCCCCGTGACGAAGTAATTTATCTGGATTAGCAAAGCGTGCACGGAACGCAATGTTTCCGGTATTCTTGTCAAATTCTCCTTCTATCGTTTCCACCACACCCTTTTGAGGATAGGTTTCTCCATTAGCTAATACAAGATCTACACTGGTTGATTTATTCACTCCATCTTGCTCACTGAAGGCAAGGTATTCTTGTTCCGACACATTAAAATAGGCGTATACATTTCGATTATCTGATAACGTTGTTAATAAAGTTCCTTCGTCAACTAAACTACCTCGCTTGAAGGGTAATCGGTCTACCATTCCATCAAAAGGAGCCCGAATATTTGAGTGCTCCACTTTTAATTCAGCCGCCCGAACATGGGCTAAGGCTTCCTCGCGTTTCGCCCTCAAACCATCTACTTTTGCCAGCGAAATCGCTAACTGGTTTTTCGAAATCACATTTTTATCTACCAGCAACCGCGTATTGACAAGGGTTAATTCCTCCGCTTTTAATTCAGCTGACGCTTGACTTAAAATGGCTTTCGCACGGGCTAAATCAGCGATATATTCCTGGCTGTTGATGGTAAACATAACTTGTCCACTCTTTACCTGCTTTCCTTCATCCACTAAAATTCGGTCTAAATATCCCTTCACCCTGGCGCGAATTTCCACATTTTGTACGGCGTGAATATCTGCCACAAATTCTTGATGAATCGTCGTATCTAATGAAATGGGGGAGGAAACTTCAAGCGTTTGAACCTCGACAACGTCCTCTTTTTTAGCCGTGCAGGCCGTTAAAAGCAGTAAACCAACAACGTATTTTCTCATATCTACTTAGTTTGGTCTTCCTCCATGTTGTTTGTAGGAAGACGGTTTCGTTTTAAAAGTATCCACCCAGTCCATGTTGGGTTGATTAATTTGGTATTTAGGGGTTTGAAAAGGCATTGGCTGTTGCTTAACCTCCACTCGCTTTTCAATTTTAACACTCTCTTTCAAAGTCCTGTTTATCTGGTTTTTATAATGCTTCGATTGGATTACTCCATAAAAAACGAGATAGACAAACATAGACGTATAGACGTATATTTTCATACCGTTTAATTGTATGCTGTTCAGGCATACGTTACAAGAAGATTTTATGATTTTGTTTCAATAAGGCAGGCGTATTAGGCCATGCGAGGAGGGGGACTCACTTGCTCTAAGAGCACGTTAAGGGGAAATTCACTGTAATGATCAGAGATCAATCTTTCAGCAAAACCGTCATTGGGGTTTTGGTTTAATTGTAGACCAAAACCTTCACTAGCGAAAAAATCATCTGATCCATCTTCTTCCAAGGTATCTTGGAAAGACATCTCGGCTGAAATAGAACTCTTTTCACACAACACATCAAGAGCTAACGAAAGTCCATCTTTCGTTAACAAACAAAAAAGCAGCAAGAAATAAACCACTATTCCTCTAAGCATCTTACTCTTTAATTTCTTCGTAGGGAACATAATCACCCCCTACATTATCTGTTTTAGCTTTCGCTTTAGGTGGCACATAATCTACATCAATACTGCCCTCTTTTCGCGCTTTCGAAGCAGACTGCCTCGAGCGAATATCATGCTCTGACATTTTCTTGTGCACCTGCGTGATGACGTAACCTTTGAGCAAAAACCGCAACAATGGAAACACCACATAGTATAAAACTAAACCGAGTGCAATAAGTTTTAACATCTTACCTACTTAGATATAAATTACGTTCACCATACACTTTGCGAAAGAAATCATCTTTCAAATCATCGATGAAATAGATGGCCTCACCTGTTGACTTCATTTCTGGCCCTAATTCCATGTTTACGTTCGGGAATTTACTGAAAGAAAAGACAGGAATCTTGATTGCGTATCCTTTTTTGACCGGTTTGAAATTGAAATCTTTTACCTTCTTATCTCCTAACATTACTTTTGTTGCATAATTCACGTAAGGCTCTTGGTAAGCCTTGCAAATGAATGGAACGGTACGAGAAGCACGAGGATTCGCCTCGATGATATACACCACTTCGTCTTTTACGGCGAACTGGATGTTCAATAAGCCTTTGGTCTTTAACGCCACCGCAATTTTACGTGTATGTTCTTCAATTTGCTTCATCACATGCTCCGATAAATCGAATGGTGGCAAGACCGAATGCGAGTCACCTGAGTGAATACCTGCAGGTTCGATGTGTTCCATTATTCCGATAATATACACATCCTCGCCGTCACAGATCGCATCTGCCTCCGCCTCAATCGCATTCTCTAAGAAGTGATCTAATAAAATTTTATTGCCTGGAATATCACGTAAGATATCCACTACATGTTGCTCTAATTCTTGTTCGTTGATGACAATTTTCATCGATTGACCACCTAATACATAGGATGGACGAACTAATAATGGATAGCCTAATTCGCGACCTAACGCCACCGCATTGTCTGCATCTTCGCATACACCAAACTTAGGGTATGGAATAGCTAAATCTTTCAACAAACTCGAGAAAGCCCCGCGGTCTTCCGCTAAATCCAAGGCTTCGAAGGAAGTACCTAAAATCTTAATGCCATATTTAGAAAGCTTCTCGGCTAATTTCAAGGCTGTTTGGCCACCTAATTGAACGATCACGCCTTCTGGTTTCTCATGTTGGATGATATCGTATACGTGCTCCCAGAATACCGGTTCGAAGTATAATTTATCTGCAATGTCAAAGTCCGTCGAAACCGTTTCTGGATTCGAGTTGATCATAATCGTCTCGTAACCCGCTTCTTTCGCCGCTAAAACACCGTGCACGCAGGAGTAGTCAAACTCAATTCCTTGACCAATACGGTTAGGACCTGAACCCAGAACGACGACTTTCTTACGTCCAGTAGAAACCGATTCGTTATCTAAAACAGCCGAGGCTCCTTCTTGACCAAAAGTGGAGTAATAATACGGAGTCTTCGCTTCAAATTCTGCCGCGCAAGTATCCACGCATTTGTAGATACGCTTAATCCCAACCGCATTGCGCTTGTCGTATACCTCAGATTCTAAGCAACGAAGCGTGTGAGCGATTTGGCGATCTGCAAAACCTTTATGCTTCGCTTCTTCTAATAAAATTGTAGGGATATTGTGGATGGAGTATTTCTCCATCTCTTTTTCCACACGCACTAAGTCTTCGATTTGGTTCAAGAACCATTTATTGATCTTTGTTAATTGCTGTATTGTCTTGAACGAAATGCCCATTTTAAAGGCATCATAGATGTGAAATAAACGGTTCCAAGTCGGGTTAGCAAGTGAGTACAAAATCGCATCCTGATCACGTAATTCTTTTCCATCAGCTCCCATACCATTGCGCTTGATCTCGAGCGATTGACACGCTTTTTGTAAAGCTTCTTGGAAGTTACGACCAATACCCATCGTTTCACCCACAGATTTCATTTGCAATCCAAGGGTACGATCTGCGCCTTTGAATTTGTCAAAATTCCAACGAGGTACTTTCACAATTACGTAGTCTAGGGCCGGCTCGAAATAAGCGGATGTCGTTCCTGTAATTGCGTTTGTTAATTCATCTAAATTATAACCAATCGCCATTTTCGCAGCGATCTTTGCAATCGGATAACCCGTTGCTTTAGAGGCCAAAGCCGAAGAGCGAGACACCCGTGGGTTAATCTCGATCGCGATAATTTCATCTGTTTCCGGATTCAATGAGAACTGAACATTACATCCACCAGCAAACTGACCGATGGCATTCATCATCTTGATGGCCATGTCACGCATGCGTTGGTAGATCGTATCTGGAAGCGTCATCGCTGGCGCCACCGTGATCGAATCTCCCGTATGAATTCCCATTGGATCGAAATTTTCGATCGAACAAATAATGATTACGTTCCCTAAATTATCGCGCAAAAGTTCTAATTCATATTCTTGCCAACCCATGATGGATTGCTCCACTAACACCTCATGTGTGGGAGAGGCGTGCAAACCTTTGTTCAAGGCTGCGTCAAAATCTTTCGGATCATAAACGAAACCTCCACCCGTCCCACCTAAGGTAAACGATGGACGAATAACAAGCGGGAATCCCGTTTCCTGTGCAATCTCTTTTCCTTCCAGGAAAGAGCGAGCCGTACGTCCTTTACAAACGCCCACCCCAATTTCTAACATCTTCAAACGGAATTTTTCGCGATCTTCCGTCGTTTCGATGGCTTTGATATCCACCCCAATAATGCGCACACCGTATTTGGCCCAAATCCCTGCCGCATCACAATCAATCGCTAAGTTCAAGGCAGTTTGACCTCCCATCGTAGGCAAAACGGCATCAATTTTGTGATTTTCTAAAATGTGAATAATCGATGCTTTCTCTAATGGCTTCAAATAAACGTGATCCGCATTCATCGGATCGGTCATAATCGTTGCCGGATTCGAATTAATCAAGATCACCTCGATGCCTTCTTCCCGTAAGGAACGAGCTGCTTGGGAACCAGAGTAGTCAAATTCACAAGCTTGACCGATCACAATAGGACCAGAACCAATAATTAGGACGGATTTAATCGAGGAATCTTTAGGCACAGGTGGTATAAATTTAATTCTGAAAGGATATGTGTTTTTTGGTGTGCTTGGGTAAGCTCCAAAATTGTGCAAAGTTAGCGTTTTAAGGTCGATTTCCAAAATAAAAAATAGACTTTCATGAAGGTTCGGCAGAACCCAAAAATTCCCTTATTTTTGACAACAAATTGTAGAAATCGTGATAAAAATACTCGTAGCTTTTGATGAAAACCGGGTCATTGGAAAAAACAATGAGTTGATTTGGCATTTGCCGGCGGATCTGAAAAGATTCAAGGCCTTAACCACGGGTCATGTGATCATCATGGGGCGCAAAACCTATGATTCCATTGGGAAGCCCCTCCCTAACAGAACAACGATCGTTATTTCGCGCACACCGGGCTTACAAATTGAGGGGGTTATTTGCACGAATTCCATCGAAGAAGCCATCTTAAAGGCAAAGTCAATCAGTCGCGAAGATATCTTTATCGTGGGAGGTGCGGAGATCTATGCCTTAGCTTTAGCAGTAGCGGATCAAATTTTGGTCACCCAGCTGCACGATATTTTCGAGGGTGATGCCTATTTTCCTGAAATTCCTGCGGATCAGTGGACTGTCACCGAAAAAGAACGCGGGGTGACAGATGAAAAGAATGCCTACCAATACAGTTATTTGACCTACAGCAGAAAATGATCCGTAAAATCGACTTAAGCGCAGAGGCGATTTCAATAGACCCTTACTACCAATTCTTGCAGGATCCAGTGGCGGGTGGCATTTGTCTATTTATTGGTACCATCCGAAATAAAAACCAAGGAAAAGACGTCAAGGCTTTGACGATGGAAGCCTACCCTCCCATGGCCTTGAAGCAGATCGAATTATTATGTGATCAAGCGGCCGAAAAGTGGCCTATCGAGCGTATTGCTTTAGTTCACAGAACGGGACCTCTGGAAATCGGAGATATTGCCGTTTTGATCGGAGTAACTTCCGTTCACCGAGCTGAAGCCTTTAAAGCTTGTGAATGGTTGATTGATACCTTAAAACAGGAGGTCCCTATTTGGAAAAATGAATTCTACGAGGACGGCTCATCGTGGCTAGTTCCCCATCCCTGAGACCATCAGGCTGCAACCGCGCACCTCGGAATTATCGAAGCGACCTAATACTTTAAACCTGACGCCATCGTCTTCTAAGGACCCTAAATCCCTGGTTTCAATAAATGAACAGGAATCGATGTTTCCCAAATCCGCCACTTTAATCCCGCCCGTTTTATGCGGCTGAGTCAAAAGGGCAAAGGGGTCGCCCACCTCCCGCAAACAAACCCGCATCGTATAAGCAGGCGTAAAAACACCCTGTGATTTAGCGTAACCCTGGGAAAATAATTCGGTCATCCCATATTCAGAAGCAATCGAATCAAGTCCCATCTTCTCTTGTAAATAGGCGTGCACCTTATCGCGTATCCACTCTTCGCGTCGACCTTTCATCCCCCCCGTCTCCATCACGATCAAACGATCTTTGTGTTCCCGCAAGAATGACAAATCAATACCCGAATCCACTAAATCCAATAAACCAAAGGTCACCCCCATCAGCCACACTTTCTTGTCAGTCGCTAATGCCTGGCGCAAAGCTTTCACTAGTTCTTCGTACTGATTCAAATAGAAACCCGATAATTCCGAACCGGAAGCCTTGATAAAATGATCCATCATGAAGACCAGCGAGGAAGTCGATCGCTCTAAATAGGAAGGTAATAAGGCAAAAATATGGCAATCGCTTAATGGGCCGTATTCGCGCTCAAAAGCGATTTTCGAAATTTCCTGATAAAAACCTGGATCGCAAACGGGGTGTTTCGAGGGTATTTGACCGGTCGTTCCTGAACTTTCGAAGGAAAATAAAACAGGCTGAGTACCCGTTAAAATTAGGTGGCTCTTAAATAACTCAATAGGTAAAAAAGGAATCTGAGTCCAATGTTCTACCTCATCCGCTAAATGTCCAGAAAGCTGAACGTACTGCCGATAAAGTGTATTATGGGCATACTGAAAACGAAAGACATCCAAAGCAAGCTCCTCAAATTCGCTTTCCTGCATGTGCAAGACCCGATTTTTTAAACTCTCTCTTTGCTGTGCGATCGTTTGATCCATTTGATTTTTACTGATGTAGCGCAAAATTAACGCAAATCATTAACTTTACTGTGGAAAATCGAATGAATCAATGCGGAATTTAATCGGAATGCTAGCGATCCTATTTGTAGGTTTAGGTGCTTGTGTACAAGAACCTAGCTTCAGCTCAACGCCTACGATTTCATTTAAATCGATTCAAAAGATCACGAAAACAAGTAATGACGGTTTTGGAGGAACGACAAAAATTGATTCCGTCATTATGAGCATTAACTTTCAAGATGGAGAAGGAGACTTAGGACTAACGGAAGCGCAATTAAAATCTGACATTAAATACAAGGATTTTCGCAATTTCGAAGTGGAGGTCATGTTGCAAAAAAATGGGGTCTTTATTCCTATCACTTTAACGCCGGCCTTAGGCGGTTTGATGAATTTCAACTTCAAACCGAATCAAAAATCAGGACCCATTGAAGGCAGCATTGATTATTCTACCCAATTCGTCTATGCTTTTTACAAAGGGTATAGTCCGCAGTTTACGGCAAAAAATGACACCTTAAAGTTTAAGATTTTTATCCGGGATAATGCTTTTAACAAAAGCAACACCATCGAAACAGACCCCATAGTCATCTTTAAAGACTAAAGAGATTTCAGTTTTTGGTAGATTCCCGGCTGCAGACGGTAGGTAAACATTCGTTGATCCCGCTCATCAAGTTGAACATCTAATATTTCTTGATCAATAAACAGCAATCCTAACGTTTTTGTAAAATTCTCAATCAACTTTGCTCTAAACTGACGCTGCGATTCCGGAGAACTTTTATGTTTGCCAAAGAAGGCAATTATTTGATGTCCATTCACGAAACCTTGCTCGTAATTCAAAATCAAGAAGTCCAAGAACATCCGCTCATTTGCGCCTAACATAAATCGGATCGATTTCTTTAGTTTGTTCCGTTGATAACGACGGTACAATTGAAAGGCAAAAATTAATAAAATTAACACAGCAAGGGAAACCAAGGCAAGGGAAAACTTTTCATACCAAGGACTTTGGTCTAAGGTTCCTAAATAAGAAGACTCTCGCAATACTTGACTGATCAATAAATGAGAAAAAGTGGCTTCTCTATTAACGGTCCTTTCAATCTGACTTGACCAAAGTAAACTATCCCCATTCACCCGCATATAGGTTTCCACTTCCTCTCCACCCTGGGTGTTTAAGAAAATACGATGTGGATTTGTCCATTGGTAAACTTTGAAATCATCTTCCACATCAATGATAAGCATCGTGTCATAGGGATATTCCTCGTTCGGTTTGTCGGCGATTATAAAATATCGGCCCGTAAAAAGGTAATGTTTGGATTCTTTCGTTTTCAAAAAATCTCGAACCTCCTGCAATTTAATTTCCCCTAGACGAGTAAATTTTTGATTAAAAAAATCAAATTCATACATCCCAAAGTCTCGATTGAAGGCTGTTTTCTTTTCGGTATCATTCATTTCCACCGTACTTAATACGTAGAAGCGATCTTTCTTTGGAGCATAACCAAACAAGCCGTCAAAAATCGAGGAAGGAACATCGCCATCTGCCGAAATTGACAACCATTCTTTTCCAATAAAATCATATTTGGTTAATATATTAGACGAATGCCAAAACCCATATCCACCAAACGAATACAACTCATCACCCCGCATAAAAACAGCGTTTTTACAGTTTATCCCTCTGTAAAATGTTTTATCCAATCGCTTCAAGGACCAATTTGACTTATCCAAAAGATAAACTTGGCCCGTGCAGTGTATGGTCAAGTAATAGGTTGAGGTTTTATTTATCCGAAATTCATGAACTCCTTCTGAGGTAGGCATTAGATCCTGAAAATTCACTTTCTCCGTCCGAACTGTATCTAGTCGAATCCATCCGTCCCTCGGGTTAAAACGTGAAATTTCATGGGTATTTAAATTTAGCCGCAAAAAGCTAGAGGTATTTTCCTCTTGCCACTTAATAAACTGTGCCTGTACTGTAAAGCCAATTAGGAGAACAAACAAAAAGAACGAACTCGCTTTTTTTAGCATAGAATGGTGGTTGCGTCCCCAAAAATAACTAATTTTGCAAATTAACAAGGTTATTTAGCATTCAGCGCATGACATTACATAGAGAAGGACGTACCCTACTATTCACTTCATTACTCATCGTATTAGGTATTAATGGCCTGGTTGCGTATTTCTTCCCTGAAAATGTGTATTTGAGAGAGAGTATCGTAGTAATCACCTCCTTGTTTTATTTGATAATCCTACAGTTTTTCCGCGTTCCTAAGCGCCACACGGTGCTAGATCCTAAAAACATCATTGCTCCGGCAGATGGTAAAGTTGTGGTAATCGAGGAGACCGTCGAAACAGAATATTTTAAGGGTCCTCGCCGTCAGGTTTCGATCTTTATGTCTCCTATCAACGTACACGTGAATTTCAACCCTATATCAGGTATTGTATCTTATTTCAAATACCACCCTGGTAAATTCCTAGTGGCTTGGCATCCAAAATCGAGTACCGAAAATGAGCGCACTACCTATGTTGTGAAGCACGAAAATGGAACAGAAGTGCTATTCCGTCAGATTGCAGGAGCCTTAGCCAAACGTATTTGTTGGTATGCGAAAGAGGGGGATGCCGTTGTTCAGGGAACGGAATTTGGTTTCATTAAATTCGGTAGCCGAATTGATATCTATCTGCCATTAGATGCAGAAATCTGCGTAAACATCGACGACAAGCCAGTAGGTGGCGAAACGGTGATTGCTAGATTAGCCTAGACCCAGCAAGTCCACGATTCCTCAATTAATCTAATAATTTTTTCTAGACCTTGCTGATCCACTTCAGAAAAGTCTGCTAATTGATCTGAATCCAGATCAAACACCAGTACGACTTCTCCATTCACAATCGCTGGCAAGACAATCTCCGATTTAGAGGCTGAAGCGCAGGCAATATGCCCTGGGAATGCCTCTACATCCGGCACTAGCACCGTCTCTTTTGTTGTATAGGCATGTCCGCAAACTCCTTTGTGAAAGGGGATTCGAGTACAGGCCACTGGGCCTTGGAAAGGTCCTAATACAAGTTGACCTTCTTTTGTCAGATAAAAGCCTACCCAGAAAAAACCAAACACCTCATGCACCGCCGCTGCGATATTGGCTAAGTTGGCGTATTTGTCGGTTTCTCCAGCTAGGAGCGATTGAATTTGGGGAAATAAAGACGCGTATTTTTCAGCACGTGTTCCCTCAATTTTGACTAAATCCTCTGCCATTTTATGCGAAATAACGTTGTAACCACGTGTTGTTTGCTGTTTGCAGCCAGCCTGCGCGGTAAGCGCCTAGTGACTCCGTTTGTAGGGGAATAATTTGAGCGGTTGGCGTTAACTTTGGATTATTTTTTAACCCTGCTAAAGGAATCAAGGTTAGCTCGTCACCTTCCACTACTGCTGTGCTGCGATCGAAGAAATCGATTCCTAGGTTAGCTCCCATCTCCTTAAACCAACGCGTCGACGCATCGATAGAACAGCCAGAAGCTGCATTCACGGTTTCATCCACCGCGATGACGATCACTTGCTGAAAGCGAATTTCGAAGGACGCATTTAATCCAGCACCGTGTGCCGCCCATTGGGTTAAAGCGGGGGCTAAATAGTCCTGAATGGCTTGGGTTTCTGACTCCGTAAAAGGTCGGTTTGCCTGATAAACCCATACACGGGAATGATCAGGCATTTGTTCAATGGGTAAATACATATGATTACATCGATTGCTGTACTAATTCAGCTAAATCTACTACTTGGATGTGTTTTTCTTTTCCTACTTTATTGAGCCCATCTTGGACCATCACCATGCAAAATGGACATGTTAGGGCCACTTTGCTGACGCCAGAATCGACCATTTCCTGGACTCTTTTCACTTGCACGTCCTCGCCTCCCGTTTCCGGCTCTTTGAAAACTTGTGCGCCACCCGCTCCACAGCAAAGGCCCTTTGTTCTACAACTTTTCAGTTCAATTAGTTCCTTTTTTAAGCCAGAAATTATCTCGCGAGGTGCCTCGTAGATCCCATTTCCCCTGCCTAAGTAGCAGGAATCGTGGTAGGCCACTTGCTCTAAGGAAGAGCCGTCGGAGGCTTTTATTTTTCCGGAACTGATTAATTCTGCCAAAAGCTGGCTGTGGTGAATCACCTCATAATTCCCACCTAACGTAGGGTATTCATTCTTTAAGGTATTAAAACAATGAGGACAGGCCGTCACTATTTTCTTCACGGAATATAGATTTAATACCTCAATATTAGACATGGCCTGCATCTGGAATAAAAACTCATTTCCAGCACGACGAGCCGGATCACCAGTACATGATTCCTCCGTGCCTAAAACAGCAAAACTAATCCCTAGCTTTTGCAATATTTCCGCAAAGGCCCGGGTTACTTTCTTATGCCGGTCATCGAAAGATCCTGCACAGCCTACCCAAAAAAGAAATTCCGGCTGCTCCCCCGCTGCGGCGAATTCAGCCATCGTTTTAATCGTCTCCATTATTTCTTCTGTTGCTCGCGCATTTGCGCCACTGTTAAACGACTACCATCTTCACTCCAGCCAGGAGGCCCAAAAATATAACCTAATACTGCTCTCACGCTTTTTGCGTTGGCCACATCTTTCCCTATTTGAACCCATTCGTAAAACGCAATCTTAGCCGGATTATAGCTCTCAATCTGCTTGGTTAGGCCATAATGAGGTCGTTGATTTTCGCTCACAAAGGAACCGAATATCCGATCCCAAATAATCAATACCCCCGCATAATTGGTATCTAAATAATCTAAATCTGTCCCATGGTGCACCCGGTGGTGTGAAGGCGTATTCAAGATATATTCAAACCAGCGTGGCATCTTGTTAATCAATTCCGTGTGAATCCAGTATTGGTATAACAAACTTGTTTGCTGGAAGAACATCACGATAAATGGATGTACCCCCATTAAAGGTAACCAAAGCCAGAAAATAAAACCGCCTGATAAATTACCCGTCCAAGTTTGACGCAAAGCTGCGGCTAAATTATACTTAGGCGATGAATGGTGCACCATATGGGAAGCCCAATAAAAACGAATCTCGTGAGAGATGCGGTGAACCCAATAATAAGTCAAATCCTCTCCAAAAAAGGCAAGTACCCATACGGGCCAACTTTGGCCTAAATCAAACCATCGCCAATGATTATACACATAAAACGAAGCCCCTGCAGTAATGGCCTTCGTCATAAATCCAATCCCTAAATTCCCAAGACCTAAACCGATCGAAGTCATCGAATCCTTTGCCTCCACAAAATCACGGTGCATTTTATAGACGATATAGGATTCTAAAAGAACCGTAAACAGGAAAAAAGGAACCGCGTATAAAATTAATGTAGGACCCATGTCAATTTAATTTAACCACATCGCGCAAGAAAGCCTCTGACGACGCAATGGGTTTATCCGTTAATTTACCTAGCAGGTTCGACGTAATGACGTGGTTGCCTGAATTGGGAAATGCCTCCGACCTTTTTAAACCCGCCGGCGTACCTAATTGTTCAAACATCTCTTTCATTGCATCCACCGAAACCACATTATCCTGGTGTTCATCATCCTTGTAATAATAGCCTAAAAAGACAGGCATTTTCACCTTTTCAAAGACTTCCTTCTTCATCGCGTGTGTCAATAAGTTCTGCACAGCCACCACACCTTCTAGTCGATAATGCAAACTCCAATTCTCCGCATGTCCCGGCGCCATCACCGGAATATCCCGGTAATCACTGCCAGTTATCAGATGTGCCATTTGTAATCCCCACGGATTATCCAATAAGGTCGCATTGGGATCTTTGATCGCAATGCAAGGTCCGTAGAGCATCAATGCTTTAATTTCGGGATGGTTAGCCGCTAAAACAAGCGACATCGCACCACCAAAAGACGTACCTAATACCACCACCTCATCACCTAATTTCTTCGCGATGGCATAGTAGTTTTCCACACTTTGATAATAGTCATCCGCCGTCACATTTGCATAGGTAGAATCAGAGTCCGGCACCCCATGACCTGC
>DLPD01000015.1 GCA_002479785.1 Cytophagaceae bacterium UBA7467
TCGATTCCTGCCGGGGCTACTTTTCGACCTCTGGTCAACAAAAAAGGACATTTCGTGATGAGATGTCCTTTTGTGTTTTAGAGAAAACAAAGAGTGTTGTGCCTACTAATTTATTTAAAAATCATTTTAGCAAATTCAGTAAGATAGATACGCCAATTTGTCCAGGTATGCCCTCCTTCGCTCTCGCGGTAAACATAACGAAACGCATGTTCGTCCAATTTTTTTCGCATGGTCACCACACTTTCAATTAAAAAATCATCCTTACCACAAGCAATCCAGTATAGAGCTGGATTTGCTTTTTTGAGTGCTTCAATTTGTTGATCTCTTTGGGAAGCATCTACCTTCACTCCAAAACGGCTTAAATCAGCGAATCCCATACTCATCACGCCTATATAATTAAATAGATTAGGATGTTCAAACGTGGTATTAATGGTCTGTAGACCACCCATACTCAAGCCTGTTAGAGCTCTGCTTTCTTTATTTTTCTTCACACGGAAGTGATTTTCAATATACGGAATCACATCTGCTACTAAACTTTTCTCAAACAACATGCTGCCCATCCCTCCTACTGGAAGATCAGACGTAGGAATCACGGGGCTAATCACATTCGCAGCTGCTTGATTTGGATTACCATTGGTCATCACTACAATCATTGGTTTAGCTTGACCGGAATTAATTAAGTTATCCAAAATATGAGGGGCAACTCCTAAGGTAGGCCATGCTTCCTCATCTCCTCCTCCGCCATGTAAGAGATACAATACTGGATACGATTCCTTTGAATCTTCATATCCCGGCGGCGTGTAGATTTGCATTCTACGCGTCAATTTCAACGATTTGGAATCATACCAAACCTGATGAACACTGCCTTTAGGACCCGTTTTTGCCCAATACAAATCCGAAGCAGGTCCGTTTACATACAATAGACTTTCTGTACGAAACGTTCCATCTCTAGCCACTTTTAAGTTTGATGGATCTAAGGTAGTTACCCCATCCACGATAAAAGTATAGCCATATAATTCAGGAGCAAGTGCTTGCACATTTGCCGTCCAAACACCAGCTTGGTCTTTCGTCATTTCCACTAGTTGTCGTGATGCACCTTGCCCATTCGCGTTCGCTACCATAGGCATCCAATTTCCTGATAATTTCACAGAAGTTGCAGAGGGTGCTTTAAGGCGAAAAACGACCTCATTATTTGCTTTAACTTCAGGGGAAATCAAGCGTTCTACTTGACCTACTTCTTGGCTAAATGCCATAAAAGATTGTAAGGCCACTAATGCAGCCAGAAGAGAGTACTTTGTTTTTTTCATTGTTTTATTGGTTTAGATTATCGCAATTTGGGGAATTTATCTGCTTTTTCCTACCTCTGCATGGTGTACATTAGCGTCTGAATTTTAAATTCATTCTGTGATTTATGGAATAAAAACACATCTACTCCTTTATGTGTAAACTTTCCATTTAAGTAAAACTCATAAGGCACCCAAGCCATCGCCATTTCCTTATCTACTAAAATAGGTCCCCATGAAAGGACACGTTCGTCCATTTCACCAGGTTTTCTACTCCTGACATTTTGAATGAATTTAGCTGCCGAAACTTCTCTGATTACATTTCCTTCCGGTTTTACCTGACTAATCTGGAGTAATGCAGTAGGGGTGAAACAAGATTTCAGGGCGACGGAGTCGACCGATTTCATCGCAGAAAAGGTTTTTAAAATAATCGCTTTGATTTGGTCTTCCTCAGAAGTAGTTTGTTGTGCTAATGCCAATAGAGGGGACAACAGGAAACATAAAAATAGTTTTCTCATACAGAATAAAGTGGGTCTAAATTTAAAAATTATGAAATTTATACTAAATCACCTAACAAAATCTAAGTCGCAAAGTGACAACTACTCCACTAGCACTAACTGGTGTTTCCTACCCTGTAAAGTAAGGCTAGGTCGACCATCGACCAGCGTCGGTTTCACGATTTTGCCGTCTAACACCCAGCGCTTGTAGGAACCAGTTTGGGGACTAAAATAAAGCGTCCAACTCTTCGCCTGACGTAGAATATAGGTGCTTTTTTTCGTTGTTCGTTGGTAAGAAATGTCCAGCGAATTGTCTCCTATTTCCACTCTTTTAATCGAGCCGGAACGCAGTGAATCTGGCCAGGAGGGCTTTAGGTTTATTTCCTTTTTATAGGCCAAAGGTTGAATGCCAAAAAACTGTTGAATCACTGGGACCTCAAATGCATAACTATTCCAGGCTTGCGTCATCATGCCATAATCCGGTGAAACTTCATACATCGATCCAGGCAAAGCAAAAGAAAAGGTGCGTAACATCCGTTGCACTAAATCATAGGCCGCATTCGGGTTTCCATAGTTATTCTCGGAAATCGCCTGAACGCCCGTAGGTAAAGTCATGACGGTGCCGGTATAGGTGAATTCTGATTTTCCTACTTTAGCTGCATAGGATTCTGCCTTTTCTGAACTCTGGGAACGATCAATTCCGGTTACATACATCCCAAATTTATTGCGGAACTTTTCTGCCGTTTTCAGGGCTTGTGAAGCTTTATCAGCATCAGCCAATCCCGTCTCCATAGGCGTATTCACCACCCAATTGTGGTGCAAGACGAAACCTCGTTTCGAAGTATCTGGGTTTGCTCTAATCTGTTTTTCCAAAGCCTGCAATTCCTCCACTGCCCAGTCATTTTTCAATCCGCGAGCTCGTTCGATTGCGTCATTTGTTAATCGCAATGCCTGCTCTTTTGTTCCACTAAAGTCCGCAAAAGATTTTGATGAAGGAACCCAAAAATCACGGTTGATCTTTACTCGAATGGCAGTATATTTTGCTAAATAGTCTCGGGCTAAATCCCCACGGACTAAGGCCTCCGCCATTTTGGAAGCATCCAAAAAAGCCTTCGCTGAATAAGCCGCCACGTCAATCATCTCCGAATCCAATCCATGAATTTCCATCATTCCATTGCCATCCGGAATCATATTACGGTCCTTATCCTGCTTCATTAACCATTCGAGGCCTTTTTCCACTAATGGGAAATACCTCGCTAAAAAAGCTTTGTCACCGGTCCAAGCATAGACCTTGTAAATTAATGATGCGAACTGCGGCGTTTCGTTGACATTTCCGGGATTGTAAACAGCTCCGTTTGTACTTACTTCGTGAACAATTCTACCATTTCCATTGGTTTTTTCGGAGAGATGAGCAATCAGATCAATGGTACTATAGGCGACGTCTTTTCGGCTAGAGGAGATCAAGCCTTGCAAGGAGTAGGTCATATCTCCGCCAAAAAACCAAGGATAATCCGGCATCCCAGCTGTGATGCCCCTACCGATTCCATCGACGTCATTAATCAGCCAATCCGCATTGTATTTTAACCAGCGTAACGTTTTCGTTAAAACGGGATCAGAAAGCTGGATTTCAGAACGCGAGGCTAATTTCTCGAAGCGTTCTTTTTTCGCTTGTGCGTATATGTATCCATTGGTAAGAACACTAGCATTCGTTGCTAATGCAGCCTGTTTAGAAACAGATGAGCCGCCGAAAACGAAAGCCATTATTCGTTTTCCTCTCGCTGGAATGCTTAACGAATAGGATGTTTTTGAAACTACCGTATTTGGTTTAGTTCCCTTCTCTTGTTGCTGATCTGAGGCCTGTTGAGAAGCACTCATCACGGCGAACCAGTGGTTATTCTGGTCTTTGGCAATCACCTGATTATCCTCAAAACTGACCAGATCTTGCGAATCCACCATCCCCGTTCTCTCCCCTATCCAAACCGGTCGAAGGTTCGAAATCGCTTCCATGGTAAACTGAATTGGCTGAGGCTGATTCGTCTTATTTTCGAATGCATATTCTACGTAGATAGCTGACTTACCATCCGGCACAAATTGCAACCGACTAACCTCGATTTCAGCCCCTTCATAGCGATGCTCATTCGCATTAGGATAATTGATAAATTTCGTGGCATGTTGTAGGGCGACTTTCTCTCCACGATGAATATACGATGCCGTAAAACCATCCCATAATTTTATCGGATGTGCCCAAATACCGCCCATCTCATCTTTGACGTGCCATCCTAAAGGGGGGAAAGTGCCATCTTGGTGCCCCACCATATACAATTTGTCTCCAGCTGTATGATAGGGCGTATTCAAGTACGCCTTTTGTCCTGTAATGGACTCAGAAGAGCGGACCAAAGGAGCAATGGACTTTTGGGCGAAGGTGGTAAAAGTGAGCAGTAGTAAGAGATATCGCACTAGAGAAAGGGCTTAGGATGAATTTCTTCATGTTCTGTGTGGTCCTGGTAAAACTGTGCAATGCGCAGCAAGGTACCTTCGTCATACAGCTTTCCTACAAAGGAAATTCCCGTAGGTAAGCCGCTTTTCGAATCGAACCCCGTAGGAACACAGACCACCGGGTGACCTGTTAAATTCGTGATAGCTGATTGATTACCGCCTCCGCGGGAAGGACAAATAATCGCATCGTATTGCGAAAGGACTTCGTTCACCTGTTGCATGAGCAAGTAGCGGTGGCGTTGGGCGTTTATGTATTCTACCGCCGGCACAAAACGAGCCGTTCTGAATTGATTAGGCCAGTCGTATTTGGTTTGGCGCGTGAGTTGATCGTCGATATTTTTACGCGTCATCTCGTCAAATTGTGCCGCGCATTCAGCCCCTATCACAACGTCCATGATGTTAAATGGATACGCCTTTTCGTCTGGGAATTCCACTGGAATTAATTGAACGCCTTGCTTCTTCAGATCGGCTAAGACCTTCCACTCGTTGCGGGTGGTGTCTTTGATTTTATCAAAATAGTTTTTAGCGTAGGCAATTTTCATTCCTTTGATGGGGCGATTTGCCTGATAATTAAAGGGCATATTAACAGCGGCTAAATCCTTACCATCCGTCCCGTGCAAGTAATGAAACACGATCGCCGCATCATTTGCAGAACGGCAAATAGGACCGACTTTATCCAAGGAATAACTCAAAGCCATCGCCCCCGAGCGAGAAATACTCCCAAAAGTGGGACGCAATCCCGTAGCTCCACAGGTCGTGGAAGGGGAAACGATACTACCCCAGGTCTCTGTCCCAATCGCAAAAGGAACTAAACCTGCCACCGTCGCGGAGGCAGATCCTGCAGAGGATCCGGAGGATCCGTAATTCAAATTCCAGGGATTTTTCGTTCTACCGCCATACCAATAATCGCCCATCGCTAAGGCGCCTAAGGTAAATTTGGCGACTAAAACCGCTCCAGACTCTTTCAATTTCGAATAGACATAGGCATCTTCATCGATCACTTGATCCTTGTAAGGAGCAGCTCCCCACGTCGTCTTCGTGCCTTTCACGGCAAACAAATCCTTTAAACCGTAAGGAATTCCGTGCAACAATCCGCGGTATTTACCTGTGGCAATTTCTTTGTCCGCCTGACGCGCTTGCGCTAAAGCCACCTCCTCTTGCAGACTAATCACGCATTGTAAGGTAGGACCGTGCGTCTTAATCCGCTCGATGAAAAATTGCGTTAATGCGACCGAGGTAATTTGCTTCGTCTTGATCAAATGTGCCAGTTGATCGATGGAATAAAAAGCTAAATCATTCCGGTTTTTTGGCAGCGTTGCTTTCACAGATGGCCAAACCACCGGACGTTGCGTCTGATCAAATTTCATACCGGGTAGTTTGGGATTTTGCCAAAGACTTAACGGCACATTATTATTCAAAGAAAGCGCGTGCATCGCCTTGTAATTCGCTAGATTATCCACCACATCTGAATAGAGTGTATCTAATTCTTGTGTGGTAAATTGAATATCAAACAGGTTTGCAGCTCCCGAAAGATCCGTTTTCGTTTGGGCAAAAAGTGGGCTAGCGAATAGCAGCAATAAGGCGACTTTTTTCATATTACTGTACAATAAGTTTAGCTTTGCTATTGTTTAACTGAATGAAATACAATCCTTTAGGCATGTTTTGGGTAGATAGTATAGTAGTATTTAATCCCTTCGTTTGAGTCAGATTTTTCTGCACTACCTCACGACCCAGCGCATCTAAAACACGTAAAATCGTTTCGTTTGCGAGTTCTGAATCCCAATCTACTTGAACCATTTCTTGTGCAGGGTTCGGATATACTTTCACTTGCAGCGATTCATTCTCCACTCCCATGATATTGAAATCAGGAGTTGACCAAGGCACTAAATTAAGGTTCGCCGTGTTCCAAGCCACGTTTGTCAGCAAATGAAATTCCCCTGGCAGCAAATTCATCTTCGCCTCCGCATCTTTCACTTCAAATGACTTGCCACTAAAATAATCGTACCAAAGGCCCGTTTTAGGGAAACTCGCTGAAACGACCTGTGAATTGATATCCGGGTTAGCTAAAACCAGCAAGTACTCCGATCCCTTTGTCAACAAATTCCGTTTCACCGCTGATAAAGAACCTACTGTAAAATCGGTAGTGGAGAAAATCGGTTTACTCGTTTTCAAGGCCCCTAATTGCTGGTAGACTTTCAGTAATTTAGCACGCTCAGAATCCTGCGCGTAAGTCCATTTCAATGGCTTGGTTCCTGTGCGCCCATTATCATTAATCGAAACGTCATAGCCTAATTCCCCAAATTGCCAGATCATCTTAGGTCCCGGAATTGTAAAGAAAGTGGCAGCGGCCATTTTCATTCGTTCCAGTTTTTCTTGGGCCGTGAAGACTTTTTTACCTCCATTGGTTACTTCTACCATGAGGCGTTCTTCATCGTGGGACTCGATGTAGCTCATCACACTTGGATTTGTAAAACCACGCATTTTGTAGGAGGCATTACTTAAATCTTGGGTATATCCTTGCGCGACGCGAGCCATATCAAATTTGCTATTCCCCCACAAAAGCATCCCGTAATTACCTAATTCGTTCTCCTCATTGTTTGCCGCAAAATGTTCTAAAACCACATAAGCGGACGCATCATAGGAGCGGATTTTATCATAAATTCGTTTCCAAATCTTCACACGTGACGCGTCGTATTGCCCCCAAAGATCCACATTTGAGCCGGAAGGGGTTTGGGTGAAGCCTTTGGACAAATCAAAACGATAGCCATCAATTCTGTATTCCTCTAACCAAAACTTCGTCACCACATCTACTAACCATTGCGTGTGCGGACTCTCGTGATTAAAATCAAAGAATACACTGTAGGGATGCGTCGCCGTCGGATTAAAAAATGGACTCGTCGCGGTAGGTTTCGCTCCATCCCAATACATCTTCACGTATGGGTTCTCGTAATCCGCTTGGTTTAACACGATGTCCATAATGACCGCAATGCCATTTTCGTGGCATTTATCGATCAAATATTTCAAATCGTTCTTCGTTCCATAGGCCTTGTCCGGGGCGGTATAAAAGATCGGATTATACCCCCAAGAATCATTCCCGGAGAACTCCGCCACCGGCATTAATTCCAGCGCATTAATTCCTAGTTTCTTCAAATACCCTAGCGAATCCGCTACCGTTTTGTAGCGACGATCGGCCACAAAATCACGCACTAATAACTCATACACGTGCAAGTTCGAAGACGCTGGACGCGTAAACGAAGTCGTCTTCCAAACGTAAGGCGTTGCACCAGATTCAAAAACCGATACGATTCCTTTTGCTCCGGTGGGGTATTTTTTCAAAGAAGGATAGGTAGTGGCAGGAATCGATCCGTCATTGTTAGGATCTAAAATTTTCTCCGTTAACGGATCTGCTACGGCTAATTTTCCATCCACCCAATATTGATAGGCCACTTCTTTTCCCGCTTCCTGAACGCCTAAATCAATCCAATAACGCAACCCGTCTGCGGTACGTTTCATTAGATAGGCAGGTAATGCTGACCAATTTGAAAACTCCCCTATCGCATAAACGAAAGAAGTCGAAGGGGCATAAAAACACAACACCACCTTATTTCCCACATAATTCACTCCATCCTTAATTCCAGCAGGCAAAGCTTCCGTAACCACTAGAGGCTTCGTCAAAATTCGCACGGAATCCTTTAGGGTGTTGGAACCAGAAGTCCCCTCTAAAATCAAGGTGTGTAATTTGCCTTTTTCAGACCCTAAAGCATAGCTATAATTGATGGAATCAGAGGAAGCTGAGCTTGACAAAACCGTCCCGGCTGATTTCAAACTGATCGATGAAGTCGCTGAAAATTTCGCACGTACGTTAATGGATGTTCCTGCCTCCGCTAAAGTAAACGACTCCGTAGGGGAAAGCCATTTCAAGGCGTAAGATCCAACATACAATTTCAAAATAAAATCCTCCGTCTGGGCTTTTCCATCCCCGCTTTTTAACAATAATCCTAGCTTAACTATCGGATTTCCAGCGGGAACATTAAAATAAGTACGCGGTGTTAATTTAATGGACCATTTATCGTTGCCTAGAGAGGTCATCTTGCCTTTGTCGAAGGGAACACTAAAATTGGTTTGGCCTACTGGCTGGTACTTAAAGGCATCACCTGCATCCGAATCGCCAGCTCCGGACCATAAAAAGACGTCGCTCGTTTTCCCTAAAAGACCAGAAGCCCGCGAATCTTTCGCGAGCTTCAAATCAAAAATCAAAGTAATCTCTTTATCTCCCGTAGGAAAAATCTCTTCTGTCGTTACTTGTGCAAAAGCGGAGAACGTGAATAGTAGGAAGAATAAAATTCTCATTGGATTTCAAAAATTTGAGCTGATTTACCTGGTACGCTGAGAGTTTTGCCAAATACCACATCCGTCGATTCCATCACATTATGCGCCTTGGCACCTGCAGGCAATATTTCCTCATAATGACTTAAGTCGATGGCACGTGCATCCGCATTTTTGTTTAGAACTACCATCACTTTGGCCTTATCTGTATACCGGAAATAGACGTAAACTCCGTTACCTTCTCCTGAATTTTCCGGTCCAAAATGTAACAATTTACCCTTGTGTATCGCCTCAGAACCTTTTCTCCATGTTAGGATTTTCTTGAAGAATTCTTGCATTGCCTTTTCATCTGCCGTCATATTAGCACCTGTGAACGCATTCTTCACATCGCCTGCCCAGCCACCTGGGAAGTCCCCACGAATCTCCCCGTGTTCAGAAGATTTAGGGTTAGCCATTAAAATTTCTGTACCATAAAACACCTGCGGAATACCACGCGTCGTGAAAATATAGGTCATTGCCATTTTCAATAAGGCTTGATCGTGTTTCACTTGTGTATAAATACGCGACATGTCGTGGTTATCTCCAAAAACAACCAAATTATCTGGATTCGCATACACCAAGTCGTTCGAAATAACGTTATAAATTTTGTTCAAACCTTTGCCCCATTCCTTATCATTTTCGTTCATTGCCTCAGAAATTGCATTCTGTAATGGGAAGTCCATTAAAGCGGGTAATGAGGATTTATAACCATCGCGGTTTATTTTTCCACGTTGCCAATACGAAGTGATAATCGGATTAGAAGACCATTCTTCACCCACCATATTTAAATTCGGGTATTCATTCAACACGGCATCTGACCACATCGTCGCGAATTCTTTCGTCGAATACGGGTAAGTATCAATGCGAAGACCCCCTAAATGGGCATATTCAATCCACCAAATCGTGTTTTGTATTAGGTATTTTTGCATAAACGGATTCTTCTGATTCAAATCCGGCATTGCAGGAACAAACCAACCTTCCGTCTGTAATTTAGCATCGTATTTAGACACATGTGGATCTTGAACCGTTTCGCGACGGTGCGTAGTGGACGTAAACTTCCCCCCAAAATTTATCCAATCCTTAAACGGCTTATCCTCCATCCACCAGTGACCGCTGCCACAGTGATTCAAAATAATATCTTTGATCAAATACATCCCATTCGCTTGGGTTTTCATCCCCAGCTCGCGGTAGTCTTCATTTGTCCCAAAACGGCGATCAATCTTGTAATGATCCGTGATGCCGTATCCATGGTAACTTTCTAAGGTTTGGTCATTTTCCACCTCCGGCATATTCCAGATAGCCGTAAATCCCATATTTTTAATGTAGTCCAAATGGTCTAAAATCCCGCGCAAATCTCCGCCATGGCGATCATACAAAGCATTGCGATTCAAGGACATATCGCGCATTCCCGCCACTTTATCGTTTGCCGGATTACCGTTCGCAAAGCGGTCTGGTGTTATTAAGTAAATGACGTCTTTGGTAGAATAAGACGGGCGATTCGCTGAGTTTTTCGCACGCGCCTCTAGACTGTAGTTAATCGTGTGAATGACTGAGCCGTTCTTTTTGATGACCAATGGATATATTCCAGCTTGCGCGCCGGGAGCTATCACTAAGTCAACAAAAAGGTAGTTCGGGCTGTCGCCATTCGTTACTTTTTTCACGCTCAACCCTTTCTTCGTGGAAGTCACCACACCACCTGATAGATCTTTACCTTTAATCAATAATTGTAAATTCGGATTCTTCATCCCTACCCACCAGTTTAGAGGTTCGACACGTAAATCCTGAGCAACGAGGGAGAATGAGGCACAAAATAAGAAGCCTAAAAAAAGGACTTTTTTCATAAATGTAATTTATAGTGAATGATTGAATAGCTTTGTTAGCTGAGTCACGAAAATAGGCAAAAATCGTGACTCAGAGGAATCATCCCGGAAGAATCCTATAATCGAGTTTAACCGATAAGTAAAATATGCCCGATATATTTGGTAATATACCCTTAATTGGAGATATTTGCTAGGTAAATTGGGCTAAAAACCCCCTAAAGTCGATTATTTAAATAATACAAATATAAACTATATCTTTTATGTGTGGAATCGTAGCGTACATCGGAAAACAGCCAGCATTTCCCGTTATTTTAAAGGGTTTGAAGCGCCTAGAATACCGTGGATATGACAGTTCTGGTATTGCATTATTCGGAGAAAACGTCTGCACATTTAAGAAAAAAGGCCGTGTGGCTGAGCTTGAGGCTTGGGAGGAGAAAATCATTTCTGAAGCGACAGTCGGCATTGGTCACACACGCTGGGCAACCCACGGCGAGCCGTCTGATGCGAATGCACATCCGCACAGCTCGAATAGTGGCCGTTTGACTTTGGTACACAACGGCATCATCGAAAACTACGCTTCTTTAAAGCAAGAATTAGCCCAAAAAGGCTACACATTTAAGAGCGAGACTGACACTGAGGTTTTGGTAAACTTCATCGAAGACATCCAAATCAACAACAATTCCTCTCTAGAAGAAGCCATGCGCATCGCGTTAAAACGCGTCGTGGGAGCTTATGTGATCATCGTGATGGAAGAAGGTTTCCCGAATCGCTTGATCGCAGCTCGTAAAGGATCACCTCTAGTGATCGGTGTAGGCGAAGGCGAGCACTTTTTAGCCTCGGATGCTTCCCCAATCATCGAATACACCAAGAAAGTTATCTACGTAAACGACTACGAATTAGCCATCATTTCTCCCGATGAAATCATCCTGAAGAACTTAGGCAATGAGCCGGTTACTCCCTATATCCAACAATTAGACATGGAATTAGCCCAAATCGAAAAGGGCGGTTTCGACCATTTCATGTTGAAAGAGATTTTTGACCAACCAGGTAGCTTAACGGACTGTTTACGTGGGCGTTTGGATATGGAGAATTTGACCTTGACTTTAGCAGGCGTAGAAGAGCACATGTCCGTTTTCTCTCAAGCAAAACGGATCATCATCGTGGCCTGTGGAACAAGCTGGCACGCGGGTTTAGTCGCAGAATACATGATCGAAACTCTTTGCCGCATTCCAGTAGAGGTAGAATATGCCTCAGAATTCCGTTACAGAAATCCGGTCGTAGGCGAAGGCGATGTATTAATTGCCATTTCCCAAAGTGGGGAAACAGCTGATACACTGGTGGCTATCGAAAAAGCAAAAGAAGCAGGTGCCTTTATTTTTGGGGTGGTAAACGCAGTAGGATCATCCATCGCCCGTTTATCTCACTCAGGCGCCTACACTCACGCTGGACCAGAGATTGGCGTAGCAAGTACAAAAGCCTTCACCGCACAATTAACGGTGTTGGCGATGATGGCCATCAAAATTGGTCGCGAGAAGAAGACGATTACCGAGGCAGAATACGACCGTTACTTAGCAGAACTAGCACTGATTCCTTCCAAAGTAAAAACAGTCCTAGAAACGCACGAATCTATTAAAGAAGTAGCGAAGCACTACGCAGACGCACGTGACTTCTTATTCCTAGGTCGTGGATACAACTTCCCGGTAGCCCTAGAAGGTGCCTTGAAATTAAAAGAGATTTCCTACATCCACGCGGAAGGTTATCCAGCGGCAGAAATGAAGCACGGCCCTATCGCCTTAGTAGATGAAAACCTACCGGTATTATTCATCGCCACGAAAGATGCGTATTACGAGAAAATTGTATCTAACATCCAAGAGATCAAAGCTCGTAAAGGAATGGTAATCGCGGTTATTTCAGAAGGCGATACCTTAATCCGCGGTATGGCAGATCACGTGATGGTAGTTCCAGAAGCGGACGAATTATTAGCACCGCTTGTCTCCGTTATACCGACTCAGATTCTATCTTACTACATTGGAGTATTGAGAGGATTGGATGTGGATAAACCGAGGAATTTAGCGAAGAGTGTGACGGTGGA
>DLPD01000026.1:0-245 GCA_002479785.1 Cytophagaceae bacterium UBA7467
CCATCTATAAATGCGTGGAAAACAGCTTGGTCAATCTTTCCGTGGTGGCGAGTCAAGTCTTTCAATGCCTCATACGGCTTAGGGAATGCCTCACGGCGCAATACGGTTTGAATCGCTTCTGCGATGACCACCCAGTTATCTTCTAAATCCTGTTGTATTTTGCTATTGTTCAATTCTAATTTACCCAAACCGCGTTGCAAGGAATTCAACGAGATTAAAACGTGCGCCAATGGCGTTCCCACGTT
>DLPD01000026.1:421-12258 GCA_002479785.1 Cytophagaceae bacterium UBA7467
ATCTTTTGTTTGAAATAGCCCATCGAGATATATTGCCAAATATCTCTTGACAAGTCAATCAAAATCGTGTCCAAACGCTTCAGACCATCAAAATAGGCAGCTAAATTATCGTAATGCTCAATTTGAGTCGTGTACTGGCTACGCTTAATACCTAAATCCGCGTGTAATTTTGCCGCGAATTGAGGCCAGTTGATCTCTGGGAATGACACCTGGTGTGCGTTGAAATTACCGGTCGCTCCACCAAATTTACCCGTAAACGGAACTTGCGCTAACAGGTCTAATTGACGATTCAAACGCTCGACGAACACCTTCATTTCTTTTCCTAGACGCGTTGGAGAAGCCGGTTGTCCATGCGTATGGGCCAACAATGGAATTTCTTTCCATTCCGTTGCATAGGCATCTAATGTGGCTACAACCGCTTGATAGGCTGGCAAAATAACGTCACGATGAGCCTCCGCCAGAGACAAAGGAATCGCTGTATTATTAATATCCTGAGAGGTAAGGCCAAAGTGAATAAACTCCACAAAAGGGCTCATATCGCCCGGTAAAGCTAACATGCGGTCTTTGATAAAATACTCCACCGCCTTGACATCATGGTTTGTCACTTTTTCAGTTTCCTTAATCCAGGTCGCATCCGCTTCTGTAAAATTGGTGTACATCGCACGCAATGCCGCATAATGTTCCTTTGGAAAACCTTTTAAAGGAGCCAAAGGAATCTCGCACAAGGCAATAAAGTATTCAATTTCAACACGCACTCGGTATTGGATTAACCCAAATTCAGAAAAATAAGGAGCGAATGCGGCGGTTTGTTTGCGGTAACGACCATCAACCGGAGAAATGGCAGTCAATAAATTTAATTCCATGCGATCTTATCAAAGCACAAAGGTACAACAATTTAAAAATTATCCGTAATTTCAAGCATGCTAAGTCCTCGCTACCTTTCTGTCTTATTAGCCTTTGTCATCGCTGGGGTGGCAACCGCTTTTATTTCGTTTCTTCCACACTCTGATTCTGCCACCTTGTTCGTTAGTTTTATCAGTGTATTGATTTTTGGATCCATCCTGATCTTTTTTGCCTTGGACAACCTCGTCTTCAAAGAAGTCAACGAATTATATGACCAAATCAAACAGATTAAAAAAAAGAATTTCCCCCTCATTTCCCGTAAGCAATTAGTCCAAAAAGAAAATCCCATCGAACTCTTAAAAAAAGAATTAACTGCCTACGTTTCCACCACGGAAGATGAAGTAAAAGAATTGAAAAAAGCCGCAGTTTACCGCCAAGAATTCCTGGCTGACGTATCCCACGAACTCAAAACACCTATTTTCGCGGCCCAGGGCTTTGTCCATACTCTCTTAGACAATCCAGATGAAAGCCCAGAAATTCGCCAAAAATTCCTTGAAAAAGCCGCCAAAAGTTTAGACGGACTGGATATATTAGTTCAAGATCTATTAACCGTTTCTAAGATTGAAACTGGGGCCATTAAAATTGAAAAGAAACGTATTAACCTGAGACCTCTCATCGAAGACATTTTTGATCAATTAGAAAGTAAGGCTAAAAAACGAGGGGTGACCTTACAACTAAACTGCGACGATACAGCCATTGATGTAAAAGCGGATGCGCAACGTATACAACAGGTGCTTGTTAACCTAGTAGACAATGGAATTAAATACGGAAATCAAGATGGCAAAGTGACCGTGAGCATCGAGGATCGCAAAAAAGCCTACCAAATCACCGTTAAAGACAATGGGCCAGGCATCCCCGAAAAACACTTACCACGCATTTTCGAACGCTTTTACCGAATAGACAAAAGCCGGACAAAACTCAGTGGCGGAACAGGATTAGGACTTTCCATCGTCAAACACATCGTTCAAGCGCATGGCAGTAAGATTACGGTACATTCCAAGGTGGATAAGGGTACGAGTTTTAGCTTTAAGTTAGAACGAGCGATATAAAAATGGACATGGCCATTTTTATCAAAGCACAAAGTACAAAGCAAAAAGCACAGAGTAGGAATACAGGAAGAAGGAAAAAGATAGGAGATTATAGAGTGTGGATATAGAATAAAAAATGGGGACAGACGTCCCCATTTTTTATGAGTAAAGAAATACTCAAAAATATCCCTAGCTCTTTAGTAAGGTTTAAAAGGAATTTTGGCGAAAATTATGACGAAGGCAAATTTGCATTTTTTTACCAAGAGTTTAATTTTTTTATTGTGGCGACAAAATATGACGAAGGCCATTTTTAGCCACCATTTTTTCCAGAGGTTTAAAAGGACTTTTTGCGAAAATTATGACGCAGGCCAATTTTGCAAAAAGTCCTTTTAAACCGCCCCTTCAGTCAACCTCTCCGCATTCTCCGCAATCCTCAACTGCTCAATAAAGTCAGCAATTTCACCGTCCATTACGACAGGCAGATTGTATACTGTTAAGCCAATACGGTGATCAGTAACGCGGCCTTGAGGGTAATTGTAGGTTCTGATTTTGTCTGAACGGTCACCTGAACCTACCATCGATTTACGGTTTCCTGCGATTTCTGCGTTGCGTTTTGCTAATTCGATTTCATATAAACGAGAGCGTAATACCGTCATCGCTTTGTCAAAGTTCTTGATTTGAGAACGCTCATCCTGGCACTGAACCACTAAACCTGATGGGATGTGGGTCACACGCACCGCAGAATACGTCGTGTTTACGGACTGACCACCTGCACCAGATGAACAGAAGGTATCCTTGCGAATATCGTTCATGTTGATTTGAACATCCACCTCATCTGCCTCTGGCAAAACGGCAACGGAAGCAGCTGAAGTGTGAATACGGCCAGCCGATTCTGTCGCCGGAACGCGTTGAACGCGGTGAACACCGGATTCAAACTTTAATTTGGCATATACATCTTCGCCCTGAACGGAGGCGATAATCTCTTTGTAACCACCTGCGGTACCCTCTGTGAAGTCCATGATTTGGAAGGTCCATCCCATCTTTTCTGCGTATCGCTGGTACATTCGGAAGATGTCTCCTGCAAAAATAGATGCCTCGTCGCCCCCTGCTCCTGCGCGTATCTCGAGGATACAGTCTTTGGAATCATTCGGATCGCGGGGAATTAACATTTCCTTCAAAACCTCTTGCATTTCCTTCTCTGCTGGAACTAACTCTTCTAATTCCGCCTTGGCCATATCGCGAAAATCTTCGTCTTTTTCCGTAGCGATCACCTGTTTTGCCTCCTCAATGGAGCCTAACAAGTTTTGGTAAGCCATATATTGATCTACGATCTTTTGCAAATCCTTGTATTCTTTACTCAAGGTCTTGAATTTCTTCAAGTCCGATACCACCTCTGGCATCGCAATTTGTTGTTCTACTTCTAAAAATCTTTCTCGGATGGCCTCTAGCTGCTCCAGCATAACATTTTGGTTTTAAAAAACGTCACAAAGATAGTAATTAAATCCATTGCCCTTTGCCCTCGTTTAGAATACCTTTGCATAAATTCTCCAAACGATGAAACACACCTTACTCCTTTTCGCTTTAATCGCCTTGCAAGCTTGTGATTTTTCCAAACGTATCGATACCGCTGCGGCCGTTAGGGAGATGAAAGCGAGGCAGGTGAAGCGTGTTTTGCCGCAAGATATCGTCAATCAAGTAGATACTTGGGGGCAAGAAATCCAGTCTAAGGGGGCAATAAAATTAGATAGTGCGACCAAAGCCCTTCAGATTACCGTTCGAATAGGTGCTCCCTCCTCCCTAAAAGCGTCATTCAAAGATGCGAAAATGATCGAGATGATGGATGCCTTAGATTATTCATTAAGCCAAAAACAGGACGTCCCACCCTCCATTCAGAAAAATACGGTTGGCGACAGCTTATACTATTTCTATCCATCAGAAGCCGGCACCATTACCGTTCTTGGATTCGCAAAAAACATTGTGATTCAAAATATGGACCGTCCTCTCATTAAATAAGGTTACGTTCCAGAATTTGATTGATTTGAAAATTTACTTCGCGTAAATGTGGGTCCGAAATTTCCTTCGAGAGTGGATGACCGGTAAAGAATGCTTGGACATGTTGTTGCACCAGACCGTGTAAAAGGCTTGGTTCCAGTTCTATCGATTGCAATAATTCTTGCGCGTGGGACCACAGATTCTGAGTTAAAACTCCAGCTAATAGCATCGCCTTGTGTATCTTCTTACGCTCTTCCCCATTGACTAAATACATCGCATCAGTGATGTCTTTTGCCAAAGCCACTAAGGTATTTTGGGTTTCTTCCACCAATACTTCCAAGCAGATTGGCATTTGATCTAATTTGATTCGACGGCCTGCCTCCAGATGCTGAACAGGGAAAAAGACGCCCATCTGGTTTGTGCTTTCTCGTGCTGGATCATAGAGTAAATTAGCTTCTGCTAAAGAAAATGTGCCACTGACCAAGACAAGTGTCGCGTATTTAGGCAATAATAATTCTTTCAGTACTTCTGGGTAAGCCGATTCTGGAACACAAAGGAAAAAAACGCTGGCTGCAGATTCCGAAAAATCTAAATCTTCGTGCACTTTCGCATTGTATAAATAGGAAACGAGGTCTTTTGCCTTCGAGGGCTCTCGACTAAAGACTTCTTGAACTGAATTTCCGGCATTTTCTAAGGCCTTTGCGATGTGCCAGGTAACATTTCCTGCACCGATAAACGATATTTTAAAACTCATGTGGTGGTCTCCAGTTTAGCACCCACAAACGGGGCCCATTGTTGATCCAAAATTCCAGAAAAATTTCGCAAAAACATAACAAAAGAGGGTCTAAATGGCTGGCGTACTAAAACCATGCCTGCTTCTTCTGGAGTCATGTGTCCTTTTTTGGAATTACAATACTTGCAGGCTGTCACTAAATTGTCCCAGGAGGTACGTCCCTGTCGTGATTTGGGTAATACATGGTCCATTGTCAAGAAATCTTTTGACCCACAATATTGACAGGTATGATTGTCTCGCTTTAAGATGTTTTGGCGATTTAACATGACGCCTTTAAAAGGAAAATACACATAACGTTGTAAGCGGATAACAGAAGGATAAGGAAAGGTCTTCGAAACGGAGTGCAATTTTTCAGTAGTGGATTCCGCCACTAATTCAGCTTTGTTTAAATACACTAAGAGAAAAGCTTTAGGCATCGAACAAATTGTCAATGCACTGTAATCCTGATTTAAGACTAACACTTTCTGAGCCATAGACAAACCGATTTAATTTGCTCATCAATTTAAAAAATAATCGCTTGAATAGGAAGCACTTAGCGTTGCTTTTTTGTTAAGAATTCCCGGATTAAGGTCCTATTTCGTAGATTTGCATAAATGAACCCAATGCCCATGTCTTCTTTATTGGAAAAAATCAAACAGCTTTCCGCAGAAATCACCCCTGACACCCTGGTTAATCGCCACCATATTCACGCGAATCCAGAACTTTCCTATCAGGAATTTCAAACGCAGGCTTATGTTTTAGAACAACTTGAACGGATGGGTATTCAGGCCAATAAAATAGCCACCACCGGCCTCATCGCAGAAATCAAAGGAAAAAATCCAAACAAAAAAGTCGTCGCACTCCGTGCCGACATGGATGCCTTACCCATACAAGAAACCAACGACGTACCCTATAAATCTAAAAACCCAGGAGTCATGCATGCCTGCGGACACGACGTACACACCGCCTCCCTTTTAGGGACGGCGCAAATCCTTCATAAGGTCCGTAACGAATTCGAAGGCACAATCAAATTACTATTCCAACCTGCCGAAGAAAAGGCCCCTGGTGGAGCAAGCATCATGATTAAAGAAGGCGCTTTACAAAACCCGACTCCGGCGAGCATTTTTGGACAACACGTCGCAACCAATGTCCCCGTAGGCAAAATCGGTTTCCGCGAGGGAATGTACATGGCCAGCACGGATGAATTATATATTAAAGTGATCGGTAAAGGTGGCCACGGCGCTATGCCTGACGCCTGTATAGACCCCATCGTCATCGCCTCCCACATCATCGTAGCGATGCAACAAATCATCTCCAGAAATAAGAACCCAAAACTTCCTTCGGTATTGACTTTCGGCAAAATCGAAGGCCTAGGTGCTACAAACGTCATTCCTGACGAGGTAAACATCGCCGGCACTTTCCGCGCCATGGATGAATCCTGGCGGGCCGAAGGACTTGAAAAGATGAAAAAACTTGCTGAAGGCATCGCAGACGCGATGGGTGGCCGTGCCGAGTTCGAAGTTTTAAAAGGGTATCCTTTCTTACAGAACAATCCTGAACTAACACGTCGCGCCAAGTCCGCTGCTATTGAATATATGGGGGCAGACAATGTAGTTGATCTCGACTTGTGGATGGCGGGTGAGGACTTCGCTTTCTACACCCACCACGTGGATGCCTGCTTCTACCGACTAGGCGTATGCAATGAAGAGCGCGGAATTACAAGTGGGGTTCATACACCGAGTTTTGATATTGATGAAGCTTCATTAGCGATTGGGCCGGGGTTAATGGCATGGCTAGCGATTTCGGAATTGTCTATTTAAAGTTTTAAGGGAAACAAATCGAAAATGTCGTTACACAAATATTTTCTGATTTGCTTCCCTCAAAACATTTAAAACATAAACCTACTCACTCTCTTCGATTACACTTAGGTCTAAGCAAAACCTTAAGCACTTCCCACTTCTTCTCTATACTCTCTTATTTCTATTCTCGTTTATTCTTTGTGCTTTATTCTTTTTGCTTTAATGTTTTTGTGAAGAGACGTAGACGAGATTTCGTTTATAATATTTGGGTAAAAAATTATTGCGAAGCACAATTTTGACCCAAATATTATAAAGGAAACTCTAAAGGATCAGGCCATCTGAATTCATAATTCAATTCATCACAGATTTTATCACCTGAAACGATTTTCCCTCCCAAACAGGCTTGAGAATAATCCCAATAGCCGGCTGGCATACCCCGACGTTCGATGTCGTTTTCGCCTACTTCCCCTTTAGTGGGGTGAATTGGAGCCACAATATTAAAGGTACCTGATTCGATTTTCTCGGCTGCTAAAGCAATTAATGCTACCACATCATCTTTGTGCACGTAGTTGATTGGGCAATTGGCTCCGTCATTTCGTTTGCCTGAGAAATACTTGGCAACATAGCGATCGCCACCCATTAGACCTGCCAAACGCAAAATAAGGGATGGGACTTTAGCGGAGGAAACAATGGCTTCGGCTTTGGCCATCAACGAATCATCATTAATATTCGAATTTTCATCTACGACCTCCGAGACATTCGAATAGACTGAAGTAGACGAAAGAAAAAGGAGCTTTTTAGCTGACGCTACAGGCAAATTCTCTACCCAATCTTGTAAAATTTCTAAGTAAGTTTCCTCTGAATTTTTCTTGCGACGAGGAGGAATAGCCCAAATTTGAATATCAGCGTCGTTCATCGAAGACCAATTTTCTACTGGCATACCAGGCTCAGCTCTGAATTCTACCACTTTGATATTAGGATGAGCTGCTTGCTGGTGAACACTAGAAGCTGAAACGCGTACATCATAGTCCGCTAAAGCCAGTTTAAATGCCAATGGTGCGCCTACCCAACCGCCCCCGTAAATACTTATCGTCTTTTTCATGTAATTTTGCACCTTTGGAACAATTGAATCGCAAAGATAGTTTAAGTGCTATGAATAAAATGTTTTTTGTGCCTTTTATCAGTATTGTGTTAATCGCGCTGGACTATTACGTTTGGATGGCGGTCAAAACCGCTTTTCGAAACGCTCGACAAAGCATTCAAACTACCGCAAAGTATGTTTATTGGGGCTTCACCTTCTTTATTCTACTAGGAATCATTTCCTACAACGCATTGCCCTTACATGCTTGGAAAAATGAAATCCGAATCACATTCATGGCGATTGTGATGATTTCAGTTATCACTAAATTGTTTATTATTATCTTCTTACTAATAGAAGATATCACCCGTTTCTTCCGTTGGGGGACCAAAAAAGTATTAAAGAAAGACCCAAGCGCCATTAGTCGCCATGAGTTCTTGTCCCAAGCGGCTTTGGCGGTAGGAGCAGTTCCAGCGGCAACCTTTGCCTTTGGCATCATTTCAGGAGCTCACGATTATACAGTGGAACACATTCCTTTAAAAATCAAAGGCTTACCTTCTGCCTTCAAGGGTCTAAAAATTGCTCAAATTTCCGATATCCATACCGGTTCATTCTTCAACAAAACTGCCGTTAAAGGAGGTGTGGAGATGCTGATGCGCGAAAAAGCGGATGTCGTTTTCTTTACCGGTGATTTAGTAAATAATGAATCCAAAGAAGTACAAAATTACTTCGATGTTTTCAATAAGGTGAAAGCTCCTTTGGGGGTTTTCAGTACCTTAGGAAACCACGATTATGGCGATTATGTGCGTTGGGAAAGTCCAGCTGCTAAAAAACAAAACTTGAAAGACTTAATGAAGGCCCACGAATTAATGGGCTGGGACTTATTGATGGATGAGCATCGTTTTATAGAGGAATCAGGTGAAAAGCTAGCTATCATAGGAGTCCAAAACATCGGTTTAGGTCGCTTCCCTTGGTATGGAAACCTAGAAAAAGCGCACAAAGGAACCGAAGAGGCTTCAGCGAAACTCCTTCTATCACATGACCCGAATCACTGGAATGCGGAGGTCACTAAAAAATACCACGACATCGATGTGGCTTTTGCGGGCCATACACATGGAACACAATTTGGCGTTAAAATCGCTGAAATGCGCTGGTCTCCAGCACAATATGTCTATAAACAATGGGCTGGCTTGTACCGGGAAGGTGATCAACAAATTTATGTTAATCGCGGCTATGGCTATTTAGGTTATCCAGGCAGGGTGGGGATGCCGCCGGAGATTTCAGTGTTTACGCTTTCCTAAAGCATTTGTTTACATCTAAATCCTGAAATTGTGCTGCGCAATGATTTCTAGGCTTTAGATGTAAACAAAATACTTTCAAATGAAAATCGTAAACTCTTTTCTCTCATCAACTTCGGACTGACCATGTGATTAGTGAGCATAGAGTAGAGATGGTGAATGGTGAATGGTAAGTGGTAAATGTTCTACTTCGGACTCATTTCCTCCGGACTGACGACTGCCCACTGTCAACTGCCCACTAAATTGAGTTCCGATAAACTTAAAAGACATAAATTTCAACGAGAACTTTGCTCCTTTATTAAAAAAAGCTAAATTTGCATCCCAATTAATTGGTTTCGTGGCCGAGTGGCTAGGCAGAGGTCTGCAAAACCTTCTACAGCGGTTCGAATCCGCTCGAAACCTCCAAAAACCTTCCCATCCGGAAGGTTTTTTTATGCCCTCCCGTATATTACAAGATTTTCTAAAAATAGTTCAATTTAAGTCGTAAGGGCTTATTTTGAAAAATTCTAAATAATAATTTCGATTAAAAAAATACAAAAATTGAATGCTTAATTAATTGTTTCCTAAAAAATCGAATTGTAGTTTTGCGGACTGAATTAAAATGAGAAAATCTATATTTATGTGTTGCAAAAAATTAACTCTCGTTAAGTTTCTATTTTCCTTCATAATCCTAATGGCTGCTACGACAGCTATGTTTGCACAAGATGCAGCAGAAGGCGAAACACTATTTAAAAACAACTGTGCGGCTTGTCACGCATCCACTGATGAAGTATTGGTAGGACCTGGATTAAAGGGTGTTAGCGAGCGTCGTCCGATCGAATGGATCGTTAAGTGGGTACACAATCCACAAGCAGTTATTGCTTCTGGAGACAAGTATGCAAACGACTTGTACAACAAGTTCAATAAGGCAGCTATGACTCCCTATCCGAACTTCTCAGAAGCTCAGATCAAAGGAATCATTGCTTACATTGATGCTTCTAATGCAGCTCCAGCTGCACCGGCAGCAGGCGCAGCTCCAGCAGCAGGTGCAGCAACTCCAGCAGCTCAATCTTCTGGAGGAATGATGGAAGTGCTTTTAGTAGGATTATTAATCATTATGGTAATTGTATTAATCGCGTTGCTTTCCATCGTTAACTCTTTAAGCAAATTATCGAAAGCAGCTGAAGCTGACCCAAGTAAGTCTTTTTTCGAGAGAGTAGCAGAAAATGCTAAGTCTTTAGCCGCTAATTCATCTGTTAAAACGGGAGTAATCGTTTTAGTATTGTTATTAGGAGGTAAAGCAACCATTGATGCGGCTTATGGTGTAGGTATTCACCAAGGATATGCGCCAGAGCAACCGATTAAATTTTCTCACAAATTGCACGCAGGTCAATACCAAATCAACTGTAACTATTGCCACACAGGTGTTTACGAGGGTAAAGGAGCTAACGTTCCATCAGCAAACATTTGTATGAACTGCCACAACGCGATCAAGCGTGAGTCTCCAGAGATTCAGAAAATCTACAAAGCTTTAGAAAAAGACGAACCTATTCAATGGGTACGTGTACACAACTTACCTGATTTGGCTTACTTCAACCATGCTCAACACACAAACGTGGGTGGCTTAGAGTGTAAAAACTGCCACGGAGAAATCGAAAAGATGGAAGTGGTAGAGCAACGTTCATCGTTAACCATGGGCTGGTGTATCGACTGCCACCGTCAAACAGACGTGAACGCAAAAGGTAACGCTTACTATGACAAATTAGTAGAGGTTCACAACAAGGACAGCAAAACTCCTTTGAAAGTTCAAAACATCGGTGGCTTAGAGTGCTCTAAGTGTCACTATTAATAGAAATAAAATAGATTCAATTTTAGTCTGAATAAGAAAGATTATATGGAAAATTCGAACAAGAGGTATTGGAAAGGGATTGAGGAGTTAACCAATGAGCCATCGTTTGTCAAAAATATCCACAATGAGTTTGGCAATATGCCATCTGAAACGGATGCTAAAGGAGATTCTTTAGTAGATGGAGTAGGCACTCATCGTCGTGATTTTCTAAAGATGTTAGGTTTTGGGGTTGCGGCTGTTTCTTTAGCAGCTTGTGAGTCTCCAGTAAAGAACACGATTCCTTACTTGAACAAGCCGGAAGATGTAGAACCTACGATCGCTAACTGGTACGCGTCTACTTACACAGACGGAGGCGACTATGCTTCTATTTTAGTGAAGACTCGTGAAGGCCGTCCTATCAAAATCGAAGGAAACAAATCATCGTCTATCTCGAAAGGAACACTTTCTGGTCGCGCGCATGCTTCTGTTTTGAGTCTATATGATAATGAAAAACTAAAAGGTCCTCAGGCGGCTGGTAAAGCGACTGATTGGACTACTCTAGATAAAGAGTTCACTGCGAAATTAGCAGAGGTGGCTGCCAAAGGTGGTCAAATCCGCATCGTTTCTAACACTATCCTTTCGCCTACTACGAAGAAAGTGATTGCAGACTTCGCAGCGAAATACCCAACAACGCAACACATTACTTATGACGCAAACCCAGCTTATGGTTTAACACAAGCACACGGTGGCGTTTTACCAAGTATTGATTTCAGCAAAGCTAAAACAATCGTTTCTGTAGGTGCAGATTTCTTAGGTACTTGGGTAGCTCCTACTGAATTCGCAGCACAATGGGCAATCACTCGCCGTGTAAGTTCAGAAAAAGGAGGCAAAAAAGATATGTCTCGTCACTACCAATTTGAGACGATCCTTTCGAATACAGGTGCTAACGCAGATTACCGTGCCGCTTACAAACCATCTCAAGAGGGTTTAGTAGCGGTTGCTTTGTATAATGCGGTGGCTAAATTAACAGGTGCAGCGACTATCGCAGGTGCAGCGGTGAAAGTAGATTACTTAGAGAAAGCAGCGAAGGATTTAGTAGCGTCTAAAGGTGCTTCTATCATCGTGGCTGGTTCTAACGATCCAGAAGTTCAAAAAATTAT
>DLPD01000026.1:12370-31015 GCA_002479785.1 Cytophagaceae bacterium UBA7467
AACTACCGTCAAGGTAACGATATGGCGATGGCTAACTTCATTAAAGAAGCAAGCGCTGGTTCTATTGCAGCAGTTATCTTCTACAATGCAAATCCAGTGTACAACCACCCAATGGGTGCGGCTCTAGCAGCAGCTCTTCCGAAGGTAGGTCTAAGCTTAGCGACAAATGATCGCGCTGATGAGACTGCTTCCTTATGTCAATTCATCGCACCAGATTCTCACTTCTTAGAATCTTGGAATGATGCTGAGCCGAAAGCTGGTTTCTACTCATTAACACAACCTACAATCTCTACGATCTTCAAAACACGTCAAGCGCAATCAAGTTTCTTAACTTGGGCAGGCTTACCGTCTGATTTTGCAGCTTACTTAGAGAGCAATTGGGAGAAAAACATCTTAAAAGGTGGTAAAGTAGCGTGGAACAAAGCATTACACGATGGTGTATTTGAACCAACAACCGCTACTGTTTCTTCGGCTAGCCCATCTGTTGATGTGAATGCTGCGGCTGCTGCGATTAGCAAAGCCTACTCTGCTTCTTCTACTGGTTTAGAGATCGCAGTGTACGAAAAAGTAGGTTTAGGTACAGGTTCTCAAGCAAACAACCCTTGGTTGCAAGAATTCCCTGAGCCAGTTTCTAAAGCATGTTGGGACAATTATGCAGCTATTTCGCAACCCACTGCTACTAAATTAAAATTAAAGCAAGGTGATGTAGTAGAGGTAAGCGCGAAAGGATACAAAGTATCTCTTCCTGTTTTAGTTCAACCAGGCCAAGCTCAAGATACGATCGCTATTGCTATCGGTTACGGTCGCACAAAAGCAGGAAAGTCTGCAGATGGTGTGGGTGTAAACGCTTATCCATTTATTTCTGAAATCAATGGGGCATGTGTAGGAACATGTACACAAGGTGTTTCTATTACCGCAACAGGCGAAACAAAAGAAATCGCTCAAACGCAAACGCACCAAACGGTGATGGCGCGTCAAGCAGTCGTTCAAGAAACGGTGTTAGCTGACTTTGCGAAAGATGCAAAAGCAGGAAGCTTCACTCCTCGCGTGAAAACATCTGAAGGAGAAAAAGAGGCGACTGATTTAACGCTTTGGAACGGTCACGAATACAATAACCACGCGTGGGGTATGGTGATCGACTTAAATACCTGTACAGGATGTTCTGCTTGCGTAGTTTCATGTAACGCAGAAAACAACGTTCCTGTTGTAGGTCGTCAAGAGGTGATTAACCGTCGTGAAATGCACTGGATGCGTATCGACCGTTACTACTCTTCTGATGCGGAAGTAGAAGATTTGAAAGGTTTAGAAATTGCGTCTGATAATCCAGAGGTAGTTTTCCAACCGATGTTATGCCAACACTGTAACAACGCTCCTTGCGAGACTGTTTGTCCAGTATTAGCAACGACTCACTCGACAGAGGGTCTAAACCAAATGACATATAACCGTTGTATTGGTACACGTTATTGCGCAAATAACTGTCCATACAAAGTGCGTCGTTTCAACTGGTTCCGTTATTTCCAAACAGATGACTTCGATTTCAACTTCAATAACGACTTAGGACGTATGGTGATTAACCCAGACGTAACGGTTCGTTCTCGTGGGGTAATGGAGAAATGCTCGATGTGCGTTCAACGTATTCAAGCAGGTAAGTTAGAAGCGAAGAAAGAAAAACGTCGTCCAGTGGATGGAGAGATTCAAGTAGCTTGTGCTCAATCTTGCCCTACAAACGCGATTACTTTTGGAGATATGAACGATCCAGCATCTGAAATCTCTAAATTGTTATTAGTAGAGAAAGAAGGACGTGCTTACCACGTAATCGAAGAGATTAACGTGAAGCCTAATATCTCTTACTTGAAGAAAGTTCGTAACAAGGATGCTAAGAAAGAAGCATAATTTTTTAATCGTAAAACAGTAAATAAAAATATGTCGCACGTTGTATCACCCATAAGAGAGAAACTAGTTACTGGTGGAAAATCTTATTCCGATGTTACCCACGATATTTGCAAGCAAGTAGAGGGAGAACCTACGAAAGAATGGAAAATTGCATTCGGGATCTCTTGTCTTGTATTCATTTATGGTGCTTATTGCCTTTTCTACACTTGGTGGCAAGGTATTGGCGTTTGGGGATTAAATAAAACCGTAGGTTGGGCTTGGGATATCACTAACTTCGTTTGGTGGGTTGGTATCGGTCACGCGGGTACGTTGATTTCTGCCGTATTATTATTGTTCCGTCAAAAATGGAGAACATCCATTAACCGCTCAGCAGAAGCGATGACGATTTTTGCCGTACTTTGTGCTGCATCGTTCATCTTAGCCCACATGGGTCGTCCATGGTTAGCTCACTGGGCTTTACCACTTCCAAATGCTTTCGGTTCACTTTGGGTTAACTTTAACTCTCCGTTAGTATGGGACGTTTTTGCGATTTCTACGTATTTATCTGTTTCGCTATTGTTCTGGTATATGGGTCTTGTGCCGGATTTGGCAACGATTCGTGACCGTGCAACAACAGCTGGACGTAAGTTTTGGTATGGTTTCTTCAGCTTAGGCTGGACAGGTTCTTCTAAGACTTGGGCACGTTATGAATACATGTCTTTAATCTTAGCCGGTATCTCTACTCCGCTTGTACTTTCTGTACACACGATTGTATCGATGGACTTTGCAACGTCTGTTATCCCAGGATGGCACACGACAATCTTCCCTCCCTACTTCGTTGCGGGAGCGATTTTCTCAGGTTTCGCCATGGTGCAAACCTTATTGTTAATCACACGTGTGGTTTTCAAATTAGAAGATTACATCACAATCGAGCATATCGAAATGATGAACATCGTTATCACGGTAACAGGTTCAGTAGTAGGTATCGCTTATTTAACTGAATTCTTCATCGCTTGGTACTCCGGTGTGGAATATGAAAGCTACGCATTCATCAACCGTGCAACGGGTCCATATTGGTGGGCTTATTGGATGATGATGACCTGTAACGTAATCTCTCCACAATTGTTCTGGTCAAAAGCGATCCGTACGAACTTGATGGTTTCGTTCTTCTTATCAATCGTAGTGAACGTAGGTATGTGGTTCGAGCGTTTCGTTATTATCGTGACATCTTTACACCGTGATTACTTGCCATCATCTTGGGCGATGTTCTCTCCTACGATGTATGATATCGGTGATTACATCTTCTCATTCGGTTTATTCTTTACGTTATTCTTCTTATTCGCTAAATTCTTACCAGTGGTAAATATGGCGGAAGTGAAATCCGTAATGAAAGGCGTTTCGTCTAACTTCCCTGCTAAGAAGGCAAAGGCTACAAAGAAAACAGAAGAATAATTTTTATTTACCCATTCGAAATTAAAACAATATGAGTTCGACAACTAACTACATTTTGGGAGTTTATGACGATGAGGACGAGGTTTTACACGCTGTAGGCGAAGTGAAAGCTAAAGGAATCAAAATCGAAGATGTATTCACGCCATTCCCTATTCACGGATTAGACGTAGCCGTAGGTCACGAGCGTACTCGTTTACCTATTGCAGCCTTTATGTTCGGTACTTTAGGTATGATCTGTGCTTTATCATTAATCAGTTATACGATGGTATTTGACTGGCCTATGATCATTGGTGGTAAAGACTTCTTTGCTCTTCCTAACTGGATTCCGGTAACATTTGAAGGAACGGTATTATTCACGGCTTTTGGCTTAGTGACTACCTTCTGTATCTCAAATGATTTATGGCCAGGTAACAAAACACTTCCTTTAGATATCCGTACCACAGATGACAAATTTGTGATGGCTATCAACGTGGATAAAAACAAAGTAAGTGCCGCTGATATCAAGAAAGCCTTGAAAGAGTCTGGAGCGATCGAAGTAAATGTTAAATAAATAAACGAATAATTCTCAAGAAGATATGTTCAATTCAATTCATAAATTCACTTTATTAGTCGGCATTACAGCAGGACTTTTATCTTGTGGAGATGACCATAATGATACAGGTACAGAGTTTGCGCCTAATATGTACAATTCAGTAGGTTACGAACCAATGACTCAGCTGCAAGGTGATACGAATAAAATCAACCCTTACGGGATGAATATGCGTTTACCAGTAGCTGGTACGGTTTCTCGCAAAAAATATTCCGGTGCTGATAGCTTGAAAAAAGCGTTCTTAGCACAAGAATTATTAGCGAAAACTGTCCCTAATGATAGTTTATCCTACTCAGCGGCTTTGTTAAAAAATCCGTTAGCTGCAACACCAGAAAATATTGAAGCAGGTAAACAACAATACGAACGATTCTGCCAACACTGCCATGGTGAAGGAGGAAAAGGAGATGGTTTAGTGGCGAAAGCGTACAAAGGAGTTCCTGTATATTCTAGCGATGCCTTGAAAGACGTAAACGATGGACACATCTACCACGTAATTACCCATGGTAAAGGACGTATGTGGCCGCATGGCTCACAGATTTCCTCAGAGAATCGTTGGAAAATCGTACTTTATGTACATGAGTTACAAAAACAATAAGATCAAATTCATTTAAATTAAAATAGAGAACAAGATGGCGGGACATTCACATTTTTCCCCAGCAAACGTAGAAGAGCATTTTGACTTCACCTCAGAAGGTAAAAAGCGAATCATTTATGCTTTCATTGCAGGCGTTGTTGCTTTAGTTGTTGGAATTTACCTTTTATCTAAAGGCGAAGCAGGTGGTCACGAAGTAGCAGCAGCAGGACATGAGGCAGCAAAAGCGGGACACGAAGCAGCGGCTGAACACCTGTCCGGCGGTGCCGTTTCTCACCAAGCTGGTGCAGAAGAACACTACGATTGGACGAATCGCATTTGGGCAAACGTGTGGTTGAATGCCGTATTCTTTACAGGTATCGCAGTAGTGGGTATGTTCTTCGTTTCTTTACAATACCTAACTAAATCAGGATGGTCAGCAGTAATGAAACGTGTTCCTGAGGCTTTCCCTAAGTTCTTATACATCTCTTTACCTATCTTGATTTTAACTTTCTTCTTTAAAGGAGATGTGATCTTCCACTGGATGCACCACGGTGTGACAGAAATAGGAAATGCTAATTATGACAAAATCATTGCTGGTAAGTCTGGTTACTTGAACAAAAACTTCTTCTTAATTCGCCTTGTAGGTTTTGGCGCATTGTGGATCCTTCTTTGGAACATGTTACGTAAGAAATCCCTAGAAGAGGATTTAAATGGTGGAACGGAATACTTCACCCAGTTAGTTAAAATCGGTACTGCATTCATTGTGATCTTTGGTGCATCTAGTTCCATCTTTGCATGGGACTGGGTGATGTCAATCGATACGCACTGGTTCTCTACGATGTTCGGATGGTATATGTTTGCTTCATGGCACGTAACTACCTATGCAGTAATCGTATTAGCTGTATTATATTTAAAAGATAAAGGTTTAATGGCTTACGTAAACGAAAACCACTTACACGATTTAGGTAAGTTTATGTTTGCGTTCTCTATCTTCTGGAGCTATGTTTGGTTCGAACAATTCCTATTGATTTACTATGCGAACTTACCAGAAGAAACCATTTATTTCATTGAGCGTTGGGAAGGTCATGATAAAATTTACAAAGCATCAGAAATTTTAATGGTAATTCTAAACTTCTTGCTACCATTCTTAGTTCTTATGACACGTGATGCAAAGAGAACTCGTATCTTCTTGAAGATTGCTGCTTTCTTAATTATTGCTGGTCACTATATTGACTTCTACCAAATGATTATGCCAGGTGTGGTAGGAAAACACGGTGGTTACGGTTTAGTTGAATTTGGAATGGTTACTGTTTTTGCTTCAGCATTTATCTATGTTATCTCTGGAGAGTTAACGAAAGCAAGTTTAGTGGCGAAAAACCACCCATTCTTGCCAGAAGCATTACACCACGATATTTAATTTTTGAACTTGTCTTAAAATAAAGTATATGTTTTACCTAATAGGTCTTTTATCAGTTATCTTCTTTGCTTTAGCTATCACCGTGATTAGCAAAAGTATTAAGTTGAATAAATCACTCGTAGCAGATGAAAATACAGATTCTGCACTAGATGCTAATAACAATGCCAATGCGTACGGGATGATCATTTTCTGGGCATTAGGTACTATTGCAGGGGTTTGGTCCTTCCTAGTGGCTAAACCAGATTTCTTGCCAGTAGCCGCTTCAGAACATGGATTAAGAACAGATACCATGTTCTGGGTATCCATGTCTATTGTGACCTTAGCATTCTTTTTAACAAACACCTTGTTGTTATTCTTTGCGTTCAAATACCGCTATAACAAAGACAGAAAAGCTACATTCTATCCGGTCAACCACAAATTAGAATTAATTTGGACAGTAATACCGGCAATTGTAATGGCCATCTTGGTATTTACAGGTTGGAGAACTTGGAGAGATATTACTTCACAAGCTCCAAGTGATGCTGTTGTCATCGAAATCACTGGTCATCAGTTTGGATGGTATGTGCGTTATGGTGGGAATGATGATAACCAACTAGGTAATTACAATTATAAGTTGATCGATGAGACGAACAATATTGGTATCGATTTTACAGATAAACACTCATTTGATGACTTTACTGCGACTGAGCTTCACCTTCCTAAAGGGAAACCGGTGCTTTTAAAGATTCACGCTCAAGACGTTTTACACTCGGTTTACTTGCCTTTCCACCGTGTTAAAATGGATGCGGTTCCAGGTATGCCTACTAAGTTTTGGTTCACACCTAACATTTCAACTGATGAAATGCGTGCGAAACTTGGTAAGAAAGATTTCAACTTTAAACTAAACTGTACAGAGATTTGTGGCCGTGGTCACTTCGGTATGGCTATCACAGTTTTTGTAGACGAACCAGAGGATTACAAAAAATGGTGTGCGGAGCAAAAGCCATTCTTAGCAACAAATCCTACGTATTTAGCTAAAGTTCCTGAGAATTTAAAAGCAAAAGCTAGCAAATATATTCCTGCTGAACCAGTTGCTGTAGACAGCTCTGCTGCTCCAGCAGAAGAAGCTGTAAGTGTAAACTAATTTAACAAAGAACAGAAGAAAATAAATTCATATGTCAACTGCAACATCACACGCTGAAGAAGTTCACACACATGCACACGATCACGAGCATGAGCACCACGAACTAAATTTTTGGACAAAGTATATCTTCTCTACAGATCACAAAACGATCGCTAAGCAATACTTGATCTCAGGTATTATTTGGGCATTCATTGGTGGATCCTTATCGATCATTTTCCGTTTGCAATTAGGTTTCCCTGAAATGCAATTGGATTGGTTACGTCCTATCTTAGGCGAATGGATCGATGAAGGGGGTAAACTAGATAAAGAATTTTATTTAGCCCTTGTTACGATGCACGGAACCATCATGGTATTCTTTGTATTGACAGCCGGTCTATCTGGAACGTTTTCTAACTTCTTAATTCCATTACAAATTGGAGCGAGAGATATGGCCTCAGGATTCATTAATATGTTATCCTATTGGTTCTTCTTCTTATCATCGATGATCATGTTCGCCTCTCTATTTTTAGAGACAGGGCCAGCATCAGGTGGTTGGGTAATTTACCCTCCGTTATCTGCCTTACCACAAGCCATGCCGGGTTCTGGTTTGGGTATGACCATGTGGTTAACAGCGATGACCTTCTTTATTATTTCATCTTTGATGGGTGGTATTAACTACATCTGTACTGTAATTAACTTGCGTACACGTGGTATGACGTTCACGAAGATGCCATTGACTATCTGGTCATTCTTCTTCACTGCTATTTTAGGTTTATTATCATTCCCGGTATTATTATCAGCGGCTTTATTATTAATCTTTGACCGTTCATTCGGAACATCATTCTACTTATCAGAGATTTATATCCAAGGCCAAGCATTACCAAACATGGGTGGTTCACCGATCTTGTATCAACACTTATTCTGGTTCCTAGGTCACCCAGAGGTATACATCGTATTGTTACCAGCTTTAGGTATGACTTCTGAGATCATTGCCACTAACTCACGCAAGCCTATCTTCGGATACCGCGCGATGATTGGATCTATGATGGGAATTACGGTATTAGCGTTCATTGTATGGGCACACCACATGTTCGTAACAGGTATGAATCCATTCTTAGGTTCGGTATTTATGTTCTTAACCTTGATCATTGCGGTGCCATCTGCGGTGAAAGCGTTTAACTACATTACAACTCTTTGGAAAGGTAACTTGATCTTCACTCCAGCGATGTTATTCTCTATCGGTCTTGTTTCGTTGTTTATTTCAGGTGGGGTAACGGGTATTATCTTAGGTAACTCTGCCTTAGATATCAACTTACACGACACCTATTTCGTAGTAGCTCACTTCCACTTAGTAATGGGTGCTGCTTCGTTCTTTGGATTAATGGCTGGTGTTTACCACTGGTTCCCTAAGATGTTCGGTCGCATGATGAACAAAACGTTAGGGTATATCCACTTCTGGTTCACTTTTGTGGGTGTGTACATGGTATTCTTCCCAATGCACTACATCGGTATCGCTGGATTCCCACGTCGTTACTACTCATTTACAGCAGTAGGAAATGATGGTGCAGCTGCCTTCACAGATATGAACTCATTCATCTCGATTGCAGCAATTATCACCTTCTCTGCTCAAGCCATCTTTGCTTGGAATTTCTTCTACTCTATCTTTAAAGGAAAGAGAGCTCCACAAAATCCTTGGAACTCCACTACATTAGAGTGGACTACTCCTATCGAGCCAGGACACGGAAACTGGGAGGGAGAAATTCCAGCTGTTTACCGTTGGCCATATGATTATTCTAAGCCAGGTTCTGACGTAGATTTCATTCCACAAAACGTACCATTCTCTGCTACAAAGAGCTCTAACCTTCCTGAGGAAGAAGCTGAAATTGCAAGAGAAAAAGATATCGAAGGTTTATTAGGCGCGCAAAACGAAAGTTATAACCGTTAATTAACCCTAAAAATCAAAGATGCATCCGAATGAATCTCATTTAGATGCATCTTTTTTTTACCCTAAAAATGGTCTTTAGAAAATTCGCAACTCTTTCACTATTGAGCATATATTTGCTTATCCTTGCGGGCGGTATCGTACGCAGCACAGGATCAGGAATGGGGTGTCCGGATTGGCCGAAATGTTTTGGACGATTTATCCCTCCTACAAAAGTGGAGGAATTACCTCTGCATTATGAGGTCATCTACCAAGAGAAGTTACACGGTGAAGTAAAATTCAATGCCACCAAAACTTGGATTGAATATATCAATCGATTGTTAGGAGCGTTGACTGGAGTTATCGTTTTAATCACAACCGCAATAGCATATAGAGAAGGGCGAAAGGTGTTCTTACCTACTTTGGCAAGCTTAGGTTTAATCCTAGCTAACGCAGTATTAGGTAAATATGTGGTCGATTCTTTTCTCTTGCCAGGGGTAGTAACCGCACATATGTTATTATCCATTGGAGTCATCTACTTTTTAGTAAAAGCCCTAAACAATCAATCTTCCTCTGAGGTTATACCCATAGTGAATCGCCAGTGGATTGGTATCAGTTTGTTAATCGTTTTAGTCCAAATCATCTTAGGCACACAAGTGCGGGAGAACATGGATCACGTGATAAAAGCGCTAGGAGAAGGAGCTAAAGACCAATGGGTCATAAATCTAGACTTTGGCTATATCATTCACAGAACATTTTCTTGGGTGATTTTGATTTGCCATCTAATTCTTTGGAAAAAATTAGCCGAAAGTCCGCTACAGTCCTACCGAAAAGGAGTACTAGTGTTAATCGGTATTTCACTAGGAACCGGAATATTAATGGCCTACTTTGCTTTACCCTTAGGTAGTCAAGCAGTGCATCTTTTAATCTCATTAGTATTAATGGGCTGGCATATCAGCTCCTGGATACAAACAAAAAACGCCTAAATGTCGTCTATAAAACCCTATATCGCCCTATTAAAATCGAGACTATCCATGACGGTAGCCTTCTCTGGGACCTTTGGGTATTTATTAGCACCAATCGAACACAAGCCACTAGGAATCATCTTGATTTCATTAGCGGGATTCGTTTTAACCGGAGCTGCGAACATTGTGAATCAATTGAAAGAAATCGAACTCGACAAATTGATGAAACGGACGGCCAAACGTCCTTTGCCAACGGAGACCCTAACACCAGCACAAGCGCGAAATTTTGGTTATGTATTGGCTGTTATTGCTTTAGGCCTATTAAGTTATTTTACCTGGAAAGCAGCCTTGATTGGATTACTATCCTATGTACTTTACGGTTATGTGTATACGCCGCTAAAGCGTGTGGGGCCCATTTCCGTATTTGTAGGTGCCTTTCCTGGTGCCTTCCCTCCTATGATAGGCTGGGTGGCTGCTACGGGCCATTTTGGCTGGGAGCCTGGCATTTTATTTGCCATCCAATTTTTCTGGCAATTCCCGCACTTCTGGGCGATCGCGTGGGTGGCGGATGCGGATTACCGCAAGGCAGGGTTTAAGATGTTACCAAACGATGGAAAGAAAGACATTAAAACGGCTTTCACCATCATGATATATACGCTCTTTTTAGTGCCTTTGGGATTTGTGCCTTATTTGCTGCACATCACTGGAATTCAATCTGCCATCATAACGGTAGTAGCGGGAATTCTATTTTTATGCCAAACCTTTTACCTCATGATGCGCCCCACAGACAAGGCTGCGAAGTGGATGATGTTTGGTTCGTTTTTCTATTTAATCATCATACAAATTGCCTTATTATTTGATAAAGTTTAAATCATGAATGCACAACAAAATGCGATCGAACCGGCAGAAACCCGTTCAATCAACCCGAAAATTTTCACGATGTGGTTATTTATCGTTTCCATCATCATGCTTTTTGCGGCTTTCACATCCGCCTACCTCGTTAGAAAAGCAGAAGGTAACTGGGTGGAATTTGAGATGCCTAGTTTATTTACTTACAGCACAGGCGTTTTACTCTTGAGTAGTATTTCAATGCATTACTCACTTTTAGCTGCAAAAAAAGACCAATTTAATGCACTTCGAATGAGTATTTCTATTACTTTTGTGCTCGGATTGCTCTTTTTAATAATGCAATTTTACGGTTGGATCCAATTAGTGGAGATGAACGTTTATTTTGTTGGTAATCCATCTGGTTCTTTTGTCTACGTTTTATCTGGCTTACATGGTTTACACCTTGTTTCTGGCCTTATCGTTCTAATTTTCGCCTTAGTGGCTGCCTTTAGATGGAAGATAAATGCGAAGCAATTGACTCAAATTAAGATTTGCGCCACGTATTGGCATTTTTTAGATGTTTTGTGGCTTTATTTATTTGTATTTTTATTGATTAACAATTAAGCTTATACCTATGTCAGTAGCACACGCTGCCCCAGCGGTTCCAGAAAATTTAACATGGCAAGGTGGTTCTGAACCACTAAAGGCTAGTTATGGAAAATTGATGATGTGGTTCTTCCTTTTATCGGATACCTTCACATTCTCTGCTCTTTTGATCACGTACGGAATGATTCGTTTTAGCCAACCCGCATGGGAAGGTGCACCAGCGGATTTTTACTTCTCTACGACTCACTGGCCTATTCCTGAAAAAGTTTTTGAAGCCGTTCCGTTCTTACATGGAATGTCGTTGCCATTAGTATTCGTTGGTATTATGACATTCATCTTGATCGCTTCATCGGTAACGATGGTTTTAGCAGTAGAAGCGGGACACCGTGGTGACCGCAAGGATGTGGAGAAATGGATGCTTTGGACAATTGTAGGTGGATTCACTTTCTTAGGATCTCAAGCTTGGGAGTGGACGCACTTTATCCACGGTCCAGAAGATTTAACTTTAGCGGCAAAGCAAATCGTAGATGGGGTGAGCACACCCATCGAGGGAGCGAACCTAGTACGTAACCCATACGGACCTCCAGCTTTCGCTGACTTATTCTTCTTCATTACAGGTTTCCACGGAACACACGTATTTTCAGGTGTGATCTTGAACATCTTAATTTTCTTCAACGCGGCTACTGGAGTATATGAGCGTAGAGGTCATTATGAAATGGTGGAGAAAGTAGGTCTTTACTGGCACTTTGTCGATCTAGTTTGGGTATTCGTATTTACCTTCTTCTATTTAGTTTAATCTTATAATCGATTTATATATGGCTTCGCACGTAGCACACGGAACCTCAGAAAAAGAAATTCCAGCTCCTAATACAGGCGCGATTTGGAAAACGTTTTGGATTCTATTGATCTTAACAGCAATCGAATTCGTTATTGCCTTCACGATGGCAGCTAGCACGTTACGTGTAGCGATCTTCTGTGGAATGACTATTGTGAAAGCGTTCTATATCGTAGGTGAATTTATGCACTTAAAGCATGAAGTGAAATCCTTGATTTGGGCGGTTTTAATTCCCACTATTTTTGTAGTATGGCTTTTAGTAGCCTTGATCTACGAAGGTGGTCACTTGTATTGATTTTAATTTCCTTCTTGGATAATGAATAAAAAGACAGGCATATTATTTCTCGTATTAATAGTGCCTGTCTTTGTTTATTTAGGGCTAAAGACTTTTGGCACGAATCATTTTAGCCTACCGCGCTATATCCCAGCCATTGATTCGACAACAGGTGAAGTCAAGATGGCAAAACGCTTGAATCCACGCTGGAATGAGGCAGAGATGGATACCGTTTTTCAAACCATTCCCTCTTTCTCCCTCACAGATGAAACAGGTAAGCCTTTTGACTCGAATCGCTTAAAAGGAAAAATCTACGTCACTAGTTTCTTCTTTACGCGCTGCGGAACCATTTGTCCTAAAATATCTTCGCAGTTAAGCCGCGTTCAGGACACCTTTCACCAAGATCCGGAAGTGCAATTGCTATCCATTTCGGTTGATCCTACATATGACCAGCCTGAAAAACTTGCGGCATACGCCAATCGCTTTGATGCAAACAAGGGGCAATGGTATTTTTTAACCGGCGAAAAGAAGGTTATTTATCCATTAGTTTTAAAAGGATTCCATGTTCCACTAGCGGATGCGTCAGAATATGATGCGGCCATCAAGAATCCGGATGAAACATTTATCCACTCTGAGCGGTTAGTATTAGTAGATAAAGAAGGAGTCATCCGTGGATTTTATGACGGAACTGATAAAAAAGACGTTGACCGACTATTAGTTGAAATCAAAGTATTGAAAAGTATCTATACCAACGAGTAAGCACGATGGAAGCAAATAAAAAAAACGACCAGTTAATTAATGTGTTATCGGTAGCAATCCCGGTGGCGGTAGCGATTTTGATTGGGATTCAAACGAAAATCTCTTTAGGTCAATGGACTAAAGTATTGCCTCACGTGATAGGCCTGCTGAATTCGACGACAGCCTTGAGTTTAGTCATTGGATTAATCGGCGTAAAAAGCGGCAACATTGGCTTACACCGTAAGGCAATGGGTGCTGCCTTTGCCCAAGGTGCTCTATTCTTAGTGCTGTATATTTTGTACCACATTTCAAATCCATCGACTCCTTTTGGTGGTGAAGGATGGATTCGTCCTGTGTATTATTTCTTATTGATTTCTCACATCGTGCTTTCCATTGGTGTGGTTCGCTTAGTGTTAAAAGCGATTTATTATGCCCTAACGAATAACATTGTGGCGCATAAAGCCATTGTGAAATGGGCCTATCCTATTTGGTTATACGTTTCGGTTTCTGGCGTTATCGTGTACTTATTGATTTCTCCTTACTATGTATAAGAAAGTATTCATCTTGGTGGCTTTATTGCTGTTAACTCAGATCGATGCGGTAGCGCAGTGTGCGATGTGCCGTACGACGGTTGAGAGCAGTATTTCGAATGGCCGGTCTAATATTGCGACAGGCTTGAATACAGGTATTTTATATTTATTAGCAGCGCCCTATTTAATCGTGGCAGCGATTGCTTTTTTATGGTTTCGCCAAAGCAAGCAAGAACAAGAAGCTCGCTTAGCGAAGCTTCGCCTTCGTCAAAAGGTTTCTCAACTATTTAGCAACAACGCTTAATTAATCCCAGATCGGGTATTGCGTTAATTTGATAGCCTCCCCAAAGAAGATTTGGGTAGACTTTTCGAATGAATCTGTATAATCCGACACATAGAACTGGCGGCTCGACTCTTTGCCACTGTGCAACATATCTTCCGACGTTAATATCCGTTTGATTTCCTCCGCCACAATAATGGAGGTGTCGATAACCGAAATACTTCCCTTGTAATAAGCATCGATCTGCGCTTTAATCAAGGGATAATGGGTACAGCCCAGGATTAAGCCGTCGATCCCTTGTAAAGTAGGCTGCGCTAAGTATTCTTTGATAATGTGTTCAGAAATTGAATTAGAGAAGAAGCCCTCTTCGATCATCGGCGCTAATAAGGGAGTTGCCAACGATTTCACCTGTATATTCTTTCCCAGCGCTTCCGCCTTGTTCGCATAAATCCCCGAATTCACCGTTTGCTTGGTTCCGATTAACCCGAGGGTTTTGTTTTCCCAGTTTTGGTCCAAATACGCAATCACCGGGTCAATCACATTCACTACTTTGGCCTTCGTCCCTACATAAGCCTTCACTAAATCATAAGCCGCCGCCGAAGCCGAATTACACGCAATCAAAATCAACTTGCAATTCTTTTCTAAAAGCAAATTGCAAATCTTCACTGAATACGCCTGAATCGCAGTCGCCGACTTATCACCATAGGGCAAGTGCGCCGTATCCCCAAAATAGATAATATTCTCCTGCGGCATCAACTCTGTGATGGCGTGCGCCAGAGTTAATCCCCCAATTCCACTGTCAAAAATCCCGATGGGTGCTGAGTTTGGCATAAGGCTAATTTCAACAAAGAACGGAATTTTGAAATTCTTTTCAAACTGAAGCAACCATTTAACGCTTTGTGCCATCTTTGCAGTCGAATAACAAATAAAACACTTGAGTACACCTTTACCTTCCTTTACTTCTGAAACCGAGCTCATCGCCGCCTGCCGAAAGAACAATCGACAAGCGCAACAGTTCTTGTTTCAAAAAATGGCAGGAAAGATGCTCGCCGTGGTGAAACGGTATATCACGAACACCTCAGAGGCTGAGGATACCTTGATGGAAGGATTTGTGAAGGTGTTTGCTAAACTAGACCAATACCAAGGAGGCGGGAGTTTTGAGGGTTGGATTCGCAAGATTATGGTAAATGAAGCCTTAATGTCGGTTCGCAAAAACAAAGATCGCTATCCGGTGGACATCGACGTGGCCTTTGACCTCGCTGAGCCAGATGAGACGCTGATGCAATTAGGGGTTCAAGAAATTGAAAGCTTAATCGCCACTTTGCCCACGGGCTACCGGACTATTTTTAATTTATATGCCATAGAGGGCTACTCCCACTCAGAAATTGCCCTCTTGTTAAATATATCAGAAGGAACCTCTAAATCGCAATTATCTCGAGCAAGAGCCTTATTACAAAATCAACTAATCACCTTACAGCTATGAAGAATTGGAATTCTGTAGAGGATAAATGGAGAGAGCAACTCCAAAACAAATCCGAAGAAATCCCTCAGGGATTGTGGTCGCGAATAGAAGAACGACTAGAAGAAAAGCCTGCTCGCCGATTCCCTATCTATTGGGCGGCAGCAGCCATGCTATTGCTTGCGCTAGGTCTGAGCTGGAATTGGAATACGGCACCAGATGTAGAAGCTGCAGAAGTAGTGACGCGTGTTATGAAAAAAACAGTCACTCCAGCCGAAAAAGTCGCAACAACTGATGGCTGATCCAGTGATCGTTATGAGAAAAGGATTCAGAACCTAATTTAGAGAATGTTCGTTTACAACCCGAATCGCAAGTAGCCGCTCCTGCAACGACCGTAATGGAGGAATCTGTAAAAGAAGAATTCGTTGCCTCGGTTCCTGCTACAGAGAAAAAGGACGAAGTAGCAGAAATCATCACCGTTCGCCTAGACATCAATCCCATAGTAGAAGAAGAAGAAGTGAAGCCCGTTTTCACCCGGCAAAAACGCAGAAAATCCCTTTTCGGGAAAATCGTAGGTGAAATCAGACAAGCCTTGGATGGGGAGCCTGTGAATTGGCAAAAACTAAAAGAGGGCAACACCGCCTTTGAAAACAGCATACACACCGTAGCCAATACCTACGTAAAAACAGAAGAGAATTTTAAACGTACCTTACAATTACAATAAATATGAAAAAGATCATCACCATCATCTGCCTAGTAATGAGCACCATGAGTCTATTTGCCAAAGAAGCACAAGATTCGCTCTTGTTAAAAATTGACAAACGCAACCAAACACTCTTGGAGGCTGGAAGTTCAAAACGTACGCTCCGAGAAGAACTCGAAATCGCCTTCTCTAAAAAAGGCTTGGTATTAAGTGATAGCCTTTGGCAAAATATCAGACAAGCGATTAAAACAGATTCGGATGGGGATAGCAGTCTTTCTGTTCGGATAGGAAATAGCCAAGTGAAGATTGGGATATTTAAGTCGGGAGTGGGTACTAGACAGTCGGTAGTCGGAAGTGGGCAGTCGGCAGTGGACAGTCGGCAGTGGTCAGGTAAAAAAGAAGAAGTACGTGTAGGATTAGACGGTGTACACGTAAAAGATGGAAACGAAGAAACGCACGTGACATGGGACGGCGTATACCACCGAGAAGGGAATGAGGTGACGAAAGTGATTTGGGGAAAAGATTCCACTAAAATCAAGCGCCCTAATCTGTACAGCAGAAGAGGTTTGAACTTCTACTTGGGGCTAAATGCCTTGACAGGTGTGGAGCATGAAGTGGCTATTCCGTATCCAGGTGCGCCAGCCTACGTTCCAAACTTCACGCTAGATCCCATGGGCTCACGCTATGCGAGTATTGAAATCTCCCGTTTCGTAACACTTTCAGAAGGCAAGAAATCTGCCTTCCGTTTAGGCTATGGTCTGGAAATCGATTGGTATAACTTCCGCTTTGACCATAACCGCATCGCAACAAAAGGGCCTAATGGGGTGCAATTCACAACGATTACATCCTCTACGGGAAAAGAAGTGGCGATGAGCAAGAACAAGATGAGCGTGTCCTACCTGACATTGCCTATTATGCCTCATTTTGCTTTTGATAAGAAATCAGCCGTTCAAATGATTGCGATCGGTGGTTATGTTTCCTATCGATTAGATACCTGGACCAAAGCGATCGAGGAAGAGAGTGGAAACTTACGTAAAGAGACGAGCAATTTATATGTAAATCCATTCCGATATGGTGTAAGAGCTGAATTTGCGCTTCGTCATTTTCCTGATTTGTTCTTTAGTTATGATTTGAGTCCTCTTTTTGAGCCGGGCAAAGGTCCAGAAATGCGTGGATTAGCCTTTGGAATCCGATTATTGTAAAAATTTATTAGAAATTTTTCACGGATGTGTTTGCGGAAATGAAAAAATGAGCTACTTTTGCGAACTATTTCAGTGGAACGTTACACTGAAAGCACAAAAGAAGGGGATATACCAGAGCGGCCAAATGGGGCAGACTGTAAATCTGCTGGTGAATGCCTACGGTGGTTCGAATCCATCTGTCCCCACCATTTTTTTAACCTTGAATCCTTTCTACAGGAGGATTCAGCAAGCGGGAGTAGCTCATTTGGTAGAGCGATAGCCTTCCAAGCTATAGGTGGCGGGTTCGAGCCCCGTCTCCCGCTCGAAACGAAAAAATGTTGCTAAGGGAGAAATCCCTCTTAGCGATATTTTTGTTTTGGTTAGTCGAAAGAGATTAACAAGAGGCCGCAAGGTTATGCCTTTGTAGCTCAGTGGTAGAGCACTTCCTTGGTAAGGAAGAGGTCGGCAGTTCAATCCTGCTCAAAGGCTCTACGATTAAGCAAGCCCCATTGAACGAGTACATTTGAAACTTTTTATAACTAAATTAAGAACTAAATAATCATGGCAAAAGAGAATTTTGACCGAAGTAAACCCCACGTTAACATTGGTACGATTGGCCACGTTGACCACGGTAAAACAACCTTGACAGCTGCTATCACTAAAGTTCTTTCTGAAAAAGGTCTTGCTGAGAAGAAAGATTTCTCTTCCATTGACTCTGCTCCAGAAGAAAAAGAACGTGGTATCACGATCAACACTGCGCACGTAGAGTACGCAACAGCTAACCGTCACTACGCACACGTTGACTGCCCAGGTCACGCCGATTACGTAAAGAACATGGTTACTGGTGCTGCACAAATGGATGGTGCTATCTTAGTAGTTGCTGCTACAGATGGTCCGATGCCACAAACTCGTGAGCACATCCTTTTGGCTCGCCAAGTAGGTGTACCTCAATTAGTCGTTTTCATGAACAAAGTGGACATGGTAGACGATCCAGAATTATTAGAACTAGTTGAAATGGAGATCCGTGAGCTTCTTTCATTCTACGAATTCGATGGCGATAACATTCCAGTAATCCAAGGATCTGCTTTAGGTGGATTGAACGGAGATGGTAAGTGGGTAGCTACAATCGAAGCGTTAATGGATGCAGTAGATTCTTGGATTCCACTTCCTAAGCGTGATGTTGATAAGGCATTCTTGATGCCAGTTGAAGACGTATTCTCGATCACAGGTCGTGGTACTGTAGCAACAGGTAAAATCGAGACTGGTGTTATTAACTCAGGTGAAGCAGTTGATATCTTAGGTATGGGAGCTGAAAACTT
>DLPD01000002.1 GCA_002479785.1 Cytophagaceae bacterium UBA7467
TTTCCTTATCCATGGATAGCATAAAAGAAGTCAACCAAGTCGTGGAAAGTGGCTTAGGTGCTGGCGGCATCGAACCTAATGAAATGCGTGATTATGGCTTTATGGTGCAACGCACGATTGAGGATTTCGATGGTCATACCTGGGAAATATTTCACATGGACATGTCGAAATTGCCGGCTTAATTTAAACTAGTCAACTTCCTGTGTAGTCGTCTTTTTCACCTTATTCCATTGCGTTTATGCAAGCCTAGCTTAATTACCCGCTATGATAGGTCGAACAATGAAAGCACTTTATTGATTTTTGTATCCCATAGACAAGCCTACGTCTCCCCGCACTTTTAATTTGACAGCCACTTCTTCATTGGAATTATTTTCAATGTGAATGCCCGTATTTCTGTCTACATCTACTTTGGCCGTTTCAGAAGGTTTCAATGTCAATGGCGAGTGTCGTCCACCAGCGATCGGATATTGCCAAATCGTTAACTCGAATTTAGAAGTGTTCGTCACACGCACATGAAATTTTCCATGTTCATTATTTCCAAGCACGAACGCATCATGTGCTTTGATGTAGGTCGTAGAATGTAAGCTCTTAAAAGTGAAACTTGCGAGCATTAAACAAAGCAAAGAGCCAAGAAGAAGTTGTTTTTTGTTCATGATAGGTGGAAGTAGCAATATGTTATGGTGACCTCTTTAGTTGTGTATTTAAGATGAAATCAAGAACTTATTCACCTCTAACCAATGAATAAACGCATCAAACCATTTGTTACTTGTTCTGTTCGGATTGCCTAGGCCAAAACCGTGACCACCGTTTTGGTATAAGTGAAACTCCACCGGTCTTCCGGCTTTAAACCACGATTCAATCACCCCAAATTGGGAATTAAACAAGAAGTCATCTGAAGCAATCGCATTAAACATAGGAGGTGCGTTTGCAGGCACTTTCACTGGTCCCATACCGCCATAAATAGGCCCTATAAAGGCGAGTTTCATCGTTTTTGAATGAAGCGTTGCGTGCATCGTTAAACCCGCTCCAGCAGAAAATCCAATCATTCCGATGCGCTGTGTATCCACGCCCCAGGCTGCAGCATTTTTGACGATCATCGCATAGGCTGCTTCTGCGTCAGTTAACTGATTTGACAGATCTAACTGAGCCATTGGATTTGTATTTTTTGCTGTGCTATCTGTCTTTTGAGGAGCAGGACGCGGGCGATTCATCCAAGCTGAAAAGTCATCTAATTTTTCTGGGGTTGGGAATAAACGGTATTTTAGAACGAATGCGGTTATTCCTTTTTTGGCCAATGCCTCAGCCACTTCCCAGCCCTCATTTCCCATCGAAAGCCAACGGTATCCTCCACCTGGAGCGACAATAACCGCTGCCCCATTTGCTTTGCCCTTTTCAGGGAAGAAGGGGGTTAACGTGGCTTTAGAGATATTTCGCGCCATGGGATCACCCCACTGGCGAAACCACGTTTCCGGTGCCGGCTGATCCTTTACAGAACCCGTATTTAGGGGTATCGCATTAGGCTCTTTAGGGGTATCTAGCGGATAAATTGTTCCGTCTTGTGCGAGTGTGTTGAATGCCAAACAGGTTAGAATGACCATAAATAGCTTTTTCATAGGTTTACGAGGTTTAGAATAACAAGATAAATAATATCAGTCATTGATATGTAATGATTTATCCTTTAATTTGATTTATTAGTCGGACTTAATTAGATGAACCTCGGAATCGTAGTTAAATGGAGCTTTGTTATTAGCTTAGTTTTTGAGCTAGTGGGCGCGTTGATGAAGATATTGCATCTTCCCGGAGCGGATGCACTATTAATCATTGGTATGGTAGCAAATGGGGTTTTTATCGTTTCTGCTTTGTCCGAAGTTTGGGGATCTGTGAGAATTAATACCAATGAAAAAGTGATGTGGACGATTGCCTTTATTTTTATGGGATTTTTGGGCGCCTTAGCAGGAATACTTTATATTATTGTGGGGCGTAAACGGATAGTTTAATAGACATGAAACAATTTTTACGTAAGTACCGGAACGAAGTGATTGTGGGTGTTTTGGTTTTTCTCTTTTTGCTAGGTAGAGAGGCCATTCAATCCATCTTTCATTAAACTTTTCTAGTGTACAAATGGATTGAATGAATGTACAACCGTTAAACATATTCGTATGGAAACAGATTTTAATCAGTTAAACAATGGTGATTATTGTCAAGTCATAGGTGGCGTGCACAAAGGGAAATCGGGCATAGTTCAAGATCTGCACACGAGTAAAACAGGGCATTTAACCTTAACTGTTTTACAAGATAATGGGGTAAGATGTAAGACTTTAGGTCGAAATGTAGTAAAATCACCTCATAAGTAATGTACTTGTAATGTGACATGAAATGTCGTCTAAATGACGTATTTCTGTCAAAAATTAGTAAAAAGTATCAATCATATTTGCAAATGGAATTTGGTGCCAGAGTTAAAGAGATTAGAACAAGTTTACATTATTCTCAAAAAGAACTTTCTGAACAAACTGGATTAACGCTCAGAACGATTCAGCGAATTGAGAATAATGAAGTGAAACCCAGTCTTCATTCATTGAAGGTGATAGGCGAGGCTTTGAAAACTGATTTTTCTGAATATTCTGCTGCGGCTGACACTAAACCCTACGAGTTTAATTTCACCATTAAAATCTCAGATATGAATCAGTTTATCACAGACTTGAAAACCTTAGTAAAGAATAATTGGAAGTTAATCCTATTGGTAATTTTAATTATTTCTTTTATTTCCAACTACGACCAAATTAAAGCCGGTTTCATCGATGGCTGGAATAACAAATAGTTGAATGAATGAATTTTACAAACAGCCAAAAGCCTTAGTTTGGATTGAGTCCATTCTATTTCTTTTGGCTGGTTTTTTTCTGGCAGTTTTGATCATCGAAAAGGGTTCAGAACAACCAGTATTTTACGCAGCGTTCATTTTATATGTTCCCATTAGTCAATTTTTGTATACGCCTTTTTTTAAGTTGACGGGTGGATACACCTATTATTCGCCTATGCTTTTAGGCTATATGGCGAACGAGAAACAGATCGATTTACATAGTGGAACGGGCTTTGATTACTTGTTTGTTTTTAGAAATTGTAAGCCAGGTATTGTATGGAGAAATAAGCTGCTCGCTTATCATTTGGAAGGATTATTACAACTCATTTCATTAATTGAAAACAAGCAGATTCCGGAATCTGTCACAATCGTGGGAACATCGTATTTTTTCAACGATAGAACCTTACAAAAACTCGGATTTCAAATCGAAAAGGCGTCCACTTATTATCGAGCAAATCTCTTTATTAATTTCATTGATTTATTCTGGATGTATTCCCTTTCGCGAGGTAAAGTTTCCATGCCCACTTTGTGGGATGCTAAAAAAGCGAGCATTCAAGGGGCGGCACTAGTGGCTCAGAAAGGGAAGTTGGAGACGCTGTACGGTAAATTAAGGTAACTCTAACACTCCACCATCCACTCCACCCCAAACTTATCCCGGAAAGTACCTAAATAAGTACCCCAAGGCCCTTCGTCTAATGGCATTTCTACCGTTCCGCCAGCTGATAATCCGTTGAATAAAGTTTCGGCTTCTTCTTTTGTCGATGCAACAATGACAATCTTACTTCGATTCTCTTCCTCGCTCACCACCCCCATAAAATTAGGTACATCGCTACCTGATAAATAACCTCCACCACTGATAGGCAAACGGATCAACATGATCTTGTTCTGCTCTTCTTCCGGGAACGAGAAATCAGGATTATTTAATTCTTTAAATCGCATGAAACGCGAGAATGATCCGCCTAAAACGGAGCGGTAAAATTCAAAAGCTTCTTCGGTGTTTCCGTTAAAATGAATGTGTGGGTTAATGCTTGCCATTTATAAATTCAGTTTCTTTTTTTCTTTTAAAGCGTAATCCACCGCTCTTGCCGTTAGCGCCATGTAGGTTAGTGACGGATTTTGGGTAGAGGTTGAGGTCATGCAAGAGCCATCCGTGACAAAGACATTTTTGCAATGATGTAATTGGTTGAAGGCGTTTAACATCGAGGTTTTCGGATCTCTACCCATCCGGACGCCGCCCATTTCGTGGTTTTCGTTACCGGGTAGGCGTTTCGTGTCGATAGGCTTAATGTTATGGAAGCCGGCGATCTCGTACATTTCGGTGAATTGTTGGTGAAAATCTTTGAGCATTTTTTCATCATTTTCATCGTAACCAATCGAAACACGGAGCTGCGGAATGCCGTATTTATCTTTCAGTTGTGAGTCTAATCGGACGGTTGAATGGGCCTTGGGAATCGTCTCTCCCATCATGCCCACGTTAATGTGCCAGTTGCCTAGTTTTGGGGCTAACAAGGAATTCTTTAAGGACTCTCCTACTAAATCGTTTGCGTTTTCCACGATACGAGTGGCGGATAAGTTACTCGCATAGCCGCGAAGGAAATCTGTTTCCTGTTGGTAGACATTTCTGAAGCGCGGAATGTAGCCTGAAGTAGGCCGTTTTCCGGAAGTCGTTTTATCTAGATCCCCATCGTATTCTGCCGTTATTCTCCCGCGGTAACTGTGGAAGGCCATGTGCGTTCCTAAGATGCCAGAGTCATTTCCCAGACCAGTAGGGAAGCGTGATGAAGTGGAATTTAAGAGGATTAAGTTAGTGGCCAAAGGCGAAGCATTCACAAATAGGATCGAAGCAAAATACTCTTCCATTTCGTTCGTAAGTGCATTCACCACCCTCACCCCTATGGCTTTCTTTTTCTGCTCATCATAGATAATCGAATGCACGATGGAATGTGTTTTTAAGGTCAAATTCCCGGTCTGGTATGCGGCCGGCAATGTCGCTGAATTACTACTGAAATAGCCACCATACGGACAGCCACGCTCGCAAAGATTGCGGTGTTGGCATTGGCTTCTTCCTACAGACGTATGGATTTTTTCTGCTTGACTTAAGTTCGCGGTACGGGCAATGATCACGTGTCTGTCTGGGTATTTTTGGCTCACTTTTTGGCCAAAATGTTTCTCCACACAACTCAACTCATACGGCCTGATAAAGTCACCATCCGGCAAGGTTTCCAAGCCATCTTTATTGCCTGAAATTCCCACAAATTTTTCGACATAACTGTACCAAGGCGCGATGTCTTTATAGCGAATGGGCCAGTCAACGGCGAAGCCATCGCGCTCCGGACCGGTAAAATCGAAGTCACTCCAGCGCTGGGTATGTCTGCCCCACAACAGCGAACGTCCACCCACATGATACGCCTGAATCCAATCGTAGGGTTTGTCTTGGATGTAGGGCTGCTCTCCATCTTTGGTTAAAAAATGGGCTGTTGCCTCTGAAAAAATGTAATTCTTGCTGGCGGTTTTGTATTCCTTTTTCTGCTCTAAAGTCGCTTGTCCTCCATGCGGAAATTCCCAGGGATTCAGCATCGTGGTGGGGTAATCAATGATGTGTTTTACATCTCTTCCGCGGTCCAAAAGCAGCGTTTTCAGCCCTCTCTCTGTAAGCTCTTTAGCAGACCATCCACCGCTAATTCCGGAACCGATGACGATGGCATCAAAGCTGCGTTTTTCTCTCGTTCCCATCTTTATTTCCAGTAATTAGCGAAGTTTTTAGCATAATGTGGAATCGCCATTTCAGGTTCCTGAATTTCAGGGTGCCAAAGTTTCTCCCATTCAAAACTATAATAACCACGATAGCCTCCGTTTTTTAATGCATGTAATGCCTCTTTTACAGGCGAATTCCCCTCCCCTAAAAGGGTATAGGTTTCTTCTTTTTCGGTTAAAACGGCATCTTTTATGTGTGTATGATAAATGTATTTTTTCAGTTGAGTATACATTTGTGCAGGCGGCTCTTTCGTAATGGACCACATATTAAAGAAGTCCCAAACTAATCCCACATTCTCGTGATTCGCTTCCTGCATTATGTGCAAAAGCATCTCGCTCTTGATGACTTTTCCATGCGACTCTAACAAGACTTTTACTCCGCTATTTTTCGCAAAATCCCCTAATTCAATTAAGCTTTTTATGATGGTATCGACCGTTGCTTTTTCATCCTGGTCTTTAGGTAAATCATTCGGGAAAACGCGGATAAATGGACAGGCTAATTGGTGAGCAAGTTCAATGTATTTCTTGGCTTCATCTAGGTTGCTTTGTCGCTTTTTTGCGTCCATAAAATGCATGTTAGCGGAGGAGCCAAGGTTCACAATTTTGATTTGCGAGTCCGTGATTTCCCTTTTCGTCTGCGCGATGTATGAAGTTGAAAACAAGGGGTTACTGGGCAGGTCTAAATCCCCTTTTATGCCTCTAATTTCCACGCCTTGGTAATGATTAGCAGTGGCGTGTTGTAGTACTTGGGAGAAAGTCCATGCTGGACATCCGAGGGTAGAAAAAGATAACAGGGGTTTTGCAGGAGCTGTAAAATCTAAGGCGGATAAGCCTAGGAGTCCTGTACTTTGTTTTAGAAATTCCCTGCGGTTTGACATCTTTATCTATGATTGAAAAGTAAATTAGATAAAATTCTGAACATTTACCATTCGTCAGAATTCCTCTATCTTTACTTCATGAAAAAACAATTCCTGACCATCTTATTTGCGTTCTCTATCTCTTTATGTTTTGGCCAACGTTTTCAAGTTAAAGACCTAGCTAAATCCACTGGTTTTTGGGAAGGCAATCTAACCTACTTAGATTACAGTAGTGGCAAACCTTACTCCATGGCAGCGAACATAACGCTGAGCTTGACCCAAGATCAAAAGGGCTTCATTATGTTGTATGAATACCCTAAAGAACCTCACTCGAACGCAAAGGACACGACCTATGTGAAAGGCAATTTGTTTGGCAAAGACCAAATTGTTGCGTTTAAAAAAGAGCTTAATGGGGATTTTCAACTCATTACCGATGTGGATGGTGAAGATGGGAATGACCATAAAAAAGCGGTTTTACGTCACACCTATCTGTTAAAAGAACCGCAATTTTCTATCGTGAAAGAAGTGAAATTTGTGGGTTCGGATCAGTGGATTAAACGAAACGAGTATGTGTTTAAACGCCAAGCAAAAGACTCCAATCGCCTGCACCGCATAGCGAAAATCAGAGTCGATGCGAAGCAATTGGAAGCTTATAAATTGCTCTTAAAAGAGCAGATGAATACCGCGATAAAAGTCGAACCTGGGGTTTTATCCTACACGGCAGTGGCGGACAAAAAAGACGCAACGAGCATTACTATTTTCGAAGTATATGCGAATGTGGAAGCCTATCAGTCCCATATTCAAACCCCTCATTTTAAGAAATACAAGGATGCCGTAAAAGACATGGTTTTTTCACTCGAATTAATCGATACGGACGTCGTTTGCCTAGCGAAGAAAGATAATTTCTGATGAAATCATTCAAAGAATCCTTGTCGCAACCTGCCCCTGATCCGCAGTTATCTACGATTTTAAAAAGTCTTTGGTATGATGCCAAAGGTAATTGGGAACAGGCCCATTCACTTATTGATCAGCTGGGTGATCGCGATTCTGCTTGGGTGCATGCGTATTTACACCGGAAGGAAGGAGATATTTGGAATGCAGATTATTGGTATGCGCGGGCAAAGAAAACGCGCCCGATTTATTCATTGGAGGAAGAATGGGAGAGCTTAGTTGTTTATTTTATCGAAAAAATACATTAACTTCCATTTTCAACAAAAAATTTAATACGTTAACTATGAAAATGAAATCTATTGTAGCGGTGTGTGCCATGCTGGCCATGTCATTATTCTCGTTTAAAGCCTCTGATAAAGTTCAATCAGAAAAACGTTTTGGAGGTTTGGCCTTGTATACGGTTCGTGATGCCATGAAAGATGCCCGCGCGACTTTGGAAAAAGTAGCACAAGCAGGCTATGTAAACGTTGAGTCTGCAGGTTACAGCAATGGTAAATTTTATAATTTGTCTCCAGCGGATTTCAAATCATTGTTAGATGAGATGAAATTAACCCCTATTTCTGCTCACCAAGGGACGGTTACTTTTGAAAATATCGATCAACAAATAGCCGATTTGAAAGCCGCAGGATTCCAATATTTTGTTATTCCAGTTCCTCCTATGGGGTTGTTTACATTTGATGCAGTGAATAAGCGCATGGCGATGAAAGGCGGGGCTAAAAATTTAGCAGAAATCTTAGACAAATTAGGCGAGAAGTGTGCGGCAGGCGGCTTACAGCTATTGTACCATAACCACGATTTCGAATTCAGAAAAGATGCGGAGGATATTGTTCCGATTGAATACTTGTTAGAACACTGCAATCCGAAGTATGTTAATTTCCAAATGGATTTATATTGGGTAACGAAGGCTGGAGCTGATCCAGTGGACTATTTCAAACGCTACCCAGGCCGCTTCAAAATTTGGCACGTAAAGGATATGGATGATCAAGGTCGTTTCGCTCCAGTGGGGAATGGAAAGATTGATTTCAAACGTATTCTAGACAATAAGAAATTGTCAGGTATGCAATACTATTTCGTAGAGCAAGATGCTTGTTTTAACGAAACGCCATTAGAGGCGATTCAGATCAGTCACAAAGGTTTAGAGAAGATAGGGTTTAAATAATCTTATTCTGCTTTTGCGACTTTTATGGAAAACGATACTGTTGTACAGTTTCGGTCTTTATGCCCTGTAGCTACCGGTTTGGACGTTTTTGGGGATAAATGGACCTTATTGATATTGCGAGATATGTTATTTCTCCATAAATCTACCTTCAACGAATTTAAGGATGCTCCTGAATTAATGCCGAGTAAAATGCTATCGAATCGGCTGAAAAAATTAGAGTCATTGGGATTTGTTAGTAGAAAAAAGGGAGAGATAAATAAGAAAAATGTGCATTACCTTTTAGAAGAAAAAGGAATGGAAACATTTCCCATTATGGTTGAAATCGCGTTGTTTACCACCGGTTTTTTTTACGATCATTTAGGAGATACGTATACTGAAGTGGTCAAAACAAGAATGAAAAACGATAAAGAAAACTATATCATAGAGATGATAGAAAGTTATAAGTCGTTTAAAGAATCGCTTGTTATTTAATTGGAAATTATATTACTAAAGTATAGCCCCCAGAAAGCTGGGGGCTATTTTTTTAATTTTTCCTGAAAAAATAATCGCTCTTATCTGGTTTAAGAAAAACAAGTGCGTCGTACTCCTATTTTTCGAAGGATAGAACTCTATTATAAACACCAAGCACGCATTATCTTCTCACAAGAATCAACATCAATAAGACTAATCTTGGCTTAATTCACCAATTTCACATTCAAACCTACATACCAAGTCCTTCCATCTGCCGGTAAAATTCCCGGTCCAGGATATCCACCAGATCTTCTGGTAAAGTAGCGCGCATCGGTTAAATTGTTTACTCCAAACTTCAGCGTGGCATACTTTTTAAACTTATAGGACCCTGATAGATCCTGTACCTGGTAGGCTGGGATTAAACCAGTGGTCGCTGCGGCATTGGCAGAAACGGTATTACTAGCATCCGCGAAAGCAGAACCTATGTCACTGATTTGCCAACTAAGGGAAAGGCCTTTCTTCGAATATGTTAATCCATAGCGGTTGATTTTTTCAGGCGCATTTTCTACTCTTTTACCAGCTAAATTTCCTTCCACAATTTGACCACTGACTACGGAAGTCGTTTTGAAATCGAGGTAGCGTGCTTGGATGGCAGCGATAGAGGCAAAAATGGAAATATTACCTATTTTCGATCCCTTTAACCACGCGGAAGTGGGGCTAAATTCGATGTAGGCTTCTGCGCCTTTAGAAACCGAATGACCTAGGTTCGTGCGGTACTGATAGATCTTTCCTTCTGAATTTGTTCGGGAAATAATACCTACTCGGTTGTCGTAGTCAAGATGGAAATAGTCTACATCAAAGGTCAAATAATTGCCTAATTCTCCGCGATATCCTAGGTCAAAGTTGAAACCTTTTGCATCCGATAAATTCGGGTCAATGACGTCCGTGGTAGCAGGAGGTAAAAGGTCAGAAGCTAATACGGGGCGGTAGGCTTGTGCAATATTGCTGTAGATTTTAGAGCTAGCGGTTACGTTGTATTCTAATCCAGCTCCTAGTAAAATAAATGATCGTCCACGTGAACTAGGAATCGCTGCAATGGGTGAGCCAGTTGTACTTAACCCAGATTGTCCGGTCATATGTGTTTCTATTTGTTCTAACCGGCCTCCTACCGTTACTAGCCATCTTTCGGATGGTCTAAGAATGGTCTCCGCAAAAGCCGCGTAATTCGTGTTATGAAAAACTAAATCCCGCGTATACAGGCCTTGAATATCAAAATTCATATCGCTTCCATTGCTCCCCACACCCAGTTGCTTACGTTTAATTTCACCACTGAAATACCGAATGCCTGTTGCCACCGTATTCTTCCATGAACCTAGTTGATAGTTGACCAGGTAGCGCAATTCTGTACCATTTGTTTGGTAATAATCCCGGTCTACTTGTCTGTTTCCCATTGGATCTAATTCAGTGATAGCTTTGGTATAGCCTACAGAACTGCGTTCAGCTGTTGTTCCAAAATACTTCCAACTCAACTTGGAATCCGCATTGATAATATAGTCTGCAGTCAATGCATAGATGAACCAAGGGTTACTAAACCAATTTCGAGAGCGTTTACTTTGTTGTGCATTGAGTGCAAATTCAGCTTCGGTTAGACCGCCAGCTTGTTGACTTTTTGTGTACATATAGGTTAGTTGAGCTCCTAATTTAAGTTTGTTAGAAAGGGCATAAGAAACCTCTGCATGAGAGTGGTCGGTGTTAAAGTAGGAGTTTTGGCGCCAGCCATTTCCTACGCGTTTTTGGTAGTAAGTGGTATAACTTAAACGACCTGCGGTTCCCCCTACATAATTAAAGGAGCTGAAAAGACCATTGTTTCCGGTCGTGTTTTGGCTTTCTACCACTAATTTTGTTGATAAATCTGGTTTGCGAAGAACGAAATTCATCAGTCCCCCAAACTGCGGCCCATATTGTAAGGAGCTCGCTCCCCGAATGATCTCAATCCGATCAACCACTTCCATAGGCGGCGTATAATAGGCTTCTGGGTAGCCCATCGGGTCAGGTGTGATGTCGTAACCATCCATGCGCACGTTGAATTCCCATGAACGATTAGGGGATAGACCTCTCGAGGCGACGCCTAATTGAATCCCTGAACCATCGCTTTCCCAAACCGAGATTCCGGGTGTTCTAGAGAAGATTTGGCGGGAATTATTCATCGCTAAATTCGCTTGCAAATTATCAAGATGAATAACTTCATTTTTCTTACCTGCGGTGATCGTGTACTCGTTTACTTGCGGTAAAAAGGTATTGCCTTTTACGCCTGATTGAGCTGTGATTGAAACATCTTGAAGTTCAATACCGTCATTTAATTGGAAATTGATTTCTTTTTGTTCTCCTGCCGTAATGGTAACCTCCTGTTGGCTACTTTTTAGGCCGGTAAAGCTAGCTTTAACAAGGTATTTTCCGGGTTTTAATCCCTTTAGGATATAATTGCCCTTTGCATTTGTTTGCACTCCCCTAACTGTTCCCACTAGGGTAATGGATGCGCCAGGAAGAAGCTCTTTCGACTCTGTCGTAATTAGGCCTGCGATAGATCCTAATTGAGCAAAGGAAGAGTAATTTAGTAGTAATACGAAGGCGAATAATATTTTTTTCATTTAAATTTTATTTAGACTAATTATAAATAGAGCACAAATGTAGGAAGCGATTTTGGGTTGTGCAACACTATTTAGAATTATTTTAAATAAGAATTTTATGAAGTGAAGGAAATTGACAATAATGGAAAAGGTTACATTTGGGAAAAAGTAAAACGGAATGAAGAAATACATAGTCGCTTTATTGTTCACTTACACACCTTTCATTAATGCCCAAAATTTGGAGTTAAAGCAGCTATCTGAAAACACCTTTATCCATACGTCTTATTTGCAAACAGATGATTTTGGCTATGTTCCCTGTAATGGTTTAGTGATTAGGGATGGGAAGCAGGCGATTGTTTTTGATACGCCTACGGATGATAACGGTGCAAAAGAATTGATTCGTCTGGTACAGGATTCATTGCATTGCCAAATCGTCATGGTCATTCCGACTCATTTTCACAGTGATTGTTTAGGCGGTTTAAATGCCTTTCATGCATCTGGAATACCTTCCATTGCCAATGAATTAACGCTAGAATTAGCCAAAAATAGTGGCTCTGTAGTACCCCAAAGGGGCTTTCATAATTCTTTTACTTTTAAAGTGGGAAATGAAAAAGTATGGATCCGGTATTTAGGACAAGGCCATACACGGGATAATGTGGTAGGCTATTTTCCGAAAGAAAAAGTATTGTTTGGAGGCTGTTTAATTAAGGAATTGGGGGCATCCAAAGGGTTTTTAGGCGATGCGAATATGAATGAATGGTCATCAACAGTGGCTAAAGTGAAAAATGCATTTCCGCGCGTGAAGCTGGTCGTTCCAGGTCATGGCGAAGCAGGGGACTCAAGTTTGTTAGATTATACTTACAAACTATTCACAAAACAAAACTAAGTTTATCTGGTTAATAGCTTGAAATATAGCAATTAAGATGAACATGAATCGCGAAGAGTTCTTACACAAATTATCCGGAGGTTTAGCCGCAACTTGTGTTGCTTGTTTAGCCGCTGCTTGTTCTTCAGACAGTCCCGGTCCCATTTCGCCGGCTACTGGATCTAATCCGTCAGGAAATACCGCGGGGACCACGGTAAATTTAGATTCAGAGTTAAAGAACATCAATGATTTTGTGGCAAAAAATGCTACTATCATCATCCGCACCGCATCGGGAAATGCTGTAACTAGTTTTTTAGCCTTCTCTTCCGTATGTCCTCATGCTGGGGCGACAGTAGAATACAATAATTCCACTTCCTCCTTTTTATGCCCAGCGCACGGTTCTACGTTTAATTCTAATGGTGGTTTAGTACAAGGTCCTGCGACGAAAGGGCTCACGAAATTAACGGTGGAAATTACAGGGGCTACTTTGACTGTCAAGGCATAAATTATTTTTATCTTTGATTCGGATAAAAATAATGACCCTATGAAAAAGTCTCTAATTAAATCATTTGTTGTTTTAGCTCTATTAGCGTCTATGAGTTCATGTGCCACTGTATTAGGTGGAAGAGTGACGGAATATCAACGTACTAAACCGGCGCCAGGAAAACCTGCCAGAGAAATTAGAAGCGCAGCATTGATTGCTGATGTGATCTTGTTTTGGCCCGGCGCTATTATCGATTTCGCAACGGGGGCGATTTACAAACCATACTAATTTCGTCGACGAAAACCCTAGATTCTATCGACAATTGGACTAAGTTTTTGGTGATACCGTGCAGAACTTTGGGCGAGCAAAAAATCAACAACACATGAAAAAATACCTACCCATTTTAATGAGTGCCCTCTTGTTTACGGCTTGTAAAAAAGACGAAGATATTCATCCTACAGATGACAATGAATTGATTACTCGTGTCGAGTTAACATTTACTGATGTTACTACAAAAACAACGTTGACCTATACTTTTCAAGACAAGGATGGGGATCCTAAAACCGCCCCAGAAAAGTTTGATAAAATAATGTTAGATAAAGGTAAAACATATACCATGTCGCTAGGGGTGTATGATGATACAAAGTCTCCCGTGGAAGACATGACGGAAGAAATAGAAGAAGAATCCGATGTACATCTATTTGTTTTTAAAACTACACCAGCCTCTTTATTAGCGATTACGTTAGTTGATCAAGATAAAAATGGTTTACCCGTAGGATTAGCTTCTTCTGTGCTAACTCAATCCACCGCTGGAACGGGGAAATTAAACCTGTTATTAAAACATCAACCTGAATTAAATGGGGTTCGAGTGAAGACGGGCCAGGAAGCAGGAGGTAGCACGGATATCGATCTTACCTTTGATGTGGAAGTGAAATAATACGGAATGCCTTAAATAGAAAGCCCTCAAGTGAGGGCTTTTTTTAGGCATAGCCTACAAGGTGTTCGTGGATTAAAAAATTATTTGATTAATTTGGACCAAATTCAAATAAAGAATGAAAAAAGCACTTCTCATCCTCTTTGGCCTTATAGCCGTTCCCTTTTTATGCCACGCACAAAACGCTAAAGCACCTGCAGCTGTTCAGGCTAAACCCGCCGATTCTTCTGCCGCCAGGAAGCCTGCATCGAAGTCAAAATCTTACGATCAGGTAATCACAAAAGACGCTAAATCCAAGAAGGGATTATTCACCACTCACCAAGTTGGCGATAAATTCTATTTCGAAATTCCGAAAAAACACTTGGGTAAAGACATGTTATTAGTTAGCCAAATAGCCAAACTTCCAACGGGCATAGGTGGAGGCTATGTGAATGCGGGAACCTCTTCGCATGAGCAATTAATCGTTTGGGAAAAGTTCCAAGAAAAGATTCTAATTAAAATCAAATCCTATGCGGCAGTCGCAGCAGATTCCTTGCCCATTAGCTTGTCAGTGAAGGCGAATAATTACGAGCCTACCTTGTATTTATTTGACATCGAAACGTACAGTAAAGATTCATCGAATGTCGTCATCGATGTGACCAAGTTTTACAGCAGTGACATTCCGGCGATGAGTGCATTAGATGCCTCTTTGCGCATGACACATGGGGTGAGAAATTTAGATGCGTCTCGGAGTTTCATTCGTTCCATCAAATCATTCCCGTTAAACATCGAGGTGTTACAAGATTTCACCTACAACGCCTCGAAGCCATCTGCAACACCCTACACCGAAACGATCAGTTTGCAGATGAATCAGTCGATGATTTTATTGCCAGAGAAGCCGATGAAGCCCCGCTTATTTGATGAACGCGTAGGGTATTTCACCCAAAAACAATATGATTACTCTAGCGAGGAATTAAAATCCGTTCAAAAATCCTACATACAGCGCTGGCGCCTTGAGCCTAAAGACATGGCAGCTTACAAGCGCGGAGAACTAGTGGAACCGATCAAGCCGATTGTCTATTACTTGGATCCAGCAACCCCGATGAAGCTTCGCAAGCACATGAAAAAAGGAGTAGAGAATTGGCAAAAAGCCTTTGAAGCAGCCGGGTTTAAAAACGCCATTATTTGCAAAGATCCACCTACCGCCGCAGAAGACCCAGATTTCTCACCTGAAGATATTCGGTATTCGGTCATTCGGTATGTAGCGAGTACCACTCGAAATGCAACAGGACCAAGCGTCAGTGACCCACGTTCTGGGGAGATAATTGAAAGTGATATTATTTGGTACCATAACCATTTGCGCTCGTACCGTAACCGTTTTCTTTTAGAAACGGGGGCTTCAAATCCGAATGCACGCACACTTGATACGCGTGAAGAGGATATAGGTGAGATGATGGAAATGGTGATTTCACACGAGGTGGGTCACGCTTTAGGTTTCCCACATAATATGGGGGCAAGTAGCTCCTACGAGGTGGAGAATTACCGCAAAGCAGATTTCACGAACAAGGAGGGAATATCTGCTAGTATCATGGACTATGCGCGCTTTAATTACATTGCGCAGCCGGGGGATCAAGGGGTTCGCTACATTCGAAAAATGGGGCCTTATGATGATTATGCGGTGAATTGGGGCTATCGTTTGATTCCTGATGCGAAAACGCCGGAGGACGAAGTACCTACGTTAGATAAGTGGATAGAGGCAAAAGCGGGGGATCCAAGATTCCGTTTTGGCAACCAAGGAACAACCTTCGATCCAAGCTCTCAAACAGAGGACATCGGAAATGATCCCATTCGTGCCAGTACGTATGGCGTGAAAAACCTGAAATATGTGGCTAAAAATTTGGCGGATTGGACTAGTAAAAAGACGAATGACTATGAGGACTTGATTGAATTAAATGATGAATTATTAAGTACCTGGGCACGCTATGTGGGGCATGTCACCACGATGGTGGGCGGGGTTTATGAGCAATATGCCAAACCGAATCAGGGGATTTCGTCTTATAATCCGGTACCCAAAGCGAGCCAACAAGCCGCTGTCAGCTGGATCATTTCAAATGTATTTACGAATGTGGAGTGGTTGATTAACAGGGAGGTAGTTACCCACAACATGGCAGGATACATCGATCGTATGAGAAGCTTGCAAGTAAGTCCATTGAATCGAATGTTAAGTTTAGAGACTTTTGCACGTTTAGATAACTCCGGTTTAACTACTCCGAATCATTACAAGACAATCGATCTTTTCCAAGACTTGCGCGGAGGCATATGGAGCGAATTAGCTTCTGGTAAAAACATCGATCACTACCGCCGGAATTTACAGAAGGCGTATATCGAACGCTTGAAAGCGTTGATGACGGATCAAGCTCCTGCTGCTCCTGCTGCTCCTGCTGCTTTCGGTGCACGCGAAACCTATCCTGTTGCACAATCTGATGTGCGCTCGATTGTCCGTGGGGAATTAAAGGCGCTACAAGTAAGTTTGGCGTCTTCGAAGGCGAAGTTTGCGGACAAGGAAGTGCGCTATCACTTGGATGATTGCTTAGAGCGCGTGAGTTTGATTTTAAATCCTAGAAAGTAGATTAAAGAATAAAAAACTCAATGATTACCCCATTCAATATATGCCAAATGAGGTAGTGGCTTAATCGAATGAGCAGCGAAGAAATAAAACCGCTCTTTTTCAAGTAAATGGCCTGAATTAAATTCATGGCAAAACCTGAGAGAAGCGCATATATGATAAACCAAAGAGGACCACTTGGGAATTGTTCGAGTGGCTCTCTTAAGGAAGTAAGTAAAGCGATTCCCCAAAATATGGGAGGAATCGCTTTTTCATTTGCAAAGCGCCGGGCAATAACCAAGGTTAATATGATAGGAATTAGTCGATAGAAAACCTCAATTTCAAAAGCACCGGAGAAGAATAAAAACAACGAATAGGGAAAGGGTTGCGTATAGGGAGGAAGTTCTTTGTGCGGCGGATGCTCTAACCCATATTCGACGATCAGTAAGTCAGCAAATCCAAATGCCAAGCCAATTAAAACAGGCAACCACACCCTATTTTTTAACGAAATTTGGCTTTCCCAAAATTCTGGAATACCAGCCTTCGGAAGAATGAAAATAAAAGGAATTCCAATGCACATAAAAAGTACATTTTCATAGTTCCAAATTCGTGGCGTGGCTATGTCGAACGAAGTTACATGGCCCACAAAGATCCCAATAATTGTTACAGCGAGGAATCCGAGGTAGATTACAAGCGAGCGGTTCATGGTTATTGGGCTTCTGCGTAGCTTTTAAAGTTGTCTAAAATCATCTGCCAGCCAGCCTTTTGCATCTCTTCCGGGTTTTGGTTTTCCGGCTCAAATTGTTCGGTTACTTTTGTTCCTGCTTCAGTAGTATCGAAAGTAACCTGCATTTTGCGGCCATCGCCGATCAGGATTTCGAGGGATTTTTGCTCCTCGATTTTCTGAAAAGTTCCCCAAAAATCAAAGCTCATCGACCCGTCTTTCGAGGCCATTTCATAGTGAAATTCCCCTCCTACTTGTAGGGCTGATTTTGCGGATGGGCAGTGCCAATCGGGTGATGCAAAGTTCCAATGTTGAACATGTACGGGAGAAGTCCATTTCTCCCAAACTTGCGCGATGGGCGCGTTTATCGTAGTTTCAATGGTAATGTAAGCCATGTCTATTTTTCTAATAAAGCGTTAACACACCAAAGCAAGGGGCCTTGGCCATGCAAATCTCCAACAATTCTTTTACGATCCAAATAGTATTGGTGATCATTTTTCTTATTTGTCCCCTCGCAAATTTCCGTTAAATCACCGTTTTCATTCACATAGTCTTGCAATTTAATCCAAGCTTTTCGGGCCGCTTTGCCATAGATTTCAGCAGGCAACCACCCATTTTTCACGCCCACAATGAACGCATAGGTAAACATACCCGTGCAAGATGTTTCAGGCCAGGAATTTGGGTCATTGATTAATTGGTGCCACATCCCATTCGCGTCTTGGTGTTTCAACAACACGCGCATCATGTCTTGATACCCTTTCATGATGCGAGGTCGGTGGGGGTTATCTTTAGGTAAGATTTTCAATAAATCGGCCATGCCGGCAGCCAACCAGCCATCGCCGCGTCCCCAATAATACGGCACATCCGGCGCGTGGTAAAATAAACCATCCGCATTTTGAAGCGTGTCTAAATAGGCCACCATTTCATAGCCTGCGCGGTCGATGTATTTACGATTTTTCGTCACCTCATAGGCCTTTGCCTGAACCGCCGTAATCATATACATGTCATCCATCCAGAAACGAGTAACCCAACTTAGTCCGGCGGCATACCAATTCCGAATTTCTGGTTTTAAGCTAGCGTACTCCTCTGTACTAAGTGTTTTGAACTCCTCATCCGCATAGGCAAGGCCCAGCTTTTTCAGTTCCGGATTCCCATTTTGTATATAAAAAGCTAAGGGGATCGCGCCAAAAACGAAGTTGTCCACATGGTTTTTCTTGGGCTGCAGATGCGCCTCAGTCGTGAGCAGAAGACTTGTTTTTTCATTTAATCTTTTTAGCAAATCCGCATCGTTTGTCTTTTGTGCAAAACCCAAAGTCCCAAGCCAGGTACATACATCGGGATAGGTGATTTGGGTTGCAGGAGGATTCGGGAAAGTAACGCCATAGCGGGAATGCGGAACAGCCATAAAGCGTTCAGCGGTGCGCTTTCCTACGGTCATAGGATTCGCTTTTGCGGGCCAATTCGTCAGTTCTTTTTGTGCGAAGGTCGGGCTCGAAATCAGGAAAAATAGGAGTAATTTTTTCATCGTTATTTGGCCCCATCCATGGAGCTTTGTTTGGTTTTATCGGTTTGAGGCAAACGCCCTTTTGCATTCGAAATTTTTAAAACCACCGCGTTTGGCCATTTGTTATTCGTGTAAAAGCGCTGGCCATTGACCGCGCTGATCGTCAATCCGAGCGGGCTCGCATGCACGTATGTTTTGGCATCAAAATCTTGCTTGTATTCTACGAGTTCGCTTTTGTAGCCCAAAATTTCCACTTGCGTTTTCTCGTTTCCAATCACGTTTGAAAGTACGAAATGCTTGCGTTCTCCGTATTTCCAGTCGTCCGGTGAGGACCGTAAGACGAATGCGTAGATGTATTTCTCATCGTTGGATTGCGTATACCAAACGCCCTCTTCTTTGATGATTGGCATTGGTTTCACGGCATAGATGGCCTCAGAATAAGCGAAGTTCCAGAGCGCGATTTCGCGCAGAATGGCTTCCTGCTCGATCTGAATTTCGCCGTTGGGTTTAGGCCCCACATTTAACAAGAAATTTCCGCCTTTCGCACGAATTTCTGCCAACATATTGATCACCGTTGTGCCGGATTTTTGCGGATCGTTGGTGGGTTTGTATTGCCAATCTGTCCCCATCGTGTAACAGGCCTCCCAAGGTCTAGGCAGTGAGGCATTGGGTGTTGTTTGTTCCGGGGTTTTCATCGCATCGCGGGTAATGACTAAATCCGGGTTGATTGACCAAGCAAATTCACGCAGACCATCGCCAGGGCCGTCAATGAACAGGATGTCGATTTTTCCGTATTGGGTAAGCAACTCTTTCAATTGCGCCTTATCATATTCCATCAAACCTGGATTTGTCTTTGGATAATGGGCAGGATTTTGTGCTCTTCCGATGGGCTGTTTGTGGGTATGCAAATAGTAAAAATCGTCGGGGGAAAAATAGATCCCCACGGCGATCCCTTCGGCGCGGAAAGCCTCTACAATTTCTTTGGTCACGTCCCTTTTGAAGGGCGTGTTCATGACATTGAATGGGGTCGTTTTGGTCTGGAACATCGCAAAACCCGCGTGGTGTTTGGCCGTAAAAACCACGTATTTCATGCCGGCGAGTTTGGCAAGCTTCGCCCAGTTTTTAGGATTAAACTGTTCCGGATTGAAGTAATTCGGAAGCTCATGGATGTATTTGTTCACATAATCGTCTGATGCGCCTGCCAAGGAATGGCTAATCACAGCACCTAGACTGACATCCACATTCCAGTGAATAAACATCCCGAAACCCAGGTCTTGAAACCAATTGACCCGTTCCGGTTTATTCGTCGTTTGTTGGGCAAAGGCCGTGAAACTGAGGAGGATAAGGAGGAAAATCTTTTTCATATAGGTAAAAGTCACGATTCGAGTAAATCTACCTTTTTTATGGATAATTAGGTGCTTTAACTATATTTGCACAAACAAAATTCGAGCACTATGATTATTGAACCTAGAATGAGAGGGTTTATCTGTTTGACTTCACATCCGAAAGGCTGTGAGAAAAACGTCTTAAATCAAATTGACTACGTGAAGTCCAAAGGCAAAATTGCCGGGGC
>DLPD01000001.1:0-291 GCA_002479785.1 Cytophagaceae bacterium UBA7467
ATAATTACCTGTCGAAAGTGTTGAAATATCAATAGATAATCTGTTATCTCTACTCTCTACTCTATAATCTCTCATCTCCCTTCCTTGCATATCTGTTAAGCGAACTCGGAAATTCGAAGCTTGGTATGTACTAGGAATGCCAACGTGTAATACTTCGGTCGCTGGGTTAGGAAACGCATAGAAGGTCGAATACGGATTATCTGCCGTTGTCGCTAAAATAGTTATTCCATAACTCGCTGTGGCTAAGCAGCCATTAATGTCCTTTAATTTTACTTTGTAAACCCCATTTGC
>DLPD01000001.1:462-1587 GCA_002479785.1 Cytophagaceae bacterium UBA7467
TGGGTTTGTCACGGTCACAGTTGAGGCTGGTGATAATACGGGACAAATACCATCAAAGCTTGAATTGAGTGTGAAAGAACCAGATGTGTTGACTTCCAGTTTATTGGTTGTCGCACCCGAGATAGCCGTGCCATTTTTATACCACTGATACGTAGGAGCGCCGGCTGCTGGAGTACCTGTCAAAGTGATTTTATCACCTGCACAGAGGGTTGTTGCTCCAGTTGGGTTTACGACCACGACTGGACTTTGACCTGTTGTCACGCTTACTTGAACTTTCGCACTAGGACAAGCGTAAGACTTAAACTTCATACCATACAGATAGTAGTAACCTGATTGAATTTCTCCCCCATTGTATAGCGCACCTGTTAATTTAATTACTCCAGGTATCTCATACGGGTATCCTATATTGGAAGGTGCATTGACCGTATCAGCTGCGGTTCTGTTGCTTCGAAAAATGGAGGCACCATTTGAGCAGGCATGGGATAAAATATAATTTCCCGCTTTAGGGAAGGGTAAATTCAGGATGACTTTTTGCCCTGGATCTGCTTTGTCGTCAATTAATTGACTATTTACCGTAGTGGAATTTGCAGCTGTTCTGGTAGCCGTCAGGTCTTTCGTTACGGAAGCAATTAATTCTCCAGTGTCCTTATCGAAAATGCCGAAGGTTACCGTTCCAGAGGTTCCTATATAGACGGTTGCTGATTCTAAAATCGTCGGTTGTGTCACCACAAATATGGGCTCTGGGCCAAAATTAGAGTAATAGGTTCCCCCTCCAAAAGCTGCCTTCGTCGCAGGTCCCATGGTTGCATTTAAGTTATCAAATGCCGCATAGAAGGTCCCTGTTACTGGTGTTTTGAAATTAGCCCCAGCCCCTAAAAGCGTTGTGCCATTGTACCAAAGAGGACTTCCATTGGTCGATGCTAAACTTAACTCTGATGCACCGCTGCATATGGTGCCGGTGACTACCGGTGCAGCTGGATTTTCGATCGTTTTAGTTGAGGTATAAAGGTCGTTCAAGGTATTTTGATCTCCTGCTAATTGTGTTTTCAAAATGAAAGAGTAACTATTTCCTGCAACTAATTCTGCATTCCCACTCAGGTTAACATCCGTTTCTCTGCCTGATGC
>DLPD01000001.1:1665-1868 GCA_002479785.1 Cytophagaceae bacterium UBA7467
GTGCCTACTAAGGTGTTACCAGATTTAATTTCCAGTAGCACAGGAACATTCGTTTGCGTGAGTGATCCTGCATTTTTTATACGTGCGACATAGCTCGAAGCTCCTGTATTTGCACAGAATCCAGCTGTGGATTGTGAGACAGATACAGCCGTGAAATCTTTAGATGCTTGCAAGATTTGCAAGGCGTAATCTTTTGTTTCGCC
>DLPD01000001.1:1914-2256 GCA_002479785.1 Cytophagaceae bacterium UBA7467
GAGGAAATACTTCCACAAGGGGTGGCAGCTCCTGATGAGGATACCCATCTAATCCGGTAAAAATTGTCTTGAATTAAGGAGCTTGGAATAGTTATAGTATTTGCATTTGAAGAGGAGTTATACAATTCCTCCCCTGCATCGGCAAAATCCCCGTCTTGGTTCCAGTCTGCGTATAGGCGGGTATTTCTAGATCCTGATCCTGCAAATTGGAAGGAAAGAGGAAGGGTCGCTCCTAATTCAGCTTTGAAAGCTGGATTAAGACCCGTTGAATCTTTCGTCCCACCTAAGGTAAATTTTTGAAAGTCTGATGTAGATGTCGTAGTTGCTAAAGCGCAATAGGCT
>DLPD01000001.1:2319-3011 GCA_002479785.1 Cytophagaceae bacterium UBA7467
CCTATTCCTGATACGGCAATTCCGTAATCTTGGAGGCTATTTTTTAAAACACCTTTATGGCTCACAGTCAGGGTAAATGTTTGACCTGGCATGGTGTTGTTGATGACAATTTGCTCCACATTATCACGGATGTTATCGCCAGGTATTGCGAGGGCGTCTGGTGAAGCTGGATCTAGTATAAATGGCAAGTAGGTAGATGATCCACTTGTTATTCTAATGTCTAGGTCGTTAACTAGTCGGGGAGTTCGATCATTTAAAGCTGAAGATGTGGTGCCCTCTGGGTCTGTCCAAGCAATAGTGGCTTTCAACGGGCCATTCCCTGAACTTGTGATAGTATAGGTTTTTGTTTGCCCTTGACTTAATTTCTCTTCCTTGAGTAAATGAGCATTCCCCTCATTTTTGACCAATGCCGCCGCTTTATCTAATTGGATTAATCCATACCCTGTTTTATAATCTGGGCCAGCTGCATCCATGTCCAATGCAGTATGTATAGCTATCGCCTTTAAGGTGGACGAAAGCATAAAAGTGTTTTTATTTAGACGATTGTATAATTGTTGAATCAAATACAAAGATCCCGCTGCCTGAGGGGAAGCCATTGAGGTTCCGCTTTGAGTTGCATATGCCTTATCATTGGTATTTGTGGTGGAAAACATACTTGTACCTACCGCCATGACATCTGGTTTCACCCTTCC
>DLPD01000001.1:3068-3292 GCA_002479785.1 Cytophagaceae bacterium UBA7467
TCATCCGTCGGCCCCCAACTGGTAAAACTTGAAATAGCTACATCTGAGCCTTTTGTTGGAATAAGTGAAGAAAGTGTCGCAGCTCCTACCGTCAAGATATTTTTAGCGGTACCAGACGTTGAAATAATATCATAGCCATCGTTTTTTGCCCTGGCTTTATTAGAAGAGTCGCTAGTAGAGCGCAATAAATAGTATTCTCCTGCAGCAGGTCCATTCTGATTACG
>DLPD01000001.1:3369-3527 GCA_002479785.1 Cytophagaceae bacterium UBA7467
GGCGCATTATAGGCAATTCGATCCCAGGTTTGGGTATTCGCATCATAGAGGCCAAACTTGTAATCCTCCTCCGTACTGACCGCATCATTTCCCCACCACTGCCATTTTTTCTTTGTTTCATCATAGACCCAACCCGCTTGGTAACCATAGGAGTGGTT
>DLPD01000001.1:3655-4150 GCA_002479785.1 Cytophagaceae bacterium UBA7467
GCCATTCCTTTCGCGGATGGACTAATACCTCCCGCTACTAAAATTCCGGCCACGTGCGTCGCATGGTCATTCGAGCTGGTAATCGTTTGTGCAGCTGTTGCTCTGCCCCCAAACTCCTGGTGACTCGCTAAAACGCCACCACCGTCCCACATGCCTAATTTCCCTTTGATCGAGTCTGATTTTCCTGTCAATCCCAGCTTTAAAGTGGCACCAGGATAAAGCAGATTTGTTTTCGTCATCTTGGCTGCTTGTGCATTTGATTCTGTTTTCAAATACAAGGCTTCGCCTATTTCTGAAAATCCTTGAAAATGAAGGGTTTTTTCTTTTCCTAAATTCAATTGAAGCGGAATACCTCTTTTCTTAGCTAAGGCTTGAGCCCCTCTGTAGATGGAATCTTGTTGCAATCCAAAGCGCAAGGCGCGCTCTTTCCGAAAAGCATCTTGTGCCCAAGTGGAAAAACTGACTAAAATTAGAAGTACTAGTTTACTCTTCATA
>DLPD01000001.1:4215-4338 GCA_002479785.1 Cytophagaceae bacterium UBA7467
AGCGTTCAATTTACGCAATTATTTGATCTCCACCTTAAACGTTTTTCGGTGGTATTTTGTTAATCCTTTTTCGAGAATCGCTTTTCGGTGTTGCAAGGTAGGATAGCCCGCATTTCGCTCCCA
>DLPD01000001.1:4495-4678 GCA_002479785.1 Cytophagaceae bacterium UBA7467
ACAGGTATGTGGGATTAATGGATAGCTGTAAAAGCGATTTCCGTCGACCAATAAATGCTCTGGACGTTCCGTCAATTGATCCACCGCTAAATGCATCGCTAAAATGCTCGCCTTTAAAATGTTTATTTCATCTATTTTCGCCGCATCCACCTCTGCAATTGCATAGTCGATGGCATATTCTCG
>DLPD01000001.1:4736-4942 GCA_002479785.1 Cytophagaceae bacterium UBA7467
ACTAAACGTTTTAGTTCGTTGCGTTGACGTAAAGTCATCTGCTTCGAATCCGTCAAGAATGGATGATGGAAATCCCGCGGTAAAATCACCGCTGCCGCCACAACTGGCCCTGCTAAACAACCTCTCCCTGCTTCATCCAAGCCGGCTTCGAGCCCGATAGGCGAATAATAGGGGAGGAGCGCAGCCATTTTATCGGTTAAATAATA
>DLPD01000001.1:4991-5366 GCA_002479785.1 Cytophagaceae bacterium UBA7467
GCGTCTACCCGTTTTGCTTTCATCGAAAGCACCTTGAGAATAGGCTAAATGTCCAGAAACGAACGTGTGTTCCACTGAAGCAGACAACGTGTGTCCTTCTAATGGAGACCATCCGCATTGATAGAGGATATTTTCTTTGGAAACGGTAAAAGGTTTGTTTACATCCACGATCGCTAAATCTGCCCAATATCCTTCGCGTATATACCCTCGCTCTTCTATTTGGAAACAATCTGCTACGGCATGTGCCGTTTTTTCAGCGATGAGCTCGAGACTGATGTGACCTTCTTTGGCTAAATCGATCATCAACAGCAATGGGTGCTGCACTAATGGTAAGCCCGATGGTGATTTCCAAAACTCTTGCGATTTCTCCTCCCA
>DLPD01000001.1:5417-5566 GCA_002479785.1 Cytophagaceae bacterium UBA7467
GGCGCGTGATCCGTCGCGATAATATCCAATTCCCCAGATACCAAAGCCTTGCGCAATGCTGCTTTGTGGCGTGCATCCTTGATGGCTGGATTACATTTGATTTGGTTTCCCAACGTGTCGTATTGAGACGCATCAAACCACAGGTGGTG
>DLPD01000001.1:5737-6105 GCA_002479785.1 Cytophagaceae bacterium UBA7467
GAGGATAAATAGCAAGCCTCTTCATTTCGAACTAAGGGGTGGATGTAAGCAGGCGCATTGTCCGGATATTTTTCTTTGAATAGGGCGGTCCGAGCACGTACTGTTGGCTCGTCTTCGCAGTGCGTTGCGATGAGCATTTCGCAGCTGGAGAATAATTTTTCTAAAGTCTGCGCATTATCCACGAGCATATTGCCAGTGGATGAGCCCATGAATATTTTAATGCCGCAAACGTCACGGGAGTTGGTCTTTAATACCTCTTCTAGGTTGTCGTTGCCAGCACCCATAAAGAAGGAGTAGTTTGCCAAAGATCCGGCCGCCGCAATCGCGTATTTATCCGCCAATAATGCTTGAGTTAACGCGTTCGGAAC
>DLPD01000001.1:6172-6336 GCA_002479785.1 Cytophagaceae bacterium UBA7467
TTAGGCATTTCCATGAAACTCGTCACACCTCCTGCCACAGCTGCCCTTGCCTCGCTGGCAATTGTCGCTTTGTGCGTTAAACCGGGCTCTCTAAAGTGTACCTGGTCATCAATCATTCCCGGGAAAACGTGTTTCCCCTTCACGTCTATGACGATATCTCCCGG
>DLPD01000001.1:6416-6848 GCA_002479785.1 Cytophagaceae bacterium UBA7467
CCGTTTTCGATGCGTAAATCAGAGGCAATGATTCGACCCTCATTAACGATTTGGCCATTTTTTAAGACGTAATTAGTCATTTAGATCAGTGATTTTAAATTCAGTTCGGCGGTTTTCTTGGTGTGCTTCTTCACTGCAATCGACGCCATCAGAGCAGCCATTGATGAGTTGCGTCTCGCCGTAGCCTTTGGCTTTAATACGTGACGCCTCTATTCCGTGCTCGATGATGTATTTTACAGCTGATTCAGCTCTTCTTTGGGATAATTTCAGGTTATAGCTCGCACTTGCACGCGCATCCGTGTGGGATCCTAATTCGATCGAAACCCCTGGGTTATCTTTTAAAACTTGGACGATTTTGTCTAATTCCGCGGCAGCATCTGGGCGAATATTGGACTTATCTAGGTCATAATAAATTGGATTTACGTCAAATAG
>DLPD01000001.1:6998-7228 GCA_002479785.1 Cytophagaceae bacterium UBA7467
CCATCCATCAAGAATTCGCTGCGTTTAGTTAAGTATTTCTCCTTGCTTGCGTTGAAACTGATTTGGTCCGCCGGATTTAAGTCGATGATGTCAAGGTAACCCTCTGCATTACTATATTGAACCGGTTGAATCTCTCCATTGCGCTTAATACCCACTTTTGCTTTTGCAATTGGCTTATTTCGAGCGTTCACAATTTGAGTTCTCAGATGGTAAAGCGCCACTTTTGCAGG
>DLPD01000001.1:7334-7646 GCA_002479785.1 Cytophagaceae bacterium UBA7467
AGATTCAAAATAATAGATATCGTCGTCTCCTTTTCCTCCCACTCGATTAGAGCTGAAATAACCTTGCGTAGAATCGGCTAAAAATAGCCCAAAATCATCCCCCACTGAATTAATTGGAATCCCTAAATGTTCCACTTGAATTTCATCCCCACTGCGACTTGCCACAAAAAGATCCAATCCCCCTAAACTCGGGTGACCATCCGAAGAGAAGTATAGTTTGCCGTCCTCCGATACATAGGGGAAGATTTCATTGCCTCGTGTATTAATCGCGGAGCCTAAGTTAATTGGCCTTCCAAAACGTCCTGAATTGTC
>DLPD01000001.1:7740-8104 GCA_002479785.1 Cytophagaceae bacterium UBA7467
AAAAATAAAGCGTTTTGCCATCTCTTGAAAAGGCTGGACTTCCATCCCAACCTATTGAATCTGAGATTGCTAATCGTTCTGGGGTAGACCAATTGCCGTCTCTTTTAGTCGAAATATACAAATCCACATCTGGCGATGGGTCCTTGCTTTTGCCCGAATTTCCTCGTGCAAAAACCATGGTATTCCCGTCCTTCGAAAAGGCAGGTGTTCCTTCATTTGCATTCGCATCTAACAAATTCGCGCTGAACAATTCTAATTTTTCGATCTCACTCGGACTCTTTAATCGTGCCTTGTACAAGCCTAAATAAGGCAAGCCATTATTTTTATAGATTAAAGGTTTCTTCGAACTCGTTAAAATCAGTTC
>DLPD01000001.1:8160-8355 GCA_002479785.1 Cytophagaceae bacterium UBA7467
TTTAATAGGTCCAAATTCCGCTTGATTCGTATTGCCTACCAAACCTTGAATCTTTACCGGACTCGGCTTTTTGCTATATTCTTCTACAGCCGGCAAATTGTCTAACTCGATTTCGGCTTTCACCACTAGCTCTCGCGAGGGTTTAGAATCAATGAATTCTTTTAAATATTTACGCGCATCGGCATATTTTCCGTT
>DLPD01000022.1 GCA_002479785.1 Cytophagaceae bacterium UBA7467
ATTTCCTCTAGTTCTTTCGCCTCTTCTTTTAAGTAAATTGTCACAGGAGTTCCTTCTGCGACATACTCTTGCTTTTGGTAGCCAACAAAACTTACGGATAGCGAGTAGGGAAATTTCTGCCCCGTTTGGAAATAGAAGTGACCTTCCGCATCCGTGATTACACCATGGGTGGTTCCCTTGATAAAGAGAGAAACTCCTGGAATCGGTTGTTTTGTTTTTTCGTCAAGTACCTGACCACTCAAGGTCGAGTTAATAGTGGACTTTACTTGTTGTCCAAAGGCAGTAGCCGTCGAAACGGCCACGATTACGAGTAGGGTAAAAAACTTATTCATATTCAGCGGGTTATATTTTGCTTTACACTATAAACTCTACCGATTTAGTAGATTGTTTTGCAAATGTAAAACGCTTCTGAATTAAATGCAAATTAAATTTTCAGGTTTTTTTTCGATCTAAAGAAAATTAGTCTAAAAATTTGTCTTTGAACGAAATAGAGTTAGTTTTGTAAACTCTATTAATTTTATAGATTTACTAGATTTAATATTTGATATATGAAAAAATTACTATTCTTCGCCTTGCTGCTGCCCATTTTATCCAGCGCCCAAAACACGTATCCACGCGTGGCAGGACACGTAGGAATCGTTCATCCCCTGGTTGCTTTTAGCTCAGATGGGACAGAAACAAATTTTGGAAGTAGCTACCGCGTAGGGTTTCCGATGGCTATTAATGTGTGGAAAACGGATAAGGTGGGTTTCTCTCTGGAGGTAATTCCTACCATCAAGTCTGAAAATGGAAGTAGCAAAGTGTATAATGTAACTTTCCATCCCGGGATCTTGTACCGTCTTACCCACGATTTGACTTTTGTGGGTCGTGCAGCATTCGAGACAAATGGGCGCTATGGAGTCACGCCAGTTTTCAACCAGGTTATTAAACGAAATAAAAATTCGAACGTTTATATTGCCGTTCCCTTACCCATCCGATTCGGGAACGACAAGCCTAGCTCTGTGGGATTGAATTTACAATTTGGTGTTTCTTTTTAGCTGAATAGGAAGTAAGCCACTGCTAAAGTCACAAACACGTTAAATAACTGCGCGAACAAGAAGGCATACAAAGGCTTCTTTCCTTCCTTCGAGAATAGGTCTGAGAATTTAGTTTCCAAACCGATGCTCGTAAAGGCTAAGGCAAACCAAAGTCCTTGCAAGGCTTTAAATCCTCCCTTCACCTTATCGATAGTTTCTGGGGAAATCAAAAAAGAGAAAAGCACTGATGCGGCGATGAATCCCAAAACAAACTTAGGGAAACGCTCCCAAATGACCGCCCCTGTCGGCTTGGCTTCTTGGACCGTAGCAGATTGATTGTTCGTCACCGTCCAGTAAATAGAGATGGCAAAAGCAGCGAAACCTAATAACACGTTTTGGGAGAATTTAACGATGGTCGAAATCTTCAAGGCTTCCTCGCCCACCATCGTTCCAGATGCGATTACCGCACCCGTTGTATCAATGGTTCCGCCTAACCAAGCACCGGTTACGGCTTGCGAAAGACCCAAAGCCTGCGCAATAAATGGCAAAAAGATGATCATCGGAATCGCTGTAATTAATACGATGGAGATCACATAAGAAAGCTTTTTGGAATCCCCTTTAATGGCTCCAGATGTCGCAATTGCTGCTGAAACGCCGCAAATCGATACCGCACTGGAAATCATGATGGCGAATTCTTCGTCGATGCCCATTTTTTTGGAAATCCAAAACGCAAAATACCAAACCGAAATAACCACCACCAAGGCTTGAATCAAACCGAGCGAACCAGCCTTCAGAATATCCCCGAAAATCACGCTGGTTCCTAAAAGGATCAAACCAATTTTAACGAACAATTCTGTCGAGAGTGATTCAGTCAACCAGGTAGGAAGCGTGAAAAAATTACTCAATACTAACCCAATGCTTAAGCTGAAAATCACGGCTTCTAGGTTCCAATTTTTCAAGAATGCGTTACCCGCTAAAATCAAAGCTAGCGATGTCAGCACGAAAACGATGGGAAATCCTTTTAAAGTTCCAGATACACTTTTGCCTAGGACACCTGCCGCGAGAACTGCGATGATATAGGTAAAAACGAATATCTGACCTAGCTTTACTAGGTTGCCGGCGGTAATTACCTTTTCGGTCAAATCGCTAGTAGTCTCCCACCCGAAAGAGGGAGATGGAATTTTTACCCCTACAAGGGCAACTCCGATGATGATAAATCCAAAAAGGACGACGGTCCAATCTTCTGTTAAAAAGCTCTTTTTCATTATTTCGCTGGGGTAATGACAATGTTTCTATATTCTACCGGACCGTGGTCACCTTGTATCATAATTGGCCCAGGTGCTGCCTCATCACTATCCATTGCTCCTCCTGTGACACCCGGAATATTTTGTTCTACGATGACTTTTTGGCCATTTAACGTCACGGAGACTTTACGTCCTACCAAGGTAATATCATACGTTTGCCACTCACCGGATGGTTTTGCGGCTTGAACCAA
>DLPD01000009.1:0-90065 GCA_002479785.1 Cytophagaceae bacterium UBA7467
CCTCCCTCCGGACTCCCTCCCTTCGGACTCCCTCCCTTCGGACTACTGCCCACTGTCTACTAACTACTGACAACTATTACACACCCCCTGAATCAACAAATTACTCTCTTGTTTTGTGAAGCCAGCAGGCAATTGAATGCTAGGAATATGAACTGTCTCTAGACAGGTGGTTTGGCCACATTGATTGCACTTGAAATGTACGTGGTCGTGTTGGTGGTTGTGATCTCCTTGGTGGCAGAGTTCCTTGCACAGAGCGTATTTTACGCCACCATTATCGTCTAAAACTTTATGGAGTAAGCCTTGCGTTAAAAAGGTCTTTAATGTGCGGTAAACAGTTACGCGATCGTATTGATCACTTAGTTTTTGTTCTATATCACCTTGGCTTAACGCAAAGTCTACCGCTTGAAAGGTAGCTAATACATCAACACGGCATGGGGTTGATCTCAGGTCAAAATCCGAAAGTGAATACGAAGAACTCATTTAGCCTAAATGTTCAGTTTGCAATTTGACCATATTCTGGTAAATACCTGATTTTTTCTTCATCAATTCTTCGTGAGAACCAGATTCGATGATTTTACCTTCTTCCATTACAATGATTAAATCAGCTGATCGAATGGTGGATAGCCGGTGGGCGATGATCAAGCTTGTCCGGTTTTTCATTAGTTCTTCTAGAGCTGATTGTACCCATTTTTCTGATTCGGAATCGAGGGCACTGGTGGCTTCATCCAATAATAAGAACTTGGGGTTTTTGAGGATAGCACGGGCGATGGCGATGCGCTGTCTTTGGCCTCCTGATAATTTTACGCCACGTTCACCCACTAAGGTATCCCATTTTTCGGGGAATGATTCGATGAATTCTTTAGCATAGGCTAATTCTGCAGCGGATTCGATTTCGGATTGCGTTGCCCCTGGTTTTCCATAGGCGATGTTCTCGCGGATGGTTCCTCCAAATAGTAATACTTCTTGAGGAACTAGGGCCACCATTTTGCGCCATTCGGTAATGTCTATATCTGCGATGGAACGATCACCCAGCGAGATGGATCCTGAGTTTGGCTCGTAAAAACGCATAAATAATTGCGCTAGAGTTGATTTGCCAGTACCAGACGTTCCTACTATGGCTACCTTTTGTCCGGGTTCAATGCTAAAGTTAATGCCTTTGATGATTTGAACGGATGGACGGGAAGGGTAGGAAAATTCGAGGTCTTGTACCTTGATTTGGCCGAATGAAACCGCAGACGAGGAGGAATCACGCGTCAAATCAATCTCCGATGGATCGCCTAAGATTTCTAGAATTCGATCAGAGGCACCAATGGTCTTTTGTAATTGGGCGTAGATATCACCTAAACCTCCCACCGAGCCACCGATGAAGGCCGTGTAGAAGATGAAGGTCAAAAGATCAGCCAGAATTAAATCGCCTTGGGCCACTAATGCGGCACCGTACCAAACAACTCCCACGATTCCACCGAACAAAGCGAAGATGACAAAACTGACAAATCCCCCACGCAAGGTGGCTGCTTTCAATGCTTCTCCTAATACTTTATTTAATGAAGTGGTATAGCGATCAACTTCGTATTTTTCGTTTGTGAAGGCTTTGACGGCTTGGATAGAGGTTAATGTTTCCTCTACTATAATGTTCGTATTGGCTAGTTCATCCTGTGCCTTTTTGGAGATCTTTCGAATGAATTTGCCGAAAACGATAGCTGAAATGACCAGCACCGGGAATGTGGCCAGCATAAATAAGGTAAGCTTCCAGGAGATATAGGTAATTAATGCAACTCCTCCCACTAAGGTAAATACCTGGCGGAAGAATTCTGCCAAGGTAATGGATAACACATCTTGTAATTGCGTGATATCCGACGTGATACGGCTCATTAATTCCCCAACGCGTCTTTTCTCAAAGTGGAATATGGGTAGCGAAATAATTTTAGCGTACAAGGTCTGGCGAACATCCCGCATCGCTTTCTCGGAGACTTGCGCAAACGTGTAGATGCGGAAGAAAGAGAGCATAGCTTGCACAATCAGGACTGCAAAGAAAAACAGGGTAACTTCGTTAATCTTGTAGGTTGATTTGCCCTCAATGACTTTAGTCATCTCACCGATTAGCAAGGGGAAGCTGAGGGTAGTTAAGTTCGATAATAACAAGAAAGCCATTCCCACGATGAAGGTCCATTTGTACGGAATGACGAAACGGAATATCTTGATGGCCTTAGAAAGACCTTGTTTGCTGACTTTAACGGCATCTTTTGGATCTACTCCTCCGCCTATATCACCGTGTTGTTTTTTTGCCATCTTATTTTTTATCTGCCTCGCCGCGGTAGCCTGAATCCAGGAATAATCGATTGGCTTCTGGGTCGGTCATTATTTTTGCCAAACTTAATCTAGGCTTTTGTTTCCAATATGCATCCACAATTCGCCAGCCTAACCAACGGCCAATGCTGCCTGGGCAGGCAGGGCCGATTTCGGGGGTTTTCGGACGATCATCTAAATACTTTGCCTTGACGTTTTTGTCGCTACTGAATAACAATTTACGATCGATAAAATGTTCCCAAACTTCCTTTTGGAAGGCATTCGTCTCCGCTAATTCTTGATTTGTATAGCCAAATATCAGACTATCGGGTACAGATGGTAAAATTGTTTTCGCGAAAACGTAGCCTTTGCCATACCAAATCATATCGCTTAGTAAACTCGCATCGTTCTCTGTTTGTTTGATTAAAAAAGCAGAGTATTGAAGAATAACCTGAGCAACCAAAGCCTTAGGTTCCAAGCGACGCATTTGGTATTCGTAGACATTGGGGGCTTTATAAAGGCCACGAGAGCCCATAAAGAAGTCAAGTCCGATGATAATTAAAGAATCTGAAACGACCAGGTTCTGTGCAGTATATTCGCCACCTCCTACGCCGCCAAAGCCGGAGAATACCGTTCTGATCTTCGGGGTTTTAATGCCAGGAAATTCTTGTTGAATTTTGGTAAAAGCTGCTTTGAGTTCTATTTCGAGTGAATCTCCCCCAAAAAAGCTAGGCTCTTGACTCTGATCATAAAATTTTCGCAAGGCAGGATTGCTATATAATCGATATAGATCTTGGGCTAGGAAAGGGGTATTTTCAGAGGTAGCTCCAAAATAACCTACGCTGATTTCTGGATATTTCGCTAATACCGAGCTCATCTCCGCCTCCGATTTTGCGGCGGCCATTACGCGTTCTACGCGCTTAAAATCCCACTGAATGGACTGTCCTTCCTTTTCTGAAGAACAAGACCACAGGAACAAACCGAATAAAATCGCGTAAATAAATTTCATTATCCTAAACGAGCTAGCAATTCTTGCAGCGACTGAATCTTTGTTTCAGCATCGGCTAATTTTTGTCTTTCACGTTCTACTAAATCCGCTTTCGCATTGGCTACGAATTTCTCGTTAGCCAGTTTCGCTTCCACTGATTTTTTGAAGCCTTGTAAATAAGCTAATTCCTTCTCGGATTCCGCCTTGACAACCGCAGGATCTTCATCATTCGCTAATGGAACGAAGAATTGATCTGCTTTAACGACGAATGTTTGTGCATCAGTCACAGCATCAGCCACAAAAGTGATCGATTCTAAATTAGCTAATTTGACTAAAATAGCCTCAACAGGTGCATAGGCTGCCTTGTTTTCAGCCTTGATATGTAGTGGCAAAGCTAATTTAGGCGATAATTGCTTCGAATTACGAATCTCACGAACCTTTGTCACTACTTCGAAAACGATATCGAATTGAGTGACTAAGCCAACGTTAACAGGCCCAGCTAACGGGAATTCAGCTTTACAAATCGACTCTCCTGCTGCGCGGGTATCGATCACTTGCCAAATTTCCTCTGTGATAAATGGCATATAAGGATGCATCAAACGCATTAAAGAATCGAATAAACCTAGGGCAGCATGTAGTGTGTCTGCCTGAATTGGGCTTTGGTAAGCCGGTTTAATTATCTCCAGGTATTTACCACAGAAATCATCCCATACTAAGTTGTAGATGCTTAATAGCGCATCCGATATACGGAATTTGCTGAAGTGATCTTGAACGTCGATGATGGTTTGATTTAATTTCGACTCAAACCATTGGTTTGCCAACACGTGTTCCGGTAATGATGCTCCCGGAACTACTTCTAAGCCGCGCAATAAACGGAACGCATTCCAAATTTTGTTCGAGAAGTTACGACCTTGTTCGCACAATTTATCATCGAATAAAAGGTCATTGCCTGCCGGAGCCGAGAACAATAAGCCAGAACGAACACCATCAGCACCGAATCGTTCAATGAGTTCTAATGGATCAGGCGAGTTACCTAATGATTTGGACATCTTACGTCCCTGCTTATCGCGAACAATACCCGTTAAATAAACATTCTTGAAAGGTAATTCATCTCTCCATTCGTAACCCGCCATGATCATACGGGCCACCCAGAAGAACAAAATGTCCGGACCAGTCACTAAATCATTCGTCGGGTAATAGTACTTAATTTCCTCATTTTCAGGGTTTTCAATTCCATCAAAAACCGAGATAGGCCATAGCCAAGACGAAAACCACGTATCCAAAACATCAGGATCCTGCGTCAAATCGTCTTCCACTAAGGCATACAATTGGTAGGTATCTCTTGCAATTCGCAAAGCTTCTTTTTTATCTTTCGCTACGATCACCGTGCCGTCTTCTAAATAGAAGGCAGGGATTTGCTGACCCCACCACAATTGACGGGAAATACACCAATCGCGTACATTTTCCATCCAGGAACGGTAGGTATTTTTGAATTTCGCTGGATGCAATTGAATGTTGTCGTTCATGACATTATCCAAAGCCGGTTTCGCCATCTCCTCCATCTTCATAAACCACTGCAATGAAAGCTTTGGCTCGATTACTGCCCCTGTTCTCTCTGAGGTCCCCACGGTCGATTTATATTCATCCGTTTTGGTCAAATACCCTTCCTCTGTTAATTGCTTCACGATGCGTTTACGCGCTTCGAAACGATCAACACCTACAAATAAAACGGCTTTGTCGTTCAAGGTTCCGTCATCATTCAAGATGTCGATAACTGGTAATTTATGTTTCAGACCTAATTCGTAGTCATTCAAATCGTGGGCAGGAGTCACCTTCAAGCAACCCGTACCAAAATCCAGTGTCACGTATTCGTCCGGAATAATGCTGATTTCACGATCAATTAGCGGAATTCGAACTTTCTTGCCGTGCAAATGAACATAGCGTTCATCTGCCGGATTAACGCAGATCGCCGCATCCGCCATAATGGTTTCAGGACGAGTTGTCGCAATTGTGACTGATCCGCTGCCATCTACGAGGGGATATTGGATGTGGTATAATTTAGCCTGAACATCCTTGTAAATCACTTCCTCATCCGATAAAGCGGTTTTTCCTTGCGGATCCCAGTTTACCATTCGCACGCCCCGGTAGATCAAACCTTTGTTATACAAACGCACAAATGTGTCGATAACCGCTTGGTATAAAGAGGGTTCCATGGTGAAACGGGTACGGTCCCAATCACAGGAAGCGCCTAATTTTTTCAATTGATCGAGGATAATTCCGCCGTATTTATCTTTCCATTCGAAAGCATATTTCAAGAATTCTTCGCGGGTAATGTCGGCCTTAGAGATGCCTTTTTCCTTCAACATGGCTACTACTTTCGCCTCAGTCGCAATCGATGCGTGGTCCGTTCCCGGCACCCAACACGCCTCTTTGCCTTCCATTCGCGCCTTGCGAATCAAGACATCTTGAATCGTATTGTTCAACATATGGCCCATATGAAGTACCCCAGTGACATTAGGAGGAGGAATGACGATGGTGTAGGCCTCTTTGTTCGGATTAGGTTTTGAAGCGAAAAGCTTGTTCTCTAACCAGTAGGCATACCATTTTTGTTCAATTTCCTGCGGGGCGTAATTCTTATCTATCATATGTGTTCTCTAAGCCTACAAAGATAATTGATTTAGGCCAAAGGTCGAGGATGGATTTTAAAACAATTCGCCGTAATTTTGGTTGAAATAGCGTTATGGTATTCATGGGAATTTTACTTTGGTTAGGAACCTTTCTAGGCATGGAAGGGGTGGCTTGGTTCACGCACAAGTACATTATGCACGGCTTTATGTGGAACTGGCATGAATCTCACCACGTACACCACAAAGATAAACTCGAGAAAAATGACCTATTCTCGGTTGTTTTTGGGATATCCTCCACGTTGACAATCATCGTAGGAGCTGAAATACCTGCCTATTGGCCACTATTTTACATCGGATTAGGGATCGCGACCTATGGCATCTTTTATTTCATCTTCCACGACATTATTGTGCACCGCCGCATAAAGATCAAATACAAAGCGGGTTCTGCCTACATGAAGCGCATTATGAAGGCGCATTATGTGCACCACGAGGTGCATACAAAAAAAGGCGCAGAGGCTTTTGGCTTCCTCTACGCCCCTAAAAAATACCAATAAACTTATTTTACGAATCCTACACCGACCGTTGAATTCGTAAATTCATCGATCAAGATGAAGGCACCATTGGCTGGATTAGCTGCGTATTGATCCGCGCTAATTGGTTGTGCAGTGCGCAATGCAATCGTTCCTATCTCATTTAGATTCAAAGTATCTACGCCTTGAGTGGACGTTTGAGTTGCTACGTCTAGGCGCTCGGTAATCTGCGAGATTTTTGCTTTTGTGGTATTGATTCCGTGTTGTAATAAATAGGTTTTACCTGGGCTTAATGCGGTATGATCTAACCAGCAAACTTGAGCAGAAAAATCTTTCAGCGCGGGTGCGTTTTCTTCTGAAGCTAGAACGAGTGTGTTTCCACGCGATATATCTACATCTGTTGTCAAGGTAATAGTCACAGAATCTCCGGCAATCGCTTGATCTAATTTTGTCTCAAATTTCTCAATCGTGGCAATCTTACTTTCTTGTCCAGTAGGCAAAACGCGAATGGCATCACCCACGTTGAAAGTACCCGAGCTGATTTTTCCAGCGTAGCCACGGAAATCGTGGTAAGCTTCTGTCATCGGTCTCACGACAAATTGAACAGGGAAACGAGCTGGAGCATGTGCTAAACTAGAGGCATATTCAAAGGCTTCTAATTCACCTAACAATGTATTGCCCTTGAACCATGGCATTTCGCTGGTTTTCTGCGTTATGTTTTGGCCGTACAAAGAGGAAATAGGTAAGAAACTGATTTCCTGACCTTCGAAAGTGGTCTGAGCGACTAGTTCTGAAAGACTTTCTTTGATGGTGTTGAATGTGGACTCTTGGTATTGAACTAAGTCCATCTTGTTCACGCAAATAATCACTTTCGGGATACGTAGCATCGCGGCGATGGATAAGTGACGTGCCGTTTGTTCCACTACGCCTTGACGTGCATCCACTAGGATTAGGGAAACCTTCGCGTTCGATGCTCCTGTCACCATGTTGCGGGTGTATTCCACGTGGCCTGGGGTATCCGCGATAATGTATTTGCGGGTAGGCGTAGAGAAATAGATATTCGCTACATCGATGGTGATTCCTTGCTCGCGTTCAGCGATGAGGCCATCAGTTAAAAGAGAAAGATCAAGAAAGTCTAGTCCTTTGCGTTTGGAAGCGCTTTCTAAGGCTTCTATTTTATCTTTTGTAATCGAATTAGTCTCGTATAACAGGCGACCGATTAAAGTACTTTTTCCATCATCAACGGAACCTGCGGTAGCTATGCGTAAAATATCCATGTGTTCTTGTCTTTGATTGAATTAAAAATACCCTTGTTGTTTTCTCTTTTCCATCGCTGCCTCAGAACGTTTATCGTCAATGCGCGCACCGCGCTCAGAAATTTCGGCAGAAAGAATCTCTTCAATAATCACATCAATATCGGTAGCATCCGAAGCCACAGCAGCCGTACACGTCATGTCACCCACCGTTCTGAACCGAACTGTGGCCTCGAACGGAATCTCATCTGCTTCCTTGTTCAAGTACTCAGAATCTGCCCAAAGCATCCCATCGCGCTCGATCACTTGACGTTTGTGAGAATAGTAGATGCTAGGAATCTCCATTTTCTCTTCTTTGATGTAGTTCCAAACATCTAATTCCGTCCAGTTCGAAATAGGGAACACGCGCACGTTTTCTCCTACAGCGATGCGGCCGTTCAGCATATCGAATAATTCAGGTCTTTGTCGCTTCGCATCCCACTGCCCAAAATCATCGCGCACCGAAAAAATACGTTCCTTCGCTCTCGCCTTTTCCTCATCGCGTCTTGCTCCACCGATACACGCATCAAATTTGAATTCTTCGATGGTATCTAGAAGGGTAACCGTTTGAAGTACATTGCGTGAAGCGTATTTGCCTGATTCCTCTTTAGCCTTCCCTTGATCAATGGAATCTTGCACATAGCGCACAATTAATTCAGCCCCCGTTTCTTTGGCTAACCAATCCCGGAATTCAATTGTCTCTGGGAAATTATGTCCGGTATCAATATGAACCAATGGGAATGGAATTTTACCTGGGAAAAAGGCCTTTTGGGCTAAGCGCACCAAAGTAATGGAATCCTTTCCACCCGAAAAAAGTAAAGCCGGACGCTCGAATTGCGCTGCCACCTCCCGCAGGATGTAGATGGATTCATCCTCTAATTGGCGAGGGAAATGACCGATTTTGTCTTGTATTGTTTGCATAACTTAGGCGTGTAAACCACATTCTTTTTGGGAATTCTCCCACCACCAACGACCGGCACGGGGATGTTCTCCCTCCGAAATGGCTCTCGTACAGGGAGCGCATCCGATGGAAATGAACCCTTTCTTGTGTAAGGGGTTTTGGGGAATTTTATGTTCTTGTAAGTAATTCTCTAATTGATTAAAGTTCCAATCAATCAAGGGGTTGACCTTGAATAATTGGCGATTTTCGTCCCATTCTACAATCGGCATATCAGCTCTATTGTCAGATTGTTCTGCTCTTAGACCGGTAATCCATACTTTTGCTCCTTGAAGAGCTCTGTTTAAGGGCTCCATTTTTCGAACAAAACAACACTCTTTTCGGTTCTCTATGGAGGTGTAAAAGGAGTTAAATCCTTTTTCTGCTACCAAGGCTTCCACTGCGGAAGTGTTAGGAAAAAAGGTTTGAAGTGAAATACCGTATTTTTTGATGGTTAAATCCATCAATTCGTATGATTCTTGAAACTGACGTCCGGTGTCCAAGGTAAAGATCTCGATGTTCGATTTTGTGCTAGCAATGGCTTGCGTAATCGCTTGATCTTCTTGTCCAAAAGAGGTAGAGAAAATGATTCTTTCACCTGCAAAATAGGATGCGATAAACTGAATTCGCTCAGGTAAAGATCTGGAAAGGAGTTCTTTTTCGAGGTTTGCGGGAACCATATCGTGATATTTTCACAAAGGTACACATTGTCTATTGAATAACTATACTAAGTAAATAAAAAAAATATTTCCTAAATTAAGGGTGTTATGCGCATCGGATCAGAGATTTTATTGGATATGCCCTTAGGAGATGAGGAGGAGAATTTACTTGACCTTCGAAATCTGCGAAATCTCGTACGCCATGGAGAGGGTATCCGTTTGGAATTTAAGATGAAAGTGAAGTTCCCGGAGAAAATTATCAAGGAACTAGTGGCTTTCGCTAATACAGAGGGAGGTCATTTATTTGTGGGCGTCAGCGATGCTGGCGTGATAGAGGGAGTCAAGTTTGCAGAAGAAGAACAATTCTTGCTGGAGCGTGCGATTGAGAAATATTGTTTTCCTGTTTTCACTTATCGAGCGTATCGAATTCGCTTGGATAATGGCCGCGAGGTTTTGGTATATCAGGTCTATGAGAGCGTAGATAAACCGCATTTTGTGCAATTAGATACAGACCCACATCCCATTTGCTATGTACGTGTAAAAGACCGTACCATCCAGGCGAGTAAAGAAATGAAGCAAATACTACGTCGCCAAAACGATGGTGGTATCAGTTTCGCCTACGGGGACGTTGAGCGTTTCCTATTAGATTATATACGGCAGAATGGTCAAATTACCCTCGCTGAATTAGCTCAACAAGCCCAAATTCCTATGTGGCTGGCTTCCAGAAAATTAGTCTTATTAGTTCTCACCCGCGTGCTAAAGATCGAACCCGGAGAATCAGTGGATACCTATCGTTTAAATTAATTTCAAAGGATATTCATTATCAGGAAATTAAATCTATATTTGCATCCGTTTCTTGAAATATTTCAAGAAAACAGATATAAATAGTACAATTTTGTGCATTTATTGCATTTAATTTTTAAGCTAAACAAAGCCGCTTGATAAGACTTTTACTCCCTAGAGATTAATAATGGAACACAAACACAAAAGTAAAGCCACCGCTGCCGGTTTATTAGTGGCGATGGGGATTATTTACGGGGACATTGGAACTTCTCCATTGTATGTAATGCAATCCATCATTGGAGATAATCCGATTAATTCATTGACCGTTCTAGGCGGATTGTCATGTATTTTTTGGACGTTGACCTTACAGACAACGTTGAAATATGTGATCTTAATTTTACGGGCAGATAATAAGGGTGAAGGCGGGATCTTTGCCCTTTTTGCATTAGTTAGACGACATGCGAAGTGGTTGACTTTACCTGCTATTATTGGTGGAGCTACTTTGCTTGCGGATGGTATTATTACGCCGCCTATTTCGGTTTCATCTGCCATCGAAGGGTTAAAAATGCTTCACCACAAGGATGGGACGCCGTTTGTAACGGATACCGTGCCTATTGTAATTGTGATTTTATCGGTGTTGTTTATTTTCCAAATCTTTGGAACGAAGGTCGTAGGGAAGCTTTTCGGCCCTATCATGCTATTGTGGTTCTCCATGTTGGGTTTGACTGGATTAATCTGGATAGCACAAGATTGGTCGATTTTCAGAGCCTTGTCTCCAGTATACGCCTGGGAATTGCTGACGACGCATCAAGCAGGTACTGCTGGTTTTTGGACGTTAGGAGCCGTATTTTTATGTACGACAGGTGCTGAGGCCTTGTATTCTGACTTAGGTCACTGTGGTAAGGAGAATATCCGCATTAGCTGGTTTTTTGTGAAGATTGCTTTGATTCTGCAATATTTTGGGCAAGGAGCTTGGTTGTTAGCCCATGAAGGAGCTTTGTTAGGGGTTCGTAAACCCATCTTTGAATTATTGCCGCGAGAGTTTTTGTTTACGGGTATCATGATTGCGACAGCTGCGGCGGTTATCGCTTCTCAAGCCTTGATTTCAGGTTCATTTACGTTGATTTCGGAGGCGATTCGGTTGAACTTTTGGCCTCGGGTACGATTAGTCTATCCTTCGGATCAAAAAGGGCAGATTTATGTGCCATCCATTAACATTATGTTATGGTTAGGCTGCGTAGGTGTGGTATTGTGGTTTAAGGAATCAGCTAATATGGAGGCAGCTTATGGGCTTGCTATCACATTAACTATGTTGATGACCACTTCTTTGATGGCCTATTACCTGCATATTAAGAAAATAGATATGTGGTGGATACTCTTATTCTTGGCCGTTTACGTTTCTTTAGAAGGGTCATTCTTAGTGGCAAACTTGCAGAAATTCTGGCATGGTGGTTATGTTTCCTTATTCATCGCTGGGGCCATTATTTTAATCATGTGGGTGTGGTTTAGAGCGACAAGAATCAAAAAGAAATTGACGGAATACGAGAAATTATCCGATTATATAGAGCCATTGAAAGAGTTGAGTAAGGATGAGACGATCCCTAAATATGCGACTCACTTGGTCTTTATGTCTAATGCGGGCCGTGTGACGGATATCGAGTCGAAGATTATTTACTCTATTTTCCAAAGACGCCCTAAACGTGCAGATATCTATTGGTTTGTGCACGTGGATACCCTGGATGATCCGTATGCAATGGAGTACAAGGTGACAGTAATCGAACCAGATGATATTATTAAGGTAAACTTTAAGCTGGGTTTCAAAGTTGAGCAACGCATTAATTTATACTTCCGTAAGGTAGTGGAAGAGATGGTTTCTCGCGGAGAAGTGGATATCACCTCCCGTTATAAATCGTTGAATGAGCAAAACGTGATCGGTGATTTCCGTTTCGTTGTTTTGGAGAAATTCTTATCCTTCGATAACGAATTACCTTTATTAGATCGAATGGTGATGAAGGCTTATTTCTTCGTGAAGCAGTTTACACATTCAGAAGACAAGTATTTTGGCTTGGATTCGGATGCGGTAAAACTAGAGAAAGTACCTATGATTATTAAACCGATCACTAAATGTAATTTAAAACGGATCGAATAAGATGAGCACGATATTTACCAAAATTGTCAATAAAGAGATTCCTTGTCATTTGATTAAGGAAGACGATCGCTTTTTAGCCTTCTTAGATGTGATGCCCTTAGTGGAAGGCCACGTGCTGGTAATCCCGAAGCAAGAGGTAGATTATATCTTTGATTTAGAACCAGAACTGCTAGGGGATTTGATGAAATTTGCACAAACAATCGCTCCAGCGATTAAAAAGGCGATTCCTTGCAAGCGAGTAGGAGTAGCGGTGATTGGTTTAGAGGTACCTCATGCGCATGTGCATTTAGTGCCCTTGAACCGGATGTTAGACATTAATTTCTCGCAGGAGAAGATGAAGCCCTCGGCGGAATCTTTGGCCAAAACAGCCGAATTAATTCGCTCCTTCTTACTTTAAGAAACCTTTCAGCTTGTTCATCTCAAGCATCGGATTCGCTTTTTCGTACACGATGTTATAAACCGCCTCGATAATGGGCAATTTAATCTGGTGTTGGCGCGAGATGCTATAGATACTGCGAACGGCATAATAGCCTTCTGCAATCATGTTCATTTCGATCTGCGCTGACTTCACAGAATACCCGCGTCCGATCATATTTCCAAAAGTCCGATTACGCGAAAACTGCGAATAAGCAGTCACTAATAAATCACCTAGATAGCCAGAACTATTCAAGTCCCGGTTTTTCTCCGGATAAACGACATCCAAGAAGATCTTGATTTCTTGCATTGCATTACTCACCAGTACGGCCTGGAAGTTATCCCCAAAACCCAACCCGCGTGTAATACCACAGGCCATCGCCACAATATTCTTAATAACCGCGCAGTATTCCACACCATATAAATCTTGGATGGCGTGCGCTTGCAAGAAGCGACTATTCAATAGATTCGAGAAAGATTGCGCTAAACTTAAATCAGGCGAAGCGATCGTTAAATACGATTGCTTCTCGAGGGCAACCTCTTCCGCGTGGCAAGGGCCAGCAATAACGCAAGTTTGACCTAAAGGCAAATTAAACGCACGTTCCATCCAGTCTGTCACTAAAAGATTTTCGTCTGGAATCATACCTTTGATAGCAGAAACTACTTTTTTGCCTTCGAAATGTTTTTTGTTGAGGTCTTTTAACGTACTCGGAATAAAAGCGGCCGGAACGGCTAAAATAATATATTCGGCACCAGCTAGTGCATCGACCATTTTGCTGTAGGTCTTCACTTTACGTGGATTGATGGCCACATCCGTTAAATAGCTTGGATTGTGATTGTATTTGCGAATGAATTCAACGTCTGATTTTCGGCGAATCCACCACTTGATTTTCACATTGTTTTCAGAAAGGATTTTCACCAAAGCCGTGGCCCAGCTACCTCCGCCTAACACAGCTACCTGGGTAGGGATTTTTTTCTTTAATTCCGCTAATTCACTCATGCTGTAAAATTACGCTTATTTGATAAATATCCCGGATTTTTTGCCAAATTTGTATGCTCTCTAGTAAGTTAGCCAAATCTAAACCTATGAAAAAAATTATCTTCCTCCTGCTAACAGGATTATCTTTCTGTGCACTAGCTCAAAAAAATCAACCCCTTCCAGAGCACCCACGCCCTGATCTACAACGGGATCAATGGCTGAATCTAAATGGCTATTGGGACTTTTCGTTTGATTCTTCGTTAACGGCTCCTAGACGCTATACGAAGAAAATTCTCGTGCCTTTTCCATGGGGATCGCCCCTTTCTGAGGTGAAAGACGAGTCGGATGTGGCTTGGTACCATAAGGAAATTAAAATTCCAGCTTCTTGGACAGGTAAACGTATTTTTATCAATATTGGTGCTTCGGATTGGGAGACAAGGTTATTTATAGATGGCGTTCAAATCAGCAAACACGAAGGTGGCTATACACCTTTTGATGCCGAATTAGTAGGTGTGAAACCCGGTTCTGTACACCAAATTGCGGTTCGTGTGGATGACAAGCGTCGGATGTTTACGCTCTATGGAAAGCAAGGATATGGGAATGCGCGGGGGATTTGGCAGACGGTGTATTTAGAAGCAAGAGGCGAACATTTTATCGATCATTATGCCGTTAATCCGGATATCGATGCGAAAAAAACTCAAGTGAAAGTATATCTAGGTGCTCCAGTATTGAAAAATCAAGAGGTGAAAATCACCTTGTCTAACGGACAATCTACATCGATTTTGATCCCGGCTGGTAATCAGGAGGGCGTGGCAGAAATCGCAGTGAAGGCGATGCATGTGTGGTCCTTAGAAGATCCGTATTTATACGGCCTAAAAATTCAATCAGGGAATGATGTTGTGAACGGTTATTTCGGGATGCGGAAGATATCTGTAGTGAATTTACCAGGTTCGAAGATTCCCTACATTGGATTGAATAATAAGCCCATTTATGTGCAATTAGCTTTAGACCAAAGTTATCACCCGTCGGGTTTCTACACCTTTCCTTCGGATCAATTTATGAAGGATGAGATTGTGCGTAGTAAGCGAATTGGCTTGAATGGAATACGCACGCACATTAAAGTGGATGTACCACGTAAGCTGTATTGGGCTGATAAATTAGGGCTTTTGGTGATGTCTGATTTGCCTAATTCATGGGGTGATCCGGATGCAGAGATGCAAAGGGAGTCGGAATATACCTTGCATGAGATGATTAAGCGTGATTACAATCATCCGGCCATTTTCTCTTGGATTACCTTTAATGAGACGTGGGGATTGTTCACGCACAAGGATAATAAGTCGATTTACACTCCGGAAACACAGAAATGGGTGGCCTCGGTGTATCATTTGGCCAAAAAACTAGACCCCACCCGCCTCGTCGAAGACAACTCTGTTTGCTGTGGCAGAGGTCATACAGAAACAGACATTAATTCGTGGCATGCCTACCAGGCAGGTTATGAATGGGATAAATTGGTAGGCGATTATGCCGCTAAGACCTATCCAGGAAGCACCTGGAATTTCGAAAAAGGATACCAACAAGGTGCTCAGCCGATGATTAACTCGGAATTTGGAAATGTCTGGGGTTACCAAGGCAGTACCGGCGATGTGGATTATACCTTTGATTACCACAAGGCTTTGAACTCATTTAGAAACCACCCTCAGATGGCTGGTTGGTTATATACCGAACACCACGACGTGATTAATGAGTGGAATGGTTACTATAAGTTTGACCGCACAGAAAAGGAAACAGGCCTAAACGCCATTGTTCCTGGGATGTCTCTGAAAGATTTCCATGGACCTTTTTACCTATCTACCGGACAGGAAATCACGTGGGCTGGGAAAGCTGGTCAACAGGTAAAAATCCCCTTACATTTATCTTCTTTGACGAATTCAGCAGGTTCATTGAATCTAAAAATGACGCTTACGGGAACGAACGCCGCAGGTGAAAAAATCGATCGCTGGACGAAAAACCGTACCATATCCTACGAAGCTTGGAGTGTGAAAGCCTTGGATTCCTTGTCTATTACCTTGCCAGCGGATAAATCCATCAATACCCTAGCGTTTGAATTAAGCGATGCATCTAGGAAAGTGGTGCACCGCAATTTTGTTCATTTAATCGTTGAAGAAGGCTCTAATCAACCTGTTAAGGGCCAACTGATTTCGGTTCCTGTGGAGAAATACAGTGCCGCTAGTTGGCCTAAAAAACAATGGTCTGGCGTTCTTGGGCATAAGTTGAATGGGGCAGGAGCAGGTTATTTTGAATATGAAATTCCATTTCCTACTTCAGGTATAGCTGACATTAAACAAGTTCGTTTCCTAGTAGAGGCTTCGTCCAAACCCATTTTAGGCAAAGACCGAGATGATGCTGGGAAAATGGATGGAGACTATATGTTAGGTAAAGGAACTTTTGACCCAGGAGTGAATCCCAATGCCTATCCACAAACCGATCGCTATACCAGTCCTTCTAAGTTAAAAGTGAGCGCAAACGGTGTTGTTGCTGCGGAGACGGTATTAGCGGACGATCCAGCGGATCACCAAGGAGTTTTATCTTGGCATTACCAAGCACGAAATAACAAATTAGATGAAGCTGGAACTTACGGCTACCTGGTACAAGGAGTTATCCCTGCAGCTGCTTGGCAACAAGCGGCTAAATCGGGCAAATTGATCTTGCGTTTCGAATCAACAGAAGGCGGATTGTCGCTGTACGGAGATCAATCTGGCCGGTATGTGATCGATCCAAGTATTATTATTGAGCGTTAAGTTTCCAGCGTTTCACATTAATCAGCTCCGGTTTTTTCTCTCCCATTTGCTTGAAATGCGCATTTGAGAGATGAATGTCCGTAGCTTCGATGACGCGATACGTTTGATTTGCTTCGATATCTAGGTTAGAAAGATAGATGTGGTGGATCGGCATTTCCGGTAATCCGCGCACTAATAAACCCGTTTCTGCTCCCTTGGCTACCACGCGGTCTACAAATATATTTTTAAACTGTGGTGTACCTGCATCAACTGGTTTACTTTCTATTTTAGGCGTTTCGCCTCCGTTTCCAAAGGTAGCCACTGGATCTTTTCCTTGGTAATACATATCAAACAAGATCGCCTCGCCCAATATATTTTTCATACTGATGTCTTGGATGTAGACATTTTCAACTACTCCACCACGTCCACGGGCTGTTTTGAAACGTAAACCAACGTCAGTTCCTAAAAACTGACAATTAGATACGAAAAGATCATGAACGCCACCAGACATTTCGCTACCTACGACCACTCCGCCGTGTCCATGGAATACCACACAATTTTCGATGCTGATATACGCACTTGGGCGGCCTCTTTTTCTGCCCTCGGCGTCTTTACCTGATTTCAAACAGATGCCGTCATCACCCACGTCAAACCGTGAATTGCGCACTGAAACATATTCACATGATTCGATGTCGATACCATCGCCGTTTTGGGCGAACCAAGGATTTTTTACGGTGATATTTTCAACCGTTAAGTGTTTGCAAAGTAGGGGATGAATGTTCCAGGCTGGGGAGTTTTGGAAGGTAACGCCTTCTAATAAAATCTGCTCGCATTCGCGAAGGGATATCATGTTCGGGCGAAGGAATTCTTTAATTTCTTCTGCTTTGGCCTCATTGAATCCTGCCGCGATGACGCCAGGCTGATCCATTTTAGAACCTTTCAAGGCACGATCTGTCGGATACCAAGTATCTTTTTTATCATCCAAAACCCCGCCGGAACGAACTAATTTATCCCATTCCCCTGGAGTCAATTTTCCTTTTTTCACGGGTCTCCAAGCCTCACCGTTTCCATCGATGATGCCGGCACCTGTGATGGCAATGTTACGTTCACCTATCGCTGAAATGGGGGATTGTGCTCTGATCGCATCTACGCCTTCCCAGTTAGTACGCACCAAGGGATATTGCGCTGCATCTGCGCTGAACTGCAATACCGCGCCGGCGTCTAAATGGAAGTTGATATTCGATCGTAAGGTGATAGCTCCTGTTAACCAAAAACCTGCCGGAAGGCGTACCACACCACCGCCTTGTTTCGCAGCGATGTCGATGGCTTGTTGGATGGCTTTCGTGTTCAATTGGCTGGCGGAGGATTGAGCTCCGTAGGCAACAATATTAAATGTATCTTTTTTAAATGCCGTCGTCGCTACATTCGGCAATTCAAAAACATATTTCTGTGAGAAGGCTGATTTCTGTAAGAAGCTGCGCAAGTGTTCATTCGAGGCTAAAATGCCTTCTGCTACTAGTGAAGCTATTTTTTTAGCGCCAAAAGGAGAGAAGTGCGTATCATCTGCCACCCCTTTATTGAATTTCTTGAAGATCCCCGCTGGATAATGCAAGAACATCTTCTTTGCCCCCTCGGGTCCTTCCGCTGCAATGTATTTCCTGCTTTCCTTTTCGATGTCGATTAAAAGCACTTTTTCTGCCGCTGCCACTTCACGAACGACGATTGGATAATCCGCATGTTGGTCTATGAATACACCTGTAGAATCAAATTTTCTGCGTTGAGTAGGAGTTAATAAAATCGGAATTCCACCTTTTGAACGTGTTTCCCGCACATAACGAACGAGGTTTTCGCGGAAATCGGTTTGGGCGGGGGCGTAACGGCTCGTATCAGAGACTTTGGCATCATTATGGCCAAACTGAATCAACACATAATCCCCTTTTTTGATCTGGTTAAATACCTTTGCCCAGCGGCCTTCCCGTCGGAAGCTTTTCGTGCTTCTCCCATTGTAGGCGTGGTTTTGGACTTCTACGGCTTCATTAAAAAACGATGCAAAGGGCATCCCCCAACCCGTTTCTGGGAAATCAGCTGACACTTTATCCGCCATCGTCGAATCCCCAATGAGGAAGACGTGGATCGGCTCCGATACAGTGAAACTAAAGCAAAAGAAGCAAAGAATAACGAGGTATTTCATAAAGATCTAATTTGCTATAAAAGCACAAAAGAACCCGTTTATACCCAAAGATTACCGATTAATTGCGACGCTACTTAGGATAGATTGAATGATTTGAAGCGTAGTGATGTTATCCGCTTCCGCCACATAGTTCAAGATAATACGGTGATTCAGGATATCTGGGGCCATTTCTTTGATGTCCTCCGGCAACACATAATCGCGACCTTCCAGATAGGCCATCACTTTCGCGGCTAAATTCAGCTGAATACTCGCGCGTGGCGATGCGCCGAATTGGATGTAGCCTGCCTCTTGCGTTAAGCCATATTCCGCAGGATTTCTCGTCGCGAAAACAAGTTCGATAATGTATTTTTCCAAAGTCTCCGAGATCGTGATCTCATTGATTTCCTTACGGATTTTGGCAATATCATCTGCGTGAAGTACCGTCTTAGGCTCGTAGTTGAAATCCATATTCGCTTTCTGGCGCATCACTGCTAATTCTTGGTCCTTATCCAAGTAATTCAAGAATACCTTCAGCATAAAACGATCCACTTGCGCCTCTGGAAGAGGGAAAGTTCCTTCCTGTTCCACAGGATTTTGGGTGGCTAATACTAAGAACGGTTTGTCCAAAGGATAGGTCGTATCCCCAATCGTCACTTGCTTCTCCGCCATCGCCTCTAAAAGCGCAGATTGCACTTTCGCAGGGGCCCGGTTAATCTCATCTGCCAAGATGATTTGCGCGAATATAGGTCCTTTCTTTACCTCGAATTCTGATTTCTTTGGATTGTAAATCATCGTTCCCACTAAATCTGCGGGTAACAAATCAGGAGTAAATTGGATACGGTGAAAATGTAAGTCGAGAATTTTAGCTAAAGTGTTAATTGTCAATGTCTTCGCTAACCCAGGCACCCCTTCTAACAGGACGTGGCCGCCCGTAAAAAGTCCCACTAACAAGCGATTAATGAGGCGCTCCTGGCCAATGACCACTTTGCCCATTTCGTCAATGACTGCCTGAATTTTTTCTCTCGAGTTCATAGTTACTGCAATTTCTTGTATCGAATACGCTTAGGCGTAGTATCTCCTAAGCGTTTTTTACGTGATTCTTCGTATTCTGAATAATTTCCTTCAAACCAAACCACCTGAGAATCTCCTTCAAAGGCTAAAATATGCGTCGCGATACGGTCTAAGAACCAACGGTCGTGGGAGATGACTACCGCACAACCCGCAAAGTTCTCTAATCCTTCCTCTAACGCTCGTAATGTATTGACATCCAAATCATTGGTAGGCTCATCGAGTAACAAGACATTTGCCCCCTCTTTCAGCATCATCGCTAAATGAACGCGGTTACGCTCTCCACCGGATAACATACCGATTTTCTTTTCTTGATCCGCCCCGTTAAAGTTGAATTTGCTGACGTATGCCCGCGCATTCGCCTGCTTTCCGCCTAACATCACCCAATCGTTTCCATCTGACACCGTTTCGAAAACGGATTTATCTGCTTTTAATTGGTTGTGCTCTTGATCGACGTAAGCTAATTTCACGGTTTCACCTACTTCAAAAGTTCCTGCATCCGGTTGAATCTTTCCTGTAATTAAGTTGAATAAGGTCGTTTTACCCGCACCATTTGGCCCTATAATTCCGACAATACCCGCTGGAGGAAGCGAGAAACTCAGGTTTTCGTACAATAATTTGTCACCAAAAGATTTGGATACCCCTTGTACTTCGATCACCTTATTTCCTAAACGAGGACCTGCTGGAATGAATAATTCCAACTTGTCTTCTTTCTGTTTGTTTTCTTCTGAAAGGAGTTTTTCGTAGGCACCAATACGCGCTTTAGACTTCGCCTGACGTGCTTTTGGCGCCATGCGTACCCACTCTAATTCGCGCTGTAAGGTCTTTTGGCGACGAGATTCCGTCTTCTCCTCTTGCGCTAAACGGTTCTGTTTTTGCTCTAACCAAGAAGAGTAATTCCCTTTCCAAGGAATACCTTCGCCACGGTCAAGCTCTAAAATCCAGCCCGCTACATTGTCCAAGAAGTACCTATCGTGGGTTACCGCGATTACGGTGCCTTTGTATTGACGTAAATGCTGCTCTAACCAATCAACAGATTCCGCATCCAAGTGGTTAGTAGGCTCATCTAATAATAAGACATCGGGCTCTTGCAATAACAAGCGGCATAGCGCCACACGGCGTTTTTCACCTCCTGAAAGCGTACTAACTAAAGCGTCAGACGGTGGACAACGCAAGGCATCCATGGCTTTTTCTAAACGTGTATCTAATTCCCAGGCATTGAAGTGATCAAGCTTCTCTTGAACCTCTCCTTGGCGCGCTAATAACTTATCAAAATCAGCATCTGGATCCCCAAAAGCCTCATTAATTTCATCGAATTCCTTTAACAGGTTCTTGATTTCTACAACCGCCTCTTCCACGACTTCGATGACCGTTTTGTTCGGATCTAGTTGCGGTTCTTGTTCTAATAAACCTACCGTGTACCCCGGCGAAAATACGACTTCACCGGTGTAAGATTTGTCGATTCCAGCGATGATGCGCAATAAAGTGGACTTCCCTGAGCCGTTAAGACCCAGGACACCAATTTTGGCCCCGTAGAAAAAGGATAGGTAAATATTTTTTATGATGGTCTTTTGAGGAGGGATGACTTTCGACACTCGCTCCATCGAAAAGATGATAGTTTCGTTACTCATTAAATTTAATTTATATACAACCCACAAATATCGCAATTTTTTAAATAAATTAGAGGTGATTTAAGATTTACGATTAACATTTGAGCCAAAGCACCTGCTTGAAGCTCTTTCATTAAAACATATGAGCCAGCCCACATCAAACGAATTTGGATTTTGCCGCGATGGCAAAGTTTTTATCAACGCCTATTTAAGTTATCCTGAGCGCGAAATCGGTTTCGTACGTAACTCAGAGGAAGAAGCCCTAGCCTATTTTGTGAAACGTTTTGACCTCGCAGTAAGCAAGGTGAAAGGTTTGTCTGCGGAAATTGAAGCAGCACAAAACAAAGGTTCGTTTCTGACGAAGGTCCTTCAAATGAAAACCTACCTCATCGAATTCGATGGTCTGGGAGATTTCAAACCTTTATTAGCAGAATTGGAAAAGCATGAGGCGTATTTAAAAGAATTAATTCAGGCTAATCAGATCAAAAACCTCGAAATCAAACGCGCCTTAATTCAAGATGCGAAAGAAATTTCAGCTGAAGAAGATGTTGTGGAAGCGACAGATAAGCTGATGGAGGTGAAGATGAAGTGGGTGAAAACGGGGCCAGTCGATAAACAATTTCAAGATCAATTGACGGCTGAATTCCAAGAGGTGTTAGATGTCTTTTTCTTAAAACGTAGGGCTTATTTTGAAGAAAAGAACCGCCAGATAGACGAGAAGATTTTGATCTTACAAGGCTATATCGATAATGTTCACCAATTACGTAAGGCAGAGGATATCGATGATTCGGTGGTGAAAGTGAAGGAGATTCAGAAGGAATGGAAGAATATTGTGGGTTTGCCCCCTAAGAAGCAATCGATGCTTTGGAAGAACTTCAAAAAGGCGAACGACATGTTCTTTGAGAAGTACAACCGCATTAAAGGAATTGATTACAAACCGCGTGTAGATCCTCGTGTGTTAGAATTAACCACGATGACAGGTGAGTTAGAGTTGAAATTACGAGATCAAGTAAATATAGTTGCCACCGCTGATTTAGCCAAAGCGTACCTAGTGAAATGGAAAGAGATCTCATCCCAAATCAAAAACATGGATCGCTCCCTTGCTGAGCGTTTCCGTACGATTTGCGATAAGATCTTCGAGATGAATTACCTTTTGCGTGTGATTTCATATCGCCACGCAAATCTAAATGAGAAGCCACGCATCGAGCAGTTGAAAATCATGATCAATCAGATGGATTACATGGCGAAGAAGGAGAAAGGCGAACTCGAATCTTTCATCGCTGAATCGGAGGCAACTCGCATGATGGAAGATAAAATCACCTTGAGCAAGATTAATACCCAGAAACGCAAAATCTCCATGAAGGAGATTTTACTGACAGGTTTTAAAGAAGAATTAGATCAATTACTGAACTCGTAATCCGAGCTCCGTAGCGAATCCAGGAAAATCGAGACCATCGAAGGTGCCAGAAGACATCATCAATAGGTTTTGGTTTTCCTGATTTTGTTTTAACAGGATTTGTTTCAACTCCTCTTGTTCACGTACCACCACTAGATTCGGGTGATTGAAATACGTCTGAATCGTTTCTTCCTCAATTTTATCCATCCGCTTGATGGCACGCGCATGTTCACTTAAGTAAATGATCGCTAAATCTGCATCCGCTAAGGTTCCTTTGTATTCCGGAAGAAAGGCAGGATTCAGACTACTAAACGTATGCAATTCGAGTGCGGCCACTAATTTGCGCTTCGGGAATTGAGCCTTTAAGGCCTGTGTAGTTGCTTTTACTTTTGACGGAGCATGGGCAAAATCCTTATAAAGCAGTTGAGTGTCAGATTCACCAACCCATTCTAAGCGTTTAGCTGCCCCTTTAAAGGATTGAATGGCTGTATAAAATTCGGATTCGCTCACTCCTAGTTGCGAGCAAATGTGTAGTGCTCCTTGTAGATTCTTGAGCGTATGTTCTCCAAAAACCTGTAAGCCATATTCCTTCCCATCATTTCCTTTCAAAAACGTTTGGCCATTTCTAATCACAGCATCGTGTGCTTTGTAGCCCTCTGACTGGCAATGTTCTGGACATGCTTCTGCGATGGCCTCCAATGTTTTGTCCGTTTTGTCAAAAAATAAATGACCCGCCTTAGGCATCTCCCTCACTAAGTTTTCAAAGGCTTGCATATATGACTTAAAGGTTGGATAGACATTAATGTGATCCCAAGCGATACCTGAAATCAACGCAATGTGGGGTTGGTATAAAAGAAATTTGGCTCTGCGGTCGATGGGGGAGGCTAAATATTCGTCGCCCTCGATGATCATGATAGGGGCATCCGTGAGGGAGGCCATTAAATCAAATCCTTCGATTCGCGCACCTACTAGGTAGTCGAATTTCTTGTGTAAGCTCTTTAAGACGTGCAAAATCATCGAGGTGATACTCGTTTTGCCGTGGCTACCGGCGATGACAATGCGCTGTTTGTTTTTGCTTTGTTCGTAGATAAACGAAGGATAGGATTCGATTTTTAATCCTAATGCTTGCGCTCTTAGAAGTTCAGGGTTGTCCGCACGAGCGTGCATTCCTAAAACAATGGTGTCTATGTCTGCGTTTATTTTCTCAGGGAACCAACCAAACTCGGCAGGTAAGAGGCCGTGTTTCTCCAAAAGACTTTTGGATGGTTCGTAGATTTCATCGTCTGAGCCCGTTATTTCGTGTCCTTGAGATAAAAGAGCTAAGGCTAAGTTGTGCATCGCTGCACCACCGATGGCGATAAAATGAATTTTGGACATAATAACTTAATGTGTATTTATCTTGCAAAGTACATACTTTTATTGCAGTTTTGCACGTTTTTCCACAAACTCGAGGTGAACTCGGGTGCATTTAAATAGTCAGATGAAAAATTACATCGATCTAATTGACCAAACCATCGAGTTCCCTACTCGTGAGTTTAATATCAATGAGAACAATGAATTGTTATTTAACAATGTGCCTTTAATGGAAATCATTAAGCAATACGGGACTCCTTTAAAGGTTTCGTATTTGCCTAAAATTTCAGAACACATCGAGAATGCGAAGCTTCTTTTCAGAAATGCGATCAAAAAGTACAATTACAAAGGTAACTACACCTATTGCTACTGTACGAAATCGTCTCATTTCTCCTTTATTTTAGAGGAAGTGTTGAAGCAAAATGTACACTTAGAAACCTCTAGCGCCTTTGATATTCCCATCATTCGCGACATGTACAACCAAGGGAAAATCTCTAAATCGACCTATATTCTTTGCAATGGCTACAAGCAGCCTTTGTATACCCAATATATCTCTGAGTTAATTAACGAAGGATTCAATTGTATCCCTGTTTTAGATAATTTGAAGGAAATCGATTTCTATGAGAAATCGGTGACCGCTGAAAAGGTAAATATCGCCATTCGCATCGCGACGGATGAAGAGCCTGATTTTGCTTTCTATACCTCTCGTTTAGGGGTTCGTTATTCGGATGTAAACACGCTTTACAACGAAAAAATTAAGCCTAATCCTCGTTTCAACTTGAAGATGTTACACTTCTTCATCAATACAGGGATAAAGGATTCGGCTTATTATTGGTCTGAATTAAGCCGTTTCGTGTATAAATACTGCGAAATGAAGAAGATCTGTCCAGAATTGGATTCGATCGATTTAGGCGGAGGTTTACCTATCCAAACCTCCTTGCAATTCAATTACGATTACCAAGCGATGGTCGATGAAATCGTGGAGTCAATCTCTTGGATTTGCAATAAAAACAACGTTCCAGTGCCGAACATCTTTACGGAATTCGGTTCCTATACCGTAGGAGAAAGTGGGGCTGTTTTATACGAGATTATTGACCAAAAGCTACAGAATGACAAGGAGCTTTGGTACATGATTGACGGATCATTCATTACGCAATTGCCTGACTCTTGGGGAATGAATCAAAAATACATCATGTTGCCGGTGAACAACTGGGGGATGCCTTACCAAAAGGTCAACTTAGGTGGATTAACCTGCGATTCGATGGATTTCTACAATACGGAAGCACATAGCTCCGATTTGTACTTGCCTATTTTTGAAGAGGAATCAGAGCGTCAATACGTAGGTTTCTTCCACACGGGTGCTTACCAAGAATCGTTAGGAGGTTACGGTGGCATTCAGCACTGTTTGATTCCTGCCCCTAAACACGTCATCATTGACCGCTTAGAAGACGGAACCATCACGACTCGCTTGTTCTCAGAGGAACAAAAAAGTGCGCCAATGTTAGATATCTTAGGCTACCAGCATTCAGAACCAGTTACGGCGAAAAAGGAAACACCTGCCAAAGCAAAGTTAGCTTCCGTGTAAGATGAAAAAAGGAATCTTAATTTTAGTCTTAGCTTGCGCATTGTTCTCTTGTTCGAGACAAGCTGCTTGCCCAGCCTATGGAATGACGCGTGCGAATACTAATCCTCCCAGTCAAAGGTTTTAGTCACCGCTTTCTTCCATTGCTTCCGGTAATGCGCTCGCTTTTCGGATTCCATCGCTGGTTTCCAGGTATGCGCGATTCCCCAATTTTTGCGTAAATCATCCAAGTTTGCCCAATAACCTACGGCAAGTCCTGCCGCATAGGCTGCGCCCAAGGCTGTCGTTTCGATGATCTTAGGACAGATAACCTCTTCTCCGATTACATCCGATTGGAACTGCATTAACAACTGATTCACGACCATTCCGCCGTCTACTCGAAGCGAAGCGATGGGGATACCCGCATCTTTCTCCATGGCCTCTAAGACTTCCCAGGTTTGGAAAGCAGTCGCCTCTAAGGCCGCTCGTGCGATGTGAGATTTATTGACGAATCGCGTTAAGCCCACTAATGCACCACGTGCATCTTGTTTCCAATAGGGCGCATATAAGCCAGAAAAGGCAGGTACGAAATAGCAACCGCCATTGTCGTCTACTTGCTTGGCCAGTTTTTCAATATCGGGGCTATTTTTAATGATTCCTAGATTATCGCGTAACCATTGGACAAGCGCCCCCGTAATAGCCACTGAACCCTCTAATGCATAATGCACGGGTTCATTGCCTAATTGGTAGGCAACGGTGGTTAATAGACCAAATTGTGATGGGATTGCTTTCGTTCCAGTATTCATTAATAAGAAACAGCCGGTTCCATAGGTATTTTTGCCTTGGCCGGGATCGAAGCAAGTTTGGCCTACTAAAGCCGCTTGTTGATCCCCTAAAATTCCCGCTAATGGAACGCCACCAAGCACTCCTTTTGCCTTCGCATAGACTAAAGAACTAGATTTTATCTCCGGAAGCATCGCTTTCGGTATGCTTAAAACGTTCAAAATATCGTCATCCCAGGCACAGGTTTGCAAGTCCATTAATTGGGTGCGACTTGCGTTCGTCACATCGGTGATGTGAATGCCGCCATCAATTCCCCCTGTTAAATGCCAAGCGATGAATGTGTCCATCGTACCGAAAAGCGCATCACCTTTCTCCGCGTCTGCTCGCAATCCTTCGATGTTATTTAATAACCAGCGTAGTTTTAAACCACTGAAATAAGTGGCTAATGGAAGCCCCGTCTTAGCTCTAAAACGATCCATTCCGCCATCCTTCGCTAATTCGGCTAGTTCTGAACCCACGCGCGTATCTTGCCAAACAATCGCATTATAATACGCCTTGCCTGTTTTTTTATTCCATACCACCGTCGTTTCCCGTTGGTTCGTGATGCCTACCGCCGATAAATCCTTCGCAGATAGGTTCGCTTTCCCAAGGGCCAGACCAATTACCTCTTGGGTATTTTTCCAAATCTCATGGGAATCATGCTCCACCCAGCCCGCTTGGGGATAGATTTGTTTGTGCTCTTTTTGGCCAACGGAAATAATTTCTCCAGCCTTATTAAATATGATAAAACGAGAACTCGTGGTTCCCTGATCGATTGATCCTACGTACATAGTTAATTAGTTGAGGGTCAAAATATAAGCACCTAAAACGGCTCCCACCGCTGGCCCTACCACCGGAATCCAGGCATAATCCCAGCCGGAATCGCCTTTATTCGGAATGGGTAAAATAGCATGCATGATGCGCGGTCCTAAATCACGGGCCGGATTAATGGCATAACCGGTCGTTCCACCTAAACCAAGTCCAATTGCCCAAACTAAAATTCCCACCATAAAGGGTCCTAGACCCGTTTCAATCGTAGAAAAAGTGCCTAAAGCGACTACCGCTAAGGCAGACGCAAAGGCTTCTGATATAAAATTGAAAGGGGTATTTTTAATAGCTGGATCTGTGCAAAAGGAAGCGCGAATGGCGCCTTTGTCCTGTGTAGCATCATAATGGGGCTTGTAGTGCAACCAAACTAATAATTGACCTAACATCGCTCCTAAAAGTTGAGCCCCAATGAAAGTAGGGAACAAACTCCAATCTCCTGATTTCACACAACCCGCGATGGTAACTATGGGATTTAAATGAGCTCCTGAACTGCCGAAATAAGTCGAAACATAAATGGCAATGGTTACCGCAAAGGCCCAAGCCGCTGCGATGGCTAATAAGCCGGTGCCACTTCCTTTCGTATCTTTTAATAACATATTGGCGACTACTCCATTTCCAAGGTATAATAGAGTAGCAGTTCCGGCGAGTTCGCCAATGAAAATAGATGACATAGTTTTAGGTTGTTATTTTGGTTTTCCAAAACTATAAAATCTTCTCAATAAAAAAATTATCTTTGATTTCAATTTGACAATTCAACGATGCGTGAAGATTATTTAACCGGGGATGCGGAATCGCTGAACCCACAAGAAAAGGAGTTTGACAAAGCCTTACGCCCCTTAAGTTTTGAGGATTTTTCCGGCCAAGGTAAGATTGTGGATAACTTGCAAATCTTTGTGGGGGCTGCTAAAGCGCGCGAGGAAGCATTAGATCACGTTTTATTGCACGGGCCTCCGGGTTTAGGAAAAACAACCCTTTCGCACATAATCGCTAATGAATTAGGGTCTAGTTTAAAGATATCGTCCGGTCCGGTTCTCGATAAACCCTCTGATTTAGCCGGTTTGCTAACGAATTTGCAACCTTACGACGTATTATTTATTGATGAAATTCACCGCTTAAATCCCATCGTGGAGGAATATTTGTATTCGGCGATGGAGGATTACAAAATTGATATTATGTTGGATTCTGGCCCGAATGCGCGAAGCATTCAGATTGGGTTGAATCCATTTACTTTAATTGGAGCGACGACGAGAGCGGGATTATTGACTTCGCCATTACGCGCCCGTTTTGGGATTAATGCCCGTTTAGAATATTACGATGCCGCTTTATTGACCCAAATCGTGAAGCGTTCTGCCTCTATTTTGGATATGCCTATCGACGAATCAGGGGCTTATGAAATTGCGAGACGCAGCCGTGGTACGCCGCGTATTGCAAATAATTTATTGCGTCGTACGCGCGACTTCGCCCAAATGAAAGGCAACGGTTCCATCGATGTTAAAATCGCTGAGATTGCCTTGAATGCCTTGGATGTAGACCAAAATGGCCTTGACGACATGGATAATCGTATCCTATTAACCATCATTGAGAAATTCAAGGGAGGCCCGGTAGGCCTAACGACGATTGCTACTGCCTGCGGCGAGGAGGCAGAAACCATAGAAGAAGTTTACGAACCTTTTTTAATACAAGAAGGATTCTTGAAGCGCACCTCGCGCGGACGGGAGGCCACAGAAAAAGCCTACCGCCATGTGGGAATTACCCCTAAAGCGCAGACAGGAACCCTCTTTTAATCTACACCTATGTCAACAAGTAAAATGTTTATCGCAGGAATGATGTTTGTTTCTGCTAGTGCTTTGGCCCAAATGAAATACCCTCAAACAAAGAAAATTGATCACGTCGATAACTACCATGGAACGCAAGTGGCGGATCCTTATCGCTGGCTAGAAGATGATAATAGTGAGGAGACTAAGGCTTGGGTGAAGGCGCAAAACGAAGTGAGTTTTGGGTATTTAAACCAAATCCCACTACGCGATGAGTTCAAAAAGCGCATCGAAGCACTCAGCAATTATGAGAAAATCTCGGCGCCATCACGTAAAGGTGAATGGTATTATTTCTACAAAAACAGTGGATTGCAAAATCAATCGGTTTTGTATCGCCAAAAAGGCCTTAATGGAAAGCCTGAATTAGTCATCGACCCGAACACCTTATCTAAAGAGGGTACCACTCGATTGACGGTTTTTTCGTTAGATAAAACAGGCAAATACGCCTGTGTAGGATTGAGCCTAAGTGGAAGTGACTGGCAAACCTACTATGTTCGAGACATGGATACCGGAAAAAATTTAGCAGACGAATTGAGCTGGGTAAAAGTGAGCGGCGTGGCCTGGAAAGGCAACGGCTTCTACTATTCACGTTATCCAGAACCTGGTAAAGGAAAAGAATTAAGTACGAAAAACGAGAATCACCAAGTGTGGTTTCATACGGTAGGTACTCCGCAATCTCAAGATCAATTGATTTACGAAGACCCTAAAAACCCACAGCGATTCCATACAGTTAGCACCTCGGATGATGAGCGCTTTGCGTACTTGACGATTTCGGATCGCGGGAAAGGCTTGGATGGAAATGCCCTTTGGGTGCTGGATGCCGCTAAAAAGGAGACGAAATTTAAACCGCTTGTGGCGGAACCTGGAAAATTTGATTTCAGCGTTGTGGACAATGATGGAGATGTGTTGATTTTAGAGACGAATGAGGGTGCACCGAATAAAAAGATCGTGCGCGTGGATCCAGCTCATCCCGAGAAGTCGAATTGGAAAACCATCGTGGCAGAAAAAGCGGAGCCTTTGCAAGGGGTCAATACTGTAGGGAAACGTTTGTTCTTGACTTATTTAAAAGATGTAACATCGCGCGTAATTAGCTACGATTACAACGGTAAAGAATTAGGTTCGGTTCGTTTGCCAGGCCTAGGAAATGCTAGCGGTTTTGGGGGAGAAAAAGAAGACAAATTCACCTTCTATACTTATTCTTCCTTCAATTTCCCCCCTACCATTTACCGCTATGATTTAGCATCGAACACATCGACTGTTTTTCAAAAGCCCGATTTAGCTTTTGATCCCACCGATTATACCGTCGTTCAAAAATTCTATCCATCGAAAGACGGTACCCAAGTGCCGATGTTTATCGTCAGCAAAAAGGGAATTCAATTGAATGGTAAAAATCCAACCATCTTGTACGGTTACGGAGGATTTAATATCAGCTCTACTCCATCTTTCTCTGCTAGCCTCATTCCTTGGTTAGAAAAAGGAGGCATATATGTGGTAGCGAATTTACGCGGCGGAAGCGAGTATGGTGAAAAATGGCACGAAGCTGGTATGAAATTGAAAAAGCAGAATGTGTTTGATGATTTCATTGCGGGAGCTGAATATTTGATTCGCGAGAAATACACATCGCCAGCTTATTTAGCGGCTTCTGGTCGTTCCAATGGCGGATTATTAGTAGGCGCTGCGATTAACCAGCGTCCGGATTTGTTCGCTGCTGCCTTGCCAGGTGTGGGAGTAATGGATATGCTACGTTTCCAAAAATTCACCATCGGTTGGAACTGGGTAGCGGATTATGGCAGCAGTGATAATGCGGAGGAATTCAAAGCATTGTATGCCTATTCTCCTTTACACAATATTAAGGCGATGAATTACCCAGCTACGATGGTCTTCACCTCAGATCACGATGACCGCGTGGTTCCGGCTCACTCCTTTAAATATGCGGCTACTCTTCAAGAGAAAAACACCGCTGCGAAACCGATGATCATTCGAATCGATACAAACAGTGGACATGGTTCATCGAACACTTCGAAGTTGATCGAACTAACGGCAGATTCTTATGCCTTTGTACTTTATAACATGGGGAAATAATAAAAAAAGCCTGGAAATTCAATTCCAGGCTTTTTCATTCTCAAACCTTAAGCGGATTATTTTACTTCTACTCTTCTAACAGCGCCATCATTTCCTTGTGTTACACGTAAGAAATACACACCAGCAGCGGCTTTCTTTAAGTCAATTTGACCTAAGTAATCGCCTTGGAAATCTTTTACGGTTTCAGTCGCGATTTCTTTTCCATTGACATCAGAAACAGCAATCGTCACATTTCCTTTAGTAGGTGCGCTAAAGCGTACATTGATCTTACCATTGAATGGTTGATTTTGCTTACCTGAAAGACCTTGAATGGTTTTAGATCCTTTTTCTTGTGCCCATTTTTGTAATTTTTTTAGGCCTTTTTGGGGACTACCCATAGGTCCATCTAATTGAATTTTGAATTCTTTTTCTAAGCCCTCAGGACCACCTTCTCCACGGAAGATCATGACATTCGCATCGCCTGCATGCGCACCTGGAGCAACAGGTGCCATAGCCATTCCTGGTCCGCCACGGCGAATAATGACACGCTTGTCTGCACCCCCTTCAGCGCCACCTTCAATTTTTTCGATGATGACATTTCCCGGCTGGTCTGACGTACGGGAATGTGATTTATTCACATCCACACGAATGATTTTTTTCTTACCACCCGATGTGGTTACGTTGATATCCAATGAGTCAGTCAATTTTTTTAATTCAGCATCTGCCTGATCTAAATCGCCGAATTTTTTCTCGATGACACGTTCTTTACCATTTTCGTTGATGACCACTTTAATGGTTGCTTCTTTTTTTTCTTGTGCGAAAGCAGCTGTGGAAATGCATGCGGCTAGCGCGGTTACAAATAAGTATTTCATATTTTTTTGGTTTTTGATCCGGTGCAAACTTACGAAAAGCAACTGTTTACTGAATGTTAAAGAGTGTTAATGTGATGAGCGGCTGCTATTTATCCCTTACATTTGCAGAGAATTTTTGTTCTATGTCGAAACGAAAAATACGCTTATTGATTGCATTAATGTCTTTTGCCCTCTTAGGATTAATTGGGTTTCAGGCTTATTGGTTGCGTTTCATGCTTGAAACAAAACGAGAGAATTTTGCCAAAGATGTGCGCAATAGCCTCGAGCAAGTGGTCAGAAAGCTAGAGAAGCAAGAGATTTTGGTTCTAGCGGAACGCCAAAAAAAATTCGAAAGTATAGCCACTAAAAAGGCGAAACCTAAGCCTACTCCTGCCTATATTCCAGATCCCATTATTCAAGAAGAACACCCTGTTTTAGCGCAACCACGTCAAGATGTTATTTTTGTGCGTAAATCATTTATGCTTCCTAATGGTCAACTAGCTGAGGTAACAGAGGAATTCACTGTGGATGAAGACCCAGATGAGATGAGACAGCGGATTCAGGTGGAGAAGGAGATGAACCGAATCTTTAGACGAGAGCAGCAAAAAGTATTGAAAAAGATACAACGTCGTTCAAATCGTGTTATTCAAAACCTAGGAGATCGCCAGGCACAAATGCAAGCGAAACTGGTTCAAGAGAAATCAGAGCGCCAAGATTTAGAGAGAGTGCTTCAAAAAACGCAATTAGCTAAAGAAGTGTTTTCTGATTTCTTATTCAAAGAAAGACCCATACTTCAACGCATTCAACCGGGCTATTTGGATAGCTTGATCAGAAAGGAATTAACTGATAAGGGAGTAAATCTGGATTATTCTTTTGGTATTCAAAGCTCGCCTAAGGTCTGGACTTATACCTCCTCGCCTGAAATTAAGCAGCAAAAAGCGGTATTTGAGGCAGCCTTGTTCCCAAATGACATTCACCCCTCTAAAAATGTGTTGAAGATTTATTTCCCTGACAGTGGCACGTTTATATGGCAAACGATGGGACTTAGTTTAGCTGGTTCCGGTCTGCTATTATTAGTGATGATCGGTTGTTTTTACTTCGCCGTCTTGACGATTCTTCGTCAAAAGAAATTAGCCTTAGTGAAGAATGACTTCATTAATAATATGACTCATGAGTTTAAAACGCCTATAACGTCGATTTCATTAGCGACTCAATTGTTACAGGAGGAATTAAAGCCTGAGAAAAATGAGTCGATGTTACGTTATTTAGGAATCATCAAAGAAGAAAATACCCGTCTAGGGCAACAAGTGGAACGCGTATTACAAACCGCCCAAATGGAGAGGGAGGAAATCAGCCTTAAACGGAAGTCCGTGGATCTGGCTGCACTTATTCAACAGGTGGCGGAGATTAATGGACCATTACTAGATTCGGTTAATGGTGCTTTGTCGCTTCATGTAGCAGATTTGCCTCCTTATATTTCCCTCGATGAAGTACATATTTCCAATGTGTTGAATAATTTAGTGGATAATGCGGTGAAATATAGCCCAGCGAATCCGAAGGTTGAAATACATGCACATCAGCAAGATCAAGGTGTTTTGATTTCTGTGAAAGACCAGGGTATGGGTATGCCAAAAGAAGCTTTAAGTAATATTTTTGATGCCTTTTACCGCGTACCCACCGGAAACGTACATAACGTCAAAGGTTTCGGTTTAGGTCTTAGTTACGTGAAGAAAATCGTGGAAGCCCACGGAGGAAAAGTGAACGTGAAGAGTAAATTAGGAGAAGGAAGTACATTTGAAATTTATTTGCCCTATGTCAAAGACGCCTGAAATATTAGTTGCTGAGGATGATCCAAATTTGGGTTTATTGTTAACGGAATTCCTAAAGAAGAAAGGTTATGCTGTTTCTTGGGCCCAGAATGGCGACGAAGCGCTTGATCTTTTTGTGAAGGGAAACTTCGATTTATGTCTATTAGACGTGATGATGCCTAAGAAAGACGGTTTCTCTTTGGCTAAAGACATCCGAGCAAATCACCAACAAGTGCCCATCATTTTCTTAACGGCAAAGTCGATGGAAGAAGATACCTTACAAGGCTTTAAAGTAGGGGCGGATGATTACTTAACTAAGCCCTTCTCCATGGAGGTTTTAGTCGCACGTATGGAAGCCATCCTGCGTAGAAGTCATTCAGACAAGTCTGTGCCTAGTTTAGCGGATGAGATTGCACTTGGTAATTATACCTACATTCCGGGTAAAATGCGTTTAAGCATCGGAGATATGGAATTGAAGTTTACCCCTAAAGAGAACGAGTTAATGAAGCTTTTGTGCGAGAACCTAGGTCGTCCGGTAAGCAGAAGTTATGCATTGAAGCTGATATGGGGAGATGATACGTATTTCAATGCCAGAAGTATGGACGTGTATATGACTAAACTACGCAAGATGCTAAAAGAAGACCCTCGCGTCCAGTTGTTGAATCTGCACGGCGAGGGTTTCCGATTGAGTGTTGAAGGGCTCTAGTTAATATGCGTAAAGCCTGTATAAGGGACTAATACCTCTGGAATCTTGATGCCGTCTGGTCCTTGGTTATTTTCTAAGATGGATGCCACGATACGTGGTAGGGCTAAAGCCGATCCATTCAATGTATGGCACAAGATCGATTTTCCATCGATTTTCGTTCTCAACTTCAAGCGATTCGCTTGGAAGGTTTCAAAGTTGCTCACTGAGCTTACCTCTAACCAACGGTTTTGGGCGCCTGACCAAGCTTCCATGTCGTAGGTTAAGGCCGAGGCAAATCCCATATCTCCACCGCATAAACGCAAGACGCGGTAGTGCAAGCCAAGCTTTTGAAGTAATCCTTGAACGTGTAGCGACATTTCTTCTAGAGCCGCATACGAGTTTTCAGGCTTGTGGATTTGAACAATCTCAATCTTATCGAATTGATGCAAACGGTTCAAGCCACGAACGTGTGCTCCCCAAGATCCTGCTTCGCGACGGAAACAAGGCGTGTGGCCCACATTTTTGATCGGTAATTCTTTCTCGTTGACAATGACATCCCGGTAAAGGTTCGTAATAGGCACTTCAGCAGTGGGAATTAAGAATAAACCTTCCTCTTTAGTGACATACATTTGGCCTTCTTTATCCGGCAATTGTCCTGTCCCAAACCCTGAATCTTCATTAATTAAGATGGGAGGTTGAATCTCATAATAACCCGCTTTGATCGCCTCATCTAAAAAGAAATTAATCAATGCGCGTTGTAAACGAGCCCCTTTTCCCTTGTAAACAGGGAAACCAGCCCCCGTAATTTTATTTCCTAAATCGAAATCGATGATGTCGTATTTCTTGATCAAATCCCAGTGAGGTTGTGCGTCTGCCGGTAACTCAGGGACAGAACCCCAAGTCAAAACGACTTCATTGTCATCTGCTGTTTTTCCTTGTGGTACTGAGCTGTGCGGAAGGTTAGGCAATGTGACCAATAAATCAGTTAACTCTTTCTCAGCAGCTTTGGCAGCCTCTTCCATTTCTTTAATGGATGCTTTTAGAGCGGAAGTCTCGGCACGTTTGCTTTCGGCTAATTCTTTTTGGCCGGATTGCATCAAAGCCCCAATTTCTTTCGCCGCTGCATTTGATTTCTCTAAAGCGGATTCCGCTTGTTGCAAAAGTGCTTTGCGCTGATCGTCTTGCGCGATCAATTGGGCTACGATTTCTGCAGCATTCGCAAAATGTTTCTTTTGTAAACCAGCGATGGTGGTTTCTTGATTCGCGCGAATAAAGGGTAAAGTTAACATAGCTCGGTTTTAGAAAAGTCCTTCGTTTAATGCGTTTAATGCGTCATTCTTGTGAGATGCATCCACTAATAAAGAGATGTTGTGCTCTGAAGCGCCATACGAAATCATTCGAATAGGTATCTTTTTGATAGCTTCTAAAACCTTAATGGCAATACCCTCTTTATCTGCCCAGAAGTTACCCACGATGCAAACAATTACTTGGTTCATATCCGGATCTTCTAATTCAGCGAATTCACGTAATTCACTCATAATGGCATCTAAATGTGTCGTTTGGTCGATCGTCACGCTCACAGAAACCTCTGAAGTGGTGATCATATCTACGGGTGTTTTGTATTTTTCAAACACTTCAAATACGCGCTTTAAGAAACCATATGCATTCAACATACGCGTCGAGTGAATATAAATCGCCGTGATATTATCTTTTGCCGCGATCGCTTTAATCTCTACATCAGTCGATTTTTCAGAAATCAAAGTACCAAAAGCGCTCGGCTCCATCGTATTTTTTAACCGAACCGGAACGCCTTTCAGTTTAGCCGGTGTAATCGTACTTGGGTGAAGAATTTTAGCTCCAAAATAAGCTAATTCCGCCGCCTCTGCGAACGATAATTCGCGGATAGGGAAGGTATTCTTCACAATACGCGGATCGTTATTGTGCATTCCGTCAATATCTGTCCAAATCTGCACTTCCTCCGCCTGAATCGCACCGCCTATCAAAGAAGCCGTATAATCTGATCCACCACGCTTCAAGTTATCCACTTCCCCAGCTGGGTTACGGCAGATAAAACCTTGGGTAACGAAGATTTGCCTATCCCTCACAGGAGTAAGTACGGAGGCTAATTTTTGTTCGATAACCGCTAAGAGGGGTTCATTATCTTCATCAATTACCATAAAGTCCAATGCAGGCAACAAAGTAGAATTAACACCTTCTTCTTGCAAGAAAGCCTCGAAAATTTGAGTAGAAAGCAATTCGCCTAAAGCCACCATTTCCTTTTCTTGCTTCACCGTGTAAGGTGAAGTAGCGATTAGGCTATCAATGAAGGCAAACTCCTTTGAAACAATCGCCTGACCTTTTCCAAGACCTGCAGGAGTATTGTATAATTCGCTTAAGAATTGATCGTAATGCGCGCGCAATTCGCTTGCTTTTGCTTTTGCCTCTGTTGTATTACCCGCATGAAGCGATTCTGAAATTGATAGTAGGGTGTTCGTACTACCAGAAAGAGCAGAAAGTACAACGATTTTAGGTTGGCCATCTTCCGTGATAAGTTGACGGATAGACTTCATTCTCTCGGGTTTTCCTACGGAGGTACCTCCAAATTTCCAAACTTGCATATATTCTCGTATTATATTCCTAACATTTTGATGGCTGTAATGGCCGCCTCATCGCCTTTATTTCCGTGTTTGCCGCCTGCGCGATCCATAGCTTGTTCTTGGGTATTGGGAGTTAAAACCCCGAAAATCACCGGCTTGTCATATTTCAAACTCACATTCGTGATCCCATCCGCCACCGCTTGGCAAATGAAATCAAAGTGACGCGTTTCACCTTGAATCACACAGCCTAAACAAATGACTGCATCGATTTTCGTCTGTTGTGCCATCTTCTGTGCACCTAGGCTTAATTCAAAACTACCAGGGACTTTAGCACTAATAATATTCTCCTCTTTAGCCCCATACTTTAAAAGTGTATCGTAAGCCCCAGTATACAAGGCGTGGGTCACGTCGGTATTCCATTCAGATACGACAATCGCAAAGGTTTTACCTGAAACATCAGGTAGATTATCTGTCGTAAAATCGCTTAAGTTTTTTAATGCTGAAGACATAAAAAGGGGTTAAAAAAACAAGGGATAAAAGCTCAAGCTCTTATCCCTCATCCTATAATCTGTTCTAAAAATTATTCAGAGATAGAGCTTTCTAAGATCGCTTTGTATTTCTTCGCAGGGATCGATTCAGCTGATTGACCGTATTTCTCTACGATGATGGAATATGTATCCACTGCTTCTTTCACTTGTTTATTTGCTTCATACGCATTCGCTAATTTCAACAAATACGTAGGAGTGAAAAATTTATTTGGCTTATGCTCAGAGGCTTTCTTGTAGTAATCGATTGCATCAGCGAATGATTTCTTTTCAGCATACGCATCCCCGATTAACGAATAAGCACGCGCCTGAACTAATAAATCGGAGCTAGAGAAGTTTTTCAATTTCTCAATGGACTGATCGAATTTACCTTGCTTTAACAAAGTAATACCTAAATATAGGTCAGCTAAGTTTTGTGTATTGCCACCAAACTCATCAGAAACTTTGGCTAAATCTTTCGCTGCAGCCGCTAAAGAATCCGATTCAAAGGCATATACCGCTTTGTATAATTTCTTTTCGCCTTCCGCATCTTGCGTTGTGGAATACCATTGGTAGCCGAAATAAGCCGCAATAAGTAGGACTACTCCTCCTAAGATCGTTGCTACACTAGATTTATTCTTTTCTACGAGCTCAGTCACTTTAGAAACTTCTTGTTGAAGCGCTTCTGGGCTCTCAATAATCTCAATCGATTCTACTTTTTCTTTCTTTGCCATATGGGTCATTAATTCGTTTGGCAGATTGTTATAGGTGCCAAAGGACTGCAAAATTATAAAATCTCTTTCATTTTTATCCATATAAATGGAATCTTTTGCATTTTATTTTTCAAATTTGAGATAAATAATCCTCTATGTCGTTTAATCGCGCTGACCAACTCCTTAAACTGAATGATCCTTTTGATATTTGCATCATTGGGGGCGGCGCATCGGGAGCAGGGGTAGCTTTAGACGCCACTTTGCGGGGCTATAGAGTGCTCTTGATTGAAAAGGGGGATTTTGCTTGCCAAACCTCTTCTAAATCGACTAAATTAGTCCATGGCGGTGTCCGGTACTTGGAACAAGCGGTTCGCAATTTGGATTGGCATCAATTCAAAATGGTATACAAAGCCTTGCATGAACGTAAGACTTTACTACAAAATGCACCTCACCTAGCTCATCCACTCGGATTATTGACTCCCTGCTACACCCGCTGGGAAAGATGGTATTACCGAATCGGGATGTGGTTATACGATAAAATATCTGGTAGCACGAACTTGAAATCAAGCCGAGGTTTGAGCAAGAAAGAAATCCAGTCGGAGTTCCCCTCTATTGAGTCTCACCATTTGAGAGGTGGAGTTTTGTATTATGACGGGCAATTGAATGATGCTCGATATGCCTTAGCCTTATTAAAAGAAGCGGAGCGATTAGGAGCCTGTATTTTGAATTACGCGCGTTTGGACTCCTTTGAATTAGGTCAAAAGAGTCTCAAAATCAAGAAAGTGGTTTTCACAGACCTTCGTTCAGAAACTTCCTATACTATTCCAGTAAAAGCCGTGGTGAATGCTACGGGGCCCTTTACGGATGCCGTTCGAGTTCTTGCAAATCCCCGTTTGAAACCTCGAATGAAAGTGAGTCGCGGTGCTCACATCGTATTGCCGGCTGAATTTTGGACAGGACAAACAGCCTTGTTGATCCCCAAAACCGACGATGGGCGCGTTATTTTCGTCATACCCTGGCGTGGGTCTGTGCTTGTAGGGACAACAGATGACCCCGATACTTTATCAGAGACCCCAGTTATTCTAGAAGCTGAAAAGGAATACCTGATTTCTTATTTTAATCGCTACTCAGCAAAAAAAGCTAGCATTGAGGATATCAGCGCCACCTTTGTAGGCCAAAGACCCCTCTTACAAGTTCAGCTCGATTCAGCCATGAATACGGATACGAAATCCCTCGTTCGTGATCATGAAGTAGAAATAGACGGGCGTTCAAAATTAGTAAGTATCATGGGCGGTAAGTGGACAACCTACCGAGTTATGGCTTCTGATACGCTAGATGTGTTGGAGAAAGAAGTGTTACATGTGCCTGCTACGCCAAGTTTAACGAAAGCGCATTCGCTTATTCCAGTCGCTTCAGTGGAATTGCCTGAAGGTATCCCGGAAGATATTGCAGCGCATTTAACAGAACTCTATGGTCCTGCAGCGGGAGAAGTGTATGCGTATGGAGCTGATCGCTTAATCTCCACTGAACCTTATCTTACAGGTGAGTTGAAGTACTTAAAGGAGCATGAAATGGCGGAGACTTGGGAGGATGTATTGGCGCGTCGTTGGGGAATTTTGTTAAGAGATGAGTCTCTGGCAGCTAGATTACAGGCCACAAAAAAAGAGGCTTTCGCCTCTTCATTTTAATATTCGTCTTCGTTAAAGAAGAAGTCATCTTTTGTCGGATAATCCGGCCAAATCTCTTCAATGCTTTCGAATGGTTGACCGTCATCCTCTAATTCTTGTAAGTTTTCTACTACTTCTAAAGGAGAACCCGTACGGATTGCGAAGTCAATTAATTCATCTTTAGACGCCGGCCATGGCGCATCTTCTAAATAGGAGGCAAGTTCTAATGTCCAATACATAATTTATAGCTAATTTTTATTTCAAAATAGATGGAGGTTTTTACTGATCTAAACCCCTTCCTAAGTGCAAAAGTAAAATAAAAATGTATTTATGAAAGATTTATTTTTTAAATTTTCATTAATTATCAAAACCTTGATTTAAACCCCCATTTATGCTTTCATCTACCCCCGTTTCAGTTGAAGTTTGTGCTTATTCCTTGTTTTCTTGTCTTGCGGCGGATCGTGCAGGCGCACAACGGGTAGAACTTTGTGCCTCCCCTTGGGAGGGTGGAACGACACCTAGTGCTGGTCTAGTAGAGCAGGCTTTAAAACAAACTTCCTTAGAGATTCATGCTATGGTTCGCCCTCGCGGCGGGGATTTCGTGTACGATGAAACAGAAAAACAGACAATGTTAGCTGAGGCTCGTTCATTAATCGCACAAGGGGTACATGGAATCGTGGTGGGTGCGTTGAAACCCAATGGCGATTTAGATGTAGCGTTTATGCAAGCTTTTCGAACAATAGCAGGAGATCGCGAGTTGACTTGCCACCGAGCGATTGATGTATCACGTGAGCCTATTCAAGTCATGGAAGAATTAATTAGCTTAGGCTTTAATCGTATCCTAACTTCTGGCGGGAAAAATAAAGCGCTAGATGGTTTAGCGCAAATAGCAGAATTAGTGCAAGCCGCTAAAGGACGTATTCAAATTATGGCAGGCAGTGGCGTGAATCCAATGAATTGTCTGGATTTTGTTCAAATAGGGGTGAATGCTGTTCACCTCAGTGCAAGAACTACGCGTAATTCGGAGATGGAATACAGACGTCCGGGAATTTCAATGGGAGGGGTAGCTGAGATTTCGGAATTTGAGGTAGCCTACTCGAGCGAAGAAATCATTCGAGCGGCTATCTCTAAAATTCAGGACTTATTCAGCGAATAAATCGGTTGTTTGCCATGCCTTCTCTGGCATTGTTGTGATGTCGTATAAACCTACTTCAGTGCGTTTGTAGGTAGGTATTTTGAACTCTGCGTCAGAAACATTCCCGTTTTTGAATTTCTCGATCATCAAGGCAAAACGAGCCTCTTCAGAATCCGCTGCTAAAGGAGCCGCTGTTTCTAATTCGCCATCTAATTCCACGCTATCACCAGGGTTCAAGAACACAGGTGCTGCCTTTTTCACCACCTTACGCATTCCGCCATCCATTCCGCTTGAGTCTTGCTCAAATCCTGCTGCGATAACCGTTAAGTATAAGTCGTCTCCTAAGTCTTCATCTGTAGAGAATCCGAACTTCACCATATCAGCTTGTGCATCGATTCGTTCATTCAGGTATTCGATGATGGCATCTTTTTCCCAAATCAATAAATCCTTCTCGCTACTGGTAGATACGGTCACTAAGATGCGTTTAGCACCTTTAATTTCTTGTGAGTTTAACAAAGGAGAGTTCAACGCCTCGACGATAGCTGCCTTTGCTCTTTCTTCGCCTTTACCTAAGGCAGAACTCATCATGGCCTGGCCAGCATTCGTTAATACCTTCTTCACGTCCATGAAGTCCGTGTTGATATCACCTGGTTTAGCAATCACATCTACAACGGATTTTACCGCTTTTGCTAAAACGTCATCCGCTTTCGCAAAGGCGTGTTTTACGGCTAAATCCTTGTAATGTTCTGATATTTTATCGTTCATGATCACTAAAACCGTATCGCAATACGCTTTTAGTTCTTCAATCCCATCTCTAGCATATTGAATTTTCTCTTTTCCCTCCCAATTATACGGGAAAGAGACTACCGCTACGGTCAATAAATCACGGTCTCTCGCGATTTCTGCAACAACTGGAGCAGCTCCAGTTCCAGTTCCCCCACCCATACCGGCGGTGATGAAAACCATCTTCGTTTCGTTCGAAAGAACAGCTTTGATTTTCTCTTGACTTTCTTGTGCAGCCTGCTTTCCTACTTCAGGATCTGTTCCAGCTCCTAAACCTTGTTCTCCTAATTTAATTTTCGTACTTACTGAATTAGAAGCGAGAGCCTGCGAATCCGTATTACAAATAATCAAATCAGCCCCTTTGATCTTTAGGTTGTCCATGTGCTTCACCGCATTGGATCCGCCTCCTCCAATTCCAATCACCTTGATGATGGATTTGAAAGATGTTTCAGGCACTACTTCGATTTGATGGTTAAAAAAAGAAGGATTCTGGTTACTCATAGGTCAATGTCAATTTTCTAAAATGTAAAAATAGTAGAATTCTGCTAATAATTTAGTTCCCCCAACGCCATTCGTTACCTAATTCTAATTCGTGGCGCAGGTTGTGTTTGATGAAGAATTCTTTCGTGGAATAAAAGTCTAATTTCTTAGCCGGTATTTGTTCTACATTACCCAGAGCATATAGCAACATGGCAGTGTATTTCACCGTATTTTCCATCTCTTTTTTATTCACTAAGCTAAAGTCATCGCAATTCGCATGGTAGCAATCTAATACGCTTCGCGTTAATTTTCCCAAAGGATCTGCCGCCGGAATTCCTTCCATTAGGAAGGTTTGGTTATCGGAATGCAATCCGGGGGAGTTAGCTAATTGATTGCCAAATTCCCCATCAATGGCCTTGATTTGATCCCCAATTGACTTCAAAAGAGGCATCATTTCGTCGCGACCGCCGCCATTAAAACCGTTGACGTTATTGGTCATATCCAAGTTGATCATGTACACCACATCGTCTAACTCACCCAGTTTTTTTGCGCGTTCTACATAAGCCTTGGATCCTAATAATCCTTCTTCCTCTCCCATAAAAGCGACGAATTCAATCGTTCGCTTACTACTTAATCCTAATGCTTTGAATGTCCTAGCCACATCTAACACGGAGAAAGAACCAATTCCATTATCTATCGCACCCGTGGCTAAATCCCAAGAATCCAGGTGTCCACCAATGATGATTTTCTCGTTTCTTAATTTCGAGCTTGTCCCTTTTAGCGTCGCTACAACGTTACGCGCCTTAATCGGCTTACTGACATTGTGCATTTCAATTAAACTCAAAAGACCCGGTTGATCTTTCATCCAACTTCTGATTTCAGTTCCATTTTCTAAGGAAATACAAACCGCCGGAATCGAAATTAAATTTCCAGTAACTGATGCCGTACCTGTTAACAATACTTGGCCTTTGACTGTGTTAACAAAAATGACCCCAATAGCCCCATGTTGAATCGCTAATGCCGTCTTTTCTGAGCGGTGTAGATTTTTCGTACCGGCAGCAGCGTCTAATAGTCCGATGTTCGCTAGTACCACTTTCCCTTTCACCTCTTTTCCCGCGTAATCTGCATCTAAGCCATTTCCTAAGTCAACGATGGTGCCTTGAATATTTGCATCCACGGGAGTCATAGCTAGAGATACCACCGGCACTTCTCTGAAATCATCTGATTTAGGAGGAGCTACAGACAAAGTGACTGTATCGCGCGCCCAAGCTTCTACTTGGAATCCTTGAAACTTCGTATCCTTAAATCCGTATTCTTTGAGTAATCGAAAGGCATACTCCTCTGCCTTTTTCCCCTTTTCGCTACCGGTTAATCTATGACCAATGGTCTTACACGCATCTCCCAATGTACTGTATGCCTTGGAGTGCGATTCTACTTCAGCTTTAATTTTTTTGAAAACATCTTTCCAATCCTCTTCACCTTCCATGGGAGCAAATGAACTAGTGAATAGAAGTGAAGTCAGGGCTAAAATTCCAAGGGTTAACTTTCTCATGCGTAATTTTGAATTATCACCTTAAATGTAGGCTTTTTCGCCGAAAATCACAATCAGCCTGACCAGTTTTCGCGATCTAAATTTCGGTAGGTGATGGCCTCAGCTAGGTGTTTCGATTGTATCGAAGGGGAAAGGGCTAGGTCAGCAATGGTTCTTGCCATTTTTAAAATCCGATCATGAGCCCGCGCGGACAATTGCAGTTTTTCAATCGCATTTTGTAGTAGTGAAGAGGAAGTGGAATCGAGTACACAAACCTGTTTGACTTGCGCGGCATTCATCTGGGCATTCGTTTGAATTTTAGGTGTATGTTGAAATCGATTTTGTTGTTGAGTCCTGGCCTTGATGACTCGATCTCTGATGGCTGCGCTTGACTCACTAGCCTGTGCTGTAAACATTTCTGGGTATTTTAGCGGGAATACTTCTAAATGCATATCGATTCGATCTAATAATGGCCCTGAAATGCGGTGTAAATACCGATCCACCTGATAGGGTTTGCAGGTACACGGTTTGTCTGGGTGATGAAAATAGCCACAAGGGCATGGGTTCATGGCAGAGATCAATAGAAAATTGGCCGGAAATTCTACGGTACCATTCGCTCGGGAAATGGGTACTTTTCGTTCTTCTAATGGCTGTCTCAATAGTTCTAAAACGTGGCGTTGAAATTCCGGGAGTTCATCCAGAAATAAGACCCCTTGATGTGCAAGCGAAATTTCACCCGGTTGAGGGTTTGTGCGTCCACCGATTAATGCGGTAGACGTGATACTATGATGCAATGCTCGAAATGGCCGTTCTGTAATCAAGGGATTTTCCGAACTGAGTTTTCCTATGATCGAGTGAATTTGAGTGGTTTCGATAATTTCTTGCAGGCTCATGGGTGGCATAATGGATGGGATGCGCTTCGCCATCATCGTTTTTCCAGCGCCAGGTGGGCCTACGAGGATCAGATTGTGACCACCAGCCACTGCAATTTCGATGGCCCGTTTCGCTTTTTCTTGGCCTTTAATTTGGGAGAAGTCATCTGTGTAATGCAAAGCCTCTTGCGGAAGGTGTGGTGCTTTCACAGGTGCTTGCGTTCTACCGTGCAAGAAGCGAATGGTATCTCGCAAATTCGCCATTCCATAAATGTTCAGGCCATCTATCAAAGCGGCCTCGATGGCATTTTCGCGTGGGAGGATGATCGATTTGATTCCTTGTTTTTTAGCCTCAATGGCCATGGATAAGGCCCCTTTAATGGGGCGAATTTCCCCGGTTAGGGAAAGCTCACCCATGATTAAATAGTCCGAAAGTCCAGTCATCTTTGTCTGTTCAGAGGCTTGTAATAATCCTAGAGCGATGGGAAGGTCATAACCGGAACCTTCCTTTCGGATGTCTGCGGGGGCTAGGTTAATGACCACTTTTCGGCGTGGGAAGAAATAGCCGATTTGTTTGATGGCGGATTCTACGCGTTGGATGGATTCTTTGATAGTAGAATCGGGGAGGCCTACTAAATAACATTTAGAGCCTTGTCCTACGTGGGTTTCAATGGTGATAATGGAGGCGTGTATGCCTATGAGGGCACTGCCAAACGTTTTCGCTAACATAGTGGTCGTTTAAGACACAATGTTAAATGAACAATCCCGAATTAAATATCAGTTAATTGGACTCCTGCAGCATTTACCAACAACTTGGTTTTTACACCAAAGACCAATGGCTGATTGTTCGGAATATGACCCGCAGGATAATCAAAAGCAATTGGATAGGATGTCCCTGAAGTATGTTCAGCCACTAATTCAAAAGCCGTTTTTCCGATGGTTAAACTCGCCTCGTTGCAATCGGTAAATCCTCCCACGATGAGGCCGGCTAGGTTTTGGAATAATCCGGCACGTTTTAATTGCAAGAGCATGCGATCAACGTGGTACAAACGTTCGCCTATTTCTTCTAGGAATAAAATTTTACCTGCTGTCGAGGCAAAAGTAGGGGATCCTATTAAATGGCTTAGAAGGGATAGATTTCCACCAATGATCTCTGCGGAGGCTTCACCCAATCGGTTCAAGGGATGGAAAGGGGCTGAAATGGAAGTAGAGCCTTCGAAAAGAGCAGTATGCAACTGTTTTAAAGCGGCTTCACCGCCTTTTTGGCAAAAATTATGCGGCATAGGTCCATGAATGCTCGCAAATCCGAGGCGGTCTACCTCACATAAAAGTGCCGTAATGTCGGAAAACCCCACGATCCATTTGGGATGCGTCTTAAAACCCGAAAAATCCAAGGAATCTAAAAGTCGAGAGGACCCATATCCACCTCGAATGGGAAAAATGGCCTTAATAGACGGGTCATCTAGCATTTGCTGTAAATCAGCTAAACGTTCTTCATCCGTACCGCCCAATCCGAAATGGCGAGACAAGTAATTAGGCGCATTTCGCACGCGAAGCCCCCAGTTTTCTAATACTTCCACTCCATGCTTCCAGTTTTCCGTAGGAGGAAAAGAAGCAGGGGATAAAATCGCGACTTCGTCGCCAGGCTGCAAATACGGTGGAATGATCCGAGTCATAGCGTAAATATCTCCTTTTTTTTAGGATCCTCAAGGGCTAAATTTCGTAATATTGTAAAAAATCTATCTCTATCGCTCCTGCAGATTTAAATCTTGTCCATCCAATTTACAACCCACATCCGGGCTGGGCAGAGGAATTAGTGCATTATTATACCTTATTTAAGGGGGCAATTCCGGCTGAAACGGGAATTCATACCTATTTAGTAAATGACGGCAGTAAATCGGGCATTTCTCAAGAGGATATACAATTATTAACAGAGAAAATAGGGGGTTTTACCTACATCGATTCACCTATTAATCAGGGTAAAGGCGGCGCCTTGCGGGAGGCCGTGCGGCAAACGACTGGTAAATGGGTTATTTACACGGATGCCGATTATCCCTATTTGATTGCTAATGCGGTGGAAATGTTTCGTCTACTTTCCTCAGATACTGCGGATGTGGTGGTGGGGGTGCGAGATGAACAATATTACGATCAATTGCCCTTAGGACGTAAAATATTTTCCCTTTCGTTGAAGGTGATGAATTATTTGTTTTTCCCTCAATTAAAGGTAAAGGACACGCAATCTGGCTTGAAAGGATTTAATCAAAAAGGGAAGGAAGTCTTCTTGAAGACGCGGATTCCGGCTTTTTTGTTTGATATGGAGTTTTTGGTTTTGGCTTCCAAAAGATCCGATATTCGGATCCAGTGGATTTATGTTCAAGCGCGTGAAGGAATTGTTTTTTCGACGATGCGCGCAAAGACCATTTTAACTGAATTGTATAATTTCATTTCCATTTTATTCAGGATAAATAAATGAATCCAATTCTGATCACGATTGATGTGGAAGAATGCGATATTCCGTTGGAATATGGTTTTGAGATACCTCTAGAAGAACAGTTAGCTATTTCTACAGAAGGTTTGACTCATTTCATGCAGATTGTGGAGGAGGCAGGAGTCCCGGTAACTATTTTTTGTACCGGCGTTTATGCCGAAAATAATCCTGAATGGATTAAATCGCTGCGTCCGATGCACGAATTAGCCTCTCACGGCTACTTTCACGGGCATTTTGACGCTTCGAAGGACCTTCCTAACTCGAAGAAACTTTTAGAAAAATTAAGCAATAAACCCGTCACAGGTTTCCGAATGGCTCGCATGCAATATGTGGAGGAGGCAGAGATTTTGAAAGCAGGGTATACTTACCATTCGTCATTGAATCCCACCTGGATTCCTGGTCGGTATGATCACCGGGATAAACCAACGAAACCATTCTTTGAGAAAGGGCTATGGAACGTGCCTGCTTCGGTGAGCCCTTGGCTACGTATTCCCCTTTTTTGGTTGGCTTTTAAGAACTTTCCTTTGTGGTTATACACCTTTTTAGCCAAACGGACGCTGTGTAAACAAGGCTTTTTGAATATCTATTTTCACCCCTGGGAATTCGCAGATTTAAGTAAATATCCGCTTCCGGCTCATGTGAAAAGAGGGCATAATGGTCCATTACGAGATAAATTGCGCTCTTTTTTAGAGCAAATGAAAGGAGAAGGAGAATTTACCACCATGGCTAAAATGCTTTCGAATCATGAATAAGAAATCCACTTTACTGATTATTTGGGCCTTAGCAGGTTTAGTGACGGGCTGGAAGCAGTTTTCTTTGAGTGATGTTCATTCGCACATGAATAATTTTCAGATTTTCAAAGCGAGTTTCGGCCATTTCGTCCATCGAATGCCGCTTTATTTAGAGTATCCTAAAGAATATTTCGACCTCTATCTATATGGACCCATTTTTCCCATCTTGATGGCCCCGTTTTCGATGCTCCCGGATGGTCCTAGTGTCATTTTGTGGAATGTGGTGAATTCGGTGGTGTTATTTATTACGCTTTGGCATTTGCCTTTAGTTGAAAACAAACGGGTTGCGATTACCTGGATTGTATTGAATTCGTCTATCACGGCCTTATTAAACACGCAGTTTCACGCGCTTTGTTTAGCCTTGATTATTTGGTCCTATATCTGCGTTGAGAAAAAAAACTACTTCTGGGCGACGCTTTGGATCGCTTTAGGGATCTATATTAAATTGTATGGTGTGGTCGGATTAGCGTTTTTCTTTTTTGCCAAAGATCGTCTCCGTTTCGCCGCTTACTTCGTTTTCTGGCTATTGCTGATCGGTTTTATACCTTTGGCCTTAGGCGGCTTCGGTTACGGAATCCAAACCTACCGCGAATGGATGGGTATTTTAGCACACAAAAACGAGCTGAACGAAAACATCAAAAATATTCGTACGGACGTATGTGTCATGGGAATGATTCGCCGCTGGACGGGCGATCCGACTGTGTCGAATCTGTGGTTCCTTATCCCTTCGATGATTTTGAATGTGTATTTGTTCTTCCAAACCAAAAAATGGTCAGACTCTGACTTCAGGCTTCGTATATTAGCCTTCGTTCTACTATATATAATGCTTGCAAGCACGGGTACAGAATCCCCTACGTTAGTGATGGCATTCCCGGCGGTCGGAATCTGGTTTGTGCTAGGGGAAAAAACGAAGGAACGCTGGGCAATGTTGATCTTTACCTTGTTGATTTCGAGCTTTTCGCCCACCGATTTATTCCCCGCTTATATAAGGAATGAATTTATCAATCCGTTAGCCCTAATGATCTTGCCTTTGTTAGGCATTTGGCTTTGGCTGGCTTGGGACCTCTTTAGAGAAAAACAACCTCAGTTATGATGTCCTGTTGAGCGGTTTTGTTCAATAGTTCGATCAATTTTTGCCTTGCCATAAGTAGCTCCTTCTTCAAAGGGGCAGAATCAATCCCTAGAAAGAGTTTTTTATCCTTAATAAAGACTTTCGTCGTTCTGGCCGCAATAGGTTTTCCCATAATCTCTTCCCAATGTGCTATGATATAAGTTTCATCATATTTGTTTTGTAAGGAATAGACCCGCAAAAGCGATTCAATCGCTTCTTTCAAGCTCATATGATCCTTACTTCTGGTGGAAGCGCGGGGGCCTTTCGGGTTGAATGGAGAGTCTATCATGGGGGTATATTGATTCCCAAAATTAAGCCATTAATTAGGTTTAATCAGGAATTTCTCAACAAAATTTAATTTTTTTTCATTTTTTTTATAATTCAATAATCCCAAAATAGTACCCTAAAATTATCTGTTATTAGTAGAAAATATCGGATTAGTACAATAGTATAAAATCTGTGACCTGTCCCTAACCCTACAATGATTGTTTAAAGGGTGAAAATTATATTAGAATTCTATTACTTTTGCCTTTACTGAAAAGGAAAGCGAAAGTCTAAACTATGAAAACTACGATCGCCGCATTTTCAACAAGTTTTATTAAAAAATAATTCTTTAACCCCAAATTACCAAACTAATGAGTACACAACAACCAAAGCCAGCTGCTAAGCCAGCTGCAACCGAAAAAAAATCTGGAGGTATTTCTGCAGGTTTAATTCTAATTGTCCTTTTTGCAATTGCCCTTGCAATCTACAATTTTGTAATGGGTGACCCATCTCACTTTGAAGGTGGTACAACAGAAGGACACCCACTTCCAGGTGACTACTTTGGTGTAGTTTACAAAGGTGGTGTTATCGTGCCAGTTTTGATGACTTGTTTCTTAACTGCATTAACTTTCTCAATCGAGCGTTTATTCACAATCGGTAAAGCAAAAGGAACTGGTGATGTGAATGCATTCGTACGTTCAGTACAAGCTGCTTTAGACAAAGACGATGTGGAAGGTGCTTTGAAAGCTTGTGATAAGCAAAAAGGTTCTGTAGGTAATGTAACATTAGCTGCAATCAAAAAATACAAAGCTTTAACTACTGAGAAATCTTTAGACAAAGAGCAAAAATTAGCAGCATTGAGCAAAGAAGTAGAAGAAGCTACTTCATTAGAATTGCCAATGTTAGAGAAAAACTTAACGATCATCGCAACTTTAGCATCGGTATCTACTTTGATCGGTCTATTAGGAACGGTAGTTGGTATGATCAAGGCCTTCGCGTCATTAGGTAACTCAGGTGGATCAACAGATTCATCAGCGTTAGCAAATGGTATCTCTGAAGCCTTAATCAACACGGCATTAGGTATCGGTACTTCAGCGATCTGTATCATTGCATACAACGTGTTTACAGCGAAAATTGACGAGTTAACTTACAGCATCGACGAAATCGGCTTAAGTGTTAACCAAAACTACGCAACGCATCACAATTAATATTTGAACTGATTTAGGGGCATTAGCCCTTTCATTCAATTTTATTCACCGTTCAAAAAAATAATTGTTATGCCAAAAGTTAAAGCTAAACGACATAGTGTCTCACTCGACATGACAGCGATGTGTGACGTGGCTTTCCTTCTTTTGACGTTCTTCATGTTAACCGCGAAGTTCCGTCCAGAAGAGGCAGTTACGATCACTCCTCCATCTTCTATCTCAGAGAAACCTTTGAATACGAAAGATGGTATGCTAATGGTTAGTGTTTCACCAGAAGGTGGCGTTTATTTGGCAACTGATGATCAAATGGCTCGAGAGTTTATGTTAGAGCGCATGGCTAATCGCTATGGTGTTGCTATCACAGCTGAGATGAAGAAGAACTTTATGGCTTCAGAAATCGTAGGCTATCCTCTAGGAGCAATGCGTCAGGTGTTAAATATGAAACCTTCAGAAGCTAAAAAGCTAAGCAAGGGAATTCCAATTGATTCAGCCAATAACGAACTTTCGTATTGGGTGGGTTATGCGAAATTGTCTAATCCAGAGTTGAAAGTTGCTATCAAAGGAGATAAAGATTCTAACTACAAAGTGTTTGCTGATATCATCGGTACTTTGCAGGCTCAGAACATCAATATCTTCCAATTAGTAACCGGACCGGAAAATAAACCGAAATAAGTTTTCATTTTTAATTACGAAAAGAAATGGCAGAAATAGATAGCTCCGGTGGCGGGAAGAAAGGCGGCGGGAAGAAGCGTAGTAAGAAAATGTCGACCAAAATCGACATGACACCTATGGTGGACTTAGGCTTCCTTTTGATTACTTTCTTTATGTTAACAACGACGTTAGCAAAGCCCGTTACCATGCAATTAAACATGCCTGATAAAACGGATACAAAGGAAACATCACCTGTAAAATTATCGGAAACACTGACGGTGTGTCCAGATGAGAGCAAGGTGTATTACTACCAAGGTATCCCTACTGAAGCAGGTACAGTAATGCAAGTTACTAACTATTCGGAGACTGGAATTCGCAAAGTGATTGCGGACCTGAAAGCGAAAGTGGGTAATAATTTTACTATCGTGATCAAGCCAACCAAAAAAGCGAAGTATCGCAATATGATTGACATGCTTGATGAATGTGCGATTACTAACAACAAGCGTTATGCATTGTTAGAGATCGATCCGGATACGGAGGCATTGATTAAACGATCAGGAAAATAAGCTTATTAAATTAATTTTAAATTAAACGAATATTATGTCACAAGTAATAAGCCAAGATGCTACTTTGGACGATATTATCTTCAAGGACAAGAACCGTGAATTCGGCGCCTTTGTTCTGCGTAAGACATATCCTAAAGTAATGAAGCGGTCCGTATTACTAGGCTCTGCACTCTTTGTCGGTGCTCTTTTGTTAGCAGCTTTCTGGAAACAGTTAACTGCAGAAGCGGAAGATAAGACTGAGGTGACTGCTGAAGTAATGAAACTGGATAAGCCAGCTCCACCTAAAAAGGTTGAGTTGCCTCCACCGCCGCCACCGCCACCACCCAAGGAAATTCCTAAGGTGACCACGACGAAATTCTTACCTCCAGAAATCAAGCATGATGAGGAAGTAACGAAACCAGAACCTCCACCTGAAGAGGTAAGAGGTAATACAGCATCTGAAACGGTGAAGGGTGAAACGGAAACGTATGAGCCGCCTGTAGATCCAGATGCGAAAGGTTCTGAGCCTGTTGAACCTCCTAAGCCAGCTGAAGATGAAATCTTTACGGCGGTTGAGCAACAAGCTGAATTCCCTGGAGGTCCGGGTGCATGGGGACGTTTCTTACAGAAAACGTTGAAATACCCATCTGCTGCTCAGCGTGCAAACGTAGGTGGTAGAGTATTCGTATCTTTCGTTGTTAATACGGACGGTTCCATTCAAGACGTACAAGTTTTGAAAGGAGTTGGTTTCGGATGTGACGAGGAAGCTGTTCGTGTAATCAAGGCTATGCCAAGATGGAATCCAGGTAAGCAATCTGGACGCGCGGTTAGATCTCGTTTTACTCAACCGATCACGTTCGTTTTATCTGAATAAGATATAAACGCTTAACCATAAACAGACCTGCTGAATGTATTTTTAGCAGGTCTGTTTTTTTAAAGAAAATGAAAAGACCTGTTGCTATTTGGATTAATATCGTATTTCGATTGATTGTCGCCTTTGCCTATTTTTTGTTAGGACTGTATGTAGCTTTTTATTCGGAGTTTGATTTGGGTACTAATTTTGGAGTGCCTACCATTGTTTTATTTGGATTACTATTTATGGCCTATGGCTTGTTCCGTATCTGGAGAGCCTATGCTTATTTCAATTCGACAGATGAGGATGAAGATGAATATCAGAAATATTAGTTTAGTTCTGTTAGGGCTATGTTTTTTTCAGTGCTCTACTGACAAAAAGGGAGGACCTACTGATTCAGCAACCATAGGCGAAATTACGCTAGGTGTGGATGAGTCTTTTGAACCGTTGATGAAAGCAGAGAAGACTGCTTTTGAAGAGCAATATAAATACGCGAAAATAAAGTATAAATTTAGCCCAGAGAATGAGATCATCGCCGATATGTTGAATGATAAAATTCGTGGGGTTGTTGTAACACGGGATTTGACAACTAAAGAAAAAGAGATTTTTACTCGGGAAGCGATTACGTACCGTAGTTTTAATATAGCCGCTGATGGCATTGCCTTGTTAGCTAACAAGGCTAATTCAGATACGCTCATCACCTTAGCCGATTTAAAGGATTTAATCGTAGGTACTTCATCTAAGTATACGCTAGTGGTAGATAAGGCGAATTCAAGTAATTTAAAATATTTATTAGACAAATTAAAGATTTCTAGTTCTGAGAAATTACATGTGGTAGCGGCTGGCTCTAATCCGGAAGTGATTAATCAGGTGAAAAAAGAGGTGCGTTCGATAGGAATCGTTGGCTCCAATTGGATTAGTGATGGAGATAATCCAACTTCGCTAGGTTTTATACGCTCAGTCAATGTAATGTCTGTAGCGGAAGGAAAGGGGATGCCATACTCACAGCCTTTTGGGTATAACTTGGCCTTGAAAAAGTACCCTCTTCGCCGGGAAATCAAATATATCTTGAAAGAAGCGCACCAGGGTTTAGGAACTGGATTCTTAAATTATGTATCGGGGGATTTAGGGCAATTGATTGTTTTAAAGGCGGGCTTAATTCCCTTGACCCGTCCTATCACGATTCGTACGTATCAAATCAGCCAATAGTTCATTTTTATTCGGTTTAGAGTAGGGAAAATAGAAGAATGTTTTTATTTTTGTTGTTCTTACGAATGATAAGTTAAGTGTATAAAATTGGACATTTCAATGTTCAAGGCCTAGGAAAAATATTGAAAGCTATTAATTAAAAAAACAAAATGAAGAAAATGAAATCGTGGATATTGGCTGTCAGTTTATTGATCACCAATATGGCAATGGGACAAACTATCGCAGAGGGATTACACTTTATCGATCGCGATCAACCTACCAGAGCGAAACAAGTGTTTGAAAGTCTAGTGGCTGCCTCTCCAACAGGTGAAAACTATTATTATTTAGGTTATTATTACCTTTCTCGTAGAGATTGGGCTGCTGCGGAAGATGCTTTCAAAAAAGGTTTAGCCGCTGATCCTAAGAACTATTTGAATCAAGTTGGTTTAGCTTCCATTAAGGTAGGCCAAAATAAGGTTAATGAAGCGAAAGTTGATTTTGACCGTATCTTGTCTGAAACGAAATACAAAAACGGGGATGTCATTCACCGTATCGCTGAGGCATATGAAATGTTCTACAAATTAGGACGTGATCCTGAATTCAATGCAAACAACAATGATCCTGCAGAGGCTATTCGTTTGATCGATTTAATGTTAGAGAAAACAAAGAAATCTCCTAATGCTGAGCAAATGATCGTTCGTGGGGATGCATTCTTAATTAAGAATGATGGTGGTAACGCTGTATCCTCTTACGAGCAAGCTTTAATGCAAGACCCTAAGAACGTAAAAGCAAAAGTGAAAATTGGAACGGTATTTTTACGTGGTAAAAACTACCGTGAGACTCAATCTCGTTACAAAGAAGCGATTGACTTGGATTCAAACTATGCACCTGCACACAAACGTTATGGTGAGTACTTGATCGTAGGTAGCCAATACAAAAATGCGTCTCGTTACTTCAGAAAGTATTTAGAGAAAGCGGAAGCGACTCCAGAAGTAACTTTGGAAACAGCGAAATTATTATTCTTATCGCAAGATTATGAAGGTGCGATGAAGTATACGGATGAGGCGGATAAGAAAGGGGTAAAAGACAACGATATCTTCCGTATGCGTGGATACTCCAATGTAGAGATGAAGAACTACCAACAAGGTATTGATAATTTAGAAGGAATGGTTCGTTCAGGAGTAAAGCCATACTACATGGATGATTTATATTTCGGAAAAGGATACCAAGGACTAGGAAAGGACTCGATCGCATTAACTTATTTAGAGCGTGCTGCGCCTTTAGACACAAACAATAACGTGTACAACATCATTCACGATATTCGTTACAAACAAAAGCGATACAACGATGCGGCGACTGCTGCTTTAAAAGGGATCGAATGGAAGCAAAAGAAAAACCAAGCGGTAGGATCTGGTGATTACTTTAAAGCGGCAATGGATTACTATTTTGTGGCAGCCTTCACTCCGAAAGCAGATACATTGAATCGTCCTTTAATCGCTATGAAAGCTGATACCTTGTTTGGAAAGGCAATTTCTGTAAATGATAAATGGCCTCCATTCTACATTAACCGTGCTCGTGCGAATAACCTTGTAGACTACACAGGGACGAAGTGGTTAGGTGTTCCTCATTATGAGAAATTCTTAGAGACGGTGATGAAGTTAAGAGAAGAGAAATCAACGACATTAAAAGAAGATAAGAATCAATTGTTTGAAGCTTATAAATATTTAGGAGGGTACCATTTAACGGTGACTAAGGATGATGCGAAAGTGAGGGATTACTTCACTAAAGCACAGGAAATTAAATCGGATGACAAAGAAGTCAATGATTATTTAAATCCAGCTCCTGCCGCGGCACCTAAGAAATAAGTAGAAATTATTCACCGAGAAAAGCTGCTCATTGAGCGGCTTTTTTCATTTACACAAGCTTATGTCATACGCAGTCATTACCGGAGGAAGTAAAGGGATAGGCAAGGAAATTGCCTTGCAATTAGCCGAAAGAGGGTATAATCTTTTATTAGTAGCTCGCAATTCTTATGAGCTTCAACAAGTGAAGGAGGAGATTCAAAAAAAGTATTCGTTGGAAGTGGATTACCTGGTCGCGGATTTAGCAGATCCATCGGCCGTTAATACCCTATATGAATGGGTATTGGCTAAACAGATCGATCTACGCATATTGGTAAATAATGCGGGTTATGGCTTAGTAGGGGAATTTGAAAAATACTCCTTTGAAGAGACTCAAAAAATGATGCAAGTGAACATGAATGCTTTGGTGGAATCATGTTACCGTTTCTATCCTATGCTTTCAGGCAAAGGCCAAGCGTATGTTTTAAATATTGCGAGCTCGACAGCTTATCAAGCGATTCCATTAATGAGTGTTTATGCTGCTTCTAAAGTATTTGTCTTGAACTTTTCTCGTGGCTTGTTTCATGAATGGAAGGCGAAAGGAATCACCGTCACCGCTGTAAGTCCGGGTGCTACTTCCACGAATTTTAATGACCGTGCAAACTTACAAGAAAAGGCAAGAAAGGCGGCAGAAAAGGTGACGATGAACCCTACTCAAGTAGCTAAATTAGCGGTGGATGGCATGTTCGCTAAAAAACAAGAAGTGATCACTGGTTTTATCAATAAACTCGGAGCATTTTTAGCTTGGGTTGCGCCCAAATCGATTTCAGAGAAAGTAGCTAAAGGGATTTACGAATAGTTTTTTCTTGGCTGATTCCATCTGAGATCAGTTTCAATACATAGGTTCCAGCAGGGTAACGGGAGATATCCCAGTCCGTTCTACTGCTGGAACTTTTTATTTTCTTAGAGTCTAGTAAATTACCTTTCAAATCGAACAGGTGGATTTCTGCATCTGTTATTTCATACGCGATTTCGATGGATAGTTTCCCTTGGTTTGGATTAGGGAAAACGGCAAATTCGTAAGTTGCGGGGAGATCCACAAAGTAGACATTCGAATAGGGAGAATAACAGGCGAGGCTTTTATACATCCATTTAGCACGGACATAAAATTCGCGTCCTTCTGTGATTTTTCGATAAGAAGTGGTGTCAGTCGATTTAGTCTGATCAATGAGCCATTCTGGGATACCTAGTGACCTGGATCTCACAAAATAGGCGCCCATTTTTTCTAATAGGGGCTTGGGGGGATTTGGCTTTCTCTCCAAGAGGGTTTTTGTCGTTCGATAGAAGCAGCCATTTTCCTCCAAAACACTGACATATTCCCCTGAAGGTAATATACCTCGGAGAGTCTTCTCAGTCGAATAGAGATGCCCCTCTTTCTCCCAACCAATGAACTGAATGCTTTGGTCTAAGGTAAGGTTGAGGCTTGCCGTATCTGCATCACAAATAGGTCCTGTGAAAGATTTGCGCAGCGCAGTATTCGGTTGCTTTAAAACCGGCAGACTCAGTGTAATGGTATCTGTTTCCCCGTCGTTACAGAGGAATGTATAATTTCCACCTGTTAGGATAAATTCAGCTATTGCAGATTCGTAGCGTTTGGAAGTGCTTAATGCGGATGTTTTTAATGGACATCCATTGACTCGAATGAGGTAGTTATTGGTTAGGCAATTCGTTTCTGAGCGAGTTGTTAAATGATGAATAATGGGGCCATTTCGAACATAAATTACCTGTGTCGTATCTTTTGCTTGGCAGCCCAAGGAATCCAGTACGTTGCGGAAAAGGTAGCCACTACTATTGAAAGGACCGAATGGGCTTTTTGCTGAGGAGCTGTAGGAGATTTGGTAGGGAGGTGTTCCATTCAACGGTATTGTTTCAGGGACCATAATCGTTTTTTCACCTGTGAGTGATATGGCATTTATAGCGCGTAAACTAATGCGTGGCTTGATGCGGATGGCTATTAGCGTTCTAGCACTTTCGCAATCGTTCATTTTCACAGAGGCGAAACGGACGATCAGGGAATCATGATTACTGGTATTTTGAATAGCTTTCATCGCTAAGGCTGTGGCCGTACTAAGGCTAGCTTTAGCTGACTCTGATTCATACCAGATGTTGTTTAATCCCCCGCTGGCTTGTAAAGAAATGGGTACATCCGAACAGAAGTAGGAAGAGGATGTATTTATTGGTGGTTGCGGAATGGGGTAAATAGTCGTTTTTACGCCGGCAGATAATGGTCCTTCACAGCCTGATTTGACGCAGGAGGCTCTGAAAAACGAACTATCGGAAGCAATTAAAGGTAAACGACTTCCTTCACCCATTTTGCGGCCGTCCGCCTTATACCAAAAGGTTATTGATGGAGAGCAGCCGGTGGCATTGAGCGAAAAAGGTAAACCCATGCATGCTTTGATAATTTTAAAAGCATGGGTGGGTGCAGCTGGCAGCGTGCTTACTGTCAACGATACTTCGTTTGACCCCATTACACAGGTTCCTGCCGGAATGGTGGAATACCGTAAGAAGGCTTTTAGTTTAGCCCCGTTTAGTGCTGGGGTAGCTAGGACCGAATCTGCCGGAAATCCATTTAGTGTCTATAAATAATCTGGGGAAAGACGTAGCAGTGCTTTTTCACAGGCAGTGACGGCTGAGATGAGTGGTGCTTTACGTAATGTCACTAAAACAGAGTCGGAATAGCTAATGCATTTGCCAGCGGTGATTTTTAATCGATAATAAGAACCTGTAGGATGCGTGGTTCCGCCGGAAAGAAATCGGTAGCGCGTGTCGCGCGCGTTTGTGATGCTCGTAAATTTCGCATCCGTGGGTCTGCGCTTTTCCCATTGAAAGGTTCCACCCGAACTGGCCACGATCAATCGAATGGAATCCCCTTCACAGGTGATTTGTGCCAAAGGTTGTGTGCTGATAGTAGCACATTGTGCGAAAGATGAGAAAGATAAAAAGAGAAAAAAGAGCGTTTTCATGTCTCGAAATAGAGCAGAAAACGAAGGCTAAGCAAGCCGGAGAAAATCAATATCGGGAACCTGATAAATAAAAAACGCAAACCACTCGAAGCGAGCAGTTTGCGTTTTTATCAAGGGTTTGGTATTCTTAGATGTCGCAGATTTTCACCGCTTGTTCTAAGGAAGCCATTTTGTCTTTGCGTGCTGGAATGAATTCCTGTCCGATAAAGCCTTTATATCCCGTATCGTAAATGGCCCGAATGATAGCCGCATAATTTAATTCTTGCGTTTCATCGATCTCATTACGACCTGGAACACCACCTGTGTGGTAGTGAGAGATGTATGGGTGGTATTTTTTAATGGTAGCGATTACGTCCCCTTCCATGATTTGCATGTGGTAGATATCGTACAGCAATTTGAATTTATCAGAACCCACCATCTCACAAAGTGCAGCGCCCCATTCGGTCGTGTCAGCTTGGTAGTCTTTGTGATTGACTTTGGAATTCAACAGCTCCATGGAGATCGTTACATCGTAACGTTCTGCGGTTTTCATGATCCGTTGCAAGCCCTTTTTGCAGTTGATTAGGCCGTCTTCATCGCTCATGCCATCTCTATTACCTGAGAAAGTGATGATGTTTTTAACGCCTGCTTTCGCAGCTTTGGGAATGATATCTTCGTAGAAACCGACTAAGGCGTCGTGATTTTTAACGCGGTTAAAGAAGTTTGGGATGTTCATTCCGTCCGGGTATTTTCCCCAGCCGATCGCCGCCGTCATATCGTGTTTTTTCAGGATTTCCCACTCATCGGGACCTGTTAGTTCGATGGATTGTAAGCCGATTTTTTTTGCATTCACCACTAATTCCTCAAAGGGAATGTCATTATAGCACCAGCGGCAAGCCGAGTGATGTACTTTTCCCTTTAGGTCTAGGCCCGCTTGAATGTCTGCTTCTTGAAAACGATGTCCCATCATTCCCAATCCAGCGAATCCAGCAGAGCTTTTTAAGATGTCCCTGCGGCTGAATTTATTTTCCATAGGTTTAAATTTTAATAGGTTTATTTTAGCAATCCGGTGACGAATTTATCACTGAGCTCGAATAGTAAGCCCGGATAAACGCCTAGCAATATACTGATAATTCCTAGACCAAAAAGGCTAAGCATTTCTAATTTATTCAAATCGGGTAATGACCAGTCCGTATTTTTTTGGTAGTGTTTTCCCAAATAGATTTTTTGGAAGGTCCATAACAAGTATCCTGCGCCTAATAATAGGCCCAAAGCCCCGAAAACGGCTATCCCCGGATGCACGAATGGACTGGTGAATGCACCCATTAAGCTGAAGAATTCTCCGATAAATCCAGAGAATCCGGGAAGACCTAATGAGGCAAAAATGGCGATTCCTGAAATGACTGTAAAGCGAGGCATTAAACTAACTAAGCCGGAGTAGGAATCGATTTCGCGATTGCCTGTGCGGGAATACAAAACGCCTACTAGCAGGAATAAAAGCGCTGATAAAACTCCGTGAGAGATAGTTTGGAAGATGGCGCCTTGCCAGCCCTCTGCCGTAAAGGCTGCGATTCCGATCAGCACGAAACCCATGTGCGAAACGGATGAATAGGCTACTAATTTCTTCAAATCGGTCATCGCTAGTGCATTGTATGCACCGTAAACAATGGACAAAGCTCCTAAGGCTGCCAAGATATTGGCGGCTTCAATCGCTTCTGGCATAAAGAACGGAAGGGTGATACGTAACCAACCATAGGCACCGATTTTCAATAAAACACCTGCTAATAGAACGGAAATAGGTGTAGGTGCTTCTACGTGTGCATCGGGTAACCAGGTGTGCAAGGGAACCATCGGTAATTTGATGGCGAATCCAATGAATAATAACCAAAAGCCCCACTCACGTGCGCTCATTCCGGCTAATTGCCAGCCAGAGCTAATATGTAGGATGCTGGTGATTTGGCAATTATTATAGTCCGCTAAAGCCTGCATATCAAAGCTATGGACTAAAGAAGAGGTGGCTAATTCTTGTGACTGAATGAGTTGTTGCACTGTCTTCAAGGCCTCCACATTAAAATTTTGTTCTGGGCGAATCAAGCCATTCAATAAAGCCGTTTCGTACGGATCCACATAAGCAACACCCATTCCAAGCATTACGATCAGGATTAAAAGGGAGCCTACTAACGTGTAAATAAAGAATTTCAAGGATGCATAATTCCTTCGCGGTCCACCCCAAATCCCGATCAAGAAATACATAGGGAGCAACATGAATTCGAAGAAGACATAGAAAAGGAATAGGTCTTTGGCCATAAAACAGCCCATAATAGAGGCGTTTAACAGCAAAACCAAAGCATAATAGCCCCCTATTTTTTCCTTAATATCGGTCGAATTCCAAAGCGCCACCCAGGTAATTAACCCTGTTAACAGAATCAAGGAAATGCTCAAACCATCAACTCCTAACGTGTATTTGGACATAAATTGTCCCATCGATCCGAGTGAAATGGAAAACCAATGCTGGCTTTCGTTGAATTGAAATAAGCCGGATGTTTTATCGAAAGCGCTGTAGATATAACCTAAAAGGGCTAATTGCAGCGTGGAAAGACCGATGGCAATACTGCGCGCCTGTTCTTTTAATTGACCTAAGCCAAGCGCTAATGCACCGAGTAAGGGCAATCCGATTAGGAGCGATAAAAGAGGTAGATTCGTCATGAATAAAATAGCGCGTAAAGTAAAAATAAGGCAAATGTCACAATAATCATAGCCCAGTAGCTTTGGACTTTAGCTGACTGCCAGCGACTTAAAATTCTTCCGGTGCCTGCACTCAGGCTGGCACTTCCACCCACTAAAAGGCCATCGACGATGTACCTATCAAACCAGGCGGATAGATGGGCGATGATCACTTGCAAAGCAGCTATCCCATTCACGAATCGATCAATGAATCGCGTTTCGAACACCTGTGCAGATCTACTTTTCCAGCGAATTAAGCGGAATAAGGAAGGCCAAAAGCCTGCCAAGAATTGGTAGTTTTCAGCCGGAATCCAGTTTCTGGTGAGGTATGCTCCGATAATTCCGATCACCCAAGTCGCGGTTGAGATGTATAGCCAAAATGAGGGGGCATGGTACATCATAAGGAATGCGAAGCCATGCATTTCCAATGGATTCCAAGAAATCCAGATAAAGAGACTCGCGATAATCAATAGGCCGATCGGCAGCGCAAATTCCTTGGTCGAGATACCTTCTTTTACAGGCCCCATAAAGATTAAATAAAACTGCCTGCTGATATAGAAACTCGTCAAAATCATACCAAGTCCTAAAACGCCTAAAAGTTCGAATTGCCCGTTTTCATATAAAAAGCCGGCGATGTTTTCCTTACTGAAAAAACCACCCGTTAAGGGTAATCCCATTAACCCGGCACCGAAAATAAGGTAGGCTAAAGCAGCCACCGGCGCTTTCTTGCGCAGACCACCCATGTCGTTTAAGCTTTGGGAATGCACAGTATGAATAACCGCGCCAGCCGCTAAAAAGAGGCCTGCTTTGAATATTCCATGGGTCAATAGATGAAATAAGGAAGCGTCTGAACCCATTCCCATCCACATCAAACCCAGCTGGGAAATGGTGGAATAGGCGAGTGTTTTTTTGATGTCGTTTTGGAAAATGGCGAATACAGCACCTGCTAGAAAAGAAATGGCACCAATGATTCCCATAAAAAGATGGGTGTCTGGTCCGGTGATATCGAATACGCGAACACCCACAAAAACACCTGCGGCCACCATCGTAGCGGCGTGAATCAAGGCCGAGGCTGGCGTAGGTCCCTCCATGGCATCTGGTAGCCAAGACATGAGAGGGAATTGGGCAGATTTAGCGATTCCACCTGTAATTATGGCGATTCCGATCAGGGTAGGTGCAATGCCATGCATCGCTGAAAATTGCCAGGTATTGAAATGCAAACCGAGAGCAATTAAACCAAACAATAGGGCAATATCCCCTAAGCGATTGATTAAAAAGGCTTTTTTAGCGGCTTGAATAGCGGCCGTTTTTTGATGCCAAAAACTTATCAATAAATACGAACACGCCCCCACTAATTCCCAGGCCGCGTAGAAAATCAAAATTGAATCGGTTAACAAAAGCAAGGTCATCGATCCCACAAACAGGTGCAGATACAAATAATAGCGGCCGATGGAGGGATCGTCTTTCAAATAGGATTTGGAAAACAGCTGTACACAGATAGAGACAATCGCCACTAATCCTAGGACCAATTGCGCCGAGGCATTTGCCCAAAAACTCAGATTCAGCTGCTGACCACCCAGATTAAACCAAGGATAAGCGATTTTGAAATCAAGGGGTGCGGTGTTACAAAAATAGAACGCGGCAATACTGAATACAGCCGAGAGGGAAATCGAAAAAACAGGTCTGGGAAACAGAGCGACCAACAGTGCGGACGCCCAAGGCAATAAAAGCACTCCAAGAAACAGGAGATTTAATCCCATATACTTTGTATAGATTTAAAAACAAATATACGGATTATCCGCCACTCACGGGTGGAATTAAGGCAATTTCCATCGTTTCAGACAGGATAAAATCAGGTTCTGGGAAGCGATGTTCAGCTGCGAGTCGTAGGGAGGGTAGATTTTCCAAAGCCGGATGCATTGAACGCAACGTTTGCAACATTTCCTCTGCCGTGACGGAGCCCTCTTTTTCGATCGTTATGCTAGACGATTTTAATAAATCTCGGCAAATGCCAAACAGCAAAATGTGGTAGGTTGACATCGTTTTTTGTACCTTTGGGAACTATTGAACAAATATATTGGATAATCCTCAGCTTTTAGATAATCACGGCCGCGAATTAACGTATTTACGTCTCGCGGTGACGGATCGTTGCAATCTGCGCTGCACTTATTGTATGCCGGCGGAGGGGATTAACTATCTGCCGGAGCGCGAGTTATTGAGTTGGGAGGAGATGTTTCGTTTGACCCGCATTTTGCACGAAATGGGGATTAAAAAGGTGCGCATTACGGGTGGAGAGCCCTTTGTTCGGAACGGTTTGCTGGACTTCTTAACGAAATTAGCAGACTTGAGAGATCTTGAAATCTGTTTAACGACGAATGGTGTGTTTGTGGGTGAGTACATCGATGCGCTTAAAAAGCTAGGTGTTCGTCACCTTAATTTGAGCTTGGATTCCCTCGATCGGGATCGCTTTAAGCAAATTACGCGTCGAGATGATTTTGCCAAAGTCTATGAAAATCTTCACCGTTTAATCGATGCCGGTTTCCAAGTAAAAATCAATGCGGTCGTGATGCAGGGTAAAAATGAGGACGATATCATCGCTTTGACAGAGTTTGCCCGTGAGTACCCGGTGTCTGTGAGATTCATCGAGGAGATGCCATTTAACGGATCTGGGCTGGTAGAAGAGAAATTGTTTTGGGATCATGCCCGTATTTTAGAACGTATTCGTTCACAATTTCCAGACTTAAAAGTAAGGCCCTTTTTGTTTGGGGAAACGGCCAATACCTATGACATTCCGGGGTTCAAAGGGAATGTTGGTGTAATTGCCGCCTTTACGCGGACTTTTTGTGGAAGTTGCAATCGCATTCGCTTGACGGCTAAAGGTCAAGTCAAGACTTGCCTGTATGATGATGGTGTTTTTGATATGAAGCCGTATCTTCGTAGCGAGGTGAGCGATGAGGAGATAAAGGCACAATTTTTGAAACTATTTAAATCACGTCCATTGGATGGATTTGAAGCAGAAAATAAACGAAAAGGAGTCATTACAGAATCAATGACGACTATAGGAGGTTAATAAATATGAATCCATTATCTACCCTGATTGAGAAATTTTCTAGCCTGCGCGTTCTTGTGATAGGTGATTTAATGGTGGATGCCTATACCTGGGGAAAGGTGAATCGCATTTCTCCGGAAGCTCCGGTTCCAGTAGTGAACGTCATCAAGCGCGAATCTCGCTTAGGCGGTGCCGGAAACGTGGTATTGAACATCGCGAGCCTGGGTGCAAAACCCTATGTTTGCTCGGTCATCGGAGATGATGCTACAGGCGAAACTTTACAAGGAATTCTACAATCAGCTGGCCTTTCTACTTCTGGTATAATCACCGAAAAAGGACGTCCTACGACAGTTAAAGAACGTGTTATCGCCGGATCTCAGCAATTGATTCGCGTGGATTCGGAGACAGAAGCCCCTATTTCAACCGCTTCCTCAAAAGCCTTATTGGAACAAGTGAAAGCGTGGTTGCCGGAAGTGGATGTGATTCTTTTTGAGGATTACGATAAAGGTGTTTTGAATGCTGAATTGATTCAAGAAATTATATCGCTGGCTAAAGCTCGCCAAATTCCAACCGTCGTTGACCCCAAGAAAAAGAACTTTTTCGCTTACAGCGGCGCTACCTTATTTAAGCCCAATTTGAACGAGTTACGGGATGGCTTAGGTTTAGAGGCTGCAGCCATCGCACCGGAAGCCATCGCAAAAACGGTTGCTGATTTCAAAGCCGCGCAATCTTTCACGGGTCTTTTCGTAACCATGTCAGAACGGGGTGTGTACATGGATTTTTCCGCTGACCAAATTCAAATTCCCGCTCACATCCGCCAAATCGCCGATGTTTCAGGCGCTGGTGATACCGTTATTTCCATTGCCGCTTGCGCTCTGGCCGCTGGCGGATCTGCCGCAGAAATTGCGGAGCTCGCTAACTTAGGCGGAGGCTTAGTCTGTGAATCCTTAGGGGTTGTGCCTATTGATGTGGAATTGCTGAAGAGGGAGGCAGGCAAGATTTAGGGTATAGATTTCTTATCCTACCCAGGCCGTAAACTCAATCTCCACTTTATACTGTGGCGCAATCAATGCCGAGATTTCATAAATACCCGTAGTCGGTTTTACATCGCCAAAGAAATGGGCGTGTGCACGCGCGATATCTAAATTTTTGGAAATATCTGTCGTGAAAATGCGCGTACGAACCACATCTTTAAGTGACGAACCAGCTTCTTCTAAAACGACCGCAATGCGCTCTATGATGTTATAGGTTTGAGCATACAGATCATCAGCGGTGATTTTTTCACCATCGACTAAGGCCACTGTTCCAGAGATTTCTAAAAGGTTACCCGTTTTAACGGCGCGGCAGTAACCGAAAGTATCCTCAAATGGTGAACCGCTGGAAATGTTAACTCTATTGCTCATTTTCTTTACTCATTTTCGTGATTTGTTCCCATAATTCCGGCTTTGCATGACGTACTACTTCGCCTATTACAATGACTGCCGGATTGCTCAAGCCCTCTTTCGATGCCATGGTAGCTAATTCTGATGCCGAAGATACGCCAACCCGTTGGTTTTTCATCGTTCCGTTCTGGATAATCGCGGCAGAAATGTCGCCTTTGCCGTATTTTTGGCATAAAGAAGCAATCTCTTCTAATTTATTCATCCCCATAAGAATGACCAATGTCGCAGAAGATTGCAATCCTAGGGCTAAGTCTGCGGTCAGAGATCCATCGGATTTCGTGCCTGTCATCACCCAAAAACTCTCATTTACTCCCCGAATTGTCAAGGGGATCTCAGCTGAACCAGCCGCCGCATAAGACGATGAAATGCCCGGAATGTAATCCGTCAATAAACCGAATCCGCGTGCGTAGTCGATTTCTTCTTGACCACGTCCAAAGACAAATGGATCTCCACCTTTCAAGCGAACTACGTGTCCTAATGCATAGGCCTTCTCCACGATTAATTGGTTAATCGCCTCTTGGGAATGGCTCTCGCCTGGGCGTTTGCCCACATAAATCTGTTCACAGGTAGGTGAGCAGTGCTCTAACAAGATGGGATCAACCAAAGCATCGTATAAAACAGCTTGCGCTGTCGCAATGGCCTTCACTGCCTTCATCGTAATCAAATCCGGGTCGCCTGGGCCAGCCCCCACCACTGTTAATTTCGGGTGCGGTTCTAATGTTCTGAAATGACTTAAATTTTTCATGCGATTAAGAGCGGGCTAATTTGGCAGATTGTAAAAAGGCGTGTGCTTGCGCTGTATAGCGAGAAGCAAATTCCGCTGACGGTTCGTTTTGGTTGATCTGCATGACTAATTCAGCGAAAGAGGATGCATCCACCGTGAAGTCACCCGTTGCGACAAAGTTTTCATCGAACTTCGTAATCACTGAATGTTGCGTAGGAACCGAAATCGATTTATCTAATAAGAGCGCTTTAGCCGCCGAAATAAATACACTGTATGCGTGGTAGATCGCATCCGCATAGCGTTTGTCTTCTAGCGCAGCCGCTGTCCATTCGTATTTCTCATCAGATTCAAACAATAAAGTCGCCACTAAGTCGATCACGACACCTGCACATTCTCCCACACCGATTTCGGTAGCGAAGTTTTCTGAAGCTCCCCAGTCGATGAAATCATCATCCACCAGCGTGCTGAGATCTGCGATAGGCTTTAATAAATCGTAGAAATATTTCTCGCCTTGGCGATCGTAATAGCTGTGGAAATATTCTCCTGCCTCTGCGTTTTCTTCGAAGTTATTCAACAGGGTACGCAATACTTGAGGGCCCCTTTTTGATGGAACTTTGATCACTTTATCGGCGATTTTTCCTTCACCATTTCCTAAAGTCGCACCGCCTAACAAGACCTGCAACGCTGGTAAAACGCGTTTGTCTGCCGCTTTCAAAGAGGATCCGTGGAAGCCTATCGATGCCATACTGTGTTGTCCGCAGGCGTTCATGCAGCCGGAGATTTTGATCTTCATCGCGCTGTCGTGAATCAAGGATGGGAATTCTTCGCTGATGACCGCCTCTAATTTCGAGGTGATATTCGTCGAATCCGAAATCGCTAAATTACACGTGTCCGTTCCTGGGCAAGCCGTGATGTTTGCAATGGAATTTGCTCCCGGTGCGGCTAATCCATGTGCCTCTAATACGGAAAAGACGTAGGCCAAATTCGCGGTAGGTACAAACTTCAGCATCAAACCTTGGTTTATCGTGATTCGAATATCATCGCCGATGTAGCCATTTAATGCCTCGATTAAAGAGCGTGAAGTGGTACTGGAAATATTACCATTCAGGATGCGCACATAGACTGCGTGGAATCCTTTTTGTTTTTGTTCAAACGTATTAGTCGCTAACCAAATCGCGTAGTCTTCGGTGGCTGGTGCGGCAACGTCAGCTACTAAAGTAGGCGGCGTAACTTCCCAAGCCGTAGCCGATGGAATTTCGAAGGAGTGATTTTTTAACGCTTTTGATTCCGCTTTCACTAAGTCCATAAAGGCCTCAAAGCCGATCTTTTGGATCAAGAATTTCATACGGGCCTTGTGGCGAGAATTGCGTTCGCCGTGGCGATCGAAAACACGCAAAATAGCTTCGATGAACGGGATTACTTGGTCTTCCGCCAAGAATTCATGTGCTACATGAGCAAGCATCGGTTGTGCGCCTAAGCCACCACCCACGACTACTTTGAAGCCGCGTTTGCCGTCTTCGATTTTGGGAATAAAACCCACATCATGTAAATAGGCTAAAGACGTATCTTCATCTGTGTTCGAGAAAGACATCTTGATTTTCCGCCCCATTTCTTGGCAGATTGGGTTGCGCAAAAAGTAGCGGAATGCGGCATCAGCGTGCGGGCTTACGTCAAAAAGTTCGTTCGGATCAATCCCTGAAGTAGGGGAGGCCGTAATGTTACGCACCGTGTTTCCACAAGCCTCGCGCAACGTGATATCGTCCTGTTCTAATTTCGCCCAAAGTTCTGGCGTACGGTCCAGCGACACATAGTGAATCTGGATATCTTGTCGCGTCGTTAAATGCAGGTTTCCGGTCGAATATTCGTCTGAAATGTCCGAAATACGCTTCCATTGGTGGAATTGAATCTTGCCATAGGGCAATTTAATGCGGATCATTTGCACCCCCTGTTGGCGTTGTCCATAGACGCCACGCGCCAGGCGAAGGCTTCTGAATTTTTCCTCGTGTATCTCACCAGCCTTAAATTGAGCGATTTTTTTCGCTAAATCCAGGATGTCTTTTTCTACGACGGGGTTTTCTATCTCAGAGCGGAAACTTTGCATAATTTTTCTAGAAATGTTTATAAAGTCTATATAATATATAGAGTAGATGCAAATCTACGAAATAACCTTTTATTGCCAAAGAATTTTTATATTCGTTTTCATAAATCTTCAAACGATGAAAAAACTATTGACGATTCTTTTTTGTGCGCTAACGCTTACCTTGAACGCGCAAATCGGGAAAGACCCGGCTGGTGTACAAGTGGTGAAGACAAAACATTCCATCACGATCGCTGGCAAGGTGATTAATTATACGGCGACCACCGGTTACATGCATATGAAGGCAGATACGGGTAAGGTTTTGGCCAAAATCTTCTTCACCTACTACGCTAAAGACGACGAAGACGGCGCCAAGCGTCCCGTCACTTTCACTTTTAATGGTGGCCCAGGCTCTGCCTCTTTATGGTTACACATGGGCGGCGTAGGCCCTAAGCGTGTTGTTTTGAAAGACGATGGCACCGCGACGGCAGCCCCTTATTCCTATGTTCCCAATGAATTCTCTTGGTTAGACAAAACGGATTTAGTCTTCATCGACCCCGTTTCTACCGGCTATTCCCGCGCCGTGGGCGAACCCGCTAGCAAATACCATGGTTTCGTAGAAGATATCAAATCCGTAGGCGACTTCGTGCGCAACTTCTTAAGCCGCTACGACCGCTGGGCTTCCCCTAAATTCCTGGCTGGCGAAAGCTACGGAACGACGCGCGCCGCCGGATTATCGAAATTCTTGCAAGACGAACACCGCATCTATATCAATGGTGTCATTTTAATTTCGGCGGTGCTAAACTTTGGCACAAACGATTACAACATCGGTAACGATTTACCTCGCGCGCTCTACATTCCATCTTATACAGCCGCCGCCTGGTACCACAAAAAATTAGCACCAGCCTTACAAGCTAGACCTATCGCTGACGTATTAAAGGAATCCGAGCAATGGGCGATCGGACCTTATGCCACTGCCTTAATTAAAGGCGGCTGGATGTCTGACGCAGAAAAAACGGCCATCGCTGAAAAAATGGCTTATTATACTGGTCTTTCCAAAGAGCTCTGCCTGCAAGCTAACCTTCGCTTAGAGGAGAATCGATTCTACAAAGCCTTACGCCGCGCGGACGGCCTTTCCATCGGTCGTTTGGACGCCCGTTTCACAGGTCGTAACCTAGACGACGCCGGCGAATACGTCGATTTCGATCCATCTTTCACAAACATTGATGGACCTTTCACCGCCACCATTAATGACTATTTATCCAAAGAGTTGAAGTTCACAGAGGAGAAAGGTTATAATGTCTTTGGCGAAGTATATCCTTGGTCTTACAAAAACGTACAAAACAAATACCTAAACGTAGCCGAAAGTCTTCGCGATGCGATGGCCAAAAACCCGAACCTCAAAGTCTACCTGGGCTGTGGCTACTACGATTTCGCAACCCCGTACTTCACGGCGGTTTACGACATCGAACACATGTTTTTGCGACCGGAGCAACGCTCCCGCGTAGACATTAAATACTACGAATCAGGCCACATGTACTATATCCACAAACCATCCTTGATCCAATTCAAGAAGGATATTGACTCCTTTTTCGATTCGTCGAAATAATTTGCTATTTTTGCAACCCCACGGAACACTTAGAGGGGTGTCCGAGTGGTTTAAGGAGCACGCTTGGAAAGCGTGTGTAGGTCTCAAGCTTACCGAGGGTTCGAATCCCTTCCCCTCTACGAAGCCTCTCAGCGTTAGCTGAGGGGCTTTTTGTTTGAGAAAACGGCGGAATTTTAATTCCGTAAGTTTTCGAGAATAAAAAAGCATCACTATTCGCGAAGCGAATGGTGACAGGCTTTGTACTAGATGCCCTGCGGGCTGACAGCGGAATGGAATGGAGCTGTCACTCCCTTTTTGTAGCAAGTAACTGATAATCTCCAATATCTAGGTTCTTGTTCTAGGACTCCTAGTTATTAATCTATACTTTCAGACACAAAAAAACCGTTGATTTCTCAGCGGTTTTTTAAAAATCTTCTGATTGGTTACGTTCCTTCTCAGGAAGAGGCTTTACCAACCATCACGATACAAATGTACACAAGATTTCCCAATAGCAATAAAATCATCTCATAAATGAATTATAACGCCTTTGAAAACTTTGTTTCAAAACCGAGGCTTGAACGGTATTTAGTTTGTTGTGCCTATTCGCAAGAAAAAGCAATGATGCTTTATGGAGCTAATTTAAAGGTATCGCAAGCATTTTATCCCATATTGAATTTATTTGAGATCTTTCTAAGAAATGCTATTGATGATAAACTTGGCATTTATTTTTCCGATAGTGAATGGATAATTAATCAGAAAGTTGGCTTTATGAATGACGCTTCATTAGGGCCAAAGTTTTGGTTGAAAACTCAAGTGCATAAAGCACAAACTGACTTAAGAGTTAAGGGTATGAAAGGGAAAATATTGGCAGAGCAATCATTTGGCTTTTGGACTTGTCTTTTTGACCCCAAGCATTATAAGCTTTTAGAAGGTTATATCATACATTGTTTTCCCAATAAGCCGCCTACAGTCAATCGAAATTATTTAGCTCTTTCTCTAAAAGAAATCAGGGAATTCAGAAATCGAATATATCATAATGAAGCAATCTGTTTCAATGAAATGAATATTGATTTTAAACATGCAAAATACATTCAAAATGGATTGTATGATTTATTGAAATGGATGAATCCCGATTTAAGTGATTTCGTGAATCAATTTGATAATATTGAAAAAGAGATAGAAGATGCTCTTAGGATTTAATCCATTCTCTATTTCATTTCTAAACTTTTAGGTACATATTTACTACCATAAATTAGACCTATGATTAAAAATCTCTTTATCCTCCTTCTCTTATTAAACTTCTCCGCCCACGCCCAATGGGTCGAATTACTGAACGGCCGCGACTTAACAGGCTGGAAGGCAAGTGAAAATCCAAGCTCTTTCCAAGTGAAGGACGGTGAACTGGTTATTGCAGGACCTCGTGGACACTTGTTTTACGATGGACCGGTAGGGGAACATTCCTTTCAAAACTTTGAAGTAAAAGCCCTGGTAAAAACATATCCCGGAGCGAACTCTGGTTTATATGTCTGCACTGCTTTCCAGCCTAGTGACTGGCCTTCTCAAGGCTACGAAATCCAAGTCAATAATTCCCACACCGATTGGCGTAGAACCGCGAGCCTCTATGGCATTATCGATACGGCTGAAAAATTAGTCCACGATGAAGAGTGGTTCGAATTATACGTAAAAGTGGAAGGGAAACACATTACGACCAAGGTAAACGGCAGAACCGTAGTCGAATATGATGAACCTGAAGGAATCACTAATGGAAGACGAATTCAACCGGGAACCATTGCCATACAGGCACATGACCCGAATAGCAGAATCGCTTATAAAAGTGTTCAGGTGAAATTGAACTAAAAAAAGAGGAGCCTTTTGAGCTCCTCTTTTTTTTGAAATTAAATGAATTACAAATCCACTGCTTCTCCATAAGCCGCTTCCGTCGCGCCTTTGAACGCTTCCGAAATAGTCGGGTGCGGGTGAACAGATTTCATAATCTCGAAAGCGGTGCTCTCTAACTTGCGAACCACAACCGCCTCAGCAATCATTTCAGTTACATTGTAACCAATCATGTGAGCGCCTAATAATTCGCCGTATTTGGCATCATAAATTACTTTCACAAAACCATCACGTGCTCCAGCAGCTGTGGCTTTTCCTGATGCCACGAATGGGAATTTACCCACTTTGATATCATAACCAGCCTCTTTTGCTTTCTTCTCAGTCATTCCCACAGAAGAAATTTCAGGTGAACAATACGTGCAACCTGGGATGTTTGAGTAGTCTAAGGCCTCCGTTTTGTGGCCCGCGATTTTCTCTACACAGATGATTCCTTCTGCTGAGGCTACGTGTGCCAAAGCAGGTCCTGGAGTCACATCGCCAATCGCGAAATAACCCGGGATGTTCGTCTCGTACCACGCATTCACTGGGATACGACCTTTGTCTACGATAATGCCTACTTCCTCTAAGCCGATGTTCTCTAAATTGCAGATCACACCCGCCGCAGAAAGAACGATATCGCATTGGATTTCTTGGTTACCTGTCGGCGTTTTGATACTCACCTTGCAACCTTTTCCTTTAGTATCCACTGACTCCACGCTTGATGAGGTCAAGATGTCGATACCCATTTTCTTGTATTGCTTCGCTAATTCTTTGGAAACATCTTCATCCTCTACTGGAACGATGTTTGGCATGAATTCTACGATGGTTACTTTCGTTCCCATCGCCGCGTATACATAAGCAAATTCAACACCGATCGCACCTGAACCGATCACGACCATCGAATCTGGGCGTTTTTCTAAGCTCATTGCCTTGCGGTATTCAATGATTTTTTCGCCGTCAATAGGAATATTAGGTAAAGCACGTGCGCGTGCACCCGTAGCAATCATAATATTTTTCCCTTCGTAAACGGTTTTTTTGCCGTCCGCATCCGTTACTTCGACTTTCTTACCAGGTTGGATTTTTCCAAAACCCATAATCACGTCAATCTTATTTTTCTTCATCAAAAACTGAACGCCTTTGCTCATGCTATCTGCCACGCCACGAGAACGGGAAATAACCGCAGAGAAATCAGCTTCAGCTCCTTTAACGGTAATTCCGTAATCAGCAGCGTGTTTGATGTATTCGAAAACTTGGGCAGATTTCAAAAGGGCTTTCGTAGGAATACATCCCCAGTTTAGGCAAATACCACCTAAGGATTCTTTTTCTACCACTGCACATTTTAAACCTAATTGAGAAGCTCGGATAGCTGCTACATAACCTCCAGGGCCTGAGCCTACCACGATCAAATCGTATTGTTGCGCCATTTTATTGCTTGATTTAAATGAATGAGGCCGCAATTTAGCACAAAATCGGGTATATTTGCACTTTATTAAGTAGAAAAACACATGACTAGAGACAGGTTCAATGACCTGAAAGCCAGAATAGAGGCTTTAAGGAGGTATCTTTGACTACGATCACAAGAAATATTTAATCTCTGAACTAGAGACCGTCACCTTGGATCCCGAATTTTGGAACAATCCTGACAAAGCAGAAAGCACGATGCGCGAGATGCGCGGGCTGAAGTTTTGGACGGATGGGTTCGATAAATTAGCGAGTGCTCAAGGGGATTTAGAAACCATCTGGGAATTTTACGAAATGGGTGAAGCCACCGAGGCTGAAGTGGATGCGGAAGGCGAAAAGCTGGAGGCAAACCTAGAGGCTTTGGAATTCCGCAAAATGATGTCTGATGAAGGTGATAATATGAGCGCCGTCTTAGAAATCAACGCGGGTGCAGGTGGAACTGAATCCCAAGACTGGGCGTCTATGCTGCTACGTATGTACCACATGTGGGCAGAAAAAAATGGTTTCAAAGTACGTTTAGTGGATGAAAATCCGGGGGACGTGGCAGGAATCAAATCCGTGACGATCGAAGTGGACGGCGAATTTGCCTACGGTAATTTAAAATCAGAGAACGGGGTTCACCGATTAGTGCGTATTTCTCCGTTTGACTCTAATGCTCGTCGACATACTTCATTCGCATCGGTTTATGTGTGTCCACTAGCCGATGATTCGATTGAAATTGACATTAACCCTGCTGATATCGATTGGGATACTTTCCGTTCTGGTGGGGCAGGAGGCCAGAATGTCAACAAAGTAGAAACAGCCGTACGTTTAACCCATAAGCCATCTGGGATTATTATCGCCTGTCAGCAGGAGCGTTCGCAATTGCAAAACAAGGAGGTTGCTCTACGTCTCTTGAAATCTAAGTTATACCAAATTGAAATCGATAAGCGCAATGCTGCGCGTGCGGAAGTAGAAGCAGGCAAGAAGAAGATCGAATGGGGATCTCAGATCCGTTCCTATGTATTAGATGATCGTCGCGTAAAAGATCACCGCACGAATTACCAAACATCGAACACGGATGCGGTATTAGACGGGGAGATTAATGAGTTTATTAAGGCGTATTTGATGGAGAACTAGTGGGCAGTGGGCAGTGGGCAGTAGGCAGTAGGCAGTGGACAGTGGGCAGTCGACAGTGGGCAGTAGGCAGTTGACTATTGGGTTTTTTCCGTCGATTCGGCTACCTCAGCTTCAGTTGCCTCTTCCAAGGAGGCAAGGTAATCCAGCAACAAATCCTTTGCATAAGATAGAGCAAAGGCTAGCGCATAGGATTTAATGGCATCGCTTACAAAAGAGCCTTTTTTCTTAGAGCCTGAGAACAGAGAATAAAGTAAATAGCCACCAGCTACGATTCCGCCTGCGACCAACATTTGGTTGCCTATTTTTTTGTATTCGGAAACGGTCTCCGTTAATTGCTCTTGAATTTCAGCCGCTTGGCTTTCTAATTCAGCTCTTTTTTCTTTATTCTGACTCATTATTGCTAGGCTTTAGGGATAAGAAAAGAAAGAGGCTAGCTAAACCAATAATGGCAGCCATGATGAAATAACCGATGAAGCGACTTTCTAATGCCTCATTAATCCATTCTGATCCCCCTAAAAGAAGGAAAAATAGGGTAATTCCGAAACCTGTCGCGACAAGAAAAAGCTTGAAAATCCGGATGAAGATTTCCTCTAGTTTTTCCTGAATATCTAACTTGATTATTTCAAATTGAGTTTTGAGATAATCTGTTATCAATTCAACTAGGCGGTTGTTTTCGAAAAAACCCATCGTTTATTTTTGTTTTAACTTGGCTTCAATTGAGTGCTGTGTATGAGGCACTAAACGTAAACGTTCTTTCGAAATTAGCTTTCCGGATTCGATGCAAATGCCATAAGTTCCGTTTTTAATTCGCATCAATGCATTTTCTAAATTCTTGGCGAATTTTTGTTGGCGAACCGCTAGTTGATTTAAGTTTTCTTTTTCGGCTGTGTCTGCGCCATCTTCCATCACTTTTGAGTTTCCTGAAGTTGCGTCTGTACCCGTATCATTTTTCTTACTTAAAGCTTCTCTTAAATATTTTAATTCCGCATTAGTCTCTTCTAATTTGGCCTTTATAATCGCTTCAAACTCTTGTAATTCTTCGGCAGAGTATCTTTGTTTTTCTTCGTTTGCCATAAATCTATCTAAATTGTAGTCTTTTACCTTTACACAAATATAAAAAGGCTGAGCTTAATTAAGTAATGAATCGGATAAAATCTCTGACAAATTTTTTAGTCCCTGTCTTTCAGGGGCTTAAGCCAGTCTACGTAACCTTTTAAGGCTAAAGCACTAAAGACTCCGTAGAGAACTGCCGTTCCCCACAATCCTTTGTTTACATACATCCCCACATACGCCATATCCACTCCAATCCAGACAATCCAGTTTTCGATTTTGCGTTTAGTGGCCAGCCAAGTGCCCCAAATACTTAGGCCCGTTAAACTAGCGTCAAGAAACGGAAAACTCACGGAGGGAAAATACTGCTGGTGTAAAAAACCGGATCCCGCGCCGAAAAGCAAGGCCACCAAAAAGCCCATCAATAAGGCTTGAAGGCTAGATTTCTCAGGTACCCAATTTAGTTCAGAACGTGACCAATTCCACCACCCAAAAAGGGCCATGAGAATAAAAAATCCTTGTAATTCCATATCGGAATACAGGCCATTTTGATAAAAAACGTATCCGTAAAGACTTGAGGCAATGATGTTACACACCCACGCAAGGCTCTTCTTTGCCATGCTGAGAATAACGCCACCTAGTGAAGCTATGATTGCCAAAATCTCAATCGAACTCATGGCTTGTGATTTTTCTGGTAAAAGGCACAGAAATGAGTAATATCACATTTCGAACACTGAGGTGTTCTAGCTAAGCAAATATAACGGCCGTGCAAGATCAACCAATGGTGAGCCGTCGCAATAACCTCTTCCGGTAAATTTTTGATTAAGGCCATTTCTACTTTTAGTGGGGTATTTGCCGTTTTAGGAACCAGGCCTAGTCGCTGAGACACGCGAAAAACATGGGTATCCACCGCCATGGCAGGTTGGTTATAAATGACCGAAGCGATGACATTCGCTGTTTTCCTACCTACTCCTGGTAAACTTTGCAAGTCTTCCATCGTTTCAGGTACCTCACCGGCGAATTGGTCAGTGATTTTTTGGCCTAAACCTAAGAGATGTTTCGCCTTATTATTTGGATAAGAAACGGAGCGTATGTAGGAGAAAATTTCCTCTACACTCGATTCAGCCAAGGATTTAGCATCTGGGAAACGCTTGAAAAGGGCAGGAGTCACCTGATTGATTCGTTTATCCGTACATTGAGCAGAAAGAACGACGGCGACTAATAATTCAAAGGGATTTGAATAATGCAATTCGGTTTCCGCCTCGGGAAATCGAGTGGAAAAATGCTCAACAAATGCTTTAAATCGCTCCTTCTTTACCATATTTTTGTTAAAATTACCCAGATTTTTCGAATAAAAAAGCCCCTAGTGCGCTAGGGGCTTTTTAGTAGTTCGTGCATGTTCGAGAATTTTCTCGAGACTCCTTTCGGAGGGCTCTGTATAAGCCGAATCCAGCAATTGTTGGACCTGTTTTAAACGAGCAAGTTCTTGCTTCTCGTCTTCATTTAATGTGTGCTGAAACCCTGTTTCAGGTTCATAAAGGTGTTTAATCAGGTCATTCGGGGTAAAGCTTTTTGTCATAGGCTAACTCTTGTTTGTCTAACATTTTACGAAGGTTGATTAAGGCATAACGCATACGCCCTAACGCGGTATTGATACTAACATTGGTTAATTCAGCGATTTCTTGGAAACTTAATTCTTCGTAATGGCGCATAACGAGTACTTCTCGCTGCTCATTTGGAAGCTTTTTTATTAAGTCCCTGATGTTAACGATCAAATCTTCTTTTAATTGTTTATCCTCTGAACTTTCTTCCGCAAATTGAAAACTGTTCCATAGCGGTGATCCATCGTCTAATACAATTTTAGGATAACGCTTCTCTTTACGGAAGTGATCGATTGCCATATTGTGGGCGATTCGGACGATCCAAGGGAGGAATTTTCCCTCTTCGTTGTATTTGCCTTGGTTGATGACGTCCAAAGCTTTAATGTACGTTTCTTGCAAAAGATCTTCTGCTATATAACGGTCTTTTACAATTAAATAAATAGTCGTGAATACTTTAGATTTGCTGCGTTGAAGTAATGTTTCGAACGCTTTCGAATCACCTTGGATGTATGCGGAAATTAACGCTGCATCGTTAACGGGTATTTTGCTCATAAAAAAGTAAAATGGTTAACGTAGAGGTTTATCTCATGCAATAGGGTCTAATTGGGCGAATTGATTGTGACGCAATATTATAGAAATCTTTTTTACATCCAAAATTTTATCTGTTTTTGAATAAAATTGAGTGACAAAATTTGGAAGCTCATTTAAATCCTTAATTTTGGAATCCTAAACTGTAAAGAAAAAATGAAAAATCTACGTTCTATTGTGTCAGCTTTGGCCCTGACTTGTTTGGCCTTTGTTTCTACTGCTCAAAAAGCCGCTGATTATGTTGGTGAATATAAAATGAGCGATAATCCTTATGTAAAAGTGCTAAAATTAGCCGATAAAGAAGGTAAATTAATCATGTCAGCGGAAGGTTTCCCTGACACGGAATTGACGGCAGGTTCTAAGCCAGACGCCTTTGTTTTAGGAGGAATGGGTGGTGATATCACTTTTACGCGTGAAGGTGGTGCGGTAACTAAATTAAAAATTGAAGCACAAGGTCAAACCTTAGAAGGGGTGAAAGCTGTAGCTGCTGCATCTGCTGGATCTGAATATGCTGCTTCTTATAAAATGGCAGATAATGAATATGTAAAGAAGATGATTGTTACGATGAAAGACGGCCAATTATTAATCGCCTCAGATGCTAATCCGGGTGAGGGTGCGGTTTTAACACCAGCTTCTACGCCAGATACGTTTGCTGCTACTTTACAAGGTTATGAGGCGGAGATTACGTTCGGTCGCGCGGCTGGAAAAGTAAAGACAATTAAATTATCTGTAGCAGGTGGTGCTGTGGTATTAACTGGAGATGTGGAATAATGGATTCTTCATTCCTAAAAAAGGGCTTCGTTATATAACGAAGCCCTTTTTTTATTTCAATTGTCTGCGGTAGAGTTGAATGGTATTCTCTAGTCCGTAATAAAGTGCATCGCAAATGAGTGCGTGTCCGATGGATACTTCGTCTAAAGGATTGACGTTCGCTTGGAAAAAGGCTAGATTCTCTAAACTTAAATCGTGGCCAGCATTAATCCCTAATCCTAATTGATGGGCTCTAAAGGCTGCTTTTCTATAAGAGGCAACGGCTTGGGTCGGATTTGTAGGGAAATCATTCGCATACGGTTCCGTGTATAATTCGATGCGATCTGTGCCCGTGGTGGCAGCGGCCTCTACCATTTCCAGAACTGGGTCCACGAAAATGGAAGTGCGGATACCGGCTTCTTTAAAAGGAGCAATCAGGCGTTTTAATAAGTCTTGGTGTTGAATGGTGTCCCAGCCGTGGTTGGAGGTGATTTGGCCTAAGGCATCAGGCACTAAAGTCACTTGCTCCGGTTTAACGGCTAAAACCAATTCCACAAAAGAGGCTTCCATCGGATTGCCTTCGATGTTAAATTCAGTCGTTACCACTTCTTTCAATGCGTGTACATCCGCGTAGCGAATGTGACGCTCATCTGGACGTGGGTGAACCGTAATACCCTGTGCGCCAAAACGTTCGCAATCCAAAGCTACCTGGATAAGATCCGGGTTATTACCACCTCGCGAGTTACGCAAGGTGGCAATTTTGTTGATATTGACGCTGAGTCTTGTCATTAGATCAAATGGTGCGCTGCTAAGTATTCTGCGATCTGAACCGCATTCGTAGCAGCTCCCTTACGCAAGTTATCAGCCACAATCCATAGGTTCAACGTATTTTTTTGAGTCTCATCGCGGCGGATACGACCTACAAAAACCTCATCTTTTCCATGGGCTGTGATCGGCATAGGGTACAAGAAGTTTTTAGGGTCATCCTGTACGATCACACCCTCCTCTTTTTCTAAAATAGCACGAACTTCCGCTAAATCGAAGTCGTTTTCGAATTCGATATTTACCGCTTCAGAGTGTCCACCTATCGTAGGAATACGAACCGTGGTCGCAGTCACCGCAATAGAATCGTCCATCATGATTTTTTTAGTCTCTAATATCATCTTCATCTCCTCCTTCGTGTATCCATTCTCTAAGAATACATCGATGTGAGGCAAGACGTTTAAATCGATTTTGTGTGGATATACTTTAGCATAATCCGTCTTTCCGATGCGCTCATCAAACAATTGATCAACCGCAGCCTTTCCTGTTCCTGTTACGGATTGGTAAGTGGAAACGACCACACGTTTGATTTTGTATTTTTTGTGCAACGGATTTAACACGACTACCATTTGGATGGTCGAGCAATTCGGGTTTGCGATGATTTTGTCCTCTGGAGTTAAGGTGCTCGCATTGATTTCTGGAACGACTAATTTCTTATTAGGATCCATACGCCATGCAGAAGAGTTATCCACTACGGTGATCCCAGCTGCGGCAAATTTAGGTGCCATCTCAAGTGAGCTGCTTCCACCTGCAGAGAAAATAGCCACGTTTGGTTTCATCGAAATCGCTGTTTCGTAACCTACAACCGTGAAGTCTTGGCCCTTAAAGTTCACCTTTTTACCGATTGAACGCTCGGATGCTACCGGGATTAACTCCGTAACAGGAAAATTTCTTTCCGCTAATACTTTCAAAATTTCTCCGCCTACTAGTCCAGTGGCGCCTACAACTGCAACTTTCATTCTATTTTTTTTATAATGGATATGTGATTCCTACTGATACTCCTGTTTGCCCCGAAGAGCTTAATTTTAGGCCCATTTGAGCCTTACTTAATTCATTATATCGTTTTAACGCTTTGTTAAAGTGTCTATTACTCACAGTTCCGATGTAGACATTGGCTAACGCTACACCTCCCACCGCTGACCAGTAAAAGCCCTCTGATATGCTTCCTTTACTCAAATAAGTAGAAAAAGCGAATACAGTGGAGAAACCGGCTAACCAGCTAGAAAGTTTACGTTGACGTTTGAATTTCAAAAATTCAACGTTGACTTCCGGGTCCCTGGCCTCCATTAACGGTATTTGTAATGCCAAAGGATGGTCAATCAACTGCCTGTCATACATAAATCTCCTCGTCCAAATCCCTTGCACCTCTTCAATCGGAAGCAATCTTTTTTCCTGCGCCATTGCGCTACCAGAGGCCATAAGTAAAAAGAAAAGTAAGCTCCTGATTTTCAAAGCAAAGCTGGGATTTTAGCCTACAAAATTAGGGCTTAAAATGGGGAATCGAAAGGAAAATTAGCGAAAATCGTACATTTTTGCCGGGCAAATCGCAATATCCAAGGGAATATCATGGCTCTCTGCGTCCTCAATCAGTTCCACGGGATCGAAAAGACTGATACCTATTTTTAGGCAATCTGGCCTGCAATTCAACAGGTAGCGATCATAGAAGCCTTTGCCGTAGCCTACTCTATGTCCGTATTTGTCGAATGCTAGAAGTGGGATTAACACAATATCGAAATCAGTCGGTTGTACCACGGTGCCCCCTACCGGTTCAGGAATACCCCAGGCCGAGTTCGTAAATGTTTTCGAAAATGCCATTTCCATTGAACCTTCAGCGGCCGAAATCACGCGTGGAAAAGCGAAGTTACCTACTAGCGAATCTAAATTAATTTCATTTTGATGCGGGATGGCTTTGAAGCTGGCGATGGATTTGCCGGGAGTCAATAAAGGAGCCAACGTTTCGATGACGCGCTGTGAGCGCTCAAGGAACTCTTTTTCCGCTAGTTGGGTGCGCTGCGCCAACCCTATTTTTCGAATCTCGGCCTTCTTCATATTCAAACCTAGTTAATTGCGTTCGGAATACAAATCTTCACGTGACATGTTCCGTATAATTTTGTATTTTTGCCTCAATTTTGCCAATTTTTTCATTTTAACCCCACACGTCTGTGAGCTTTAAGGAATACAAAAATGTAGATTACGCCGCTTTGGCGGATGAAATTCTAGATTTCTGGAACGCGAATAACATCTTTGAAAAATCCATCTCGACTAGAGAGGGCCAGCCTACGTTTACGTTTTTTGAAGGACCTCCTTCTGCAAATGGAACGCCGGGTATACACCATGTGATGGCACGGGCGATCAAGGATATTTTTTGTCGTTACCAAACCCTAAAAGGGAAACAGGTGAAGCGTAAAGGGGGCTGGGATACACACGGCTTGCCAGTAGAATTGCAAGTGGAAAAAGAATTAGGCATTACTAAAGAAGATATAGGCAAGACGATTTCCGTCGAAGAATACAACAAGAAATGCCGCGAAACGGTGATGAAATTCACCGATCAATGGAATAATTTAACGGAGAGGATGGGTTACTGGGTGGATCTTGAAAACCCCTATGTTACCTATCAAGCGAACTATATTGAGAGTGTTTGGAACTTATTGAAGCGTTTATACGATCAAGGTTTATTGTACAAAGGCTATACGATTCAACCCTATTCTCCAGCGGCAGGTACCGGTTTATCGTCCCACGAATTAAACCAGCCGGGTTGCTACCGCGATGTGAAGGATACCTCTTTGACTGCGCAATTTAAGGCGATCAAGAACGCGAAATCGGAGTTCTTATTTAAGGCCTCAGAAGATGCGCCAGTCTATTTATTGGCTTGGACGACCACGCCTTGGACCTTGCCTTCGAATACGGCATTAACGGCAGGAAAGAATATTTCCTACGTGTTAGTCAAGACATTTAATCCCTACACTTACCTACCTGTTTATGTGGTGTTAGCAAAAGACTTAGTTAAAAACTACTTCCAAGCGGCCGCTGAAAACGGGGACTTTACGGCTTACGAAGCAGCAGAGAAAAAGCCACAAGCGATTCCCTATGAGATTGTAGCGACTTGCAAAGGATCGGATTTAGAAGGGGTGGAATACGAGCAATTGATGCCTTATGTACAGCCATCGGCACCTGCTTTCCGTGTGATTTTAGGGGACTTTGTGACGACCGAAGATGGAACGGGGATGGTGCACACAGCGCCTACTTTTGGAGCAGATGACTTTAGAGTAGCAGCGCAAAACGGTATTCCAGCGCTTTTGGTCACGGATGAAAATGGCAAAGAAGTGCCTTTAGTGAATCGCCAAGGCCGTTTTGTGGCGCAGGTGACAGACTATGCTTTGGAACCGGTAAAAGAAGCCTATTTAACGGACGAGGAGAAAGAGGCAGAGCGCGTGAAGCAAGGTCGCGACAAGTATTTATCTGTGGATGAGCGCATTGCGATTCAATTAAAGACTGAAAACAAAGCCTTTAACGTACAGAAATTTGATCACCCGTATCCACATTGCTGGAGAACGGACAAGCCCGTCTTGTATTATCCATTGGATTCTTGGTTCATCAAGACGACAGCGGTAAAAGATAAATTAATTGCTCTAAACAAGACGATTCAGTGGAAACCTGAGTCCACGGGAACGGGTCGTTTTGGGAACTGGTTAGAGAATTTAGTAGACTGGAATTTGTCCCGCTCTCGCTATTGGGGAACGCCGTTGCCTATTTGGCGGACAGAAGATGGTTCAGAGGAAATCTGCATCGGGTCATTGGAGCAATTGAAATCGGAGATCGAGAAGGCGCAGGCTTCTGGGGCTCTTTCTGAAATCCAGTCGAAAGGGAATGCAGCCTTTTTAAAGGCATTAGCGGCGGGAGAGGCAGACTTGCACCGTCCATTTGTGGATGAGGTATTCTTACTTTCTGCGTCGGGAAATGTGTTAACTAGAGAATTGGATTTGATCGACGTATGGTTCGATTCTGGTGCCATGCCGTTTGCGCAGTGGCACTATCCATTTGAAAATCAAGACGTGTTTAAGCAGAGTTATCCGGCGGATTTCATCTCAGAAGGGGTGGATCAAACACGTGGTTGGTTCTTTACTTTGCATGCTATTTCGAGTATGGTGGAAGATTCTGTGGCGTTCAAGAATGTGGTTTCGACGGGATTGGTGTTGGATAAAAATGGAAACAAGATGTCTAAACGCCTTGGCAACGCCATCGATCCATTCGAGACTTTGAAGAACTACGGAGCGGATCCCACACGTTGGTACATGATCACGAATGCGCAGCCATGGGATAACTTGAAATTTGATTTAGCTGGCATTACGGAGGTGCGCAACAAGTTCTTTGGCACACTAACGAATACCTATAATTTCTTTGCGATGTATGCGAACCTGGATGGATTCGTTCCAGCGGGTATAAAACAGGAAGATTTAACGGAATTAGATCGTTGGATTCTATCTAAATTAATGAATTTGATTGCTGAAGTCGATGAGGCGTTTGAGACCTATGAGCCTACAAAAGCGGGTCGCGCGATCCAAGATTTCGTATGTGATCACTTATCTAACTGGTATGTTCGTTTGTCACGCAGACGCTTCTGGAATCCGGAAACGGCTAATCAGGCGATCAACGCGGATAAGCAAGCGGCATACGAGACTTTATACCATTGTTTAGAGACAGTGGCGCAATTAATGTCGCCTATCGCTCCGTTCTACGGGGATTGGTTGTACAAGAATTTATCCGGTAAAGAGTCGGTTCACCTGACGCATTTTGCGCAGGTTAATCCAAGCTTACAAAATCCAGCATTAGAAACGTCGATGGAATTAGCACAAGGTATTTGTTCGCTGGTTCACTCGATTCGCAAGGTGCACCGTTTGAAAGTGCGTCAGCCGTTAGCACAGGTATTAGTGCCAGTATTGCAAGAGTCCGTAAGAGACCAAATCCGTCGCGTGGAAGATCTGATCAAATCAGAGGTGAACGTGAAAGAAGTGAATTACCTAGATGACGCGTCTGGCGTATTGAACAAGAAAGTGAAGCCTAATTTCAAGGCTTTAGGGCCTAAGTTTGGGAAAGATATGAAAGTGGTCGCGGAGGCCATCACGGGGATGTCTGCAGAAGATTTAGCGGCGATTGAATCAGCGGGTTCAGCCAAGATTCAAGGATTCGAGATAGCCTTAGCGGACATTGAAATCTTGACAGAAGATATGCCGGGTTATTTGACGGCAAACGAAGGCGGATTGACGATTGCCTTAGACAATACCTTAACTCCGGAATTAGTTCGCGAGGGTAATGCCCGTGAATTTGTGAACCGTATCCAAAACCTACGTAAAGATTCAGGTTTCGATGTGACGGACAAAATAAATATCCAAGTGCAGCGTTCAGACGAAGAATGGACAGCCAGCTTGAACGAATTCAAAGCCTATATCTCACAAGAGGTGCAAGCCTTGAGTTTAGAGTGGGTGGATTCGGCATCGACTGAACTTACTTTTGAGGAGTCTAACTTGTTCGTGAATGTCACGGTAGCCTAAAAAGATGCGAAAACTCACTTATTTGATTTTACTTTTAGGTGGGTTTTTTTCTGTGGCTGCGCAGTCTGAGGAACTCCTGGTGGACGGGATGCGCGCCTACATAAAAGAGGATTTTGGTGAGGCGATCTTGGTTTTCGAGAAGCTTGCGAAAGTGCAGACGAAGGAGCCGGCAGTTTTTTATTATTTGGCCAAAAGCTACCTCGCAGACAAACAACTCACCTCAGCTAGAACAAACGCAGAAAAAGCACACCTATTATCTCCCTATTCTTTCGATTATGGTCTATTATACGGTGATTTACTCTTGGCGAATAAGGAGTACAAAAAGGCCTTGGAATGCTTCGAAAATCTACTAGCCTACGATGATCATCGTTTCGATACTGAGCCCGATATGATTAGGGTAAAGCAATTTGTCTTTTTTTCTAGAGGTGATGAGGCTAAAGAGCTGGCAGATAAAAATAAATATTACCTTGAAGCAGCGAATTTAGGTCCCGTTCAGGAAGAACTTTGGGTGCGCATTATTCAATTAGATTGGGAATTAAATCGCAAAGAGGCGGTTGTGGAGCATGCCTTAGAGGCATTGGAAAATTACCCTCGCATGGCACCATGGGTGTTCCCCATTTTAGGAGATGCCTACCAGGCTTTGGGAAACAATGCAGCCTCAGATGAGGCCTTTGAAAAAGCGTTAGCGGCTAATCCAAAAGACGACCACGTATTGAATAATTACAGCTATTTTTTGTCTATCCGAAAAGAAAAGTTAGCCTTAGCTGATTCCCTTTCTGCACGTCTGGTGAAAGATCATCCGAAAAATGGGACTTATTTAGATACCCGCGCTTGGGTATTATACGAATTAAAACGCTATCCAGAGGCTCGTTTGGCCATGGAGGCTGCTCTGAAAGACAAGGAAAATGCATCTGCTACCTTGTGGGAACATTATGGCGATGTGCTTTTTCGTTTGAAATTAGTGGATAAAGCGCTAGATGCCTGGAAAGAAGCGCTTCGTTTAGATCCGGCCCGCGAATCTCTAGATAAAAAGATTCGATTGCGTCAAATTCTCGAAAATTGAGCTATTTTTGTTACTAAAATTCCTCCCTTATGCGGATTATTTTCAGTCTTGTTATCCTTTACCTCTTAGGTGCCTGCGCTCCTAAGGCGACGGTGACTCCGACGAAACCCGTGCAAGTCGATACCATTGTGGCTGATACCACTCCTGTGGCAAAGCCTGTGACTCCTATCGAAGTGCAGGATCAACAATCCCCTTCTGACGACTTGAATTTCACTTATTTAAAGGCGAAATCGAAAGTGATGTGGAAAACGCGCTCGAATACGGACAACTACATCGTGGATATTCGGATGAAAAAAGATAGTATCATCTGGGCGAACATTTCCGTATCGATGATTTCAGGTGCGGCGGTTTTATTTACCAAAGACCGTGTTCAATTTTACCACAAGATTAACAACGAATACACGAATTTAACCTACGATAGCTTAAGTACTAGTTTAGGTTTTAAGGTGAGCTATGATTTGATCCAAAATATGATCGTAGGCAACCAACCGTATAAGAAAAACAATACGCGCCGCGTGGTTCGCGAGAATGAAAACTTCTTGATAAAACAGCAAGAGGGGCACGTGGAGGTCAATAACTGGGTAGGCCCTAATCGAAAGTTGAAGAAATTGTCAGTGAGTGATCTGCCTTCTTCGAACAAAATGACCTTGGATTACGAGGATTTTGCGAACTTGAATTCAGCCCTGTTCCCTTTCTCGAGTTCGATCACACTAGATGTGAAAAACAAAGAAAATCAGGTGAATCAGACGTTGATTACCATCAAATATTCCAAAGTAGAATTGTTAGACATGCCCTTGGAATTTCCTTTTAAAGTACCCGCCAAATTATTAAAGCCTTGAAATACCTTTTCTTTTTATTCGCGTTCCTATTTACCCATTCATCTTTCGGACAGTCAGATAAGAAAGCTGCTTTAGAGCAGCAGAAGAAAGATAATTTGTCCAAAATCAAGGAGCTTAATTCCATCATCTCCCGTACATCGAAGAAGAAAAATGCGTCGATTGGAAAACTAAACGTGTTGAAAGAACAGATTGGGGTTCAGAAAAAACAGATTAGCGTTCTGGAGCAAAACCAACAGATTCTGGCCGAGGAAGCGCAAAAACTTCGCGAGGAAGGGGATGTGTTAAAAGCAAAATTAGAGCGTCTGAAGAAAGAATATGCTTTAATGATTTATGAAGCTCAAAAAACCGCCTCTGTATACAATAAGATGAGCTTTCTGTTGCTATCGAATGATCTTGGCGAATTTGTACGTCGCTTTGACTACTTACGTCATTATTCTGCTAACCGAAAGAAACAGGCAGATTTGATTTACAAAACCCGTCAAGATTTAATGACGCAAGAGCAAAAGGTCGTTTACAAGAAGCAAGAAGAGAAGAAAGTGTTAGTGGAGAAGGAAGGGGAGAAGAAGAAATTAGAAGTTTTAAAGTCGAAAGAAGATAAGGTAGTCACCGTGTTAACTCAGCAAGAGAAGAAGCTGAAAATAGAATTAGAGCGGAAGAAATTAGCCGTTCGCAAATTGGATAATTTGATTGCCGGTATCGTTCAAAGAGAGATCCAAAAAAGTATTGAGCGTGAGCGTAAACTTCGTCAAGCCCGTCAAGTGAAAAAGGTTGAGGTAGCTAAGCCTGCACTGCCTGAATTAAAGAAAGGAGAGACGACTAAAATTGTCGCTGAAAAACAGCCGGACAAGAAAGAATCACCTAAAGAGGAGAAAAAAGTGGCTGTTGCTGAGGCGAAAAAGCAAAAAACTGAGCCAGTTCCTGCTCCGGTTGAAGAAAAGAAGATCGAAAGTAATACCTATTACATGAATGCGGATGAGGCGAAATTAGCGAGCTCTTTCGCTGCTTTGCGTGGTCGGATGCCATTCCCAGTTCCATCTGGATTTATTTCGGATCACTTTGGCGTACATAAACACCCTCTACTAAAAGGGGTGATGATTAATAATAATGGGATTGATATTCAAACTTCACCAGGTTCACCCGTGCATTCCGTTTATGATGGTGTGGTGCAGTCGGTCGTGAATATACCGGGGATCAATATGGTGGTGGCTATTCAGCACGGGGATTATTTCACCGTTTACAGTAAACTGGCCAATGTTTCTGTTAGTGTGGGAACTAGGGTAAGAACGGGTCAACGCATTGGTTCTGTAGCCTCGGATGAGGATGGGACGGCGGAGATTAATTTCCAGGTTTGGAAGAATACGGTACGCCAAAATCCAGAATCCTGGCTTCGTCGCTAAATCGAATACGATACTTTTAGGCTAATGTTGCGACCTTGGTCGTCTGCATAATAACGGAATCGATTCAAGTAATCGCGGTAAGCCGCGTTCAATGCATTCGAAACGCGAAGGTTTATATCAAAACGGCGCATTTTTACTCCCCAATTTAGGTTTACTAAAAAATAGCCAGCTGGCGGTTCCGCATAATCAGATCCTTTTTCCACCCGGGTCTGCTTGGATACTTGAGTGACACCTCCACTTACATAGGCATTATTTTTCTTGAAAGCATAGCGAACAAGGTACTCAAATCGATCTGCCGGAATATTAACCATATACTGATTATTTTCCGTATCAAATGCCCGGACTAAACTGGTCTTTTGTTGGATAGAAATGCGAGAACTTAGCGCGTAGGTAGCTTGGAAGTCAACACCTTGGAATCGAGCGTCTATTTGCTGATAAGTAAAAACAGGAAAAACCCCTCTGACGGTTGTCGCATAAACTTCGATGCCGTTCAAGACTTCCGGTCTTAGGTAAATGAAATTATGAATGTGATTTGAATATAACCCCAGCTCAATATCCCAGTGCTCCGGTTTAAATGAGGTGGATAGACTAAAATTAGTGCCTGTTTCTCCCTTTAAATTAGGGTCACCTATTTCGTAGGCCCCAGCGCCGTGATGAACCCCATTGGAGAATAACTCATTTCCGCCTGGAGCTCTAAAAGCTCTTGATATGGTTAATTGAGTTTCAGTCAATAGATTCCAGTGGTATTTTATTCCTATACTTCCTGAAAGACCACTGAATGTATGTTTGTTCCGTAAAATGGTAGGAGAAAAATTAGTTTTTGGGCGATGCGTTTCAATTTCTTTCGCATCAAATCGAAGCCCTGCTTCTATTTCCCATTTTTCAGTAGCCCTTCTTTCTATCGCAAAAATTCCAATGTTTTGTAGCGAATAATTAGGTAAAAGACTGGTAGTTAATGTAGGGTTAGGGACTCTACTGCCTGAGGTGATGTTTCCTTGGTCTAAATAGGTGAACCCTACTTGTCCCTTCCAACTTTTATTCGTGTTCGTTTCATCATAGAGGAATTCTCCACTATGGGTATTTAAATTAAAGCGAAGCGTATTAATATTTTTCCCTGCTCTGAGTACATCTAATTCCCAACGTTCGTCTGATTGTGCTGCAGCTGTAGCGCGTAAGGTTGCGCCATTGGGTAGGTGATAGTAGGCTTTGATTTTGGCCATATCATGCCAAACATCCTGGTTAGGGCGATCAATTCTGCGGATAAATTCATCAGGTGTAAAAGCCTTTAAAGGTCTATCCCGCGCAATAGATCGTTCTAAATCAGAAATAGTTCCAATGTGAGACCCTTCATAGATACCGATAACCGTGTGGAAGCGACTAATAAAAGCTTCGGCTCCCCATAAATTTGATCTATAACCTAGTGCAAAAGACACATTTTCTTCTTTTACGCCGGTGTTGCTCAAATAATAATCTGCCGTCTGTACATTTCCACCATCTTTCAAGGTCCCTTGCACTCGCCAGCCCCAGCCTTTATTACGGGGGATTCCACCTTCTAAAAGACCAGATAAAACACCTTGTCTGCCATTACTGAAATATATACTTTGTATGGAACCGTGTATAGCAGTGCTGTCAGGAAGTGCATCGGGTTCTAACAT
>DLPD01000009.1:90169-96144 GCA_002479785.1 Cytophagaceae bacterium UBA7467
ACTTGAATGTTTTTAGAAACAAATGGATCGATTTCTGGAGCATGCTCGCTACCCCAGTTTTGGCCTTCTTGTCTGACTCCTTGATTTAAAATAATGACTCTACTGGAATGCAGGCCATGAATGACAGGTTTGGAAATAGAACTTCCGGTTTGCAGACTTTGAACGCCTGTTAGTCCTTTTAACATTTCCCCAAGAGATAAACCATCTTTTTGCGAACGTTCCTCTGAACTTAATTTAGAGGATAATTGAGAGGTAATTTCTTGTTTTCTACCTTGTACAAACACCTCTTGAAGATGTTCGTCATGTGTGCTTAACAGGAAATCTTCCTCTTTCTCATCTTCTAGGTTAATGGTTGTCTCCATCGGATCAAAGCTCGCCATTTGACAAACTAAGGTGTATTTTCCAGGGCAGAGATCACGTAGAATAAATTGCCCTTTTGCGTCCGAAATAGTTGCTTTGTTTAGCCCTTTAATGTAAACATAGGCTCCAGGAACTTTCTCTTTATTCTCTTTAGAGGCTACAATGCCCTTTAAGGTACAGTGGCAATTCGTTTGAGCGAAGCCATTGAAGGAAAGGAATACCAGAAGAATAAAAAGGTGTTTCATGGAGTTAATAGGGGTTAAAGATAGGCTAAATCCCCCTTTTATGCGAATCTTCTTTTGCTTATACGATTAATCGATTTTGTGTGGCGATGAACGGGGTAATTTTGACGATAAAAAATTTGTTTAATCTTTTTTAAATTTTTTTAAACAAATTATTTGTTTTGTTTAATCTTTTTATAAATTTGTTGAACAAAATAGACAATCACCATGACAGCTCTTGAGTTTACCTACCAAATAGGCACTTTTTCGAAGTTTTTACGCCCTTTCGCGTTGCGTTTGACGAAAGACGGAGATGATGCAAACGACTTAGTTCAAGACACTTTAGTAAAGGCTTTTACGAATCGGGATAAATACCAGGACGGAACGAATTTAAAGGCTTGGTTATTTACGATAATGAAGAACACGTTTATTACCCAATACCAACGCATGGTACGCCGTAATACGTTCATTGATACAACAGATAATTTACACTTCATCAACTCCATGGAGTCACTGCAGGAAAACACGGCAGTGAACTCCTTTATCAGCGAGGATATTCAATCCGCCCTGGCAAAAATCGACTCTATGTACCGTATTCCTTTTATGATGTATTTTGAGGGGTTCAAATACCATGAAATTGCGGAAGAGTTAGATTTGCCAATAGGGACGGTTAAAAATAGAATTTTTATGGCGAGACGGGATTTGAAGAACCATCTCCACATGTATGCTTAAGGTTAAATAGGTTTTGATTAGTTTTTTGGTTAACAGAAGGAAGTTAAAAAGTCAGATTTTATCTGACTTTTTCTTTTTAGGCTTTGGGCCAAAAGAAAGATCGGTATATTTGTTAAATTAGAAGAATTATGAAGAAAGTTATCGTCATAGGGGCAGGTTTTTCAGGGCTATCAGCCGCAACGGAATTAGCTAGTAAGGGATATGAGGTCCAAATTTTAGAAAAGAATGATCATGCAGGTGGTCGTGCACGTGTATTCCAATCGAACGGATTCACCTTTGATATGGGCCCTTCTTGGTATTGGATGCCTGATATTTTTGAAACGTATTTTAACCGTTTTGGGAAAAAACCTTCAGACTATTATGATTTAGTTCGGTTGGATCCATCCTATTCAGTGATCCTTTCTGAGACGGAAACCATCGATTTGCCTGCGAATTATGCAGATCTGAAAACCTTGTTCGAATCCTATGAACCAGGTGCAGCTGCTCAATTAGATGCGTTTATGGAGCAGGCAGCTTATAAATACAAAGTGGGTATTCAGGACTTTGTTTGGAAACCTTCCCGTAAAATCACGGAATTTTTAAGTCTTAAATTACTCATTGATGCGATTCGCATTGACGTCTTTTCGTCTTTTTACAAACACATTCGCAAGTTCTTTACCTCACCTACGCTTTTGAAATTGATGGAATTTCCCATCTTATTTTTAGGAGCTATTTCAGAAAATACACCAGCGATGTACTCGCTGATGAATTATGCAGAAATCAAATTAGGGACTTGGTATCCCATGGGAGGAATGCACCATATCGTCAAAGGAATGGTGGCTTTAGCCGAGGAAAAAGGGGTAAAGATTACATACAATGCCGAAGTACAAGGCTTCGAAATCGTTAAGGGAAAAGTAAAAGGAGTTAGAACAGCAGCCGGATTATTAGAAGCAGATGCTTTTGTGGCAGGTGCTGATTACCACCATGTGGAAGAATTAGTAGGAGATGGCTTACGAAATTACGACGAAGCGTATTGGGATAAGCGTGTGATGGCGCCTTCTTCTCTATTATTTTACTTAGGTATTTCGAAACGCTTACCTAATCTTAAGCACCACAATTTATTTTTTGACCGTGATTTTAGCGTGCATTCGCACGAAATTTACACGGATCCGGCTTGGCCTTCAGATCCTTTATTCTATGCCTCAGCCCCATCAGTAACCGATCCATCTGTGGCACCTGAAGGATGTGAAAATGTCTTTTTATTGATTCCAGTGGCACCGGATTTAGAAGATACCGATGAAGGAAGAGAGAAGTATTTTGATCAGTTAATAGATCGATTAGAAGCGCATTGTGGCGTCTCCATTCGCGATTCCATCGTGTTTAAGCGTTCCTATGCACACCGTGACTTTAAATCAGATTACCATGCTTACAAAGGGAATGCCTACGGCTTAGCCAATACGCTGATGCAGACGGCGATTTTGAAGCCTAACTTGAAAAACAAGCACTTGGATAATTTGTATTACACAGGTCAATTAACGGTTCCAGGCCCAGGCGTGCCACCCTCTTTGATTTCAGGAATTGTCGTAGCAGGTGAAGTCGATAAAGAATTAAAAGGATAATATGGATTTATACTTACAAGTTTCCCTTGCCTCGAGTAAGTTACTGACGAAGGCCTATTCGACGTCCTTTTCTCTCGGAATTAGAACATTGGATGAAAAGGTGCACGATCCCATTTATGCTATCTACGGTTTTGTTCGTTTAGCCGATGAGATTGTAGATACCTTTCATGACCAAGATAAGGCAGCTTTATTGCAGCGTTTTCGCGAGGATACGTACCGGGCGATTGAAGAGAAAATTAGCTTAAATCCTATTCTGCATTCCTTTCAATGGGCGGTGAATAAGTTCGGGATGGAACGTGAATTAATAGACGCTTTCCTGTATTCGATGGAGTTGGATTTAACAAAACGAGATTATGATACGGAGGAATACAAGAAGTACATCTATGGTTCCGCTGAGGTAGTGGGTTTAATGTGCTTGCGTGTTTTCTGTGAGGGGAATCCTTCAAACTATGAATCCTTGAGAGAAGATGCCTGCGCCTTAGGTTCAGCCTTCCAAAAAATCAACTTCCTTCGTGACATTCGGTCTGATTACGATGAGCGTGGTCGGGTTTACTTTCCGGGGGTTGATTTTACGACCTTCTCAGACGAGGAGAAAAGAGAAATTGAAGCGGATATTCAATTGGATTTTGACGCAGGTTTACGTGGTATTCACCGCTTACCTGACGTCGCACGCAAAGGCTGTTTGTTAGCCTATGAATATTATATTCGCCTTTTTGAAAAGATTAAAGCGTTACCAGCTTCGCGCATCAAGGAAGAGCGTATTCGCGTGGCGGACTGGGAAAAGATGTTCATTTATTTCCAATTAGCCCTTCGTAAATAGCGTGGAACTAGTTTTTTTGCTTGCCATTATGGCCTTTTTATATGCCTCCGTCGGTCATGGAGGCGCTAGTGGTTATTTAGCTGTGATGGCCCTATTTGCGATTGCTCCGCCGCTCATGAAGCAAACGGCGCTCTTGTTAAATCTCGGCGTGTCGCTGATGTCTTTCATTGCTTTTTACCGCCAAGGTTATTTCAAATGGAGCCTGTTTTGGCCATTCGCCCTCGGTTCCATTCCGGCGGCTTATCTGGGTGCGCGTATTCCTTTAACGGATTCGACCTATAAGCAAATGTTAGGAGCTTGCCTTTTTTTAGCGGTGATAAGAATGGTAGTTTCATTAAAGGAATCTAGTGCGCGCAGTTTACCTGTGTTCTCAGGTATTCTCGCAGGAGCCCTAATTGGTTTACTTTCAGGAATGATTGGCATTGGAGGTGGGATTATCTTGAGTCCGCTACTCTTACTTTTCCGCTGGGCATCATTAAAGGAAGCGGCGGCTGTTTCGGCCTTGTTTATTTTCGTGAATTCCGTTGCTGGTTTGGCTGGTTTGAAAACTTGGATTCCGTTAGATCAATCCCAAATGATCTATTGGTTAGTGGCGTCATTAATGGGAGGTTTTTTAGGTGCCCGCTGGGGAGCAGGAATGGCTTCGAATACAAAGGTGAAGTGGATTTTAGCTTTGGTATTAGTCATTGCATCCCTTAAATTGTGGTTCGTATAAGTAGCAATAGGATGGAAAATGTAAATCAAGATACCGGTTTTGGAGATAAAACCTCAGACATGGGTGGCCGTATGGTCAACAAGGATGGAAGTTTTAATATCAAGCGTATTGGAATCAGCGTACGAGATAGGGCCAGCGGTTACCAGAGTATGTTAACAATGCCGCGTTGGCGTTTTTTAGCCATCATCTTCATTTTCTATTTCTTAATCAATTGCTTTTTTACTGCTTTGTATTGGCTTGCCGGACCGGCTGGATTAGAAGGTGTGGAGAAGGTGAAGTTTTGGGGAAGGATCAAAGAATTGTTCTTCTTTTCCACGCAGACCTTTACCACGGTAGGGTATGGTCGTGTAAACCCGGTGGGGGAGTTAACGAACTGGATTGCAGCCATAGAATCCTTAGTGGGATTCCTTTCTTTTGCTATTGCTGCAGGTCTTTTATATGGTCGGTTTTCAAGACCTAGATCCTTTATTCGTTTTTCCGATAGTATGGTTTTTGCAAATTACAGACAGGGTAAGGCCTTTATGTTTCGCCTAGTTTGCTATAAGGATGATCACTTGTTGACGAATGCTGAAGTGAAATTGAATGCTCGAATCGTGACGAAGAATCAGGGGTATCAATTCTTTAATTTGAAATTAGAGCGGAGTCACGTAGACAGTCTAGTCTTAAATTGGACAGTCGTTCACCCAATCGATGAAGACTCCCCGTTTTTTAATTTATCCCAAAAAGAAATTGTCAACCTCCAGCCTGAAATTTCGGCTTACCTGACTGGCTTCGATGAAGTATATTCCAGTGTGGTGGTGGCTCGGGCATCCTATGCGATTAAGGACTTTAAGTTTGGATTTAAATTCCTGCCCATGTATTTCAGTCGGAATCAACGAACGGAATTAGATCTTTCAAAATTAAACTTGATAGACCAAGAATAAAAAAAGCCCCGAATAATCGGGGCTTTTGATTTAATTTTTAGATCCGGTTACGGCACCCGCCTTTTTAGCGTTTTGTGCCTCTTGCATCGGATTAGGCCCTCCGCTATACGTTCTGCCTTGCATCTTGAATAATTGAACCTTCGTAGGTTGAGCTGGCTCACGAGGGAAGGAGTTGTCTTCTGTGTCAATGTCTGCGATTTCATAGAAGGGATCAAGCGTCCACTTCACCACTTTCTTAGCTGTTGGGATGATTTTCTTCGCCGTCACATCGTTCAAACGCCAAACTTCCGCCGGGAAACGCAACACCTCATCTGTGCCGTCTTCATAGCTCAACCGAACAATAACTGGCATAGGCAAGCCTCCTTTGTTCTTGAAATTCACCACGTAGAAGTTTTTACCTTCAGATACCAATTTCTTTTCGTCGTCATTTAGTGACGCCATGTAATCTTGGTATTTCTTTTTGTCTGCTTCTGTAGGAGCAAAACGATCGTAGGTATTGTAGAAGTCTGTTAAATCAGGGTTTTCTTCCACCACTGTACGTTTGATATCTGTTTTATTGCGAATCGCTGAGATGGTTTTTGCTTTCGCCTCTGCCACCGCTTTTTC
>DLPD01000009.1:96350-97633 GCA_002479785.1 Cytophagaceae bacterium UBA7467
CCCATCACCGTTTCACGCAGGATATTTAAGGCCGTGGCAGGTTTAGCATAGGCATTATTCCCAAAATCCATAATGTTCTCCGAGTTCGCCATGATAGGCACCTGGTTCTTTGAATCTAAACGCATGTAAGGAACAATCGCTTGAGGCTCACCACGGCGCGCCGGGAAGTTGCGATCCCATTCTTGCTCCGCTAGGTATTGGCAGAACGTATTTAACCCTTCATCCATCCATGACCATTGGCGCTCATCCGAGTTAATGATCATTGGGAAAAAGTTATGACCCACCTCATGAATAATCACCCCGATCATGCCATTTTTCACGTTCTCGGTATACGTTCCATCTGCCTCTGGACGTCCCCCATTAAAGGAAATCATCGGATACTCCATACCACCACCCGCTGTTGCATGGCACGAAATCGCTACTGGATACGGATAAGCTACTGTTCTCTTCGAATACGAACGAAGCGTGTGCGCTACTACCATCGTAGAATATTTACCCCATAGTGGATTACCCTCTTTCGAATAATACGACATCGCCCATACTTTTTTGCCTTCCACCTCTACCTGCATCGCGTCCCAAATGAATTTACGGGAAGCAGTGAATGCGAAGTCTCTGACATTATCCGCCTTGTAAACCCAAGTCTTCTTCCCGGTAGGAACACTTTTCTCTGCTTTGATAGCCTCGTCTTGTGTAACGATTTCTACAGGGCGAGTGGCCGTTTTTGCCTGCTCCCAACGTTTTAATTGGGTAGCTGTCAATACCTGATTAGGGTTTAATAATTCACCACCTGCACCCACAATGATGTCATTAGGCGCCGTGATCGCTACTTTGTAATTTCCAAAATTCAAGGTGAATTCACCTTGTCCCAAGAATTGCTTGTGCTGCCAGCCATATACGTCATTATAAACTGCTAAGCGAGGGAACCAGTGTGCGATGAAGTAATTCGCGATATTCTCTTTGCCTAAAATCTCATAGCCAGAACGACCATAGTAAGCCGTGATCAAATAATTCCAATCTATGCCAAAGCTCACTGAAGCCCCTGATTTCAACGGAGTAGGCAAGTCGATGCGCATCATCGTTTGGTTGATTGTGTGACGTAATGGATTGCCCTTTCCATCTTTTACAGCGGTAATTTTATAACCATAATCCTTTGGGTCTGTTAATTCTTGAAAAGCACCAGCGCTGATGCCATTCTTAATTTCACCTGTCTTTGTGGTTTTACCAGGGGAATTTTTTTCAAATAGATTTTGGTCTAATTGAATCCATAAATAGGGTAAATCATC
>DLPD01000031.1 GCA_002479785.1 Cytophagaceae bacterium UBA7467
TTTTATCATTATTGCTCCCTCTCCTGGGCTCGAACCAGGGACCCCATGATTAACAGTCATGTGCTCTAACCGACTGAGCTAAGAAGGAATTTGTTTCCTATTGGGACTGCAAAAATAGGGGGCTAAATCATTAAATGCAAGATAGCCCCCTGTTTTTTTTCAATTTATTTCTTGTCAGCGGCCTTTTCTGCTGCTTTCGGATCCTTCTTCTTCACTAAGTCTCCTTCTTTCAGCTTCTTAGCCACCGTCGCGTATGGTCCAGAGATGATCTCTTGTCCCTCTTTCAAGCCGTTCACGATTTCGATATTTTCAAAATCCGAGATGCCCGTTTTCACTTGGATCATTTTCGCTTTACCTTTCTCCATCACGAACACTACTTCTTTCGTGTTTTCCTTGCGTTTCTTCGCTTCTAAGGCGTCATTTGCATTCGTCGAGTTCGTTCCATCGTCCTCTTTCTTTTCTCCCTCTTTCACCTCTGCGCCAATCTCACGTGTAGTTACAGCAGATAATGGCACCGTAGCGATGTTTTCTTTTCTGTTTGTCAAAATCTCTACAGACGCTGTCATTCCCGGCTTTAACGGATAAGACAATTTGCCTTTGATCAAATCAGCATAAGAAGAACGCAACACGCGAATCTTCACTTCAAATTCTGTCACCGCATCATTCGAAACAGCTGAAGCCGTTCCACTTGAATTAGCTGAACTAGCGATTTCATACACTACTCCTTTGAACTTGCGCTCGCTTGAAGAGAAGGCGTCCACGTCAATTAAAACCGTATCACCTATGCTTACACGAGTAATGTCATTTTCGTTCACATTCACGCGCACTTCCATTTTATTCAAGTTCGCAATACGCAACATTTCTGTTCCCGCCATTTGGGATGTTCCTACGACACGCTCCCCTAATTCTACGTTTAACTTCGAGATGATACCGCTTTGAGGGGCGTAAATCGTTGTTTTGGTTAAGTTCGTTTTTGCTTCTTTCAATGCCGCCTGTGATGATTTCACATTGTAATTCGCCGCATTAACATTTGCCTTAGCCGCTTCTAAATCTTGTTTTGCCACTGTGTAGGCTGATACAAATTGGTCAAAGTCCGCATCCGAGATTACTTTATCCTTGTGCAATTTCGCGTTCCGATCGTAGTCAATTTTAGCCTTAGAAAGACGTGCTTCGCTTTGGGCTAACACCGCCTTACTTTGCTCCATATTTGCTTTCGTCGCATTCATTTGTGCTTCTGCACGTGCCAAAAGCGACACATAATTATCCGGACGAATCTTCAACAATTCTTGGCCAGCCACTACTGAATCACCTTCAGCCACATTTAAGGATACAATCTCCCCGGAAACGTCCGGTGACAATTTCACCTCTACCTCCGGCTGGATCTTTCCAGACGCACTGACTTTTTCAATGATCGTCGAACGAGTCACTTTCGCAAACTCTACCTCGGTCGGTTCTACTTTACCAATCCATTCCATTTTTTTGGCAAGAAATAATCCACCAAAAATCAATACCACCGCACCACCGATGATCATCCAAGTCCGCTTACTGTTGTTGTTAGTTGCCATAATTTTTAGTCGTCACTTTGTGACTTAGTCGCGACTGCGTCGCTTAGTCGTCCTGCGGCTTAGTCATCGCTTCGCAATCTAGTCGACTTCGTCTTAGTCTTTGTGACTTTTATTTATTGTTTATAATTAACTCTCTATGTCGCGACTGCGTCGCTTAGTCCATTTTTGACTAAATCGCATCGCGATGACTGAGTCTCGTTAGAGACGACTAAACTGCGCAGCAGTGACTGTTTTTTAATTGCTTCGCAATTAAAAAACTAAGCTTTTCCCTTGATAAAAATCCAAAATCTTCGTTCTAAACACAAAGTCATATTTCGATTGAACCAAGCTCAAGCGCGCTTTATCTAAATTCGTTTTTTGCAAGTTATAACTTACAAAATCAATTGCCCCTGCTTGAAAACGGCTTTCAGCTGCACGGAAAGACTCTTCTAAAGCGGATACCTGTGAAAGGCCTGCCTCATATTTCATCGCCGCGTTATTTAAATTAACGTAGGCTTGTTCGATGTTTTGACGTAAAGTTAGACGCGCTTTCGATGCCTCAATAGAGGCATTCTCACGCTGTAAACCTGCCTGCGCAATTCTTGTTTTATTGGCAAAACGCGTGAAGATTGGGATGTTTAAACCTACCGATATCACCTTGTTTTGGGTATTATTCAATTGATCAAAATAACCCATGGTCAAGGCATTCGACTGATTCGCTGACACACTTGCACTTAAAGACAGGGTAGGCATCGTTCCTGCTTTAGCTACTGATATCCCTTTAAGAGCACTTTGAACGCGCAAATCCGCTGCTTTCACTAATGGCTGAATGGCTAGGGCTTTCGCATATAAATCATCGATTCCAGTATCATATCCACTTGTACTAGGTGTAGGAACTTGGATGCGCTGCAATTCGATCGCAGAAATGCTTGAATCATTTAGCAGTTGAATTAACGTTAATTTGTTAAGATCCAAAGAACTCTGGAAGCTCACCACGTTCGATTCTTCATTCGCTAACTGCGCTTTCAAATCCAACAGATTAGAAGGGGCAAGCGAGCCCGCTTTCACTAATTTATCCGTACGCGAGATTTGCAGTTTTGTGATCTCGGTTTGGGATTTTGCAATACTCAATTGATCTTCCGAATTCAAAATGGCTAAATAAGCGAGCACCACTTGAAGGGAAATGTTTTCCTTAATAGAAGCTAGATCTTCTTGGGAAGCCTTCAGGTTATAGTCGTTCTGGAGAACCGAGTTGCGGATTTGACCCCCATTAAAAAGAAGCATTCCCGCGTTTAAACCCAAGTTGTTGTAATTAATGTTACGCGAATCGTAACCGTTCGTGAAGGGGTTAATACTACGTCCAAAAGAAGCGGATTGGTTAATATTCGCATTTAAATTAGGCAAGGCGTTGTTTTTCGACTGCTGCAATTGTAATTGAGCGTTGCGCAAACTCACCTCGTAAGACTTCACATTTAGGTTATGTTGTAACGCGATTTCCACCGCCTTTGAAAGCGATAATTGAACCGTATTTCCGTTCGCCTGAATCGCCGAAGCGTTCTGCGCGGTTGCTGACAATCCGCTAACTAACAGTAAAGCAGAAAGACTAACTATTTTTAAAGACATAAGGTCAAAAATAAAATGTATGCAAAGGTAAACATTCCCGCGAAAGCCCACCTTGATTTTAGGATAAACGGCAAGGCTTCAGGATAAAACCCCATTTATGGTATAACGGAAAACTTTTCTTTGGCCACTTTGCGTGAAAATGCGTTAAAATGCCACCACTCATATTCAATAGGCATAAAGCCGGCACTTTTCATCGCTTTGCGTAGAATAAGGCGATTATCAAGGGCTTTTTGACTTAGCTTCCCGGCCTTTAAAAGTCTCGCTTCTTCTTTCGGATAAGCCATTTCGCCAAAGAAATCGTATTTCGTCCCCATCTCTAACGGCTTCCCCTTCTCATCCGCTACCGTCAAATCAATCGCACTCCCATAGTTATGAATCGAATGCTCCTTCGGATCCGCCACATAGGTTCGGCGTTTTTCAGGACTATATTCTGTCAACGTATTCCAAAGTTCCCACTGCTTTGAGAGTGGTCTAGCTGCATCATAAATCAACAAGTGATAGCCAGGATGCTCTTTTTCTAAATTCTGTTGCGCCTTTTTCAACATCTCCAGTGTCTGTTTTTGCAGGTAGGCATGCGTCAAACAACCGTACACATTCTTCTTCATAAAGTTATCAGTGGTCGCATATTTTAACTCGACTAAAACACCCGGAGCTTGCTCTGTCACCTCTTGGAGGCCTTGATTCTGCATTGATAATTCGGCAGCACAGTTTGTTTTTTGTGCCTTCAACGACACGCTAATCCATAACATTAGGACTGCTTTAGAGAATAGATTCTTCATTTTGACGGAATTTTCCCTAAATTTAATCGTTTTTTACCTCTCTAACCTATGGCTTTAAATTGGATTTGGTTTTTGTTCTTCGGTGTCGCGTTCGTGGTGGCCCTGATTCAATTCATTTTCTTTGGCAATACCGACATATTTAAAATCCTAGTGGATGGGATGTTTGACTCCGCAGAAGTGGCCGTGATGAAAGTAGCACTTCCATTAACGGGCGTGATGGCCTTCTTTATGGGCATTTTGCAAGTAGGGGAGAAGGCGGGGGCCATTCATTTTTTGGCCCGCAAAATACAGCCTTTCTTTTCTCGATTGTTCCCTGAAGTGCCTAAAGACCACCCCGTTCATGGCCAAATGATCATGAACTTCTCCGCCAATTTATTAGGGCTCGATAATGCCGCAACTCCATTTGGTTTAAAGGCCATGCAAGGTTTACAGGATTTGAATCCTGCCAAAGAAACCGCCTCTAACGCCCAAATCATGTTCCTCGTGCTCCACAGCGCAGGCCCCGTTTTGATTCCCCTTTCCATCATGGCCCAACGCGCCATTTATGGTGCCCAAGATGCCTCAGATGTATTTATTCCTTGCCTAATGGCCACTTACGCCGCGACCATTACCGGTTTAATCTTCGTCTCCATCAAGCAAAAAATACGTCTTTTTGAACCCGTTCTTTTCGGCTGGCTATTTAGCATCACCGCCATCCTTGCCGGCATCTTATGGTACTTCAGCAGCCTTCCTAAAGAGCAAATCGACATCCAGTCCAAGCTCTTCAGCAACGGCATCCTTTTCGCCCTCATTTTCTCCTTCATCGCTGCCGCCTTTTACAAGAAAGTTGACATTTTCGGGACCTTCGTCGAGGGTGCCAAAGGCGGCTTCGAAACCTCTGTCCGCATTATACCCTACCTAGTGGGCATGCTCGTGGCCATTTCTTGCCTACGTAATTCTGGCGTTTTAGACTTCATCGTAGACGGCATGAAACTAGCTGTTAATGCCATGGGTATAGATAATCGCTTCACAGACGCGATGCCAACAGCCCTATTACACCCAGTTTCAGGTAGCGGATCCCGCGCCATGATGATCGATACGATGAAAACCTTTGGTCCAGATTCCTTCGCCGGACGCCTAGCTTGTGTCTTCCAAGGCTCCGCCGAAACAGTTCTATTCGTCATCGCCCTCTACTACGGTTCTGTCCAAGTACGCAACATTCGCTACACGCTTTGGGCGGGTTTAGCGGCAGACTTGGTGGGGATTTTGACGGCGGTTTTTGTGAGTTATTTGTTTTTTGGGTGATTTTAAAGAATAAAGGCTATCGCCTTTATTTATCTGCTAACGCCGCAACAAGCTCAAACCCCAAACTCTCAATCTTAAGCCTCACCTCATGCTTATTTTTCAGCCCTACAATCTTGGCGGTTTGGCCAGTGAGTGGGCCAGATTCGATGGTGATGTAGTCGCCAATTTTAGCGGTGGTGCCTATAGTTTCCACCTCGAGGTGGTCAGATAAGAATTGTTTGATGGCTAGTATTTCTGCGTCTTGGATGACGGCTGGCTTGTGGAGCCAGTAAACAAAGTTCACAACACCGAAGGTGCGGCGGACGAGACCGCTTTGCTTTTCGAGGTCGATGTTTACGAAAACATAGGAGCGGAATAGAACTTCTTCGACCCATTTTTTGCGATCCGACCACTGCTTCTTGCGCTTAGTGGTGGGACAATAGGCTTCGATGCCTAGCTCTTGTAGACGCAAGGAGACTTTCTTCTCCATTCGGGATTTCGTATAAATCGCGTACCAGGCCATGCTTATAATCGGGCGTCAGCCAAGTCTTTAGAAAGTATGGATTTTATGTCAAAAATGACTCCGTTTTCTGCTTTCAACGAAGCGAAAGGGAGTTCGAGGAATTCGTTGTGGGCAACGGTTAAAACGATTGCCTGGTATTGGTCTGCTAGTTTTGAAACCAGTTCGATACCGTGCTCGTGCTTCACTTCAGCTGCGTTTGCCCAAGGATCGTAGACGTCTACGTCCATGCCAAAGTCCACTAACTCTTTGTATATATCTACTACGCGGGAGTTTCGGATGTCTGGACAGTTTTCTTTGAAGGTAATGCCGAGCATGAGGGTTTTGGCGCCGCCTATTTTTTGGCCTTTGTTAATCAACAATTTGACTAATTTATTGGCTACGAAAATGCCCATGTTGTCGTTCACACGGCGACCCGAAAGGATCACTTGTGGATAATACCCCAGGCTTTCTGATTTATGTAATAAATAATAGGGGTCCACGCCAATGCAATGTCCGCCCACTAATCCAGGTTTGAAATTCAAGAAATTCCACTTCGTTCCAGCGGCTTCTAACACCTCGGTGGTGTCGATGCCCATGCGGTCGAAAATCAAGGCTAATTCGTTTACGAACGAGATGTTGACGTCGCGCTGAGCATTTTCGATCGCCTTGCTCGCTTCGGCAACTTTCATCGAAGGCGCTTTGTGGGTGCCAGCGGTGATGATGGAGCGGTAAAGCTGGTCGACTTTTTCGGCGATTTCAGGGGTAGATCCCGAAGTAACTTTCTTGATTTTTGTCAAGGTATTTACCTTGTCGCCCGGGTTAATGCGCTCTGGCGAATAGCCACAGAAGAAGTCTACATTAAATTTTAAACCGGAGAATTTCTCCAAAACCGGAACGCAATCTTCCTCTGTACAACCCGGATAAACGGTGGATTCGTAAATGACCAAATCACCTTTTTTCAAGGCCTTTCCAATCATCTCCGATGCTTTCAACAAGGGAGTTAAATCCGGTTTTTTGAAGTGGTCAATAGGAGTAGGAACCGTAACAATAAACGTATTGCAAGCACTTAAATCAGCCGTATTGGAAGAAAAAGACAAGGAAACGGATTCCTTTAATTGCTCCGCCGTTACTTCCTGTGTGCGGTCGAAACCGTTATTTAATTCCGCGATGCGGCTAGTGTCTATATCAAAACCGAGGGTAGGGATGTTTTTGCCAAACTCCACTGCCAGCGGAAAACCCACATATCCTAAGCCAATAATGGCGATCCGTGTACTCATCTTATTTGTTCGAGAAAAGTTGAACGTCCGCCTGCACCATGTCTTTTACTAATGCGGCTAAGTCGTATTTGAGGGTCCAGCCTAGTTTTTCTTTAGCCTTCGTCGGATCACCGATTAACAATTCTACCTCCGTAGGGCGGAAATAGCGCGGGTCGATTGCAATCACTTCTTGTCCTACGGGTACTTGATAAGCCGGGTTTGAACAAGAAACAACCGTTCCTTTTTCATTCACGCCCTCACCGGAGAATGCGACTTCGATGCCTAATTCCGCAAAGGACATGCGGATAAATTCACGCACCGTGGTTGTAATACCCGTTGCGATAACGTAATCTTCTGGCTTATCTTGTTGCAAAATCAACCACATCGCCTCGATGTAATCTTTCGCGTGGCCCCAGTCGCGTTTCGCGTCTAGGTTACCTAAGTGAATCTTTTTCTCTTGTCCTAGAGCGATTTGGGCCACTCCTCTTGTGATTTTACGCGTCACAAAGGTCTCACCGCGAAGCGGGGATTCGTGGTTAAACAAAATCCCGTTCACCGCAAACATGTCATAGGCTTCACGGTAATTCACCGTAATCCAGTAGCCGTATAATTTAGCAACGGCATATGGAGAACGAGGGTAAAAAGGAGTCGTTTCGGATTGCGGAACTTCCTGTACAAGTCCGTAAAGTTCCGAAGTGGACGCTTGGTATACTTTGGTCTTTTTAACCAAACCAAGCAAGCGAATGGCCTCTAAAATACGCAAGGTTCCGATGCCGTCTACCTGCGCGGTATATTCCGGTTCGTCGAAAGAAACTTTCACGTGAGACATTGCCCCTAGATTGTAAATTTCGTCCGGCTGCACTTCTTGAATGATCCGAATAATATTCGTAGAATCACTTAAATCTCCGTAATGCAAGATAAAAGAGGCTGAATCCACGTGTGGATCTTGGTACAAATGATCGATACGATCGGTATTAATTAACGAGCTTCTGCGCTTGATACCGTGCACGATATAACCCTTATTTAAAAGAAATTCCGCTAAATAAGCGCCATCTTGTCCTGTTACACCCGTAATGAGGGCTACCTTTTTTTCTGTCGACATACGATTCATTAAGAAATCAAAATTACTTAAAAAAAGGGCCTAACGCAATTTATTCATACAAGGCTAAAATCGCCTTCTCATGTTTCGCGTAAATCGCCTTGCGCTTTAATTTCAAGGTAGGGGTGATTTCTCCATCCGCCACCGTAAACAAACGCGGCAATAGAACGAATTTTTTCACTTGTTCGTATTTAGCTACTGAAGCCATCGTTTCTTGAACCTCTTGCTCCATTTTAGCAAACACTTTAGGATTACTAATCAACGCCTCTAGGCCCTTTACCCCTAATTCTTGTTGATCCGCCCACACTTGCAAGGCATTAAATTCTGGGATGATCAGCGCGGATGGGAATTTTTGGCCTTCACCCACCACCATACATTGCTCAATAAAGGCTGATTCTTTCAACTTATTCTCCACTAATTGAGGCGCCACGTATTTTCCGCCAGACGTTTTAAAGATTTCTTTCTTGCGATCCGTAATCTTCAAATACTTTCCATCTACCATCATACCGATATCTCCTGTATGGAACCAACCTTCTGAATCTATCGCCTCAGCGGTAGCCTCTGGATTCTTGTAATAACCCACCATCACGGAATCACCTTTCACGCAAATCTCCCCATCTTCTGCAATCTTTAATTCGATGCAATCCACTAAAGACCCCACACAACCCACTTTAAAATCCACGGGCTTCACACGTGAAACGGAAATAACAGGCGAAGTTTCTGTTAAACCATATCCTTCCGAGACAGGAATGCCAGCAGCCCAGAAAACACGGGATAAACGAGGTTGTAATGCCGCAGATCCGGAAGCAATCAAACGAACATTTCCGCCCAAAGCTTCACGCCATTTACTGAAAATAACTTTTCGATAAAAGGCTAATTTCATTGAATCGATTAATCCTAACTTCTCCATTGGATCGTATTTCAAACCGAATTCTAATGCACCAAAGAAGAGAGCCCGTTTAATGCCGGTAAGCTCATTTCCTTTGGCCAAAATCTTATCATATACTTTTTCTAATAAACGCGGAACCGAAGCAAACATCGCCGGTTTTACCTCGCGAATATTATCGGCAATCGTCTCCATGCTTTCTGCATAATAAACCGAAACACCATAGTACATGTACATATAAATATCTGTACGCTCATAAATATGGCACAATGGCAAGAAACTCAGAGCACGATCAGAAGGCAATAAATCGAAGAAATTTCCGCGCACTAAGGACTTCACGTTGCTCACGATGTTGTGGTGAGTTAGCATAACGCCTTTAGGACGACCCGTCGTTCCTGAGGTATAAATCAAGGTCAACAAATCACTAGGCTTCACCGCGTCCATCAAAGGTTGTAAAGCGGCAGGATCCTTTCCTTCTCCTAATTCCTTTACAGCTGTCCACATCTCAACATCCGCCACCGGATCAAAGGTATAAATACCTTTAATTAACTTATTTCCTTTAGAGGCTTCTTTTGCTTTTAAATACAATTCCTCATTTTCACAGAAAATATACTTTACCTCAGCATCTCTGAAAATATAGTCATAATCCTCGATGGTAATCGTAGGGTACATAGGCACAGTGACCCCTCCAATGATTTGCACCGCAAAATCCACAAAGTTCCAGGCAGGACGATTTCCAGAGATAATCGCAATTTTATCACTTGGCTTCACTTTAAGGGCTAAAAGACCTAAAGCCAAGGTTTGGATCGTTTCTAACGTATCCGAAGTGGAATAGTTTTTCCATTCGCCGTCCCTCTTTAGGTTAAAGAGATCAGCTTTTTGAAAATTTTTGTAAGCGACTAGTAAATCGAAGACACGGGTGAATTGTTGATGAACCATTAGTGTGTAGGGTTTAAAGGAAGCAATTTAGCCAAATTGTATTAAATATAGTTCTTTTTGCACCTAAATTACTTATCCACAAGTTATCCACAAGAGAATAGGTGATTTAATCTTTTTTTATCTGATATAAATATTTTTTATACCTAAAATATCAAAAAAGCATCAAATCCTCTTTTTCAGCTTAAAAACTTATCCTCACACATAAATTAAAAAAAGAAAAATTTTTAAAATCTCTTTTTTGTTTCTTCTTGTTGTTCTCTGTGGATAAGTGGATAAGTCGAATTTGTGTTTGTAAGTGCTTGATATCAGTGAGTTTTATGAATTTCAAACCCATTATGCCTGTGTGGATAACTGGCTAACAAATGGTGGATAAGTCTGAGTTTATCCACAGACCGCAGGTGGGTTAAAAAGTTATGCACATTTGTGCGCACAGAATGTGGATAAAAAGGCGAGTTATACACCACTTATCCACAGTGCTAAGGGGTATTTATCCACAAGTCGCTTAACTGGAAATTCGCTTTTAATTTGATCTTGGTGTCAAAATAATAGATGGGCTCTGACTTCACTTTTGTTTTGTAATCACCAATGTCCCAAAGTCCGTTTTCATTGCTATCAATAATGGCTCTTAAGGTATAGATGCCCGGTTCCACGTTTTGAAATGAACAAGTCCCTGTGGACTTTTGCTCGTAGGCCATTTCAAGTTTCTCTCCTCTTAATAATTGGTAGATATAGTGCCCTGGCTTACGGATACCTCCTTCAATTACCCCTGTTTCTTCAGGGTCTAAGCGTTTAATGACTTGCTTGTATTCGTTTGTAGAATCAGCTTCTGGGCCTACGAATGCAATTTTATCGAATGCCAAAGTAAACTTGGGAACCTTCGGTAAAAAGTCGCTTTTAATGGTTAATACATTCTGGAATTTGTTCCACGAAAAAGCCTCGTCTGGGAATGTTAAATCATCATCGTTCTCAGTCAAAATGTGTATTTTTTTGGATACCCACTGTAAAACCGGTTTTGGGAAAATGATGAGAATAGAGTCTGTGGGAACGATTTGAGCCCCTACTTTAGGGAAAATATCGAATCCGAGTGCCACATTCGTTGGCTTTTCTTTTTTCGCTAGTTCTCTAAATTTTGCTTTTAGTTTAAACGCGTATTTTCTGCCTACTGAATCTTCTAGGGCAGCTTCGATTTTCAATGTGTCTGCCTTGTTTAATCCGCCCGCATAAATGCGAATGTTTCGATCATTTTCGATTTGGTAGAGCGGTTTTTCACTAAATGAAAAACGTAACTCTGCCGCCTTGATCCCGCGCGAAAATTCATACAAAATAGTCTTCGCCGTTGAGGTTGTTTTGCTTAATTTTAACGGATCCTGGTTTTGAAGGGCTATTTTGAAGTCCCGAGTCTCGTTTTTTCGCAGATCAATAAACGGTTCAGAGATGAAATCAACGGACTCTTTGGCAGAATTATACAGTAGATTGTTATTCGCATCTTCAAAAGCGGCCATATAATATTTTCCTGCAGCTAAATTCTCTAGTGCATAGGTTCCAGACGTATCGGTACGTACGAAATAATAGGGCTTGGCCTTATCAATGGACAAGGTGTCCGTGTAGGGATAAAGTCCCACGGTAATGTTGTCGGCCTTTTTATTCGTTAGCAAATGCTTCACGCGGCCTTCAATTTTCAAGGAATCAATCGTATTAGACGTGCTAAATACGAGTTTAATATTCTTACCCTTGTTACGCTCTGCGATATCTTCTACCGCATTTCTAAAATTGAACGTGTAGGTTGTGTTGTCTTTCAGTGCACTATCCAGAACGAGGGTTAATCCTGTTGGACGGATACGGGTCTCGTAATTACCAATCGAGGGAGTGATTAATAATTCCTGATTTAGGTTCTTAACGGTGACGTATTCGTTAAAGTTTAATTCAATCTTTTTGCCCTTGAAATTCTTGCTTTTATGGAGTGGGATGGAAGTAGTTACCACTGGAGCTAACGTGTCTTTTTTACCACCCGGAGGCGAGGCCATTTGGGCACAACTCTGTAGGAATACCAAGCTGATACCTAGGCAAAAAAACACCATTAATAAGCTGAATTTCAAGAACTTATGCATTTTCAAAGATATATAAATTACTTGAATAATTGGGTTTCCCTAGCATCGCTCGCAGGTTTGAAAGTAAACCAATACAAAACGAATGAAGCATGCGTTTATTTCCTGTTTTGTATTCATTACTTAACAAAGAAATGTAAAAGCTATCAAAAATCAGTCCGCGACTCTTTTTCAAGGCAAATCCGTATTTCGCCGCCAAGGCCGTAATGGTCGCTGGCGTAAAATGATAGATGTGCCGTGGAACATCATAGGCCGCCCAATATTCTTCGAAATAGTTCGCATCGTAGGATGCGGGATTAGGTAAGGCTAACAGTAATTTTCCGTCTTTTGCTAAACGGCTTTTAAAGAATTGGAAATACTCATCTAGCTCATATACGTGTTCCAATACATGCCAAAGTGTTATTATTTGAAATGTCTTTTCTGGGGCGATTTCTTGTAATGACGGCGCAATGGTCAGCCCGGTTAATTTTGAAGCTCTAGCGGCCGTTTCTGGGTCTAATTCGACCCCATTAATCTTCCATCCTTTTTCTTTTGCTGCTGCTAAGAAGTGCCCGTTTCCACATCCGATATCTAATAACTCTTTATTTCCTTTTTTCTCTGATTCAATCCAATTCGTTTTAGACTTCAAGGTGAACTTACGTACGGCATGGTAGAGTTTGTTCACTATTCCTTCATTAGTATCACTATGTGAAATGTACGCACTCGCGTGGTAGTAAGGCCCTGCTTCGTTCGCAGCAGGTCTAGGATTCGTGTAGATTAAACGGCAGGAATCACACGTAACTAGGTGAAACAGTTCGTTAGAAACCGTATAATCTTTCGCCTTGAATTTCAAGGTGGAATGTGGTGATCCGCAAACGGGGCAGTTTTGTATATTTTCCATTAGCGTCCCATGAATAAAAGTAAGATGGAAATGTCTGAGGCAGATACGCCCGAGATGCGACTCGCTTGTCCGATTGTCTGTGGCAAAATGGATTTTAATTTAATGCGTGATTCGGTCGAAAGCGTTTTGATTTTATCGTAGTCGAAATTCACCGGAATCGTTAAGTCTTCCATTGATCTCATTTTGTCTACCATCAATCGTTCTTTCTCAATGTAGCTTTCATACTTCACTAAGATCTCCACTTGTTCGCGCACTTCTTGAGAATAGTTTCTGACGATAGGTTCCACATTCGGGTGCGTGGCGATCCGGTCAAAAGTTAAATCGGAACGACGTAATAGATTAACAATAGGTGCACCTTCCTTTAAGGTGGCACTTCCCTCCTGCTCGAGCCAGCCGTTTACATCTGATGGCTTTACTTTCGTGTTTTTGATCTCTTCAGTCAAAGCCGCGACTTGCGCTTTCTTCTCTTGGAATTTAGTCCAACGTTGCTCGGTCGCCAAGCCTAATTGATATCCCTTTGCAGTTAAGCGTTCATCCGCATTGTCTTGTCTAAGTAGCGTTCTAAATTCAGCACGCGACGTGAACATGCGGTACGGCTCGTCTGTTCCTTTGTTAATTAGATCATCAATTAATACACCGATGTAAGCATCCGAACGAGACAAAGTAAACGGATCTAATTCATGCGTTTTTAAGTGCGCATTTATGCCCGCCATTAATCCCTGGCAAGCCGCTTCTTCGTATCCTGTTGTGCCGTTGATTTGTCCGGCAAAAAATAAGCCTTTCACCCGCTTGGTTTCCAGCGTAGGTGTTAATTGAGTAGGCGGGAAATAATCATATTCGATTGCGTAGCCAGGACGGAACATCTTCGCTTTTTCGAAACCAGGGATTAATCGAATTGCCTCGAATTGAATATCTTCAGGTAGGGAAGTAGAGAAACCATTCACGTAAATTTCTACCGTACTCCAGCCTTCTGGTTCGACAAAAATTTGGTGTGAATCTTTATCCGCAAATCGGTTGATTTTATCTTCCACCGATGGACAGTAGCGCGGGCCTAAACCTTTGATTCTGCCGGCAAACATGGGTGATCTGTCGAAGCCTTTTCGCAGGACTTCGTGTACTTTCGTGTTCGTATGTGTGATCCAGCAAGAGCGTTGCTCCGTCAGAGGAGTTTCAGATAAGTACGAAAAAGAACTTGGGTTTTCGTCGCCTTTTTGTTCTTCCATTGAGGCGAAGTCTAGGCTTCTACCATCCACACGTGGTGGCGTTCCTGTCTTCATTCTTCCGGATTCGAAGCCTAGATTAATGAGTTGTTCTGTTAGTCCAATAGCCATGGGTTCTGCCATTCTTCCTCCGCCAAAATTCTTCTCCCCTATGTGAATCAAGCCATTTAAAAATGTACCATTTGTTAGTACCACAGCGCGTGCTGTGAAGGTCATTCCCATACGGGTAATAACTCCTTTTACTTCACCTTTTTCTACAATTAATTGCTGAACAGAATCTTGCCAAAAATCGACATTCAAATTTCCTTCTAAGGCATTTCTCCACTCTTCTGCAAAACGCATTCGATCAGATTGGCAACGTGGTGACCACATCGCCGGACCTTTAGAACGATTCAACATTCTAAATTGAATCATTGTCTTGTCTGAAATGATTCCAGACATTCCTCCTAAGGCATCGATTTCTCTAACGATTTGACCTTTTGCCACACCTCCCATCGCTGGGTTGCAGGACATTTGGGCAATCGTTTGCATATTCATGGTGACTAACAAAACACGTGAGCCCATCTGCGCTGCGGCATAAGCCGCCTCGCATCCGGCGTGTCCCGCCCCCACCACAATTACATCGTATGAATTTAGCATAGCCATGCATGTTTCACGTGAAACATTTTAGTATTGTTTAATGTAAAAATCTTCCTTTTCGGTCATTAACGCTTTTTCCTCTTTCTTCTTATCCTTATAGCCAAGCAAGTGTAATAAACCATGTACCATGACGCGTTCTAATTCATTTTCAGAAGTGCCCAGTTTTTCTCCATTTTCCTTTACTCGATCGATCGAAATAAAGATGTCTCCTTCTATTTTTTTCTGGTCTTCCGAGTTATCAAATGTCACGATATCGGTTAGGGTATCGTGATTCAAATACGCTTGGTTTATTTGTAATAGATAGTCATCCGAACAAAAGACATAGCTTAATTCTAGGATCTTTTTACCTTCTTGTTTAGCCACTTCGTTTAACCAGGCTTTGTGCTTTAACTTGTCTTTAAGCGAGAATGTTATGTCTTCTGTGCAAAATTGAATCATGTGCGCGGTATTAAACCGCGAATTTACGAAAAAGCATCCTCGAAATGCTCTATTTTAAAGGCTTGTGGATAAAAATTCACCGAAATGCTATCAAAACGAACTTCTTGACGCCATTTGTGCTGGTATTGATACGCGCAAGCAGCTCTACAAATTAGTCTTATCTTGTTCGATGTGATTTTCTGTTCGGGATGTCCGTGTGTGTTTTTTCGAAGGGACTTTACTTCTATGAAGATTAAAAGGTCTCCTTTTTTAGCAATGATGTCAATCTCTGCGCGCTTATAGCGGTAATTTCTTGCCTCGATAGTATAGGCGTTTTTTATCAGGTAGTCCACGCTTATTTGTTCGCCTAATTTTCCTTGTGTTATATGTTTTGCCATTATTGTATCTTTGTTTTCCTAAAGGTAGTTTAGTGTTTAGTCTAGCGCTATCAGCCTCCTGATAATGAATGAAGCAGAATAAAGAAGTTCAATTTGTTGATTTAAAACTGATAGAATACAAGGAAGCTTGGGATCTACAGGAGACTTTGTTAAATCGTATTGCGTCAGTGAAATTGACTAATAGGAGCCTTGAAGATGGCCAAAAAATGAGCACGACGAATTACCTTTTATTCTGCCAACACCCTCACGTGTATACTTTAGGAAAGAGCGGCGATGAATCGCATTTATTATTACAAGAATCTTTTTTGTCTACTATAGGTGCTACCTATTTTAAGACGAATCGAGGAGGGGATATTACTTACCATGGGCCTGGACAATTAGTGGGGTATCCTATCTTAGATTTAGAGAATTTCTACACGGATATTCATCTTTATCTACGCATGTTAGAAGAGGCGATTATTAAAACCTGCGAAGATTTTGGATTAGTAGCTGGGCGAATTGAAGGCCTTACAGGCGTATGGATCGATCCAGATAGTGAGAATGCTCGCAAGATTTGTGCCATGGGCGTGAAGGCCTCTCGTTGGATTAGTATGCATGGTTTTGCATTGAATGTTAATACGGATTTAAGCTATTTTGCACACATTGTCCCTTGTGGCATTGCGACTCGCGGGGTTACTTCGTTGCAGCAGGAGTTGGGCAAAGAAATGGATTTTGAGGCTGTTTCGGGCTTGGTCAAAGGTCATTTGAATGACCTATTTAAAATGGAATTAGTGAATGTTTCACGTGAAACATTGAATGCATAAGATTTTCGCGTTCCACGTGGAACAATAGATATGGATACCTTAAAGAATTTCAAGAATACGCTCTTCATCGACATCGAAACTTCGTCTGGAGTATCCGATTTTGCCCTACTTTCGGATAAGATGAAAGAATTTTGGCTAAAAAAGGCGAAAAATTTAGTAAATCCTGCGAATATCAGCCTAGAGGAGATGTATTTCGAAAAGGCGCCATTATATGCTGAATTTGGTAAGATAATTGTTGTAGGAATGGGCTTTTTGTTCGTCAACAAACAGGGCGAGATGGCCTTAAAAGTGAAGACAATCGCACATGCAGATGAAAAAACACTTCTCACGGAGTTCATCGCGTTCGTAAATAAGACCTATAAGTCGAGGGAATTAACACTGGTGGCGCACAATGGCAAGGAGTTTGATTTCCCATATCTGTGCAGACGGATGCTCATTAATGGATTAGAGATTCCGAAGTCACTGCAATTACAAGGCAAAAAGCCCTGGGAAATTATCCACCAGGATACGATGGAGATGTGGAAATTTGGCGATAGAAGATCCTATACTTCGCTGGAATTGTTAGCGGAATTGATGGGTATTTCAGGGGCCAAAGCGGATCTTTCTGGAGACCAGGTGAACCGTGTTTTCTATAAGGAAAATGGGCTAGCTAGGATCAATGACTATTGCCTAGAAGATGTGATTGTAGTGGCGCAACTCTATCTACGTTTTCACTTTTTAGATCTAGTTGCGCCAGAGAATATTGTTAAATTATAAGGCTCACTACAGGGATTTAGCTGGGTTACCAAAGACTCTTTTCGAGGCGGCTACATTCTCAATTACCACACTCCCAGCTCCTACTGTAGCGCTCTTTCCTACCTTTACACTTCCCACGATAGTAGAATGAATTCCGACGTAGGCGTTGTTTTCGATGATGGCTTCTTTGCCGATTACGGAACCCGCTCCGATGGATGCAAAATCAGCAATCTGTGCGCCAGTTTCCACGATAGCTCCAGAGCCTATGATGACGTGATCCCCCAGTTTTGTTTCAGGTAAAATTTGGGCACCGCTACCGATGAATACGCCATAAGCAAGGCTTTTAACATCGGCGATATTAGCTGTAGGGTGGATGGCATTTACGGGTTTTACTTCGCGTTCTTCAAGGATCAATTCGATCATTTTCTTGCGTTCCGTTGGGTTTTCTAAGGCCACAAAAACACCGCAATTTTTGCCAATTAATTTAAAATAGGACTCATCGTCTGTGGTTCCTAGAACGGGAATTTCACCAATACTGGTGTCCTTTTTCTTTGGATCGTCATCTAAGAATCCGTAGATAACGACATCGTTTTTTTGGAAAATGTGGGCAGCTTCTAATCCAAACGGATTTACGCCAATGATTATTACAGGTAATGAAGTCATTTAGGATTGTATTTTATGCGTGTAATTTGATAATTTGAAACTTGGAATTCCGTCTTTCAATAAGACCAATTCGGTATAATTCTCACCCAAATTAATGCTTGAATTAGGGGACAAATGTAAGTCTTTCCCGTCGATTTCTGTTAATCCGTAGAACGGTGACATATCTCCGATGTTTTCCACTACCCAGGAATACTGGAAATTTCCATCTGCTAAAGGCGTTTCTACGAGGTTAAATAAAACGTCTGCGTGAACGGTCTCGCTGAGTGGGGCATCTTTGATTTTAATGTCTACAATCGCGCGTTCATTTGTGGGTAATGCTTCGTATTCCGCAATGGACTCTGTCGCATAGCTTCCGTCTGCAATGGCACAGAACGCATCGAGCAATAGACAGGCGTTTAATTTACGTAGCGATTGTTTTTCTAGATCCCAACCTGCTCCGCCTGATTCTAATAAAACTAAACCGTATCCGCGAGAGGAGAAGGTATCACCAAATGCCCGGGACTCAAATTCATCTGTCCATTTCGCAATTTTACCGGGTATAATAGGGCGAATACATGAAAGCATCCGTTGGCAGATTTGGCCTGCTCGCAAGCGGGATGGAGTCCAGGTTCCCGCCTCGTCACCCGTGGTGGCTAGGAAGGCGATGTGGGTCTGATTAGGGCTATTACCTACCGAATACAAACGGTTTTGATCGTGCAAATTGAAGGCAAATGCGGGTTTGATTTCGTCCGCCCAGGCGGATAAAATGCGTGCTTCTATGGAGTTTTGTTTCGTTGCATCGCGGTTCATGTCGATGCCTAAAGCTGTTTCGCGCTGCCATCTTTCTGCGCCGTCTGCATTCAGGCGTGGAATGATGCGCAGGGTGATATTCTGATGCAATTTTTGCTTTATCTCGGAGGATAGATCCGATGGAGAGGACAATAAAGCGAAAATATCAGCTAAAGCCATAGTGGCTGTTGCTTCGTCTCCGTGCATTTGGGACCAGGCGATCACTTGAATGGGACCTTCGCCCCATTTAACTTCATGTAGGGGTCTGCCCTCTTCTGTTTTACCCAGTTCGCGGACCTCAAAATGGGATGACCATTCAGTGATTAATTCTTGCCAAAGGGCTGCTGAAAAGCGGCGTTTTGTCAGGCGGTTTTCGCGGAAAGAATCGTAGCGTTCGAAGGCTTTATTAAACATCAGTAACGGGGTTTAGGCAAATAGTCTGCCCAGGTTTGATTTGAAAATATTCCTTTTTTCCCTGAGCCAAATAGGACAATCAGGGTAATGATAAAATAAATGAACCAAGCGGATGGACCAAAAAGTTCCATGCCTAGGAAGGTGGCGGCAAGTGGAGTTTTGGCAAGACCACCATACAAACTAACGAATCCGATGGCAGCCGATAGGCCTAGTGGCAACGAAAACCAAGACGCAAAACCAGACGCCGCATGGGACCCGATCAAAAACAAGGGCGTCGCTTCCCCCCCTTTAAAACCGAGACCTAAACTCAAGTTTGTCGCGAGTAATTTCCAAAGGGCAAAGTCTGGAGTAGCGTCCATAAAAGGACGAAGTAAAAATTTCGAACCAAGTCCGATCGTTTCATGAAACACTGGGATGCTTAGTATGCCGAACAAAAGTAAGCCCGCGAGAATCCCTTTTAGAGGACCTTGTACGGGTGATTTGTCGAACGCAGAAATTATAATCGATTCTGAGCGCTTATACAGGAAGGCAATTAGGGCTAAAAATAGGCTTAGGAGCGCTAATTTCGCACAAAATTCAACTGAAAACGAGGGTAAAAAAATGGCTGGGTAAGAAAGATGTTTTGTGCCGTACACGTGGAGACTTGTATAATTTGCGAAAAAGGCGGCTAAAAGACAGGTGGGGAGGTGACGAAAATTAATTTTGCCTACCTCTCCCACTTCGAGTGCGAAAAAGGCTCCGGCGAGTGGCGTCCCGAAAACGGAGGCGAAGCCAGCGGCCATGCCCGCTTTAGAGAAAATTTCAGAAGAGCCTATTTTTTCCCCGAGCACCCGTCCCATGGTCACCGCCGTTCCTTCACGTCCGACTGATGCTCCTGCCAAATGGCTGAGCCAGGTAGCTGGGATGATGAGGTAGGCAGGGACAAAGAAACTTTGGAACACCAAACCTACCAGAGGTAAAGCATAGAGGTAGGATCCGTTGTGTTGAATCCAGTCGAGGCCGGCTAAAAATAGCGAAGAAAGGCTCCCTGTGGCGAAGGAGAGTGCGACCAATAGGCCTAGATTCAATAGAAATGCCTTTATTCGAGCCAAAACAACAATCATTTTGTTTCAAAGGTAAGAATTATATTTTCCCTACCTTTGTAAATCTACTACAATGCCTACTCCAATGGATGAATTTTTACGTTTGGGATTAAATCCACAGTTGCAACGCGCGTGCACCGAGGTGGGTTATACGAAACCAACTCCGATCCAGGAGAAGGCAATTCCATTACTATTGCAAGGTCACGATTTGCTGGGAATTGCGCAAACAGGGACCGGCAAGACGGCGGCTTATGCTTTGCCTATCTTGATGCGCTGTAAATATGCGCAGGGAAAGAATCCGCGGGCCTTGATTTTAGCGCCTACCCGCGAGCTCGTGATGCAGATTCACAGCGTGATGATTGCGTTAGCACAGTTTACCGACTTGCGTATTTTAGCCTTGTACGGTGGATTAGGTCCTAAACCCCAGATCCAAGCCCTGGAGGAGGGAGTCGATATTCTCGTTTCCACGCCGGGTCGATTCCTTGAGTTGTACCGCAAAGATGTGATCGTGGTGAAAGAATTGAAATTCTTGATTTTAGACGAAGCGGATAAGATGATGGATATGGGATTTATGCCGCAGATCCGTCAGATTTTGGAGAAAATACCCTACAAAAAACGCATGAATGGATTATTTTCCGCGACTTTCCCAGAGAAGGTGGAGAATTTATCCCACGAATTTTTAGAATTTCCGCACAAGATTGAAATTACACCGCAAGCAACTCCTGCCAGCCAAGTATTGCAATCTGTATATGAGGCGCCTAATCTAAAAACGAAGCTAAATGCCCTTGCTTATTTTATGCAAAACCCTGACTTTCATAGGGTTATGGTATTTTGTCGTTCGAAAGATGCAGCTAACGAGGTAGAGAATTCCCTCTTGAAAACCCTGCCTAAAGACCAAGTTCGTGTGATTCATTCGAACAAAGGGCAAAACACGCGTATCAACGCGATGGCCCAATTTCGCGAAGGAGATGTCCGCGTTTTAGTGACCACGGATGTGGCGGCGCGCGGGATTGATATCCCCAAAGTTTCCCACGTGATCAACTTCGACGTGCCCTTGATTTACGAGGATTATGTCCACCGAATTGGCCGAACGGGTCGTGCGGAGGAGATAGGGGAGTCGATTACCTTTATTACATTAGCAGAAAGCTACCACTGGGCAAAGATCGAGGAAATTATTCAACAGAAGATCGAAATCGAGTCATTGCCAGAGGGAATCAAGATCGAAGAAACGCCGTTTTTAGAGCAACAAGATATGTTGCGCGCGGTCGATGACCAGCGCAAACGGGAGGATCCTGATTTTAAGGGGGCGTTCCATGATAAGAAATGGGTGATTAAGGCCAAAGCCGCAGGGAAGAAAGTGCCTCAGAAAAAGGCTGTTACCAAAGCTGGACCTAAAGGCGGTGCCGTTCAAGGCCCTAAGCCTGTCGTCCGCAATAATCGTCCGGGTAAGAATGCAAAATTCCGTCCAGGCGCAGGGTCCAATAAAAAGAAACGTTAGTTTTGTGTCTATGAAAAGAGTTCTGTTATTGATTTTGTTATCTGCTTTTTCCGCGTTTTCGCAGACGAAGCCTACAAAGAGTGAAGCGGCGGCGGCGCCGAAGGCGCCGGCTACTCCCGTTGCCGCACCTGCGAAACCCGTTCGCGCAGCGAAATACGAAGTGTTGTATGGTTCGAAGCCGCTATCGAAAGCCGATCAAAAAGAATTGAATGAGTTCGTGGCCAGCTGTGATGCTTCTTTTGGCTCGAGAGCGGAAGCGGTGACATTCTTCGCGGAGCGCGCTTGGGAATATGTGGCCTCGGCGCATTTAGACACCGCAACCTATCGCTTTAATTTAATCAGCGCCTTAGATTCGAATAGTGTCGACGCGTATTGGGGATTAGGTGTTATTTCGTTCCAAAGAGGGGACAACGATCTCGCTATTCGCTTGTTAAACAAGGGTTTAGAATTAGATTCGACACAATCGATGATGCGCGTGGATTACGCCATTGTAAAGTTAAGTTGTTATGAGAAAGGGCAAGATTGTGGAACGTTGGACGAAGTGGAAACAGAATTAAAGCATGCCTTGGCGCAGGATCCGAAGAATGCGAATGCCTGGATGAAGCGCTGCCAGGTAGCCTATTACAAAGAGAATTATGAATTAGCGTGGAGCTATTTCCATGAGGCTCGCATGGCTGATATTTTGCAATTGGACTTGAATTTTGGATCGCTTTTAGCCGCCAAAATGCCAGATCCCAAAGGCATATTTAAATAGTATAGCGATGGGTATTCGTTCCTTTTTTGCCAAACCGCTAGCGGCCCGTGTCGTTAAGAAGTACCGCTTAAGCCAACAGCAGGCCTTTGAGCGCCAAGACTTTTGGTTGAAGCAGATGGTAGCTAAGGCGGAGAAAACGCTTTTCGGAAGAGGGCACTCCTTCTCTAAAATCAAGAATTACCTAGATTATCGCTCTAACGTACCCATCTTCGAATACGAAGACATTAAGCCCTATATCGATGAAGTGGTGTCAGGGAAGGAAGACATCCTTTGGCCTGGAAAACCGGCGTATTTTGCCAAAACTTCTGGCACGACCTCCGGCATCAAATACATTCCCATTTCATCGGACTCCATGCCTTTTCACATTACTGCTGCGCGGGATGCCTTGTTGCATTATGTGTATTACAGTGGGAATGCCTCGTTTTTAGACCGCAAATTGATCTTTTTAAGTGGCTCGCCGGAAATGTCCAAGACGAATGGTGTTCCTACCGGCCGCCTATCCGGAATCGTTAATCACCATGTGCCGGGCTATTTACGCGGCAATCAGATGCCGACGTATAAGACCAATTGCATCGAAGACTGGGAGCAAAAGCTCGAAGCAATCGTGCAGGAGACGATTTCAAAGCGGATGGGATTGATCTCTGGGATTCCGCCTTGGGTGCAGATGTATTTCGATCGTTTAGAAGAATTATCTGGCCAAAAAATAGGTGACCTTTTCCCCGATTTCCAGGTCTTCGTGACCGGCGGCGTGAACTTCGAGCCCTACCGGGAGAAAATAATGGCCTCCATAGGTCGAGAAATTGACGTGGTGGAGACTTATCCTGCTTCAGAAGGGTTCATTGCGTTTGACGACTCTTCAGGCGAACCAGGGCTTCTATTGAACGTGGATGGGGGAATTTTCTTTGAGTTTGTGCCTACGGATACCTATTTCGGGGCTAACCCAGTCCGCTTAAGCCTTACAGAGGTGTCGCTAGACGTTAATTACGCGCTATTGTTAACGACGAATGCGGGTCTTTGGTCCTATTCCATCGGGGATACCGTCAAGTTCGTTTCACTGAATCCGTATCGCATTGTGGTGACAGGTCGGATTAAGCACTTTATTTCGGCTTTTGGCGAACATGTTATTGCAGAGGAAGTCGAAAAAGCGCTCGCGGCTGGCCTAGCAGCTTGTCCAGAGGCCCGCGTGGTGGAGTTTACAGTAGCACCGCAGGTTTCTCCTGCTTCAGGTTTGCCCTACCATGAGTGGCTTATCGAGTTTTCGTCTCCTCCGTCGTCTTTAGCTACCTTTCAGGAAGCCTTGGATGCGTCGATGTGCGCTCAAAATATCTATTACCGCGACCTGATTTCGGGTTCCATCTTGCGTCCTTTAGTGCTTACTTCGCTGCCTGCGGGAGCATTTATTTCGTACATGAAGTCGCAAGGAAAATTAGGGGGCCAAAACAAGGTTCCCCGCCTCTCGAATGACCGGGTGCTGGCGGAAGGTGTCCTGCGGACTTAGTCGACTCGCCACTTCGTGGCTTAGTCATCGCTTCGCGATTTAGTCACCTGCGGTTTAGTCAAGAGGGTCATTAGAGCGTCTAATCGCAACTTTTAGTGAAATAAACGTTGAGGATCGCAGAGGGCTTTTCAGGTATTGACAGAATGTGTCAATAATCTTCGTGTTTTCAGGACATAAAAAAAGCCTGATAATTCAGGCTTTTTCAATTCGAATATTAATTAGGCGCTTAGCCTACAATTACATCTTTTTTCATTTTGTGTTTGTTTAAAACTGGGGTAAAGGTAGGAGGAAAAATGGATTAATGGTGATTGTGTGTGATTTATTTTACGGTTAAATAATTGCTGGATTGGAATTTCTTAGTGGTGATACAATCTATGCTCAAAAAATCTTTCACAAATACTTGATTAAAGCCAGATAGGGCATGTTTTCCTATAATTGTGAGTCGGATAATAGATGATTTATCTTTTCACAAATCTAGCAAATTATCAGTTGTTCTAAGCCTCATTGCGTGTAGATTAAAGGAATCATTATCGTTGCTTCGTGGTATATAGGCGATAAAATTATCCTTAAGTTTTATGTCGCTTCCTTGTAAATTATTCCCCTTAAAATCTCCCACCGGTTTGTAAAATGTTAATTCTACACGCACGTCGAAAATTACGGCAGGCGTTAAGTTCACAAATTTGAACGTGTAATTGTCTTCGCCGTTGAATTTTACGAGGCTTATATTTTCTGAAATCGCAATGATTGGCTTTTTCTGGTAGAGGAAGAATACGAGAAAAAAATAGGATGAGGCGAGGCCCGCCGTGATACTAACTATTAGGTCTATATTATTAGTGGTTATTTTTGCAAACCTCTAACAATTTTCAACCTAAACCTATCAGGTTATTGATAATCGAAAGTAGCTTATTGACAGAAAGTGTCAATAGACCAAAATTGGCTTGGATGGCTTGAAGGGATTTCAATAAATGCCCCTTCTTTGGCCTAAAACAATTTTGGTGTAAAACGGTTAAATTGCGAGTATTAAACGACTAATTTTACCTTATACTTATAAACAAGACTATGATAAAAGTACATGGATATGGCGCTGTAAATCCGCAGGCGCCGGTGGCTCCCATTGAATTTGAGAGACGTGATGTAGGCCCTAAAGACGTTAAAATCGACATCCTTTATTGTGGGGTTTGTCATTCTGATATTCACATGGTGCGCTCGGAGTGGGGGCCGTCTGTGTATCCGATTGTTCCAGGTCACGAAATTGTGGGTACGATTACGGAAGTGGGATCGGAAGTAACGAAATTTAAGGTTGGCGATTTAGCGGGTGTGGGTGTTTTTGTGGATTCGTGCCGCGAATGCCCGTCATGTAAAAAAGGCCAGGAGCAATACTGCGACGAGGAGATGACGCCTACCTATAATGGCTATTACCGTGATGGTGTGACGCAGACTTTTGGTGGATATTCCTCTACTTATGTTATCGACGAGGCCTATACCTTACATATTCCATTTACCAAAGAGCTGGAGCGCGTTGCTCCTCTATTGTGCGCCGGAATCACGACGTATTCGCCTTTGCGCTACGCTGGGGTAGGCAAGGGTCATAAAGTGGCGGTGTTAGGGCTAGGTGGTTTGGGCCACATGGCGGTGAAATTTGCGGCTTCTTTTGGCGCGGAAGTGACCATGTTGAGTACATCACCTTCTAAAGAGCAAGATGCTCGGGCACTGGGTGCTCATCACTTTGCTTTGTCTACGGATCCTGCGACGATGGATTCTTTGAAGGGTTCATTTGACTTTATCTTGAATACGGTTGCGGCGCAACACGATTTGAATAAGTTTTTGGGGCTATTAAAGGTGGAAGGAAAGATGCTTTTAGTGGGAATTCCTCCAGAGGCGGCTCAAGTTTACGCGGCTACGTTGATTTCCAAAAGACGTTCCATCATCGGATCCATGATAGGAGGTATCGAGGAAACACAAGAAATGCTTGACTATTGCGCCGAACACAACATCCTTTCTGACGTCGAAATGATTAATATGAAAGAGATCAATGAGGCCTACGAACGCGTGATTAAGTCGGATGTGAAGTACCGCTTTGTGATTGATATGAAGTCGCTGTAATCGCTGCGTGACTAGTCGACTAAGGCGCAAAGCGCAGAGTCGACTTCGTCTTAGTCGTCCTGCGGACTCAGTCACCTGCGGTTTAGTCATCGCTTCGCGATTTAGTCGCCACTTCGTGGCTTAGTCTGATGTAGCTAGCGGAGTGCTCATAGCCACATTGAGTAAGATGAATCGCAAAGTATAAAAGTCGATTTTCAGGTATTGACAGATTTTGTCAATATGCGAAAGGTCCTCTGAATACTTTGAGGTTTATTTCACTACAAAGTGCCATTAGGCGCCGTAATGACCATTTTAGACTAAACGACACCGTCGTGACTAAACCGAAGGTGACTAAGCGGCGCAGCCGCGACTGAGGCGCCACGCGCCGGGTCGACTAAATCGCGAAGCGATGACTAGTCGCGCAGCGGTGACTAGCTCTTCTTCCTTGGTTTCATCTTTAAACTATCCGCCGGATAGCTTGCTTTCAGCATCGCCATTTGAGATTTAGCCCAGTTGATGATTTTAGCGCGGTCTGCGTCAGATAATTTGGCATTACTATGTAAACCAAAATACGTGTAAGACGGCATCGGCATCTCGCCAGACTCCACTTGTTCGATTGTTTCTTCTAATTTGTGGTTCTGAACCGCGATAGGCAATTTCGTGAATGTCGCGAAATTCAAATGCTTTTTACCATCATTCACGTGATGATCTAGCCAAAAACCAACCGGCTGCACGTTACTATACCAAGGGTAAGTGGATTTATTCGAGTGGCAATCGTTGCAGGCATTTTCTAATAAGACTTTTACATCTGCCGGAACTTCATACTTCGTTTCGATGGCGTAAGTGTTATCGTTCGATAGGTTTTTCTCTGTAGGAACGAATTGAATGGCGATTAATACAACGATTAAGCCAACAATGATTTTGTTTTTCATGATTAACAGGGTTTTATGAGTATGCAAGGTATTAATTAATTGTTTCGAATTCACCCTTCTCCAGGTTTTTACGGACGTTATTCGTCGCAAAAATCTTGCCATTCATCGAAATGTAGACTCCTGGCTCTAGAATTTGGAGGAAAGCTAATGCACTACCCAGATTAAACATCCCATCTGAGCTACCAAATTTGTAGGGAATCATGGCGCCGGTGAGAACGATGGTTTTGGGGATTTTTTGGGCGGCTAGATACTGTGCTGTCTGTACCATCGTATCCGTTCCATGGGTAATTAAAATCCGTTCAGCGGAGGCAGATGAACAAGCAATAGAAATCAATTGGCGATCGACATCACTAAACTCTAAACTATCTTTCATGAGTAAGGTATCAATCGAAACATCGAGTCTACTCCGACCCTTTTCGAGCATCTCCGGTAGATGCGTATCCTTGAAGAACAACGACCCATTTAATTCGTTGTACTCCTTGTCAAAAGTGCCGCCGGTTACAAAGATTTGGATCATACCTTACATGTTCAAAAACTCCTCGCTCACCTTGAAGTATTGCTTATTTAAACGATACACTTTTAAGCGAGAGTCGGTATCTGATTTTTTGAATACAATGAAATTTTCATCGACTTGCAGAATGGCCTTCAACTTTAAATTCAATTGATTTAAAATGTCATTTTTCATCCGAATGTTGTGTGAAAAATGTACGCCTTTTTGCTCTACTAATTCGAGTAATTCGGAATTAGGAACGTCATCATTTTTTAACAAATAAGAAATAACTTTTAATTCTGTTTCATCGAAATTGATAGCGGCTTTACCTAAGTACAATGTACCTTCTTTATCCGAAATATATTTCGCTCTGGTAGGTTGGTATTTTTGCCAAAGATAAACCCCTAAACCAATAAATAGGGTCAAGAAAAATCCACCGATTAAGTGAGAATAGGTTTCCCAAAAATTGTGCTCTACAAAACGGTGCTTTTCTTGTGCTTTCCCTAAAAATTCTGGCAAGGAAATGGAGACAAGTTCGATATCAGATGTGGAGTGATTATTTGCAAAAAAATAGATTCGATTGTTTTCTATTATCGGTTTAAATTTATTCGAAATTTTACTGGAAACGGCCTCATTTGTAAATATTTCATAGGTATCTTCTAAAAAATTAACGCGAATAATTCTGCGTTCTTCAGTGAAAGCGTAGTAATAATTTTCATGCTGAAAATTTTGAGGATTATTCCCAAAAAACAGGGCTGTTTTTCCCTTGTATGTCCACGTTTTAGTGCTCAAATTAAAATGCCAAATATCTTGGGTTCTTTCAAATCGCAAATTATCATTTGGAACAATGGTAACCCCATTAAAATAAGTTATTTCGTTGCCGTATTTAAATTGGTTGACATCAAATAATCCTGGGGGTAATTTGTCTCCATGAACCGGTGTGTAGGCCTCCCATTCTTTGGAGTTTAAATCAAAATAAGTAAAGAAATTTCTAGCGGACCAAAAGCCATAGCCACCAAATTTAAAAATGCGATTATCATAGGTAAATGTCTGCGCATTTATTTGCATTTTGTGTTCAAATGAATGGTCTTTACGAATGAGTCGATCACCCATTAATTCATACACAGCACCTCCTAAATTATGTACTAAATAGAATTTGCCATTGACCTTGTGCAAAGTATGGCTGGAAGGCTCAAATTTTTTAATTAAGGTAGAATCTGTCAATTTCAGCGGGATGGGCAGAGAAGACGTCATTTCTGGAATCTTAATCTTTCGGTATTGATTCTTTTCAATGATGTAAATGTAGGGTTTTGAATACTCGATCAGCGCTTCTCCCGAGTAGGAAAGGCTGATGTTATCCGAGAAAACCGGAAAGTAAGCGAATAGTAATAGAAAGTAGATCATCTTCTTCATTTAGCTTAAAATTAAGCTAAATTTTCCAAATACTGGCTAGGCGTCATGCCCGTTTCGGCTTTGAAAGCTTCGTAGAAGGTGGAACGTGATTTGAATCCTGAGATTGTTTCTATTGCTTATATGGTTTCTGTTGAAGATGTGTATTTTAAAGTTTATTTTTGAGAAAGTTGTATAATCTCAACCTTCCCCTTCCCCCATGAAACCCACCCTCTCCTCCTTCATCGCAATTCTAGCCAGCGTCCTCTACCTCGCCGTCTACTTCATTCCTGACATGGGAGGATCGGACGTAATGGGAGCGCAGTGGTTGTATTCGAGTAGCTTGAGCCTAGGCATTGTTGCCTTTATTGCGATTAGATATAAAGCTTACGAGGAGGCCATCCAGCAGGTGCTTTCCTATAAGTTTACCTGGGTGTTTTCGTTGTTGGTTTTTTGGGCGATTGGGTCCTATTTCTATGCGATAAATTCTACGGAGACGTTGGTGACTTTGGCCAGATTGATCACGACCTATTTCGTCTTTTTGAATCTCTCGATTCTGTATTATAACCAAGACCGCACGTTTCTGTTTACTGGGATTGCGTATGCGATTACGGCCTTTTTGTTCTTCGATGCCATCTATGTGATCAAGGGTTTCAGCGCAAATCTGCGCACGATGAATTTGGACGCTGCTATTCTAGGCTTAAATAAATACCACGGGAATAAGAACGTGACGGCGGCGACGCTTTTGATATTGATTCCGTTTGCGATGTATGTGATTATGTCTGCCAAATGGCTAGGTAAAATCGCCGGAATTTTCGCCTTATTTCTAGGCACTTTCGGCCTGTTTTTAATGAACACCCGTTCTACCTATGTAGGCTTTGCCTTGATCATGATCTTGTTTTTAACGGGGCTAATTTGGAAGAAAAAATCAGCTCTAAAACCGGCACTACTCTTCGTTTTATTGCCGGCGATTTTAGCGATTTTCGCTGCGAATATGCGCTTGAAATTAGCCGTCGCAGCACAAGATACGGCCACTGGTTATGGCACTGTGACTAGGCGTATTGGAGACATCAATATCGCCTCTGAACAGAACTCGCGGATTCACTTATGGGGAACGGCCATGGATTATGCGCTGCACCACCCCGTTCTAGGCGCAGGTTATGGGAACTGGAAATTAGCCTCCATTCCTTACGAACGAGAGCGGGCGAACGAATTATTTGTGCCCTACCACGCGCACAATGATTTCATTGAAATGTTTGCGGATTTGGGGCTGTTAGGTGGACTTTGTTTTGCTGGATTATTCCTGCTCTTACTCTATTATACGGTTCATTTTTTAAACCAAAAGCGTGGCGACGAACTGATGGTTATCATCGCTTTTTTAGCCGTTACTTGTTATGGCGTAGATGCCTTATTAAACTTCCCCGCAGAGCGAACAGCGATGCAGACGATGCTGTCATTGGCGGCGGCGTTGGTCTTGATTCCTTTGGACAAAACCTCCCT
>DLPD01000024.1:0-4844 GCA_002479785.1 Cytophagaceae bacterium UBA7467
GTTGGCGGTCCGGACGGGACTCGAACCCGCGACCCCATGCGTGACAGGCATGTATTCTAACCAACTGAACTACCGGACCGTCTTGTAATTGGTGGCACAAAATTAGGGAAATTCTACTTTGAAACAATACCTTTGGGTAAAAAAATAAGAAAATATGCATTTACCAGCTAGCTATGAATACCCGAATGCTCCGTATTTCGCTGAATATCTGAAGTTTGAGGCGGAGGAAAATTTATTTGAGGTGTTGAAAAATCAGTCCAAAGAAATTATTGCCTTATTTGAAAGTTTCGAAAAAGGCCAAGCCGAGTTTGCTTATGCGGCTGGAAAATGGAGTCTAAAAGGATTATTGGGGCATATGGTGGATACAGAGCGCATCTTTTCGTACCGAGTTTTGGCGATATCTAGAGGAGAAAAAACGGCCTTACCTGGCTTTGACGAAAACGAATACCAGGCGGCATCGGAGTACGAAACCCAAGATGTAAAGGAAATTTTAGCCCAATACAAGGCAACACGGGTGGCCACGATGCTGCTTTTTAACTCCTTTTCGACTAAGCAATGGAACCAAATGGGTCAAGCGAATGGGAAGTCGATTAGCGCTAGAGCTTTGGCTTGGATGATTGCGGGTCATGAAAAACACCACCTTAGGATAATTAAGGAGCGATATTTGAGCCAAATTTCTTAAATTGCCCTATGCATTTTTTCAAATACCAAGGAACTGGAAATGATTTTGTGGTGGTCGATGACCGTGCCAAGACCTTTAACCTAGATCAAGAAGCGATTGCGCAGTTATGCCACCGCCGTTTTGGGATAGGGGCTGATGGCTTTATGCTCTTGCAAGAGGCTGAAGGCTATGATTTCAGAATGGTTTATTATAATTCCGATGGAACCGAGGGCACGATGTGTGGTAATGGTGGTCGCTGTTTAGTTCGCTTTGCGGCGGATTTAGGCATCGTGACTGAGAAAGCAAACTTTATCGCGGTAGATGGGCCTCATTTGGCCTATATTAACCCTGAAACCATTTCCTTACAAATGATGGATGTTCCAGGTATCGAGCAGCACAATGATGACTATTTTACGAATACAGGTTCGCCTCATTTCGTGCGTTTTACGAATCAGGTGCAGTTTTATGATGTCAAAAATACGGGCGCAGCGATCCGCTACTCCGAGGCATACCAGCCCATTCATGGCACGAATGCAAATTTCGTTGAAAAATTAGATGACCAAACCCTTTTCGTGCGTACGTACGAACGCGGCGTAGAAGATGAAACGTATTCGTGTGGTACGGGGGTGACGGCGGCGGCTTTAGTGGCTAAGACCTTCAAAAACGTACAAACTCCTATTAAAATCAAAACCCTAGGTGGTGAGTTAGCTGTAAATTTCGACGGCGATGCTATCACCGGTTTTACCAATATTTTCTTGATCGGCCCAGCGAAACAAGTGTTCTCTGGCACAATTTCCGCATAATATGACTTTAGATTCGACCACGCAACAAACGATTGACCAATGGCTTTCAGGCCCTTACGACGCTGAAACCAAGGCAACCATTCAAGACCTAATTGCAAAAGAAGACCAGACGACGTTGACGGACTCGTTCTACAAATCCTTAGAATTTGGGACCGGTGGAATGCGCGGCGAGATGGGAGTAGGCTCGAATCGAATGAACAAATACACGGTAGGCGCAGCTACTCAAGGCTTTGCGAACTACTTAAATGCATCTTTACCAGGCCAAAAAATCAAAGTGGCCATCGCGCACGATTCCCGCAATAATTCGCCTGAATTCACGCGCATCGCAGCGGACATTTTTACCGCAAATGGCATCGAAGTCTATTTATTCCCGGCTTTGCGTCCCACACCACAACTTTCTTTCACGGTACGCCACCTAGGCTGCCAAGCAGGTTTAGTCATCACGGCCTCGCATAACCCGAAGGAATACAACGGCTATAAGGCCTATTGGTCAGATGGATCTCAGGTGGTTGCCCCTCACGATAAAAACATCGTTAAAGAGGTAAATGCGATTACCAGCATTTCGGAAATTAAATTCGAAGGAAACGATGCCTTATTGCACCTGCTAGATGGCGCCATTGATGAGGCCTACCTACAAACAATCCTTGCGAACTGCCGCCAGCCGGAAGTAATTAAGCGTCAAAAAGACCTTAAAATTGTTTTCTCCCCTATTCACGGAACGGGGATAACGTTAGTGCCGCCCGCTTTACAATTACTAGGGTTCGAAGCTGTAACCGTCGTAGAAGAGCAAGCAATTCCAAACGGAAACTTCCCTACGGTCATTTATCCGAATCCAGAGGAGAAAGAAGCCTTGACTTTGGCATTAAATAAGGCTAAAGAAATCGATGCTGACCTAGTTATCGCCACAGACCCCGACGCAGACCGTGTGGGAGCTGCTGTGAAAAGCCCAGACGGCGAATGGGCCCTATTAAATGGTAACCAAATGGCCAGCCTAATCCTCTATTACTTATTAAAAGTATCGGATTTAAAGGGTAATGAGTTCGCCGCAAAAACTATCGTAACGACCGATTTGATCGACAAAATGTGCGCTTCTAAAGGCGTGCCTTGCTATAATACCTTAACCGGTTTTAAATACATCGCCCAAGTCATCCGCGAATTAGAAGGAAAAGAAAAGTTCCTAGGCGGCGGAGAGGAGTCCTACGGCTATTTAATTGGCGATGCCGTGCGTGATAAGGACGCTGTGGCTTCTTGTGCCATGATTGCAGAATTAACAGCTTACGCGAAAGATCAGGGCAAATCGCTCTTTGACTTCCTAGCCGAAATGTACGTAGAAAACAATTTCTATTATGAAGGTCTTATTTCATTGACCAAAAAAGGAAAAGCCGGTGCCGAGGAGATCAAACAAATGATGATCAACTTACGCTCGAACGTCCCTGCCACCGTAGCAGGTTCCAAACCAGTGCGCGTTTTAGACTACGAGGGATTAGTTTCTACCGACCTATTGACAGGCGAAACAACCCCTATCAAAGTGGGCTTAGGCATCGAAGCCTCTAACGTGATTCAATTAATCCTCGCGGACGGATCGAAAGTATCCGCACGTCCATCGGGAACGGAACCTAAAATCAAATTCTATGTTTCTGTCAACGCGCCTTTAGCTTCTGCGGCAGACTTTTTCACCGTGTATGCGGAATTACAGAAGAAGGTGGGGGTTATTCAGGAGGATTTAGGTTTGGTATAAATGAAAGCATAGAGAATAAAGCACAAAGAATAGAGTTGGTATCTCCTTCGGAGATGAATTCTTGAAATATTACCGAACTCATAAAAAAAGGCCTCTGAATGGAGGCCTTTTTTTATGCTAACTTAAATTCACTCGTAAAGTGGAATTCGATCTCCGGATTGTTCGTCTGGTTCATGCGAAGAATCCAATCGGATTCAGCTAAGAAGACGTAATTGCCGTCTTTGTCTTGGGCGATGTTTTGGCCTTTCAAGCGGACAAACTCTTGGAGTTTTTTCGGGTCTTCAGAAGTAATCCAACAGGCTTTCGTCACTGGCATTCCATCGAAGCGACATTTCGCGCCGTATTCGTGCTCGAGGCGGTATTGGATTACCTCATATTGTAGATCTCCCACAGTGCCTACGATCTTGCGATTACCTAATTGTGGCTGAGTGAATAACTGGGCTACTCCTTCATCGGTTAATTGATCGATACCTTTTTCGAGCTGTTTCGCTTTCATCGGATCGAGATTAATTAACTCCTTGAAAATTTCTGGAGAGAAGGATGGAATACCTTGGTAGTTCAATACTTCGCCTTCCGTGAGTGTATCGCCGATTTTGAAGTTTCCTGTATCATAAAGACCCACAACGTCTCCTGGGAAACCTTCTTCAATGACCTCTTTATCTTGGGCCATAAAGTTATAGGGGTTCGCGAAACGAACGTTTTTCTTTAAACGGATATGTTGGTAGAAAGTGTTGCGCTTAAATACACCCGAACAAATACGCAAGAAGGCGATTCTGTCGCGGTGTTTCGGGTCTAAGTTTGCGTGTATTTTAAAGATGAATCCAGTGAATTTCTTCTCTTCAGGTTCCACGGTACGCACGTCAGTACCTCTGGCTTGAGTGGTAGGTGCGATACGGGTAAAGGTGTCTAATAGTTCTTGAACGCCAAAGTTATTTACAGCAGAGCCAAAAAACACAGGAGCGATATCACCTGCTAGGTAATCATTGCGATCGAAGGGTTCGTAAACGCCGTCGATTAACTCAACGTCCTCGCGTAATTGATTCGCATCGCGGTCACCCACACGGGCATCTAAATCAGGGGAATCGATGTCGACAGCGACGACTTCTTTTTCAATTTTGGTCTTATTCGCAGAAAACAAATTCAGCGATTTTTCCATGAGGTTATAGACGCCTTTGAAGTTTTGGCCCATATTAATCGGCCAAGTTAACGGACGTACAGAGATGCCTAATTTTTGTTCTAATTCATCCAAAAGGTCGAACGGGTTTTGGCCTTCGCGGTCCATCTTGTTAATGAAGATGATTACAGGTGTTTTGCGCATACGGCAAACCTCCATCAAACGCTCCGTTTGTTCCTCCACCCCCTTCACGCAGTCAATCACCAAAATCACGGAATCCACCGCCGTCAACGTACGGTAAGTATCTTCAGCGAAGTCCTTGTGACCCGGTGTATCCAGGATATTGATTTTTAATTGATTGTACTCGAAAGTCATCACGGAGGTCGCCACCGAGATACCACGCTGACGTTCGATCTCCATGAAGTCAGAGGTAGCCCCTTTCTTAATCTTGTTTGATTTTACGGCACCGGCTGTTTGGATCGCTCCCCCAAAGAGTAGCAATTTCTCCGTCAATGTGGTTTTACCGGC
>DLPD01000024.1:4889-5191 GCA_002479785.1 Cytophagaceae bacterium UBA7467
GTGGTTTTACCGGCATCGGGGTGTGAAATAATCCCAAAGGTTCTGCGTTTCGCAATTTCACTTTCAATCTGACTCATGCGTTCTTTATTAAAAAATCAAGGTGCAAAAATACGCCAAAATCGGGGGAATTAAAAGGGTAAAAAAAAGAGCCGGGGCTTTCGCCCCGGCTCTCCTGTAAGAATGAATAGAATTACTCTCTCGTATTCAAGTGAGACTTAGGTCTACCATACAAGAAGTACACTACTAATCCGAAAACTAACCACGCTAACGCAAATATTTGCGCTGTACGGCCCAAGTTCAAG
>DLPD01000033.1 GCA_002479785.1 Cytophagaceae bacterium UBA7467
GATAAATTACAAGACAGAGGGGTGTTCTTCATCGATCCAGGTGAAGAAGTATACACTGGAATGGTTGTGGGAGAACACAATCGTCAAAACGATATCGAAGTTAACTTACAAGCTTCGAAGCAATTAACGAATATGCGTGCGTCTGGTTCAGATTCTGCCACTAAAATTGCTCCGAAATTAAACTTCTCTTTAGAAGAGTGTATGGAATTTATCCAAAAGGATGAATACTTAGAAATCACGCCTAAATCATTACGTATGCGTAAAATTTGGTTAGATCCAAACGAACGTAAGCGTAACGAGAAGAAGCCAAGCTAATGATGAAAGGCTGCCCTCACCGGCAGCCTTTTTTTATAATTGAATAGCAGGTTGTTCGTCTAAAAAATAATATTTTTGGGGTAAATAAGGCTTTAGCTCCCCCATCCAATAGGTGCTCGGTTTTTTCAAAAAGTACCACGTCGCCTGACGCCAGCTTTTCAACCATTCCTTATCACGGTATTTCACTTCTTTCCCCAAGATCAAATGCTGCTGAGCCCTACACTCCGTCGGAATCCGAACATAGGCAAAACCAGCATCTCGGTATTTCCATTGTAAATTGCCCGCTATGGGCCACCTTCTTACCAGCGTATCCTTTACTCCTACATTCGCCCACATTGGACTAAGATGAGCCTGAATCCAGGCTGGATCTGCACTCGCAGGTAAAGAGGCGATGGATTTAACTCCATTATTCTCGACCCACACTGCCTCACCCTTTACCGCACTGAGATAAGCCTGAGGTTTTGTTTCCGGGGTTTGCCAAAACAATAGCGAGATGCAGGCCACCCATTGCCATCGTCGAGGAGCCCAAACCAATAGGGCAATCACTAGAAAATAAAATCCCATTTCAAGCCATGAAATCCGCAAAAAGGGCATAACGGAAGTGACCCGCTCCACCCAGCTAAACATCATACCGTGCAACAATTGAAAACTTGTCCTTCCTAAATAAGCCAATGGTTGAAAGGCCCAATCCGGTAAAAAGGAACCCATTGCTAACAACAAAAAACCGAGAAATAACGCAATAGAGGAGCATAAAATCAAAACGGGATTTAACAGAAAAAAGGAAATCGGATGAGGCAATTGATGAAAATAATACACGATCAAGGGCCAAGTAAAAATTTGAGCAGCTAATGCCACGCAAGTTAATTCCCAAATCTGGGTCAATGGCCAGCGAAGCCAGCCAGAGAATTGAATAACAGAAGCCCAGCGTTGCTGAAAAGCAATTAATCCCCAAACTGCTAAATAAGAAAGCTGAAAACCCGCTTCAAACAAGGAGGCTGGATTCAGAAACAAAAGAACAAAAGCACTAAAAGCCAAGGTATTTAGACTTTCCTGCCTTCGAAGAAAAGTTTTCGCAAAAAGAATCACCGAAAACATCCAAGCTGATCTTAGCACTGGTAAAGAAAAACCGCTGATGCCCGCATAGCACCAAAGCAAAGCCATCATCAATCCAAAAAATACATAAGGCCCAGCCGGCCTTCGATTTCCTAAAAATCCCAATAAAAGACTTAAACCTACATATAATAGCCCCACATGAAGACCCGAAACAGATAAAATGTGAATAGCTCCTAAAGCAGAATAAGTCGACAAGGTCTCAAAATCAATCTTTGTCTTCACTCCTAACAACATCGCTTCGGCCACATCCCGATCTCGTCCTGGATCAAAGGCTCGTTCAAGCAGTCCAACGAAATGACCCTGAGCCTTTTCGAAAAAAGTCACTTCTACCGCTCCCATTTTCAACAGTCGAATCCGATCATATGAAACAAAAGCAGTCCCCCCTATACCTTTTTGAGTAAAATAGGCTCCCCAATCCTTTTCAAACGGAAAAAATGGTAAAGGAAAAGGCTTAACCGTTTGCTTGACCACGTACAAATCGCCAGATTTAGGTTTAAGCAGTTGCTTAGCAAGGTATAATCGCACTATTCCAGCATTAGAGGACCAAGTCTGCGTCGAATCTCGGAGCCCTTTACACCTAGCTAACACTGACCAGGACTTCGGCTTCTCCTCCACAGATCCTTCCACCTGAAACACGAACCCATCGAGTGGAAGTACAGAAAGAACGGGCTTCAGGTGATTCGACCAAGCCATCGCGAACACCACAATCAAAGAGGAAATGCCGATACTTCTGCAAACTCTACCCGGTATAATACATCCTAAACAACCCAAAAGGGGCCAAAAGGGCAATCCAGCAAGCAAGATACCCAGCATCCAAAACAGCAAAATTCGGACAAAGGGGAAACGGGAAAAATAGGAGATCATCAATTAGGCGGAAAGGCCTAAAGGTAGAATTTTTTAGCGGAGATTAATGCCTCCACTTCATCAGGTACTAGGTATTTTATGGACTGACCTTGCTGAATACAGGCTCTAATATAAGTAGCTGAAATGTGTAAAACAGGTGCTTCTATACGCTGCACGTTCTTATGAGACCACAAATCTGATGTAGGCTCCTCTCCGCGTGGATACACGTAGAGACCATAATAATCAAGTATTTGGTTATAGTTTTTCCAACTCTTGAACTGCTCTAAATTATCCCCACCCATAATCAACTTGAACTCTGTCTCCGGGTGACGTTCCGCTAAATGAACGAGCGTGTCTATGGTATAAGAAGGTCGTGGTAAGGTAAACTCAATGTCTGAAGATTTAAATGAATAATGATCCGAAATAGCTCGATCCACAAGATCCAAACGGTCAAATTCATGCAATAAAGATTTACTTTTTTTGTGGGGATTTTGAGGAGAAACGACGAACCAAATTTGGTCTACATCCGTCTGATTCAGCACCGCCTGCGCAATGATCAAATGACCCATGTGTATCGGGTTAAACGAACCAAAAAACAGGCCAACTTTCATTATTTAGTCAAATTTTCGAACAGGGCTTGAGCCTCTGCTACGGCATCTTCCAATTTATCATTCACTAGCACGACATCGAATTGATCTTGAAAAGACCACTCAAATTTCATCTTAAAAATTCGCTTGGATAAGGCTTCTTCATCCTCCGTCCCGCGAGAGCGCAAGCGTTCCTCTAACATCTCTAGCGTAGGCACCTTCACAAAAATAGCCAAGGCGCGATCACCATAATACTTCTTCAAGGCCAAACCACCCCGTACATCCACGTCAAAAATAACGTGTTTACCAGAAGCCCAAATACGCTCGATTTCAGATTTTAAGGTGCCATAATATGCCCCTGCATAGACCTCCTCCCATTCCACAAACTCGTCATTCGCAATTCTTTGGCGAAAATCATCCGGCGTTAAAAAATAATAGTCCTTACCATGCTCTTCATGACGACCTCGTTTATCACGAGTACAAGCAGAAATAGAGAAACCTAAATTAGCATTACGCGCTAATAATTCTTTAACGATAGTCGTTTTACCTGAACCCGAAGGGGCCGAAAATATGATGAGTTTGCCTTCCAAAAATTCCGATGATTAAATGAACCAACAAAATAAGGGAATTAAGATCAATATAAGGAGTAGAATCGACGATATTTTCGAACGAATACTTTCCAGTAAACTAGAAGGGCAGCTAGAAGTGCAGTTGGATTTTAAGGCTTTTCGAAGGGCAATTTCCAATTTATAGCCTTCTTGACAAGGTAAACATTGGCCTTTATTCGCTACAAAACGTGCTTCTTCCTCAGCAGACGCCTCTTTATCCAAAATACGCTGGATTAGCTTCATGCAATCAGTTTGATGGGAACAATTCGTCTTCATAGTGTTTTTAACATCGATGGGAATAAAATAGTTCAGAGCTAGGCTGACAACATGTCAGTTTTGTAGCCTTTTTTAGCGGCGTAGGTGGCTAAGGTTTCCTTTAGCATAGTTCGAGCACGGTGCAATCGAGATCGGACGGTACCGATGGGAATATTCAAGATTTTAGCCATCTCTTCGTAGCTAAACTCCTCTAAATCACATAGAATAATGATCATTCTAAAATCAACAGGCAAGGCTTGAATGGCAGAAGTAATCTCATCTCCTAACATTTCATTCACAGTCTCCGCCTGAAGATCCGCCTGGAAGGCCGGCTCCGGGTCATCTTCACCCGCAAAAGATTGCTCCACCCACTCAAATTCAACCTTGGATGGTCCACGCGATTTTTTGCGGTAATCGTTGATGAAATTATTCTTGAGAATGCGGAACAACCAGGCTTTAGCATAGGTCCCAGGCTCAAAAGAGCCAATAAAACGAAAGGCGCGCATGCAGGTATCCTGCACTAAATCATGCGCATCATCCTCGTCATTCGTTAGTCGAAGGGCAAAATTATACATCGCATCCATATGCGGGACAAACTCCTTTTCGAAGAGTGCTCTGGCTTGCGATTCTGTCAGCGTGACGGCTGCACTTATTTCTGTACTCATGGCGGTTTATCTATCAGATAACACAATGCTTACAATTTAAACGCCAAAACGAAAAGGTGACAAAAAGACTTATTTTCCCTTATTGAATAACTCCAACAAGGTAAACACAATCACGCCTAAAATAGTACTTAAAAAGGCTTTCAACAGACTAAGGCCAAATAAACTTGACTCACTTGCCTCTAACTGAAATAACACAAAATGGTGCGTAAACAACATCAAGGTTAGATACGGATAAAACCACATCCACTTCATCTCCTCTAAACTGATTGAAGAGCGTTCATCGTATCCATTCGCCGGTGTTAAAATATTAAAGAAGGTAGGGCGCAACCAGGCTACTAAAACCGTGGCAAATGCGTGCATTCCATGTGTATTATAGAAAATATCTAGCAACCAACCGAGAGCAAATCCCCCTAAAATCAAATAGACCGGAGGGGTTTCGATGGGGGCTTTAATGATTGCCCACAAATAGAGGAAGCAGAAACCATAATAGAATAAGGCCAAATCCCGCAAGAACAATAACTGTACCACAATCGTCAAAACGACCGCTATCCACCATTTGTATTGAAAATTAGCGCTCATCTTAGTCGATTTTAGGTTTTGCCTGTTCTAATTTCGCCTGCTGACCAGCAAACTTATTTTCGATCACATACACATAACGTAGTGTCGAGAAATGCGTCAAAAGCATCACTTTAATATCGTGAAAAGTACCATCGTCTTGCAAGCCGACTTTGGCCACTATACCTATAGGGATATTAGGAGGATACACCGCATTATAATCCGACGTAACAATTGTATCCCCTTTCACTACTTTTTTGTATTTAGATACGTCCATTAACTCTGCCACCTCAGGTTGATAACCCGGCCACTTAATGTAACCAAGCTCGCCAGAAGACTTGATTTTAGCGGAAACCGTATTACTCGTATGCAAAACGGAAACAATTAAGGCCAAATTCTCCGTACATGAAATCACTTTACCTACCACTCCAGTAGAGGAAATAACCGCCATTCCAGGCTTGATTCCGTCTAAGTAGCCTTTTTCAATCGTCAAATAATTTTGGGAATTCCGGGTACTTTGATCAATTACCTTGCAAGCGATCGGTTTGTAGCGATCCAATGATGCCTTACTAAAAAAAACAGGTAAATCAGCTTTCTGCTGAACTTGAGCCTGCAGTTGAAAAATCTGCTGATGTAGTTTTTGATTCTCCAAGGCTAACTCACCATTAATATCTCTCAACTGATGGTAGGTAGCCACTTCTTGACGAGTGGACAACAGAGAAGCTGCCCAGGAATTCGTCGTATTAAAATAAAGTGTGTGTTGGTAATTATTGTAGGTGAACACAGCCCAAAGACTGATAACCTGCAGCAAAATAAACAGAAGCAGATTTCGCTGACGCAATAAAAACTGAAACAGTTGATTCATCCCCTAGGTAATCAATACCGGACGGTATTTCTCTAAGTTTTTCAAGATCTCACCTGTACCCCGGATGACCGCCTTCAACGGATCATCAGCCACGTGGACTTTTAGTTGCGTCTTCTTCTCAATACGCTTATCTAATCCGTGCAACATCGCACCACCGCCGGCTAAGTGAATACCATTATGGAAGATATCACCTGATAATTCCGCCGGAGCTCTTTGTAAAGTCTCCATAATAGCTACCTCGATTTTCGTAATCGAGCTATCTAAGGCATAAGCGATTTCAGAATAATTTATTAAGATTTCTTTAGGAATACCCGTCATCTGATCACGACCACGGATCTCAAAATCCGCAGGCGGATTCTCTAGTTCTGGCAATGCTGAACCCACTTGAATTTTGATTTGCTCCGCAGAACGCTCACCAATCACTAGCTTGTGCTCACGCAACAAATAATCTTTAATATCACGTGTAAATTCATCCCCAGCAACACGAATCGAATTTTCCACGACGATACCACTTAAGGAAATGATCGCTACTTCTGTGGTACCACCTCCAATATCTACGACAAGAGATCCATTCGGTTGTTCAATATCAATTCCGATACCAATTGCGGCCGCAATCGGCTCGTGTACCATATACACTTCACGTGCTCCAGCATGTTCTGCGGAGTCTTTAACGGCTCTTTTCTCCACCTCCGTAATACCAGATGGGATACAAATTACCATGCGCAATGCTGGAGAAAAGAAAGAATTTCCTTTATCCATCATCTTGATTAAACCGCGCATCATTAATTCTGCCGCGGTAAAGTCAGCAATCACACCATCTTTTAAAGGACGGATCGTTTTAATATTATCATTCGTTTTCTCGTGCATCATCATCGCTTGACGACCCACCGCTAAAACCTTGTTCGTGTTACGATCTAACGCAATAATCGAAGGCTCGTCCACGACAACCTGGTCTTTGTGAATAATCAAAGTATTCGCCGTACCTAAGTCCATGGCAATATCCTTCGAAAGAAAATTAAATAATCCCATCTGATTTTGTGATTGTAAAACACAAATTTACATAAAAATTGAGCTAAAATTTGAAAAAAAACGAATTTTAGATTTTCCACGAAATAATTATAAAAAAGGCCAAAGCAGGTTCTCAGAAATCACTAAATTTTAAAAACGCTCTCTTATTAATATATTACAATAAATTAAGCGGAAAAAAATAGGATAAAATGAGCAAATTAATCGACAAAATAATTTGGAATTATTATCTGATTTATTAGTTTTGTCCAAGTTTAGCAGAAAATTCGTATTAATTACTCCGTCTGGTGACAAATTATGGAAGATTATAACAAGATCATCGAGTCCTTAGGTGTTAAATTCATCAAAGCAAGGAACATTAGAATATTACAACCTATTCGTATCAAGAATTTCTATGACGTAGAAAATTCACTCTTGATATTGTACAAAGGTGAGGTTTCTTTTGGTGAAGAAGAAACACCGGTGGAAGAAGGCGATATGCTTTTCATCCCAGGGGGTAAAATGATTAGCGTTACGTACGGGAATGCAGAAAAACCGAAAGCGGTAAACAATGAGGAGTTTATGACGCACCGGGAATTGTATTTTGACCAAAATACAGATCCGACGCAAATCGGAACACAACCGAATTCATTCGGTATGGTAGCCTTTGAAGCGAAAGTGTTTGACTCTGTTAACTTCTTTACATCATTAGATATTCCTCCGTTCTTAATTAAACGTGACGATAAATTAGCTGCTACCATCCGCGAGATATTAGAAGAAGATCTTTCGGATGCCATTGGTAAAGGGCGTATTATTAAAATCAAAACGGAAGAGATCGTGATCGAAGTCATTCGCTACATCATCGAAAACCGTTTATTCGTTGAGCAATTAGCCACAAACTCTACTTACTTTAAAGACCCACGCTTAATCGATATCTTCGCATACATCAAGGATCATTTGGGCGGTGATTTGTCAAACAAAGTTTTGGCAAACGTAGCAAACGTATCTGAAGACTACGTAGGTCAATATTTCAAGATGTTAACGGGAATCAACCCGCAAGATTATATCGAGTACCAACGTATGGAAGCGGCGGTAGGTTTACTTCGTACGACGAAGAAATCCATCCGGGCTATCGGTTCCGAAGTAGGCTACAAAGACACCGCGTATTTCTGCCGTCGATTCAAAATGATGTTCGGTATTCCAGCCGGAAAAATGAGACGCAGAGAATCGTTGATGAATATTTAACAAAAAAGCCCGCTGATTTCAGCGGGCTTTTTTGTTAAATATTCAT
>DLPD01000016.1:0-1351 GCA_002479785.1 Cytophagaceae bacterium UBA7467
CGGACTACCTCCCTCCGGACTACCTTCCTTCGGACTCCCTCCCTTCGGACTTCCTCCCTCCGGACTACTACCCACTGATTATCTACTTTATGCTTTATGCTTTGTGCTTTATTCTTTATCTTTGCAACACTATTGCAAATATGTATCAGTGTAAATATTTAGTTAAATGTCTAATAATAAGTATAAGCATTTATTGCCAGCTGAGAAAGTAGGGGTTTTTCTCTCCCTTCTTTGTGCGATACATTGCCTTACTTTGCCTCTTATACTATTTGCAGCACCTTATTTAGCTAGTTCTATTGCCTTTAGTCCTTTGGCAGAATGGACTTTAGTTATTGGGAGTTTTGGAATGGCCATATTTCTCTTATGGCAGGATTATCGTAAACATAGAAAGCCAATGCCATTCTATTTTTTGGGGTTGGCTGTTTTGATTAAACTGGTGGATACGTTGGTTGGGATGAAGTCTATTGAATGGATTTTTGGTCTATCTTTAGGGGTATTTATCACATTAGCCTATTGGTTTAATTATAAGCATAAAACCGCTTGTACCTGCAAAATCAAGTAGTTGATATCTTTAAACGCAGGAATTTTGTATCTTTATACCCTATCTCGGTTATAAATACTATTCAGTGAGCATTTCCTATCAACCCGTTATTGGCCTTGAAATTCATGCACAGTTGCAGACTAATTCGAAGATTTTCGCTAGCGATCCTGTGCTTTTTGGTCAAGAGGCGAATACCTTAATTTCTCCTATTTCCTTAGGTCATCCAGGTACCTTACCTTATTTAAACAAAAAGGTGGTGGAGTTCGCTATAAAGATGGGTTTAGCCATTGGTTCTAAAATTGCCCCTTTTCAGTATTTTGATCGTAAGAATTATTTTTACCCAGATCTTCCTAAAGGATACCAAATCACGCAGGATAAAACGCCTATTTGCATAGGAGGTTCTGTTTTGGTTCATTTGAAGGAAGGGGATAAGCGGTTAGCGTTTCACCACATTCACCTAGAAGAGGATGCAGGTAAATCGCTACATGAGGGAGATAATCCTTTCAGTTTTTTAGACTATAATAGAGCAGGTACTCCCCTCATTGAGATGGTGACAGAGCCGACTATCCACTCCTCTGAAGAAGCTTTTGCTCTGGTTTCTGAGGTGCGTAAATTAGTGCGCTACTTAGGAATTTGTGATGGAAATATGGAAGAGGGGTCTTTACGTGCGGATGTGAACGTTTCGATTCGTCCTGTAGGGACAACGGCCTTAGGTACGAAAGTGGAGATTAAGAATATGAACTCCCTGCGAAATATTCAACGAGCAATAGAGCACGAAATCGTTCGTCAAACGAAGGTATTAAACGAAGG
>DLPD01000016.1:1492-10579 GCA_002479785.1 Cytophagaceae bacterium UBA7467
GTGGTTGCAAGAAATTAAGGCGGCCATGCCTCTATTGCCTTGGGAACAAGAGCAAAGGTTAGTGAAGGAATTTGGCTTGCCTGCTTATGATGCACACTTTTTAGCGGATACGCGAGAAATGGCCATCTATTTTGAAGAGGCAGCTTCCTATTCTAAAGCCTATAAATCGATTTCGAACTGGCTAATGGGACCTGTGAAGTCACATTTGAATGAAACGAATCAATCAATAACGGAATTTGAATTAAGTCCTAAGACCTTGGCTGAATTAGTCGATTTAGTTGAGGCGGGTACCCTAACTCATAATTTAGCGGCACATCAATTATTTCCTTTGGCTATAGAAAATCCGAGTAGATCGCTCTTGCAAATTGTGGAGGAGCAGGGTTGGTTGAATGCACAATCAGGTGATGAATTAATTACTTGGGTACAGGAAGCGATTGCTGCTTATCCAGAGAAGGTGAAGGAATTTCAAAAAGGGAAGAAAGGGTTGATCGCCTTGTTCATTGGTGAAGTGATGAAGAAATCGAAGGGGACTGCTGATCCTAAGCGGGTGAATCAATTAATGTCAGCAGAACTAGCGAAAGCATAAATGAGAATTATTGGGATCATATTGTTATTTGCGACCGCCATTCAGGCTCAAAATTTTGAGCTGCGCGTGGAAGCGAAGACGCTTGTTCCAGGTAAAAAAATCTATTTAGAATACATTAATGAGTTAGGCAAGATTGTTAAGATCGATTCAGCAAGTCCATCAGCTCAACGAAAAGTAGTATTTAGAGGAAAAGTAAAAGATCAAGGAGCTTTCTACTTATTGAATTTTTTTGATACGCCTAAACCACAAAAAGTATTGGTTATTTTAGAGGGGGGTGAAACAATTGATATCGTCGCTGATGGTATCAATGATGAAGATGGTAAGGGTAATTTTACGATGAAAGGGGATTATCCTAATGTCAACTATATGCTGGAATTAATGGCTATCTCGAAAGAGATGGAGGCAAAAGTCCGCAAATGGAATCAAGAGATTCAATTGGATCAAAAGCAAGAGAAACGTATTCAAGCGGAGTTTACACAGGCTCAAACAGCTAGCACGAATAGAATCAAAGCCCTGATTCCGAAGATGGGGAGTCATTTAGTGGCTCTTTGGGCTACGAATTTTTTGCCTGCGGAGAAAGAAATGGCATCGTTGTTAGAAATTGCGGACAGGTTAGGAAAGGCGAGACCGAATCATCCACAGGTGCAGCAATTTGTTACTAACCTACACCGCTTGCAAGGAGTGAATGAAGGGGCAATGGCTCCGGAAATTAATTTAGCGACGCCTGAAGGGCCTAATTTAGCGTTGAGCTCTCTACGCGGGAAATATGTGTTGATTGATTTTTGGGCAAGTTGGTGCGGTCCTTGCCGCCGGGAGAATCCAAATGTAGTGAAGACTTATGCTGCCTATAAAGACAAAGGGTTTGAGATTTTTGGGGTGAGTTTAGATCAAAACAGGGAGGCCTGGCTGAAGGCAATCGAAACAGATAAATTAGTCTGGAAACACGTATCTGATTTACAATATTGGAACTCGGCTGGTGCTCAGGCTTACCAGGTTAATTCCATTCCGCAGACCTTTTTAGTCAATCCAGAAGGCCGAATTATTGCTAAAGGATTAAGAGGGGCGGCTTTGGACCAGTATTTGGCAAAACTATTTGAAACAAAGTAAGATGAAAATAGCGATCATTGGTTGTGGAAATATGGGGATGGCGTTCGCCAATTCCTTTATTCAATATAATTTGGTTTCAAAGGAGGAACTGATTCTGATTGAAAAGAATAAAGAGCGCGGCGATATTCTGCAAGAACAAAAAGCGGGGATTGTGGTCGATACCATTTCAGAGAAGGTGGCAGTAGCTGATTTGATTATCTTATCGGTGAAGCCTCAAGATTATCCGTCTGTTTCCGCAGAATTAGCTCGATTTATTCAGCCTAACCAGATTGTTTTGTCCATTATGGCGGGTATTCCGATTGCGAATATACAAGCAAGTTTATCACATGATTTAGTGGTTCGTGCAATGCCTAATACACCTGCACTTTTAGGCATGGGGATGACGGCATTTGCAGCGGCATCTGCTGTAGGGATGTCCGATATTCGGAAGGTAGAAAACCTCATTAATTCGACGGGCCGTGCGGTGTTTTTAGAGGAAGAAAGCTTGCTCGATGCCGTGACTGGCTTAAGTGGAAGTGGCCCGGCCTATTTCTTCTATTTGATTAAGGCAATGATCGATGCAGGTGTTCAAATGGGTTTTGAGCCAGCGATGGCCTCTCTTTTAGTTAAGCAGACGATGTTAGGTTCTTATCATTTAATGCAGACCAGCGATAAGACGTTGGATGAATTAATTCAAGCGGTGGCTTCGAAGGGGGGGACTACAGAAGCAGCGTTAAAGACTTTCCAAGAAAATTTAGTCGCAGCAGGATTACAAAAAGGAATTATCGCGGCAAAGGATCGTGCCAAAGAACTAGCCAATTAATTGACTAATTTCAGCCTCATTTAACTGCCGGCTGATTATTTCTCCATTGGGTGAATAGGATGGGTTGGTACTCGCAAACAATTGTTCTACTAATGCAGACATTTCTTCGGCTACCAGTTTTTTTGATTGGAAGCGAACAGCCGCACGGTTTGCTAAAATGCGGGCGATTTTTTCGGAGTGATTTTGGCCTAAATGAGATGCCTCGTTTTTCACTTGTTCTAAAATTCCCTCTACTAAATTTTGACCGTCTTCCTCACCTATTCCGGCCGGCACCCCCTGAATCCAGTAATTTTCTTCTGAATCTTTAGTCAGCCCAAAACCTAAATCGGTGATATCTCCCAGGATTTCCTCTACTAAAACAGCATCTGCCGGATTAATGCGAAGAATCTGCGGGAATAATAATTGTTGAGAAACGCCATTCTTCTTCACGAGATTCTCTGAGAACTGATCAAATAAGATTCGCTGGTAGGCCTTTTTTTGGTCAATTAGCAACATTCCGCCAGACAGGGTCACCACCAAAAACTTATTCAAAATCTGAATAACTTGAAAATTAGTGTGTGCAGAACTGTCAGCAGTCCACGTATTAGCCTTGCTTTGAATAGTTGTGACCGGCTCACTGAATAAATGCGTAGTCGGCTCAGCCACATCACCTCGCTCAAAAGCTTCAATATTGTCGTTTAAGCCCTCGTAAAGCTTCTTCCAAGCATCTTGAACAGGGCGATGGGAATTCGAGCCTGAAAACGAAGGAATCGAGCCCGTAGATACCGACGCACCTTCGGGATGACGGAAGTTTACATTCGCATCGAAATCGAGCGAGGGAATTAAATGATGTAAACTAAGTGTCTTCCGAATGGCAGCTTGTAAAATGGCATAAATCGATCGCTCGTCATCAAATTTGATTTCCGTTTTCGTCGGATGCACATTGATGTCAATGTGCGCAGGATCTAGCGTTAGAAACAATACATAGAAAGGGAAGGTGCCTTCGGGAACTAAACGTTCATAAGCGCTCATCACCGCGTGGTGCAGGTAGGAACTCTTGATGAATCGGTTGTTCACAAAGAAGAATTGTTCCCCGCGTGTTTTCTTTGCGTATTCTGGACGTCCCACATAGCCTTTGATGCTTACGTAGTTCGTGGTTTCCTCGCAGGTGGCTAACTGTTCTCGGTAGGTTTTGCCGAACAAATCCACAATTCGTTTGCCCAGTTTTTCAACGGGTAGCGCATAAGTTTCTTGTTCGTTTTGTACTAAGGAGAATTTGATCTCTGGATTGGCTAACGCAACACGTTGGAATTCATCCAAAATATGGCGCATCTCCACCGGATTTGATTTTAAGAAATTGCGACGCGCTGGGATGTTGTAAAACAGGTTTTTGACAAGAATCGACGTTCCTTTAGGGGCGGCCACTTGTTCATTCGCCTTCAATACGGACGCTTCCATGCGTAACAAACTACCGAGTTCATCTTCTTCCCGCCGAGTCTTCAATTCCACCTGGGCTACCGAGGCGATGGAGGCTAAAGCCTCTCCTCTGAATCCCATCGTGCGAATCGCAAACAAATCTTCAGCCTTACTGATCTTCGAGGTAGCATGGCGCTCAAAACACATGAGGGCATCTTGTGGCGACATTCCTTTTCCATCGTCGATGACCTGAATGCTTACTTTGCCAGCTTCTTTCACGATTAATTGTACAAAGCTGGCGCCTGCATCAATCGAGTTTTCCATTAATTCCTTCACTACGGAGGCCGGTCGCTGGACTACCTCTCCAGCCGCAATTTGATTTGCGATGGCATCAGGAAGCATTTTGATCAGATTCTGCATAAATAAAGGTAAAATAGGAGGACAAAGATAAGGGATTAAACAAAAAAAAGGGAATGTTGCCATTCCCTTTTTTCACAAGATAGGTTGGGTTGAATTACTTCAATTCAACTTCAGCACCAGCTTCTTCTAACGATTTTTTCAAACCTTCAGCTTCGTCTTTAGATACACCTTCTTTAACAGCTTTCGGTGCAGCATCAACTACATCTTTCGCTTCTTTCAAACCTAAACCAGTTAAGTCTTTCACTAATTTAACGATCGCTAATTTGTTAGGACCAGCTGATTTCAAGATAACATCAAATGATGATTTCTCAGCAGCATCACCACCTTCAGCTCCAGCGCCACCAGCTGCAGGACCTGCAACCATTACAGCACCAGCAGCAGCTGGTTCGATACCATACTCATCCTTAAGGATAGTAGCTAATTCGTTTACTTCTTTTACAGTTAAGTTCACTAATTGTTCAGCGAACGCTTTTAAATCTGCCATTTTTTGAAAATTTAATTGTTAAGAATTAATAATTTATTGGAGTTTTCACTCCGGTAAAACTTGGTAATAATTACTCAGGGCGCTCAGACAAAGTCTTCACGATACCAGCTAATTTCTTCTCACCGCTAACCAATGCTGAAATAACATTTTTAGCAGGCGATTGTAACAAGCCAATAACTTCGCCAATCATCTCGTTTTTCGACTTGATGTTCTCTAGTGCTGTTAATTGACCTTCGCCAATGTACAAACCACCTTCGATAGACGCAGCCTTGAATGCAATTTTGTCTTTTCCAGCTTCTTTACGGAAGTCCTTGATCAATTTTGCAGGTACTTTAGCATTTTCTGTTGCGAAAATGATACCAGACATTCCTGTCAATACTTCAGCATCTAAAGAGGAATAATCGGTTCCCGTTTTAGCAAGCGCTTTAGAGATTAATGTGTTCTTGAATATTTTGTATTCAACACCTCTCTGAAAGCAAAGGCTACGGAATTGATTAGCTTCGGCTACAGTTAAACCGGCTGTACTTGCAATGTAGAAGTACGGAGTCGCAGCGAACTTTTCGCTCAACTCATCAATAATCTGATTTTTTTCTTCTCTTGTCATGATTACAATCCAGCTACAGTTCCCTTATCGATGATAATGCCCGGAGACATTGTCGATGACAAGTTGATCGATTTAACATAAGTTCCTTTTGCAGAAGATGGCTTCAATTTAATCAACGTGTTGATTACTTCTAAAGCGTTATCTACAATTTTATCTGCACCGAAAGATACCTTACCAATAGAGGTATGGATGATACCAGTTTTATCTACTTTAAAGTCGATTTTACCTGCTTTTACTTCTTTCACTGCGTTTCCTACTTCCAAAGTTACAGTACCTGACTTTGGATTAGGCATCAGACCGCGAGGTCCTAAAACACGTCCCAAACGGCCTAATTTTGCCATCACAGTCGGCATAGTAATGATTACGTCGATATCGGTCCAACCGCTCTCGATTTTTGCAATGTAATCATCTAATCCTACGTGATCAGCACCGGCTGCTTTTGCCTCCTCTGCTTTATCGGGCGTACATAATACAAGTACACGTACGTCTTTCCCGGTTCCGTGAGGTAGGGCAACCACGCCACGAACCATTTGGTCCGCTTTGCGGGGATCTACTCCTAAGCGGACATCAATATCCACAGAGGCATCGAATTTTGTATAAGAAATTTCTTTCAAAATCTCCGCTGCTTTCTCAAGCGAATACGCTTGCGTTGCATCGTATTTTGAAAGGGCTTCCTTTATTTTCTTCGTAAGTTTTGCCATTACCTTTTAATTAAAATGTTTATTTCTGATGGTTAAATCAGAACGGTTTATCACCAGAAACAGTAATTCCCATTGATCGAGCCGTTCCAGCAATCATACTCATTGCTGCTTCAACTGTAAAACAGTTTAAATCTGGCATCTTCGTTTCCGCGATAACACGTACTTGATCCCAAGTTACAGAACCTACCTTTTTCAAGTTAGGTTGAGCTGAACCAGATTTAACCTTCGCTGCTTCCAATAACAAGATCGGTGCAGGAGGAGTTTTTACAACGAAATCAAACGATTTGTCTGCGTAATAAGTAATTAGGACCGGCAATACTACGCCGTTCTTATCTTGAGTTCTCGCATTGAATTGCTTACAGAACTCCATGATATTTAATCCTTTCGAACCTAATGCAGGACCGATGGGTGGTGAAGGATTGGCTTGGCCACCTTTGCATTGAAGCTTTACGTAGCCAGCTATTTCTTTTGCCATGTTAAAACATCGTTTATTTAGTGAATTTAGAGGTTTATCTGCCAATAAGGGTGGAAGCTTCCTTATCTGATTCCCCTCCGGGTGACCTTTCCGCGTAACAATGACGTTCCGGCCCAATCCCCTCTTGAAATTTTCAAAACAGAGATTGCCGCTTTTTAAACGGACTGCAAAATTAGGGCTTTTATTCTATAATACAAATACTTATGCAAAAAAAAAGTCCTGAATTTTCGTTCAGGACTTTTCTAGCTTCTCTACAGGAGAAATATTATTTTTCTACTTGAGCGTAGTTCAATTCAAGTGGAGTATTACGTCCAAAGATCTTAACCATAACGGATAATTTCTTCGTGTTTTCGTGAATCTCTTCTACCGTACCTTCGAAAGTGGCGAATGGACCGTCGATTACGCGAACCGTTTCACCTTTAATGAAGGTTACAGAAGCGAATTCTTCTACAGCTGCAGACTCGTCTACTTTACCTAGGATGCGGTTCACTTCAGCTTGGTTAATCGGAACTGGTTTTTTAACGATTACTTTCGTTTTCTTCACTTTCCCGCCTTCTACCTTCGTTACTTCTACCTCTTCGTTATTTGCTTGCAAGAAACCGATAACACCCGGAGTGGAAGTTAAGATGTGGCTAACCTCCCCAGCTAAATCAGCTTCCACTAAGATATATCCTGGGAACAAGTTCTTCTCACGAATCACTTTTTTCCCTTTACGGATTTCGTAAATCTTTTCGGTAGGGATTAAAATCTGAGGAACAGAATCTAACACGCCTTGACGCGCTAATTCGTTCTCCATATAGGTCTTTACCTTCTTTTCTTGTCCTGAGATTGCTCTCAACACATACCATTTAGTCTCTGCCATGGTTGTAACCTATTTATTAAAATGAAGTATAAAATAAATCCAAACCAGATTTGAAGACTAAATCAACCGCTCCTACTAAAAGGGCGAAGATTAAAGAAGCCACCAAAACTAACACAGAACTCGACTGTAAGTCAGAGAATGCTGGCCAAGTAACGTTTTCTGTTACTTCTGTCCATGATTCTTTGATCAATGATGTTGATTTGCTCATAAGTTAACCGATACCGGTATTTAATTTACTTAGCACGGGCACAAGGATTCGAACCCTGACCAAAGGTTTTGGAGACCTGCATACTACCATTATACTATGCCCGTAGAAAGGATTGCAAATTTAGCCAAATTTTGACAATTTACAAATCCCCTTCACATTATTGTTTGATTACCATTGAGAATAGCTCGTGGGTTCTAAAAATTTACGTACCGTTCTTGAGTGACTGTTCGCATATTTTGCATCAGATGAGATGCGTTTCCAGTCAGGGTTTGCGCTAAATTTAGCCCAGTTTGCATCGCGTTCTGCCATATTTTCAAAGGAAACCATGTAGCTTAAGCACGGTGTGTTTTCACCAGCAAGCACTTCGCCGAAGAATACATTGTGTAAACCTACCGTGTCAAAGATCTTCAATTCTTCGTCATTAAACATCGCAATTTTACGCTTTAAAGCATCTTCGTTGTATGCTTCGTAGGTTCTCCACTCGTAAATACGGCCAGGATTAGTGATAGGCAATTTCAAGGAAGGGTGCCCTGCGAAGCCTTTGGCAAGATACGTCGAGATTTTTTCAAACATCGGTTTGTCTAGCCCTACATGTTCAAAATAAGCTTTCGCTGCCTCTTGATAGGTCGCATTTTTCTCTAATGCTTCTTTGTAGCCTGCGTATGAGGCAAGAGACGAAAAAGGAATTGCTACTACCACAATACCGGGTTCCGGTTTTCCATAATCCTTGAAAACGCCCACTTTGGAAACTCCGTAGGAGTTAAGTGCAGGGATCAAGGCTTTGGAAAGATACGATTCTAAAAGAGCCGTATTTCCCTTGAACTTCATTTGATAGGTTCTGATTTCATAATATTCTTGTGCGGAAACGGCAAAGCTACAGAAAAGGAACAATAAGAGTAATTTTTTCATAGAAAGGATTGTTTTATGCTAGCAAGATACAAAAAAAAAGAGCGGTCACTGACCGCTCTTTTCCGTATAGGCTAATGAATATTAGTCTAAGATTTCAGTTACCTGACCAGCACCTACTGTACGGCCACCTTCACGAATCGCGAAACGTAAACCTTTGTCCATAGCTACTGCGTTCAATAACGTAACATCAATTGTTAAGTTATCACCAGGCATACACATTTCAACTCCTGCAGGTAAAGTAATTTCACCTGTTACGTCTGTCGTACGGAAGTAGAATTGTGGACGGTATTTGTTAAAGAATGGAGTGTGACGTCCACCTTCTTCTTTAGACAAGATATAAACCTCAGCTTTGAATTTAGTGTGAGGCTTCACTGAACCTGGCTTACAGATTACCATACCACGACGGATATCCGTTTTCTCAATACCACGTAACAATAAACCTACGTTATCACCTGCTTCACCGCGATCTAAGATCTTACGGAACATCTCAACACCAGTTACTACTGATTTTAAGTTTTCAGCTCCCATACCTAA
>DLPD01000025.1:0-7676 GCA_002479785.1 Cytophagaceae bacterium UBA7467
CATGAGCAATTGTGGTTTTGGCGTCAAGACTTGATGGCGGCTGGATTAGCGCCAGTAGGCAAAACAATAGGAATGAAACTGATGGCGTTCACCTTAGCCCATCCGGCGATTTACCGATTAGGCGGATCGCTTCTAAGGAGATTTGCTCCCCTATTAAATTCCCGTTTAAATCCTTGGTACAAACAGCGGGAAATGCCTGTTGCCCCCAAGGAGAGTTTTCAAGAATGGTACCAAAAACGATGAGCGCAAGAGAAGAGATTTTAGGGAAAATTCACGTGCAAAGCGAAATAAATCATCCGGGCGATTTTAAAGGTGCATCGGAAGATTTTGATTTCAAGGCTTCTTTGGAAGTGGTGGGAGCGCGTGTCTTGACTCCAGAGGAGTTAGAAATCGAATTCCCCGGAAGACGACGTTATGAAAAAACGATGGATGGCTTGAATTTAGCTGATGTGGAAGTATTGGAAATTGATGGTGAGTTTGGTGTAGCGGAGAATGGGGCGATTTGGTTGACGGAAGAGGCATTACCACATCGGGTGGCGCCGTTTATTTGCCAACATTTAGTGATTAATGTTTCTAAAATAGTACCGAATATGCACGCGGCTTATGCGGAATTAAATAAGCCAAACTCGAATTTCGGTTTGTTTTTAGCCGGTCCATCGAAGACCGCGGATATCGAGCAATCGCTCGTGATTGGGGCACACGGTGCTCGTAGTTTAACCGTGGTAATCCGCGCTTAATTTTGTATTTTTGCTTCGTATGAAGCCCATTTTCTTCTTTGCTATCCTGTTTTTTCAGTATTCAGCGCTAGCCTTTCAAGGTACGCAGGATAAAATTCAACGCTACAAACCCTTTATTGATTCGTTATCCCAAGCGTATGGAATTCCATCGAAATTAATTATTGGAGTAGGTATTTGCGAGTCAGGTTTTGGCCAGTCTAAACAATCCATTAAGCAAAATAATTACTTTGGATTGCGCGGTAAATACGTTCGTAAAAAGAAGTCGAGTTTTAAGCATTATGCGCGTCCGGAGGATAGTATGGTAGATTTTTGCGAGGTTTTGGCCAGTAAAAAATATTACATTCTGCTAAAAGGAAATCCAGATCCTATGAAATGGACGCGGGCAATGGCAAAGGCGCGTTATGCGGCGAATGCGAAACGCTGGATTCGGTTAATGAAAAAATCTTTTACGTTGGTTGATTAGATGAAAAGGTTTTATCTGTTTTGGGCGGCTCTTTGTTTTATTTTAGCCTGTTCTGGGCTGTATTTGTACAGTTATATTCCCAGCACCTATTTACTTGCGGATCAAGAAATCAAGAAATTATTCGAGGTTGAAACACCTGTCCAGAAAGTAGAGAAAATCATCGAAGCCGCTAAAATTGACACGATTCCTACCTATATAATTCCGAAAGATACGACTACTTTAGTTTATTCTGCCATTCCTGAGCCCGTTTTGCCAGACTCGAGTGTGGATGATTCTACGCAGCACCGGGTATTATTAATAGGGGATTCTGAAGCCGGAGGGATGAAAAATGTGCTGAATGATTATTGCCAAAGTAACGGCCACAAACTCGTCGCCACCGTTGAATGGGCTTCGGCCACTTCAATAAACTTTGCAAAATCGGATACGATCTCTAAGATTATCAAGCGTTATCGTCCTAGTTTTGTGTTCGTACTATTTGGATTAAATGAAGTGTTAGCAAAAGATTATTCGACGAGAAAAACCTTAGCTAGGCAATTTCAAAAGCGATTAAATGGCATTCCTTACGCCTGGATAGGACCTACGAATTGGGGTTATGATTACGTCGTTTCTGATGCCTTTCAAGCGGCGGCTGACTCCGCTGCCTTTTTCTCCTCTAAGCACTTAGTACTTCCTAAAGCCACGGATGGAAGACATCCATCCTTGCTGGGGTACCGCATTTGGATGGGAAATGTGGCGAATTGGTTACAGGAATCGAGTCGTTGGAAGATACGGATGATGCCGCCGGAGCGGTTTGGCTATCCGAAAAAATACAAAGCAATTGTCTTAAATGCAGCAGATTATAGAGGTTATTAAGCAGGCGATCGGGTTAATCCCGTATGATCAGCTCCTTCGTGAATTTATGCTGTATTCTACGAAAGAGCCTTGGTTTTTTACGGAGTTTTCTTTCCTATTTACTTTCGGGATTTTTCTCTTTTTCTATGCCCTCCTTTTTACGCAAAATGCCCTGCGCAAACTCTATTTAATCGCATTTAGTTTATTCTTTTACTATAAATCGAGCGGCCCTTATTTGCTGCTTTTTGTGTTTCAAATTGTAGTGGATTTCCTTTTTGCAAAAAAAATAGAAAAACAGGATGGTTCTTCAAGGCAAATTTGGGCTACCATCGCTGTGCTGTTTAGCCTTTCTTTTTTGCTCTATTTTAAGTACCCTAACTTCATTTTAGCGAATACGAATTGGCTCTTATTGACGCATTTTGAACCGGTGGATTTGTTTCTTCCCATCGGAATTTCTTTTTATACCTTTCAGTCGATTTCCTACATCGTGGACGTGTACCGCGGAGAGATTCGGTCCTCTAAAAGCTTCCTTGATTATGCCTTTTATATGACCTTTTTCCCGCATTTGGTGGCGGGTCCCATTGTCCGTGCGAAGGATTTTTTAGGCCAAATAAATTCACCTGAAAACCTCGATGCGCGCCGCTACAAGGAAAGTCTGTTTCGAATAGTGACTGGATTGATCAAGAAATTATTAATCGCAGATTACCTAGGGAAATACGTTGATATGGTATTTGATAATCCGTCCTTTTATACGGGAGGGGAGAATCTGTTAGGGGCTCTGGCTTACAGTTTTCAAATCTATTTTGACTTTTCTGGTTATTCCGATATTGCCATTGGATTAGCGTTATTAGTAGGTTATCGGTTGAAGGAGAATTTTGAAAACCCGTATGGAGCCTCGAATGTGACGGAATTTTGGCGTAAATGGCATATTTCCTTATCCTCTTGGTTACGCGATTATGTCTACATTCCTTTGGGAGGGAATCGAAAAGGAACGCTAAACACCTATCTTTTTTTGTTGATCACGATGTTAGTGGGCGGATTTTGGCACGGAGCAAGCTGGCAATTTGTTTGCTGGGGAGCGGCGCATGGATTAGCGTTAGCACTTCACAAAGCGGTTCATAAACACCTGCCAGAAGGCAAATGGATGGATTTTATTGGAGGCGTCTGTACCTTTAGCTTTGTGACTTTCTGTTGGATTTTCTTCCGGGCGTCTGATTTTGATACGGCCTTATTGATGCTGAATCAAATGGCTAATGCAACTTCAGCGCTAGATTTTGTGGGATTTTGGTTTTCTCGAAACGAACTGGCAATTTTGCTCGTGGCCCTTTTGTCTTGGACGATAATTCCCGGAAATTGGAAAGTGAAATTAGTGGAATGGACATTTTATGTTCCTTCTTTCTTTTGGTTCTTCATTTTGCTTGCGGCCCTTCAATTAATTATTCAGTTTCGTGACACTTTGGTGCAACCCTTTATTTACTTTCAATTTTGAGGTATGTATGTCTGTTTTTTGGGTTGTTTGCCTATCCTCTTATTGCCAAAGTGGATTCAACAGAAGTTTGTCATTCCTGTAACGTCATTCAGCGCGATGCAGATATTGCCGCTTTAGCCCCCAAATGGAAGTCAGGAAAATTGAAAATACTTCATCTAGGTGATTCTCATGTGCAAATTGGCCATTTCACAGGTGAGTTGAAACGCTTGTTAGGCGTACAAAATTCAGGTATTCAATTTCCTTATAGCCTCGCTAACAGTGTCGATGGTCGTGTCCTGAAAACCAAAGCACAGGGTCGCTGGGAAGGAATTTCCATCCTAAAACCAACGTCCGGAAAGAATATTGGATTGGCCGGTTATGCTGTTTCCACCCGTGATAGTACGGCACAAATCACTTTTACCTTAAAAGACTCTTTAGCTTCGTTGAACCACATTCGGGTTTGGTGTGGTGCAGATTCTTGCGCTATGATCCCTGCTGTAGGACCAGCATTTAGTGTAGTTAAACGAGGACAAAGTGGGAACGTAGCTTATTGGGATTTTAAAAGCAAGCATGTGCAAAGTCAATTCACCTTATCACTTCAAAAACATGCCGCGCAACAAGACGAATTTACGCTTCACGGGGTAGAGATTTTGACCCCAAATTCGAGTATCGATTACCAAGATTTGGGTGTGGCAGGTGCTCAATTTACGCATTTGAAGTCTCGTGGGAATGAAGCATTGTCCCAAATAGAGCTATTGAAACCAGATCTAATTATTTGCTCCTTTGGAACCAATGAAGCCTATAATGCCAAATGGAATCAAGTTAATTATCGTCAGGCGCTTATCGAGTTTATGCAAGAGGTGAAGTCCAAATCTCCAGAAACGGTCTTTCTGATTACCAGTCCACCTGATACCCGCAGTCAGAAAAGAATTCCACCCTTTCAACGAGAGGTTGTTCAGGTTTTAGCGGAATTACCTGTCCCTTATTATGATTTGAATCAAGTGATGGGTGGTTATGGTTCTTGCGAAGCTTGGGTGAAAAATGGATGTTTTCTAAAAGATCAATTGCATTTAACGAAAGAGGGCTATCAATTACAAGCTAAATTATTGGCTTTGGCCTTATTCAAATCCTGGGGTGATCAATCCGCATTTAGCCCTTTAGAAAATCAGGTCAATCAGCATACAGTCAGCATTGGAATTACTAAATAATTCCTATATTTAGTGCAAAACCTGTTTAATCTATGTCAGTTTCAAGAAGAAAGTTTATAGGACAATCAGTTCTAGGTTTGGCTGCGTTTAGCATCGTGCCACGGCACGTGTTAGGTAAGGGCTTTTTAGCGCCATCGGATCAATTAACAAAAGCGATTATCGGTACAGGAGGAATGGGACGAGGGCACATCCCTTATGCGGGTACTCGCGTGGTTGCTCTTTGCGATGTGGATAAGAAGAACTTACAGCTCGGATTAGATAAAGTGGAAAAGGGAGTAAAATCTTTTCACGATTACCGGGAGATGATTCAATTGCCTGAAGTGGATATTGTGCACGTGGCTACTCCGCCTCATTGGCATGGAATTATGGCGGCAGATGCCGCAAGAGCAGGGAAAGATATTTGGTGTGAGAAGCCAATGACGCGAACGATTGGGGAGGGGAAACGCTTGAAAGAAGCCGTTCAACAACACGGACGGATTTTTAGATTGAACACCTGGTTTCGCTTTGAAGGCAATTTTTATGGAATGAATACAACTGTAAAACCGATGAAAAAGGTGGTCGATTCAGGACTCTTGGGTTGGCCTTTGAAGTTTACGGTGAGTAAGCATACCGGTTTTGATTGGAAGTTTTATTGGGTTGGCAAGACGGATTTGACGCCTCAGCCAGTGCCTTTGGAATTAGATTACGAAAGCTGGTTAGGGCCTGCACCCTATAAACCCTATAACGTACACCGCACCCACCAAACTTTCCGAGGCTATTGGGATTACGATGGCGGTGCACTAGGAGATATGGGGCAGCATTATTTGGATCCGATTCAATACATGCTTGGCAAGGACAATGAATCGCCAGTATACATCGAAGTGGATGCGCCCGTGCAAGATAAAGACGCCGTGGGGATATTTAATCGCATTACCTACACCTATGCGGATGGTTGTCAAATCGTTTTGGATGGCGAAGCTAAAGACGAGAAAGTAGCTTACATCGAAGGACCTAAAGGGAAATTGTACCGCAATATGCAGTCAGATATTCCGGATTTGGCCAAAAAACTAGCCGAATTTCCGGAACCCGTGATGCAACAAACGGATTTTGTTGATTCGGTTAAGAACCGCAAGAAATTTGCCTTGAACGAGGAAAATGGTCACCGTTCTTGTACCTTAATTAACTTAGGTTTAATAGCGATGCGCGTGCATCGTAACTTAAAATTTGACCCCATCAATCAAGTAATTGTAGGGGATGACGAGGCAAACCGCCTGATGGATCAACCGATGCGCGCACCTTATATTTTATAAAATGATGAGATATCTATTCCTATTTTTATTAATCGCTACCACGGTGTTCGCACAAGACGCGAGCCGCATAGAGCAAAATCGCTTACGTGCATTAGCCGAAAAGGGGGATTATGTAAGTCTGAAATCAGCTGCTTATGCTCTAAAAGGCGCCTATGATCCCACACAAGTGACAGAATCCTATATCCAAGCTATTTCCAAAAACAAAGCTGAATTATTGGCCTATTTGGCGATTGGCTTGACAGAGAATGCCGAGATGAAGACCTTGGCTCAGTTGGATGCAGCTGTTTGGCTACGACGGTATGGAGCGTCAAGACCGCAGGTGATGGCCTTTATTTTAAAGAACTATTTGAGCGCGCCGCGTGATCTTCAGCATTTGAAAGTGGCGAGTAAATCCTGGGATGCTACGCATGTCCAAGCCTTTGTGAAAGCAATAGGCCTTTATAAAGCAACCTGGGCTGTATCTGCGATGCCTGCAGGTTATGTGAAAGAAAAAGCCTTGGCTTTGTTGCAAATAGGTGGAGTGAATAATTTAGCAATGGTGTGGTCACAATTAGGCTCAACTAAAGAAGTGACGCTCGAAATAGCCGATTTTTGTACCTCACTTAAGGCAAATGATTTCTTTAAAAAGGCTTTAGTGAACTATGAAAATGCCAGCCTAGCTCAAAAAACCACTTTGCTCGTCTATGGTTCCTCCCGTCAATGGCCGGAAGTAAAGCCTTTGGTTTGGCGTTCTGTTCAATCCAATTCAGCCACTCGTTCGGTCGGATTTTATGCTTTGCCTTATTGGGTAACGGTAGCTGATATTGACATTATTGCGGGCAAATTAGGGTATGCAGAACTGCCAAACGAGGTAAAATCATTGCAACAGGCGATGACTCAAATCACTCGACAAGATGGAACACTGAATAGTAAAATTACCTCATTCGCTCTTCAAGCTTCACATAAAACCAATTGGATTCCTTTCGTACAAGAAGTGGAAAATCTAGGATGGTTGTACGCAGAAGCCAAGAAAACAAAAAATGAAGAGGCCATTCGCGCTTTCGCACGGATCAATGCGAAATTGTTTAAAAATGTAGATCAACAGGTCTTGAACTACCGTAATGCCTTGGATTTAACAGCTAACCTAGAGACGCGAGAGCTGATTTTTAAGGGTTTGGCAAAATGTAATTCTCTTTCAGCTATGCGCACGCTTTATCTTGGTTTGCAAGATCCGAACGTCCGCCAAATTGCGGTGGATGGTTTAGCAGCGCTTTACCTAGCTAATACTGAATTTAGGGGCCAAATGACCAAGGAGTGGGTGCAAGAAGTTTTCAATCAAATAGCAGATCCTGCTGTTCGGGAGAAACTAAATGAAGCCTTTAAAATTACGGATCGTGGTTTTTATACCCTGTACAATGGTCATGATTTACGTGATTGGAAGGGACTTGTAGCTAATCCAGTGAAGCGCAGACAATGGTCCGCAGACACGCTTGCTAACTTACAAGTGAAGGCAGATGAGGTGATGCGTGCAGGTTGGGAAGCCAAAGGGGAGGAACTGCATTTTACGGGACACGGGGATAATTTGTGTTCGGTGAAAGATTACCAGGACTTTGAGCTGTTTGTGGATTGGAAAATTGAAAAGGATGGTGATGCGGGTATTTATTTGAGAGGATCTCCGCAGGTGCAGATTTGGGATATTGC
>DLPD01000025.1:7739-77706 GCA_002479785.1 Cytophagaceae bacterium UBA7467
CGAAATCCATTGAAAGTAGCAGATAACCCCATTAATGAATGGAATACCTTCCGCATTTTGATGAGAGGCGAGCGGGTAACCGTTTATTTAAATGGTGAATTAGTGGTCAATAATGTGATTTTAGAGAATTATTGGGATCGCAAAATTCCGATTTTCTTGAAAGATGCTATTGAGTTGCAGGCACATGGGAATCACATTGTTTACCGTAATATTTATGTAAAAGAATTGAAACCAGAAGCAGCTTATGTTGCTCCAGAGGCTGATTTTGCAACTTTATTTGATGGTTCATCACTCTTTAATTGGACAGGAAATACAACGGATTATTATCCATCGAATGGGGAATTAGTGGTGGATCCGACCCGAGGAGGAAAGGGGAATTTGTATACGAAAAATGAATACGGAGACTTTCATCTCAAATTTGATTTTCAATTAACGCCTGGAGCCAATAATGGCTTAGGCATTCGCGCGCCTTTAGAGGGAGACGCGGCTTACGTGGGAATGGAATTGCAGATTTTGGATAATTCAGCACCCATCTATGCGAAACTTCAACCGTATCAATACCACGGTTCAATATACGGTATCATTCCAGCAAAGCAAGGTTTCTTAAAGCCAGTGGGAGAGTGGAATGAAGAGGAGGTAATCGCTCAAGGAAATAAAATTAAGGTAATTTTAAATGGGGAAGTTATTTTGGACGGGGATATCGCACTAGCCACGAAAGAAGGTACGGCTGATCACAAAGAACATCCCGGTTTATTAAACAAAACGGGTCATATCGGGTTTTTAGGACATGGATCTCCTTTGAAATTTAGAAATATTCGCATTAAAGAACTGATTAAGAAAAAATAGAAATATGGCTATCAATTGCACAGTTAACAAGAAAAAGGTCTCTTTGGATATTGATCCAAACACCCCCTTATTATGGGCGCTTAGAGATCATTTGTCCCTTTTGGGAACAAAATATGGTTGTGGTATTGCTCAATGTGGGGCTTGTACCGTATGGGTCAATGGAGAACCGACGCGTTCTTGTGTTTTGCCTATTTCTGCCGTTTCAAATGCACAAATTACCACTATTGAGGGATTGGATTCTGCTGGGAAACACCCGGTTCAAGTAGCTTGGGATGAGTTAGATGTTCCTCAATGTGGTTATTGCCAAGCAGGTCAAATTATGACCGCTGCGGGTCTTTTGAAAAAGAATCCACATCCTACAGATCAAGAAATTGTAGATGGAATGTCCGGCAATATTTGCCGTTGTGGAACCTATCACCGTATTCAAGAAGCCGTTAAATTAGCCTCTAAAAAGACCAAGAAATGAAAACATCGAGAAGAGATTTTATTCAGAAAACTGCCTTATTTACAGGGGTATTTACCTTAGGTTTTGATTGGTTTTCAGCCGAAGCAGCTGCAGAGACTTCCACAATGGAGGTGGTTACGGGTGCGGGTCGATTTAATGCCTTTTTATCGATAGACAACTTGGGCAAAATTACCTTGTTTTCTCCCAACCCAGAAATTGGACAAGGGATAAAAACGGCATTCCCGGTGGTAGTAGCAGAGGAATTAGATGTGGATTGGGCACAGGTTCAAGTGGAACAAGCAAATTTAGATACGAAGCTATTCGAACGTCAATTGACGGGAGGAAGTGGCGCATTGAAGCACTCTTGGGAGCGATTGAGGAAGGCTGGGGCGACGGTTCGCAAGATGATGATGCAAGCGGCGGCAGATCAATGGAAGGTGGATATAGGGCAATGCAAAACCTCGAAAGGATTCGTGTTAGGTCCAGCAGGCCAAAAAGCCTCCTATGGATCCCTAGCCGAAGCAGCTTCTAAATTGCCCGTTCCAACTGAGCTCACGTATAAGGATCGTAAGGATTATAAAATTATAGGGACTCGCGTAAAGGGCGTTGATAATAAAAATGTAGTGACGGGTAAACCATTATTTGGGATTGATATCCGCAAACCAGGGATGGTTTTTGCCCAAATCGTTCGTCCACCTTTTGGGGCTACTTTGAAATCGTTTTCGGCGGAAGATGTGAAGAAAATGCCCGGGATTTTAGAGGTGGTTTCCTTCAAAAATAAAGTGGCCATCGTAGGAGAGAATACCTATGCCATTTTGCAAGCCCGCGCTAGTTTAACCTGTGATTACAGTTCTGATGCGCCTTTGGAAAGCAACGAAACCCACCAGAACTGGTTCGACGAAGGAATGAAATCCGAAAAGGCACAAGTGATGCGTAAAGACGGAGATTTTGCTGCTGCCATCGCCTCTGCTGCTAAAGTAATCGAAGCGACTTACGAATGTCCATTCATTTCGCATAGTCCGATGGAACCAATGAATTTCTTTGCGGATGTTAAGGCAGATTCTGTTTTACTAGCAGGACCTACTCAGGTACCCCAACCAGCTCAAAAAGCTGTTTCGGATTTATTGAAAATTCCGGTAGATAAAATTCAAGTGGAATTGTCCAAAATGGGTGGCGGTTTTGGCCGTCGACTAAGCAATGACTTTGTATTAGAAGCGGCTGAATTGTCGAGTATCATCAAGAAACCTGTTTTAGTGATGTGGACTAGAGAAGACGATATGACAGGAGGGACCTACCGTCCAGCAGCTCGTTATCGTTTTAAAGCAGGCTTAGATAAAAATGGGGAAATAATCGCCTTTGCCTTGAGAGGAGTAGGTCTAAATGCGGGCAATTCAACCCGTCAAGATAATTTCCCTGTGGGAGCCATTGAAAATGTATTGATCGAATCCGTTGACCAAAAATCTGCTGTAACCACCGGACCATGGCGCGCACCTATCACGAATTTCTTGGGATTTGCAGAACAAGCCTTTTTAGATGAGGTGGCAGAGGTGGCAGGAAAAGACCCGATTCAGATGCGTTTAGCCCTTTTGGAAAAAGTAAAAACAAAACCTGTAGGCAAAATAACCTATGAGCCTGCTCGTTTTGAAGAAGTAATCAAGCAAGTAGCTGAAAAGGCACAATGGAAGAAAAAACCTGGTGTTCACCAAGGATTTAGCGTCTACTATTCTCACTTATCCTATGTCGCTCAAATCGCAGAAGTTAAAGTCGAAAAAGGCAAACCGAAAGTGACGAAAGTGACCGCTGTGACTGATTGTGGCGAGGTAGTTAACTTGAGTGGCGCAGAAAATCAAGTCAAAGGAGCCATCATCGATGGAATGGGTCATGCAATGTTTGCTAAATTAAATTTCCAAAAAGGGGTGGCAAGCCCATCTAACTTCAATGCTTACCGGATGATTCGCGGTAATGAAATTCCAGTGATCGATGCTCATTTTGTGAATAATGGAATTGCCCCTACGGGTTTAGGCGAACCAGCGTTGCCACCTACCGGCGGTTCCATAGCAAATGCCATCTATGCGGCTACGAAGAAACGTCATTACAAACAGCCGTTTAACTAGATGAAAATAAATTGGTTAGATAACCTTCGTGTAAATGCAACCATAGGGGTGATTTTAATTCACGCCTCGGCCACTATTTTGTTTCGATTTAACAAAGTTCCAGCTGATTATTGGTGGTTTGCTAATCTGTACAATGGTGGGTATCGCTATGTGGTGCCCATTTTTGTGATGTTATCTGGGGCATTATTGTTGCCACGAGAGGAAGCAATTGGGCCTTTTTTGAAGAAAAGTTTTATGCGCATCATTTTGCCATTTCTCTTTTATAATTTGATTTTCTCTATTTTTAACTGGCAGGTACGATTGCGCGGTAAGGCTTTTGGGTTTACCGATGGGTTGACTTGGTTGGGAGAGCAATATTTTAACGGTGCGTCTTACCATTTCTGGTACATCTACATGATCATTGGGATATATTTGTTCATACCCATTATTGGTCGTTGGATTAGGTCTGCACCAGAATCGCATATTCAGTATTTTTTAGGTATTTGGGGTTTGACTATCTTGTTCAATAACCCTCATTTTCCATATCTGAAATTGCCTGTCGCATTAACGGATTTTACTGGCTATGTAGGCTATTTAGTTCTGGGTTATTACTTGAGTACGAAGGAGTTTTCTTCCGGGATAAAAGGAAAGGCTTTGGCCATTTTTGTTCTCGGAACCCTCTGGACAATGCTAGGGTCCTATTATTTTACAGCGGAGAGTGGAAAGTTTTACGGATTGCTGTATGCTAATTTTTCGCCTAGTGTTGTTTTAGCCACATCAGGAATATTCTTGTTTTTCAGGTACCAAAACCTTGATATTCGCATCCTGACTCCTTTTCGTGATTGGGTGAGTTCACATAGCTATGGCATCTATTTGGTGCACATAATTGTGTTGTTTTATTTAGCCAAAGTGGGTGTTTACGGTGAAATGCTTCATCCAAGTATCGCGGTGCCATTGACCGCACTAACGTGTCTGTTGATTTCGGGCGGAATCGTTTGGGTATTACGGAAAATACCACTGATTAAATACGTGGCGGGTTGATTGATTGTGGGGGTATTTTTGTACATTCGTTAGAATACCTGTAACCACTCATACCTAACCCTTTTAATGCACGAAATTTATAAGTTTGGGCACAGCCTTGCTGTGTTCATGAGCTTTTTCATTATCCTGCTTTTAGTGTTAAAATCCTCCGGACCTTTTTTTAAAAGTCCGAAGCGTTTCCTTTTTTTCTATTTTCTCATTTTTGGATTATTCACCCTACTTCATTACTGTCTATTTGTTGAATGGCACGTAGAAATTGTAGCTGTCCTGTTCGGAAACTTTGACGCATTTTTTTATTTGCTTTATCCATTAGCCTATTTTTATGTGCGAGGGATGCTACAAGAAAATACGGTATTGAGCCCTAAAGATTTACTGTATCTAATCCCCTTTTTCATTCAAATGCTGGATATGTTGCCTTATTCATTTACTTCTTTCGCACATAAAATCCAGATAGTGGAGTTGATTAAATTCGATATTCATGAGTTAGTAAAACTGCAGTTGGGTTTTTTCTTCTCTGCTCGTTTTCATTTTTATGTTAAGTTATTACTAAGTAGTGTCTATCTTTTTTATAGTTGCAAAATCTATTTCCGCCTATGTCCTCGAAATGAAAAAAACTTCATCATGCATTATTGGATTCCCGGCTTCCTTTTTGTCCAAATTTTGTTAATCCTCTTCTTAGTTTATTTCTTTTTGATTTTGCCTAGTAATACACCGTTTAAATTAACCTATCAAGGAAATTCTCCTTGGAATTATTTGGGACTTGGTTCTTATTTAGTGCTCTCTTTGAGCGTCTTTTATTTTCCAGAATTTTTGTACGCTCCTTATATTAGGGAAGAACGGGAGGCTAAATTGAAAATTCCGAACTACGAATTATCTCCAGAGAAATTAATAGAAATTGAGACAAAACTAGATTTGTATTTGGAAGAATATAAGCCCTTTTTAAAATCCACTTTTTCATTAGCCCAGTTATCTGCAAATCTGGATATCCCGGTGCATCATTTCAATTATTATTTTCGGAAGACACAACAATCTAATTTCTTAGAACAAAGAATGCGCTGGCGAATTCGACATGCGAAGGAATTAATTGATTCAGGTAAGGATAAGATAATTACCTTAGAAGCCATCGGTATTGAATCAGGTTTTCAATCGAGAACCACTTTTTTCGTGAACTTCAAAGAGGTCGTGGGGGAATCTCCTTCTGCTTACGCTGAAAGAAAAAATAGGTAGGGTTAGTATGTTGTTTTTCTTCGAGGTTTGTTCGGATTTTCGAAAATGGAACATACAACTGTTTAAATTTTCTTTTCTTTCCTTCTTTAGCCTTACTATTGTTTAAGCGAATCTGATACCGCCTAACCACTAATAATAATAGAACAGATGAATGCAGGGAGCGAGGGTTACTGACCTTCTGCTCCTTTTTTTATTTGATATGCCCGTCCTCCATCTCGATGATTCGGGTCGTTCTAGCTGCGAATTCGTTATCATGTGTGACGATTAGCAAAGTCTGTTTATATTCTTCCGCTAATTCTTGAAAAATATTGAAAACGATTTCTGAATTTTTTTTATCTAAGTTTCCCGTGGGTTCGTCACCCATGATGAGAAGTGGATCGTTGATGAGTGCACGAGCGATGGCAACGCGTTGTTTTTGGCCACCTGATAATTGATTGGGATCTTTTAAGGCTTCCTTTTCTATGCCTAGTATTTTTAATTTTTCGTAGGCTCTATGCTCGACTTCTTTCTCCGAAAATTGACCCAGTTTCAGCCCAGGAAGCATCACATTGCGTAAAACGGAAAATTCGTTGAGAAGGTAATGGAATTGAAATACGAAACCAATTTTTTCATTTCGAACAATCGCAAGTTCACCTTCTTTTTTGTTCCTCATGGATTGCCCATCTATCAATAGGTCACCTTCATAATCCGTATCCATAGTGGATAAAATATAAAGTAAGGTCGATTTACCGCAACCAGATCTACCTATTACGGAAACAAATTCGCTTTGTTCTAGCTGGAAGCTAACCTTATCTAAAATCTTTACTGTCACAGGATCGTGAAAGTATTTAGTGATTCCTTTTGCTTCGAGTACAACCTTGTTCATTTTATTTCCCTCTAATGATGATAACAGGATCTATTCCACTCGCTTTTCTAGAAGGGAAGAAGCCTGCAAAATAGGTCGTGACAATGGCAAAAGTTCCACCGATGAAATAGAATTTTGGATTATAATTAATCGGGTAGGTTTTGATCGTAGGAAGTGATTCCGTGTTGAATGGTATTTGGTCAATAAGAGACGATAAACTGAATCCCATTAATAGCCCCATCATACCGCCAAAAATCCCAATGCTCAAGGCTATGGATAAGAAGATTTTATTGACGTCATTACCAGAAAATCCAACTGCTTTTAAAATGGCAATCGAATCCATTTTCTCATAGATCATCATATTCAAGATATTGTATATACCGAATCCAGCCACTAATAAAAGGGTAATTCCGACTGCATAAGAGATGAGCGTTCTGACGGAACTACCTGTTTCGAATTGGGAGTTTGCTGTTTGAATATCCACAGCGTTTAATTCGTATATTTTACGGTACTCTTTAGCCACTTCAGGTGCCCAAAGAATATCTTTTAACTTCACCTGAATGTCTGTAATGTAATTACTAGGTTGTCCTAGCAATTTTTGGGTTGTAGAAAGGGAACAATAGCTTTGGACATTATCTAAGTCTTGTATACCTGATTGGAATATACCTACCACCCTTAACGCCACTTGGTCCCCCTTACTGCTGGTCACCTGAATGACATCACCTACATTCGCCATCATTTTAGTCGCGACTCCTTTTCCTAAAACAATACTGTTGGGTATGTTTTTCAAGTCTATGTAATTACCAGATGTTACATAATCGCTAAACTTAAACAGTCGATTCTCTTCTACTGGATCAATGCCAAAAATCGCGCCTGTCAAATCCACGGCACCTACGTTGTAAAACACTTGGGCATTAATTTTAGGTGCAACCCCTAGCACACGCTCATCTTTCTTAATTGCTTCGATAATCGTCTTGCTATTATTTATACCTAATAGTTCGTTTTTTGGTTTGATAGAAGAAACGAAATTATGCCCTTGAGGATTGATAAAATCTGCGGGTTGCTTCTCTGAAATTTGAATCTCTTTGTAAATCCGAACATGTGCAGTCCGATTCGTAATTAAACCATCTAACATATCATTAAGTCCAGACATAAAGCTGAGCACCGTGATAAACATGGTTATACTAATTGTCACACCTATCGCAGCGACGAGTGTTTGCTTCCACCGGGCAATTAATAAAGAAAAGGCAACCTGATAGACGAGTTTGTATTTCATTATTTAGGCTTTACAATTTCATCTGTTGCTTTCAGTCCAGATAAAATCTCTGCTTTTTGGAAATCTTTTAATCCGATTTTAACCACTCTTTCCTCTCCAGATGCCAATGTGATGATGGAGTCATTTTTCAGAAAATTTCTTGGCACTAAAATGACGTTATCTTTTTGGCTCAACAAAATATTGGCTTCAAAGGTAATATTGGGGAATAATTTAGCTGGGGCTTTTGTAAACTTAGCTTCCACCAAGAACGTTTTGCTTCGCTCGTTCATTATTTCGGAGATCTTGGTTACCATTGCCTCGAATAATTTGTTTTTATAACTGTCCAAAGTCACCACTACCTTTTGCCCCTTTTGAACTCGCAAAATGTCATTTTCGTCCACTTGCAATTCCAATACAAAATCTCTGAAATTGCCCACTATGGCAATTGGAGTTTGGGGAGTCACGATTTCTCCCTTTGACTTTAATATACTGTAGACAATACCATTTGTCTTAGATCGCAAGGTGAAATCCTGTGCTTGATTTGTTGAAATTTGAAGGTTTTTCTTCGCTTGGGATGAACTAAATTCCAACGCTCGTTTCAAATCTTTGTATTTCTGGATAGCAGATAAAAAATTTGATTTAGAGGTCTGGTAAGCTAATTCTTTAAGCTCAAAATCTACCTTCGTTCCAATTTGCTGACTCCAAAGATTTTTTTGGCGATAATAAAGGGAAGAATCTACCCTGAACTTATTTTTGGCTGTTTCAATGACTAATTTAGCCTCATCTAGTTTGCCTTGATTCGCTGATAGGTCATTGAAATTTGCCGCTAAGGCAGCGTTCTCTGCACTAAATCGCTGCGTTTCGTTTGTGATGGTTAAAAGCGGACTTCCAATGTGTACGGAATCACCTTCTTGAACCAAAACCTCATTGACGATACCATTCACGGTTACAAATGCCTGGTATTGATCAGTAGTTTTTAAAACACCAGAGGCATAAATTGACTCCGTGATGGGACCCACAGTGGGAAGGCTTGTTTCTTGCTTCTTTCCACAAGCTATCAGGAAAATCCCTAAGGCTAAAAGGACTATATGTTTCATAGTCGTAAATTACCCAAAAATGGAATACTTAGGAATGATTTGAGTCATTTATTCTAAAATAGATATTCTAATTCTTTTATTTCATCCATGTTTTCCGGAATCGCCTTTATCTGCAAACTATTTTTTTGAATTAGAAACAGGCTCGGGGTGGAGAAAATAGCATACTCTTTTCGCACCTTTTCGTTCGCATTTATTGTTTTCCAGTGTGAAGGAAAACTCCATAGATTCATGTCTTCATCTATTTGAATGGCAATGACAGGTAGTTTTATTTTTTCAGAATAAGGGATTAAATCAACTAAAAGTTCGGTACAATGAAAGCAAGATGGGCTGTAAAATAAGAGTAGAATCGTCGACTTACTTACACTATATTGGGATAATTGAAATTCCCCTAGTTGAATCTCTGGTGCTTTTTCGCCTACTTGCAAAGTGCGTATTCGTTGAATCTGTTCGTTAATTTTCAATCGATTTTTTGCTGGACATTCTGGATCTAAGCTGAATTCTTCAAGCTTTTCGATCCATTTGTTTTTGCCGGTCGAAGCGATTCTTTTGTAATAGAAATCAACAGCTTCTCCGTATTGAAAGGAGGATTTTGTTTTTAATTCTCTGATGTGAATGAAGACTTGTTCAATCGAAATTCGCTTTGCTTGTGGTTGTCCATATACGGGAAATACTACCGCGGAATATTGTGCAAATAGAGAAAAAGACAGGAAAAGTAAGGCGTATTTCATGTTTAATTAATCCCGAATACAACGTATTGATAGCCCAGCATCCTTATCATTATTTGAAATTTGATTGTAGGTCTGAGTTGTATAAATGACGAGTCCTTTTGCATAGGTCGCGTCTGAATACGAAGAACTCCAATAAAAAAATTGAGATCCTCGGTTTGTGAGTGTACTATTTACACCAGTGCTTAAATAACCCGCTGCATGCATTTTTAAGACACCTGCAAATGCTTGCGATCGAAGATTCGCATTATTTACGCTTGTCCATTCGGTAACGGTCGGAATTCTCCATCCAGCACCAAGTTCCAAGGTGCACGGATCAGTAGCGCCCCCCCAATTAACAGTCTCAGTATTACTATTAGTAGAGGGAAAAGCTGGGGATGTGGTAGTTCCGTTATTTTTATACCCTTTTTTCTTATTGAATTGCCAATACCAACCGGCGGCTGCTTCGCTTGCATCTGTTTCGGATATGGCTTGATTTGTAGAGCCTAGATTTTGTGTAATCCAGCATTTTTGAGCACCACTCAGGGATGAACTTACAGTGCCATAGGTAATGGTTTTATTTTCAGGAGCAACTCCATTTGTTGTCTTATGAACGATGGTTAAATTGTTTCCACAAACGAACATAACGGTCTTTTTTCCAAATCGTTCTAAGCCTTTTCCGCTACCCATTTTTCCGCTAAAATCGACGAAATAGCTTGGGTTCGTATGCCTAAAACCCGTTTTTGTTAGTTGCGCAAAACTCAGTAAGGGGATAAAAAGAAAGAGGAGGATTCTTTTCATGAGTTTAATAGAAATAGTCAATTTGGATTCGATCACCTGCCAGTAACGAGTATGCTTCATTATTCGCTGGAATATAGGTGAAAGTTGTTCCTGATAGACTGAATGCTGTTTTGGATATGCGAACTCCATTGACGAAAAGTTTTAATGCAGCATTGCTGGATTTAGTATGAGTCAGCGTAAATACGGTTTGACCTACTGTAGCTGTATATTCATCTGAAACATCTCTGACAAGACTATAATCAGTTCCTTGAATGGCTGAAGTCATAGCAGAGGTTCCATTTCCTTTTACGATTCCGGTTACCGTAGAGGTACCTGTTCCACCATTTATAACGGCTAAAGTTCCTATGACGCCTGTACTCAATGGTAAGCCTGTTAAATTCGTGCCTACACCGGATGCAGGCGTTCCTAAAACAGGAGCAGTTAAAGTAGGAGAAGTCAATGTTTTATTGGTCAATGTCTCGATACCCGTTAGGCTTACCTTTAAATTTAGAGCTGTTTGCGTGGCGGTGCTAATTGGTTTAGAGGCGTCCGTCGTGTTATCTACATTCCCTAGTCCAACCATCGCTTTCGTAATTCCGGAGACTGTTCCTGTAAAGGTTGGGGCATCAATTGGGGCTTTTAATGCTACAGAAACGCTACTTGCCTTTGCATCTAAGGCTGATTGGGTGGCTGTGCTAATAGGTTTAAGTAAATCGCTCGTATTGTTTACATTTCCTAAACCTACTTTCGAAGGGCTAATTCCAGTGGCTATTTTTGCATCAGTAATGGCGCCTGATGCAATGACAGGGCTAGCCGCAGTACCTGTTAAATCGCCCGCTAATCTAATTTTACCATTTACTAATGTGGTAGCATCTGCCGTTATAGAAGCATCTACATAGGCCTTATTTGCAGCATCTGAGGAAAGAGTAGGAAGGTCAGTTAGGGTAATTTTATTATTCATTGGAAAAACTAAATTGCCTTGCATAGTGCTACCAGCTAACTGTACATATCGCGCATCCGTAGTTCCTATATTGTTTGTGATTTCATTCCAAATCCCACTCACGTAGATGAATGTTCGACCATTGTTTGATCCGGTTGGATCGGCAGATACGATAAATATATCTCCTTCGACCGGGGTTCCACTTGTTGTAAAAGACCCTCCGTTATATACTCCCGTATAATTACGTCCTAACGAGATGGCTATTTCACCATTAGCATTGGGCGATACTCCATTTACTTTTTTAACCGTTCCTTTTAAATCTAAAGCAGCTTGCATAGCTGTGCTAATTGGTTTGTTGGTATCCGAGGTATTATTCACATTGCTTAAACCTACCATTGTTGCTGTAATACCGGATACAATTCCTGTGAAAGTGGGAGATGAGGTACTCGCTTTAGTGGCTAAACCTGCATCCAAGTCAGTAATATTGGCTTTTAAATCAAGGGCAGTTTGTGTGGCAGTACTGATAGGTTTAGCTAGGTCTGTGGTATTATTTACATTAGGCAGCCCCACCATAGTTGCTGAAATTCCGGCAACGTTACCAGTGAAAGTGGGAGAGGCAATTGGTGCTTTTAAGTTAAGATCAGTCAAATCAGCTTTTAAGGAAAGGTCGCTAGTATTTGCTTTTAAATCTACTGAGGCAATATTCGCTTTTAAATCAAGGGCAGTTTGTGTGGCAGTGCTAATTGGCTTGGCTAAATCAGTTGTATTATTCACATTCCCAAGTCCTATCATCGTGGAAGTTATTCCTGAAACGATGCCAGTGAAAGTGGGAGATTCAATAGGTGCTTTTAAGTTAAGATCAGTCAAATCAGCTTTTAAGGCCAAATCCGTGTTTGATGCTTTCAAGTCTAAGGCCGCTCGCGTGGCTGTACTAATAGGTTTTGCTAGGTCAGTTGTATTGTTCACATTGGAAAGCCCCACCATGGTTGCTGAAATTCCGGCAACGGTACCAGTGAAAGTGGGAGATTCAATAGGTGCTTTCGTGTCTAAGGCCGCTTGCGTGGCTGTACTAATGGGCTTGTTTAGATCTGCCGTGTTGTTGACTAACTCTAAGCCTACTTTAGCTGGATTTATACCAAACGCAATCTTTTTGTCCACCACGCTCGAATCTTTTAACTTAGCGCTTTGAATAGCTCCATCTGCGATTTTTTCAGTAGTTACGGCATTCGCTTTGATGATAGGTGCCGCGCCATCCCCTGTAAGATCTCCTGAAAGTTTGATTTTCCCTGGTAAAATTTCAGTGGCTAACGGGGTATCGTTAACAATAATTTGATCAATTTGATTTTTGATTTCAATGCGAATGTTTGCTAAATCGTTTTGATTCAAAAGGCCTACATCGTTCTGAAAGGAAGATAACTTGGTAGGAGCGCCTTTTACATTGAGGTAATCCACCGATTTTGCATAAAGCGAATATGGGCTGTATTGAAGTAATGAGCGACTAACTTCTTTAAAAACGGTTGAAGTGGGGAATTTGACCTCGACTTGCAACGTTTTTAGGGTGTCATTCCAAAGAACTGCATCAAATGAAGTAGTTGTGATTTTAGTTCCCTTTCCAATGATGGTATTGATAAGGCCATATGCATCAGTTTGCGTGGTTTGTGTTTCTTGGTAATCGAGTCGTGTTCCCGAAAAAAGACTAAATTTTAATTCTATGGCTGAATTAGCAAGGGGTTGCCCATTGTAATTATTTCCAGGCATTGCTATGGGATTCGGGTCAAGAATGACCGCTTGGTAATTGATGCCCGTTTTTTGGCCAAAAGAAATGAGGGAAATCCCTGCAAATAGGATGGTGTAGACTAATTTATACATAACTAACGTAGGGTAAAGTATTGTATGCCAAATCCGAATGAAACAGGATTAATCGCAAACAGACTACCGTCTTTTTGCATCGTATTCAGTTGCCAAGCCTCTGAAAAGTAAGCGAAAATGGCGGTATGATTGTTCATTTGTTTTGCTAGCTTCATTTCGCCCCCTAATAGCCATTGAATTCGATCAAATTGCTTGTTCCCTTGTAGATTATATACTTGATTTCCCATTTTTTGGGACCCTAAAACCAGTTGATTAAGCAGCATAATTCCATTGTAAGAAAGACTCACACCTTTGCCAATAGTTGATTTCATTCCGAACCCTAGCCTAAGTCCAACATAGGTAGAAGAATAAGTATAGGGGATGTTTTGTGTCTCTCCAAAAGAATTGAATTGATTAATAGCCATTCCCACTTGGTAGTTTAGTTTACGCAGAAATACACTCTTGGTTTTAGCTGAATCCATCATTCGGTCATTTCGAAGAATAGATAGCTGCAATCCTGCGTCTGGTTGAAAGGTGTTTTGCGTAATACCTGCTGGACTTTGAAATCTGAAATTTGCAGCATTCAAACCTATCTGATAATTCCAATCTTGAGCTAATAGCGCAGAATTAGGAATTATACAGATAAGTAGAAAGGTATAGATAGGGGTTAGGTATTTAATGGTATTCATTTTAGGTGGTTAGGCATTTTTACAAAGGCCCAAGCAAGCTACATAAAAGGTTTTGAATGCGTAATAACATAAATTATTTGAAAATTGGCAATTACTTAAAATTTGCATTTGGAGCCAATAAGGGTGTATTTGTCATTGATTTGAGTAGGTAAATTATCAGTAAACTGATAATCTCATTTTTCGATTAGGATTCTAAACTAAATATTTGCAAGTACAAGTATTGATTTGGTATATTGCTGTGTAAATCCACAAAATGAAAGTCACCTATTTAGAAAATTACTTGGCATTAAGTCAAAAAGCGGCACAATTGATCGCATCAGAAGTCAAACAAAATCCTGACTTGTTGTTTTGTGCTGCAACTGGGGGAAGTCCTACAGGGATGTATGCTGAAATGGCGAAACAAAAGGCACTTTATACGAAGATGCGGGTAATTAAAATGGATGAATGGGGAATTATCCCATTAAGTCATCCAGATTCATGTGAGACCTATTTGAAAAAGCATTTATTAGGGCCTTTGGAAATTTCAAGCAACCGATATACCTCCTTCGACACAGCTCCTGAAGTTGTTGATTCTGAATGCAAACGTATTGGAAAATTTATTCAAGAGAATAGTCCCTTAGATATCTGTATTTTGGGTCTAGGGAAAAATGGCCATATTGCTTTTAACGAACCTGGGGAAACGTTAAATCCAGATTTTCACAAAGCAATTTTAGCGGAATCAACCATAGCCCATGATCCAGCTTTATCAGCAGGTAATGAACCTGCTTATGGGCTTTGCGTGGGAATGGAGGGGATTATGCAATCAAAAAAAATCATTTTCCTGATAACTGGAAAGGGAAAACAAGACGCTGTTAAACGGATAATGGAGCGAAAAATTGGAACCGATTGTCCAGCCTCTTTTTTATGGATGCACCCTAATGTGGAATGCTTAATTGATTCATCAGCAATTTAATCCTTGAAGGGATGGCGTTGAATCCAATTCGATTTCGGCTCTAAGAAGGGGAATATCCAGCTAAGATTTTGGTGAACTAGGGGATACGAATGGCGCATAAATCCATTTAAATGTACAGGAATTGCACCGATAGAACTCTTTATTTCCAATGCAGTTCTTCCCAAAATAATACGTTTGAATCCTTGTAAAATGCCGCATTGGATAATGTCATAAAGCATATTCAGGTAAAGCATTTTCTCTCGCTGAATCGTATCATCATAGCCTAAAAAATAGGTCTCTAATTCAGTACCATGCCGAATGACAGTAGTAAAGCCTACGAGTTGATCCTTTTTATAATAACCACGCAGAATAAAGTCATCTCCTAGTTGTTTTTTGAAAACAGAAAAATGTGTTTCAGGTAGAATAAACGTATTAAATGGAGCGTTTTTTGCAACGTGTAGATACAAAGTATAGAGCGTTTCTTCGTTCTCCAGTATTTCGTCTAAGGTCAATTCCTTAGCGTATATACCACTGCCTTTTCTGCGACATCGCTTAAATTGATCTCGGTATTTTTTGGTTAAATCCGATACATAATCACCCTCTGTTTTCCACCCCTCTCTAATCTCAAAAACCATATTAGGCTGTGAGCTAAATGGATAATCTGAGCTAAAGGCTGGTATTTGAAAGGGGATTGTTTGGTCTGAAGTGAAGTCCTTGAAAATGGTTAAATGAGATTTATTTGGCCAAATATGGCAAATTTCCTTCAGTTTTTCCACCACCTTTTTTTCGTCAGAATTGGGCAGACAGGCGTAAGCGTTTTGACCACTTAAAAGATTATTACCAACAATTAATAATTTCGATGCGAATCGTCGAAATAGAAAGTTCCTGACCTTAGTGACTAGGAAGTGATCTCTTTCTCCAAAGCTGTCCAATGGTGCTAAATCTATCTCTTGGAATAAGGCAGTTGCCATTAATTTATCGCCCTCAAATATACCCACAAAGGTATTTTGCATATTTGCTGGAGCAGCATTTTCCAAAATCCCCAAATAGTTGCGTTGCAAGAAAATGCACGATTCCGACACCTGATCCCAATTTTCAGGTAAATCACTGACGCGTGTATAGAGTTGATGAATCAAATAATTTAGTATTTATACTAGAACAAATTGCAAAGCAAAAAGTTCAATTTGGAATCGCCTGCGGGGATGAAAATAGAGTTAATTCCTCCGGACTCAATCCCTCCGGACTGACGCTTCGCGTCATGTGGCCCCGGCGGGAATCGAGTCGAGCGCGACCCCGGCCGTATCTAGCGTTTAGAAGGTGCGCTCCATTCTTTTCGTCTTCCGGACTCATTCCCTCCGGACTGACGCTTCGCGTCATGTGTGGCCCCGGCGGGAATCGAACCCGCATCTAGCGTTTAGGAAACGCCTATTCTATCCGTTGAACTACAGCGCCAATCTTTTTTTATTCTTTGTGCTTTATGCTTTATGCTTTCCAGAGCTATTGCTCTGGGTTATACCCATCACTATGTCCCATCAAGTGATTGCCCTCCAGCCAATTCGGGAAAATCTGCATGTGCTTATCTTTCAACATACCCATGATCGTCTCGCGTAATTCAGCTAGGTTACTACGTTGTTCGGCAGAAATGAAAACCGTTTTAGGGGTATTGGTTTTCCAATGTGTACGTTTTAGAAAGGCCGTTACTCGGTCCATTTTACTTAATTCTGGTTCCCCATCTAAACCTACTTCCGTTCCCTCAAAGAAAATATCTTCGACAGGGAAGAGGTCTATTTTGTTGAAGACTAAGATAGTGGGTTTGTCGCCCACACCCATCTCGTTTAGAATGCCTTGAACAACTTCAATTTGTTCTTCAAAGTTAGGGTGAGAAATATCCACCACATGCAACAAAACATCTGCCTCACGTACCTCATCTAATGTGGATTTAAACGATTCGATTAAGAGGGTAGGAAGCTTGCGAATAAATCCTACCGTGTCTGTTAATAAGAACGGAATCCCTTCCCAAACTACTTTGCGGACGGTGGAATCTACCGTAGCAAATAATTTATTTTCAGCGAAAACATCTGTTTTTGCTAGTTTTTGCATCAAAGTAGACTTGCCCACGTTCGTATAGCCCACTAAGGAAACGCGGACCATTCGGTCGCGGTTCTTACGTTGGGTAAATGATTGCTTGTCAATGGCCTCAAGTTTGTCCTTTAAAAAGGCGATGCGGTCGTTTGCAATACGTCTATCTGTTTCTAATTCCTTTTCACCTGGTCCACGCATACCCACGCCACCGCGTTGTTTGGAAAGGTGAGACCACATGCGCGTGAGTCGCGGTAACATGTATTGGTATTGCGCGAGTTCTACTTGCGTGCGGGCTTGTACGGTTTGGGCTCTTTGGGCAAATATATTTAAGATCAATAAACTGCGATCTAATACTTTGACTTCTTTGCCGTATTCTTGAATATTGAATTCGATATTGCGGACCTGTGAGGGGCTTAAGTCGTCGTCAAAGATGATCATATCCACATCTTTTTCAATGACATAGGCCATGATATCCTCAAATTTACCTTTACCTACATAGGTCTTGTTGTCTGGCTTCGCTAAATTTTGGGTAAAACGATGCAGCGTGACCACGCCAGAGGTAGAGGCTAAAAAAGCTAATTCCGCGAGGTATTCTGCCGTTTGTTCGGCATTTTGTTTTTGAGAAGTAACTGCGACTAGGACCGCGGTTTCTTGTTCCTCATCCGTACGATGAATTACGTTGTTTTTCATTTTAGCTAAAAAAAGCCTTCCTGATAAAGAAAGGCTTTTTTGTTAGGTAAGCTGTTTCTATTAGGCGTTTAACGCTTCCGCACCCCCTACGATTTCTAAGATTTCTTTCGTAATAGCTGCTTGACGTGAACGGTTGTATTCTAATTTCAATGCTTTAATTAATTCTCCTGCATTATCAGTCGCTTTATCCATGGCTGTCATACGCGCACCATGTTCAGATGAATTAGATTCTAATAAGGCACGGAAAATGGATAATTTGATCGATTTTGGAATTAATTCAGAAATAATTTCTTCTTCAGATGGTTCGAAAATATAATCCACTGAACTTGCTTTTTCACCTGATTCTGAGGCTACTAAAGGAAGTAATTGTTCTGTTTGAATGATTTGTGTCGCCACGTTTTTGGAATAGTTGAAGATAACTTCTACCACATCGAATTTCTTCTCTGTGAACGCTTCTAAAACGATTTCACCAATCTCACGTACGTTATTGAAGTTCAAACGGGTGAAGATGTCTGCGTGCGCATCATTCACTTTGTAGCCACGACGTGATAAGTATTCTGCTCCTTTTTTACCTAATGATAAAATCTCCACATTCCCTGCTGCGTGCAAGTCTGCATATTTCTCTTGAACTAAAGCCATAGTCGCTTTTCCTACGTTCGCATTGAATGCGCCGCAAAGTCCACGATCTGAGGTTACCACAATGATTAATGCATTCTTGATCTCACGCACCTCCGTGAAAGGATTTTCTGCACCAGCTTCTGTTTGAGCAGAAACGGTTGCGATCATTTCGGCTAATTTCTTAGCATAGGGACGCATTTGGTGAATGGCATCCTGTGCACGGCGCAATTTCGCTGCCGAAACCATTTTCATGGCTTTGGTAATCTGCTGCGTCGAATTTACAGATACAATTCTATTTCTTACTTCTTTTAAGGAAGCCATAGTATTCTAATTTTATGCTTTGTATTTAGCTGCTACTTCATTACCCACACGCTTTAAAGTAGCGGTTAAGGTATCATCGTATTTTCCTTGACCTAAAGCTTCTAATGTCGCTTTTTCTGTCGCACGTAATACTTGAATGAAATCTTGCTCGAATTCACGAACTTTTTCCACTGGCACGTTATCTAAGTTACCAGTTGTAGCTAAATAAATCATCGCAACTTGTTCTTCCACACGTTGCGGTGCGAATTGAGGTTGCTTTAACATTTCTAAGTTACGACGACCACGGTCAATCGTTAATTTAGTAGAAGCATCTAAATCAGAACCAAATTTCGCAAACGCTTCTAGTTCACGGAATTGTGCTTGGTCTAATTTTAACGTACCCGCTACTTTCTTCATTGACTTGATCTGTGCATTACCACCCACACGTGATACGGAGATCCCTACGTTAATCGCTGGACGAATACCTGCATTGAACAAGTTTGTTTCTAAGAAGATCTGACCATCGGTGATCGAAATTACGTTTGTAGGAATGTAAGCAGAAACGTCACCCGCTTGTGTCTCGATGATTGGAAGAGCTGTTAAGCTACCGCCACCTTTCACTAAGTGTTTGATTGATTCTGGTAAGTCATTCATATTACGAGCGATCTCATCCGAGTTATTCACTTTCGCTGCACGCTCTAATAAACGAGAGTGTAGGTAGAAAACGTCACCTGGATACGCCTCACGTCCTGGTGGACGACGTAATAATAAAGAAACCTCACGATAAGCTACCGCTTGCTTCGATAAGTCATCATAAACGACTAAAGCTGGACGACCTGTATCACGGAAGAATTCACCAATCGCTGCACCTGTAAATGGAGCATAGAATTGCATCGGTGCTGGATCTGCTGCTGTTGCAGAAACGATAACTGTATAATCCATTGCACCTGCTTTGCGTAATGTTTGCTCAACTTGCTTTACAGTCGAAGCTTTTTGACCAATCGCTACGTAGATACAGAATACGGGTTCACCTTTATCGTAGAATTCTTTTTGATTAATAATCGTATCGATACAAACCGCTGTTTTACCTGTTTGACGGTCACCAATAACTAGCTCACGTTGACCGCGACCTACTGGAATCATTGCATCGATCGCTTTGATACCTGATTGTAATGGCTCAGTAACGGGTTGACGGAAGATTACACCGGGTGCTTTACGCTCTAGGGGCATCTCATACAAATCACCTGCGATAGGACCATTTCCATCGATAGGCTCACCTAAGGTGTTCACTACACGACCTAAAATGCCATCACCTACCTTAACTGAGGCGATTAAGTTAGTTCTTTTAACGGTATCCCCCTCCTTTACTGAGCTAGAATCGCCTAATAATACAGCACCTACGTTATCCTCTTCTAAGTTCAAGGCTAATGCTTTCAGACCGTTTTCAAAAACGATCAACTCACCTGCTTGTACGTTAGATAGGCCGTAAATACGTGCCACACCATCACCCACTTGGAGTACGGTACCTACTTCTTCTAGTTCTGCGACAGTTTTAGCTTGGGACAATTGTTCCCGTAAAATAGCTGAAACTTCATCTGGTCTTACTGATGCCATATAAAATGGAGGGGTTTATTGATTTATAAACTGATTTTTAACTTATTTATTTTGAATCAAATTTCGGGTGCAAAATTAGTCATGAAATTTGAATAATCCCATGAATTAATCAAAAAAAAGACGATAATCATAAGACTTTTTGAAGAATGAGATTTTGCATTAGATATTGGCACTGTTAAATGCCGTTAAAATTCTTGAAAAAGAGGCTTTTTTCTGTATCTTCGAAGCTTTGTTTCGCATTAATAATCCATCCTATGAAATTTAAATTAATTGCCGTTTTAACCTGTGTTTTGTCTTTATCTGCATTGGCTCAAACCAAGCCTAAGGCAAAACCAACCACTAAACCTAAGTTGACGATATCGGTTACAAAAGTGCCTACTCAAGAATTTACAAATCAAGTGGATTCAGTATCGTACGCTGTAGGGGTATTAGTCGCACAGAATTTCAAGTCTCAAAAGGTGACTTTGAATCCAACCATGGTGGCTAAAGGTTTTGAGGCAGCTACTCAGGGGGGTGCTTTGAAAATGACAGAACAAGAATGCCAAAATATTGTTTCTGCTTACATGATGAAGAATCAAGAGGCGCAAGCTTTGGAACAATCGAAGCAATTTTTACCTAACAAAGAGGCAGGTGAGAAGTTTTTGGCAGAAAACAAGAAAAAAGATTCTATCATCGTAACCGCGTCTGGGTTGCAATATAAAATTATCAAATTAGGCACGGGGCCGAAGCCGGTTGAAACGGATAAAGTGAAAACCCATTACCATGGAACATTAATAGATGGAACGGTGTTTGATTCTTCGGTACAACGAGGAGAGCCCATTTCATTTCCCGTAAATGGCGTTATCCCGGGTTGGGTGGAAGCGCTGCAATTAATGCCTGTAGGTTCTAAATTTAAATTATTTATTCCTCAAAACCTGGCTTATGGCGTTCGTGGTGGTGGTCAAACGATCAAGCCTTATTCTGCGTTGATATTTGAAGTAGAATTACTAGAGATTGAAAAGTAAACTTATGAAGAAGATACTTCCTGTTTTCATCCCGCTTTCCTTATTGGTTGTTTGGTTTATGCATGGTTCTGATTTGCAAAATCAACTTAATTACCAAGAAGGTGATTTGCAACCCTCTGCTTTGCAGCGTAAAGTAGAAAGCAAGGTGTTCGAAATTTTGAGTAATTACCATTACCGAAAGGTGCCGGTGAATGACTCCCTTTCTTCGAAAATATTTGATTCTTATATCAAGCAATTAGACCCTAATAAGGTGTTCTTTTTAGCGGAGGATATTAATGAAATTGAAAAGTATCGTTTTGCGATTGATGAGGCATTGAATTTAGGGGATTTGACTCCAGCGTTTCAGATTTATAACGTCTACCAAAAAAGGATGAAGGATCGCTATGCTTACATCAATGCACAATTAGATAAACCCTTTGATTTTACGATGGACGAAACCTATCAACCAAACCGCGAAAAAGCGACTTGGGCAAAATCAGAGGCGGAGTTGGATGATTATTGGCGTAAAGATTTGAAGCGTCAACTTTTGGATTGGAAAATAGGTGGGAAGGCAGATACAACCTCCGTGCGTGAATTGAAAGAGCGTTATAAGCGGACAGAAAAATACATGGCTAAGACTAAGTCTGAAGATGTTTTTCAAGTCTTTATGAATGCTTATACGGAAAGCATTGACCCGCATACCACATACATGATTCCTAAGGCGGCAGAAGAGTTTAATAAGGATATGTCCCAAAGTTTCGAGGGAATTGGGGCTACTCTGCGTTTAGAAGGGGATTATGTGAGTATAGTGGATTTAGTTCCAGGAGGTCCAGCTTACCGCAGCAAGCAAGTGAATCCCAAAGATCGCATCGTGGGTGTAGCGCAAGGAGAGGATGGTAAATTCGTTGATATCATCGGTTGGTTTACGGATGATGCGGTGAAACTAATCCGAGGTCCTAAAGGAACGGTGGTTCGCCTAAAGATTTTACCTGCTTCAGGTGTGACGGGTTCACCTACAACAGAAGTCCGCATCGTGCGCGAGAAGATTAAATTAGAGGAGCAGACTGCTAAGAAGGAGATTTTGTTCCAAAAACAAGGCGACAAGACCATTAAAATAGGTTTAATCACCATCCCCATGTTCTACCGTGATTTCGAAGGGGCACGTAATAATGAGGCAGGCTTCAAATCGACTTCAGCAGATGTTCGCAAGTTCTTGTTAGAGTTTAAGAAAGAAGGAATTGATGCCCTATTGATCGATTTACGCAATAACGGTGGTGGTTCTTTGATTGAAGCTGTTGATTTAACAGGATTATTTATTGGAACAGGACCAGTCGTGCAAAGGAAAGAATCAACGGGTCAAATTACCCAGGAAAATGATGAGAATCCAGAGTTAGTCTACGACGGTCCTATGGCGGTATTAATTAACCGCTTCTCTGCATCTGCTTCAGAAATTTTTGCAGGAGCGATTCAAGATTACCAACGTGGAATCATTGTAGGGGAGCAATCCTATGGTAAAGGAACAGTTCAAAGTGTGTTAGACTTAAGTCGTTTCGTTCGTTCCGAAAAGGAAAATCCAGGGGTATTGAAAATCACCTTAGAGAAATTCTACCGTATTACTGGAAGTTCGACTCAGCACAAAGGCGTTAGCCCTGATTTCGCTTTGCCCTCTGCTTTCTCCGCGGAGGAGTTTGGCGAAAGCTCACAACCAAGTGCCTTGCCTTGGGATATGATTCGTTCTACTACGTTCACCAAGACAGGAAAAGTGAATCCAGCTACCGTGAAACAATTGCAAGTAGCCTTCCAAAATCGCCTGAAAACAAAGCCAGAGCTATTGAAATTGAAAGAAGATTTAGAGCGTTGGAAGAAATTAAAGGAAACAAATTCAATTGCTTTACAATACGATAAGCGCAAGAAGGAATTAGACGACCAGAAGAAAAAGCCTGATGAAGCAGCAGCGGTGGTCGAGGTGATGGCTGGTGAGCCAGTAACAGATGCAGATGGCAAAAAAGTGGATTCTAAAGAAAAAGATAAGCACGCGAAAGATGCGTATTTAAAAGAGACACAGCAAATTATTGCCGATTGGTTGAGGGGACCTTTGACAAGCACAAAACCGGTGGCTAAAAAATAATGAAAGCTTTAACAGATGTTTTAAAAGATTCTTCACAGCTCGTTCGAGAGGCTGGTCAATGGATTCTGCAGCAATCATCTCAGTTTACGAGTTCTGATATCATTTATAAAGGAACAAATGATTTAGTTTCGTTTGTCGACCAGCAGGCTGAAGCGAAATTAAAACAGGGTCTTTCTGCTATTTTTCCAGAAGCGGACTTTATTGCGGAGGAAACTTCGTCTAATTATGAGGAAGTAGGGGATGGGTACTATTGGGTGATTGATCCGTTAGATGGTACTACAAATTTCTTGCACAAATTACCTGTATTTGCGGTTTCGGTAGGATTAATTCTGAATAAACAGCCTATTTTAGGATTGATTTATGAGCCAAATCGCGATGAATTGTTTACTGCGCTAAAGGGTCATGGTGCGCATTTGAATGGAAAGCCTATCCAGGTTTCTCCTGAAAATTCGCTTTCTAAGTCATTATTGGCTACAGGATTTCCTTATTATGATTTCTCTTATCAAGACCGCTATTTAGATTTATTGAAGGAACTAATGCGCTCCTCGCACGGTTTAAGACGCATGGGTGCGGCAGCAATTGATTTGGCTTATACGGCTTGCGGTCGTTTTGAGGGCTTTTTTGAGGCTAATTTGAAGCCTTGGGATGTGGCCGCTGGTAAAATCATCATAGAAGAGGCTGGCGGAATGGTGACCAATTTTTCGGGTGGTCAAGACGTTATTTTTACCGGTGAAATTATTGGTGCAGGACCTATATTCTCAGAATTTTTAGGAACTTTGCAATCTAAGTGGTTTGATTAACATGGAAAACGGGATCATCTTTGTGGTATTTGCTGCGGCGCTCATTTATTTGGTGCGCCTAGTATACCTTCAGTTTTGGGGTAAGAATGCAGGAAACTGCGCCAAAGGCTGTGGAACTTGCGCGGCTTCTTCCACCATCGATAAATTGAACAGTGAAAGAAGCTAATTCCGGTAAAACATTCGATTTTCAGATTATTAAACGGTTATATGGCTTTATTCAGCCGTACCGTTTTCGCTTTTGGTTTCTGGTCTTTTTGATACTTTGCATGGCGGGGATTTCACCTGTTGTACCCTTACTTATACGCTATACCTTAGATCATTACTTAGGATTGACCTTTCAGTCTGATTTGTTGCGAATGCTGGGTTGGATGCTGGGAGCACTGTTACTTCAAACAGGCTTACAATTTTCCACTTCCTATTTAGCTGGATATTTAGGTCAAACCGTTATCCGCGACATACGCATTCAATTGTATGAGAAGATTGTTAACCTTCGCTTAGCATTCTTTGACACAACGCCAATCGGGCGTTTGGTGACAAGGACAGTGTCCGATATCGAAACATTGAATGATGTTTTTTCGGAAGGACTAGCTTCCATTGCGGGGGATTTACTGCAATTATTCTTGATTTTAGGGGTGATGTTTTATGCGGATTGGCGCTTGACTTTGATCATCATTGCCACCGTTCCGTTCATGGTATTTTCCACTTATGTGTTCAAGGAATACATCAAGAAATCATTCAATGAGGTTCGGACCGCAGTAGCGAATTTGAATTCTTTTGTTCAAGAGCATATTTCAGGGATGTTAATCGTCCAAATGTTTCACGCAGAGAAGCAAGAATTAGCGAAATTCAATCGCATAAATGAGGAGCATCGCGATGCTAATATTCGAGGTATTTTAGCCTATTCGGTCTTTTTTCCGGTAGCTGACGTGATTGCTGCGATTGGAACGGGGCTGGTGGTGTGGGCGGCGTCTACTTATATCGTGAAAGAGGAGATGGGAGTGGGGACATTGACTGCGTTTATCATGTTTATCAACTTGTTTTATCGTCCTATTCGGATGTTAGCGGATCGTTTCAATACCCTGCAAATGGGGATTGTGTCGACAGAACGTATATTAACGCTGTTGGATTCGACCGATTACATCCAGAACAACGGAACGATACAGGCGGATCACATCGAAGGCAAAATTGAATTTTCGGAGGTCACTTTCGCCTATCAGGAGCCAGAATGGGTGGTGAAGAAGGTAAGTTTTACAGTGGAAGCGGGGAAAACATGTGCGATTGTGGGGGCTACCGGAGCGGGTAAGTCGTCTATCATAGGACTATTAGGCCGTTTATACGATTGCCAAAGCGGTGAAATCTACATAGACGGCGTTTCTCTGACCTCTTATGAGATTGGTTCTTTGCGGAAAAATATTGCCGTGGTTTTGCAAGATGTTTTCTTGTTTAGCTCATCGATTGCCTACAATATTCACCTTGGTGATGAGTCGATCACTCAGGAAAAAATGAAAGAAGCAGCGAAAGCGGTGGGTGTCCATGATTTTATACTTTCCTTGCCAGGTGGCTATGATTATGAGGTTAAAGAACGAGGCGCAACACTAAGTGTGGGCCAAAGGCAGTTAATTTCATTTGTACGTGCTTTGGTCCACAACCCCAAGATTATTGTATTAGACGAAGCCACCTCTTCTGTGGATTCTGAAACGGAAGTGTTGATTCAGCAAGCTATTTCTACGTTAATGAAAGGGCGTACGGCGGTAGTGATTGCCCATCGACTGTCTACGATTCGGAATTCAGATCAAATCTTAGTGATGGATAAAGGGGAAATTAAAGAACGAGGTACACAAGATGAATTATTAGCCTTAGATGGTTTATATGCACAACTCTATCATCTACAATTCAGAAAATAAACGTATCTTTGCGGGCTTATGAAATTGAAAAATAAAATTTTAGTTTGTTTAATCGCCTTAATCGGTTTAAGTGCGTGTGGGAAGTTCGAGAAGTTCAGAAAGAGCGCAAGCGTTCCCACGAAATACAAAGCCGCAGTGGATTATTACAAGAAGAAGGAGTTTGATAAAGCAGGAATCCTTTTTGATGAGATTCTGCCTCTTTTGACGGGTGATTCTACACAAGAAATGGCTACTTTTTATCAGGCCAAATGTGATTTTGAATTAGCTAACTATACTGTTGCGAATACCCACTTCAAGCGTTTCTCTGAGGTTTTTTCTCGTTCTGAATTTGCAGAAGAATCCATTTATATGGCTGCTTATTCGCTTTATAAAGATTCCCCTAATTTTAATCTAGATCAGACAGGGACCTTATCTGCTATTAATGAGTTGCAGAGTTATTTGAATAATTATCCGGACTCAAAATACCGCGAGGATTGCAGTTTGATGATTAAAGATCTGCGGAAGAAATTAGAGAAAAAAGCCTATGAAAAGGCGAAGTTGTATTACAAGACATCACCTTTCAATATTGCCTCATTGAAGTCTGCCGTTATCGAGATTACGAATTTTCAGCGTGACTTCCCTGATTCCGATTACAACGAGGAGATGGCCTATTTCAAGATTGTTTCCCAGTTTGATTTGGCAAAAAGTACTATCGAATACAAACAAAAAGAGCGTTACGAGGAAGTATTGAAGTTCTATTTAGAATTCATTGATAAGTATCCACAAAGTTCTTATTTGAAAACGGCTGAAAAATGGTATACAACCAGTCAAAATGAAGTGACTCGTATCGCTAAATTAGAAGCTGAATACAAGGCATTGCAGGAAAAAGAGAAGTCCAATACTTCAAAAATTGCTACGAGCCCGCAATAGTATTTCTTAAAAATTAACGTTAAATTTGCAATCTTAAATTATATAGAGATGTCTAAGACTCCAACAAATCCATCCATCATTACACGTGATGTAGACAAGATCGCTGCTAAAACTGGTAACGTTTACGAATCAATCACGATCGTAGGACAACGTGCTCGTCAGATTTCAAGCAAGATGAAAGAAGAATTATCAGGTAAATTATCTGAGTTCGCTTCTTCTGTAGACAATCTAGAAGAGATTTTTGAGAACCGTGAGCAAATCGAAATCTCCAAATACTACGAGCGTATGCCTAAGCCTTCCGCTTTAGCTATCGATGATTTTTTAGCTGATAAAGTTGATTTCAGAAACCGCGAAGAAGGTACAACTGAAAACTAATCAAATCAGATTTTAACGATCGATCATGAAATCATTCCGATTTCTGTTGATATTCCTTTTAAGTTCTTGGGCTGTTGAGGCTCAAGAACTTTTAACTTCTATTAGTATCAGTACAGAGCAATTACAGCTCGATCAGCAGCGTGGCGGTTCTCAAGTGTACGCTGAATTACAAAGAACGATGCAGGAATTTATGAATGGCCGAAGATGGTCATCGGATAATTTTGCACCGGAAGAAAAAATCAAATTCAATATCAATTTACTGTTAACCAAGTCTTCAGCACAAGGTGATATCGAGGCTACTGCGCGTGTGCAAGTGTTGCGTCCTGTTTTTGGCACTTCCTATGAGACCGTATTGCTGAATTTAGTAGACAAAAATTTCAATTTCAAGTACCAATTAGGCACGCCCATCACCTATAATGACAATAGTTTCTCAGATAATCTGAGTTCGTTGTTAGCCTTTTATGCCTATTTGGGATTAACGTATTCCTACGATTCTTTTGGACCTCGTGGCGGAGAATCTTTCGTGCAGAAGCTGAATAATCTGACGAATCTAGCCCAAAACTCGGGTTCAGGATGGGGTGTTATTTCTGATGTGAGAAGCAGAATGGGTGTTTCGGAGAATTTGATTAATCAAAACCTGCAACCGATGCGGGATGTCTATTACAATTACCACCGGGTTTATTTGGATAAAATGTCTGAGAATCCAGATGCGGCAAGAAAAGGTATATTAGAGATATTGAAATCGATTCGTCAAATCAATTCATTGCGCCCTGGTGCGGCTAGTATTCGGGTCTTTTTTGATGCCAAATCGGAAGAAATCATTTCTCTTCTCGACGAAGCCCTTCCGGCAGAACGCCAGCAAGCCTTTACGTATTTGAGTACGTTAGATCCGATTAGGACGGAGGCGTATCGCAGATTATTAAAATAGCCGGAGGCTATTTTAATAATCTGCGATAAAGCATAGAGCACAAAGCATAAAGAATAAATTTTGTAGCAAATTAGTCCGAAGTATGGAGGAAAAAAGAAGGTTTTTTGATTGAAAATTCTGAAGCTGAAATTTTGTTTGGCTGAGAGTATTTTAAAAAGCAATTCAGAAAATTATTGCGCAGCACAATTTTCAAATTGGTATTTAAAATGCCTCAGCTTAATTATTTTCCGGTGTGGGTTTCAATTCAAACACCGCCACTAATTCCGTCTTATCCGTCACCTTATTTCGGTTATCAATTCGTTGCCCTAGGATCCAGGCCACTGATCCTTTGCTTAACAGAATTTGTGTATTCTTTTTAATAGCTAGGGGTACTTTCTTGTCGGTAAGGAAGTCAGAGATTAATTTCTTTTGATTCATTCCTAATGGGCAAAACCAATCGCCTTCTTGTACTTTGCGGATTTCTAATGGAAAATCGAGTGTATCTGCATCCAGACAGGCTACATTCGGATCAGTGATCGCTTTCCAATCCGCGGTTCGTTCTTCAATGAATATATGCAGTTCCTGATTCCCGATTTGTATTACCTCATCTTCTTCTGAAATGACGATCGGTTTATAATCTGCTTGGCTTTTGGGAGATAAGATCCATTGACCTCTATCAATGTTTAAACTGTGGCTGGGGGATTCAAAAATTGCGCCCACTTTGTCAGCCTGTAAGATTGCTTCGATAGAAGTAGCGTTGAAATGGTGTTTTAATAACCATTCTGTCAATAAGACAGTATTTTTTGTCGAAGCAGCGGGTATTTTAATTTTTACATTCCCAGCTGAATCAGTGGAAATGTTTTCATCAATAAACGTTTGTAATTCTTCTTGCATCCAAGCTTCGATTCCTTTGATTTTTGCGCTAGTAGAAGCTAGTGTTTGCTCGAAATTCGCGTTTAATTTCTGGAATTTGGGCATAATTTCGTGGCGAATGAAATTGCGCTGGTATTTAGTGGATTCATTGGAGGAATCTTCACGCCATGCTAGTTTGTGTGCGACTACGAAGTCGAAAATCGCCTCTTGGCTAGCAAATGATAGGGGGCGAATTAGGTTCCCAGTTTTAATGGGGATTCCGTGGAAACCAGCAATTCCAGTTCCACGAACTAGATTAATCAGCATCGTTTCTGCACTATCTAATTGGTGATGACCAGTGGCGATATAATCGTAACCTTCCTTTACGCGGATTTCTTCGAACCATTGGTAACGCAAAATACGAGCGGCCATTTGGGTGGAGATCTTCTCCTGAGCGGCGAAAGCGTTGGTATCGAAACAGATGGTGTGGTAGGGCACTTTAAGGGTTTTGGCGAATTTCTTCACGAAAACTTCATCCGCTAACGATTCTTCACCCCGAAGGCTGAAGTTGACGTGGGCAATTCCAAATTTGAATTTGGCCAAAGAAAATAGCTTACTCAACACCATCGAGTCGATTCCTCCGCTAACGGCAATCAAAATTTTCTGATTAGGTTGGAATAAATTCTCTTTTTGGACAAAATGGATAAAATCTTCCAGCATAAAAATGGTAAATTGCGTGTTCAATGGAGCTACGAAATTAGCGATTCAATTTCAAGATGCGTTACAAAGGTTGGATTTTCCTGGTTTTTCTTCTCAGTTTGTCGTTATTCGCACAAGCACAGGGGCAGCTTTTGCAAGTCATTCGAGCAGATAGTTTGAATGGGATGCAACAGGATTTAATTGTGCGCAAAACATTGGTAGGTCGCGTGTTATTGCAACAGGGAACTACCACACTTTACTGTGATCAGGCCGTCTTAAATTCAACGACGAATAACGTAGAGGCCTATGGCCACGTGCGTATCATTCAAGCGGATACGGTGACCATTACGGGGGATACTGCTTTGTACAATGGTAATATGCGCCAGGCCTACATCAGTGGCCGAGTGAAATTAGATGATCATACGATTATCTTGAATACACCCAAATTAGACTACGACTTAAACTCTAAAATGGCTATTTACCACTCTGGAGCTAAGATAATCGACAAGAAATCTACCTTGACCAGTAGGGAAGGATTTTATCATACGGTCACTAAAAATTTTCTTTTTAAAGATAAAGTGCGCGTCATCGATAAGGATGGAGGATCTGTTAAGGCAGATTCTTTGAAATACAATACAGCTTCGAAAGAAGCCTATTTTATTGCTCCCACTCAAATTGTGACAAAAAAGGATACGGTCATCACGAGTCGCGGTTTTTATAATACGATCACAAAAGTCTCGAATTTTACCGGTCGATCTACCGCTAAAACGGATGAATATATTTTAACGGCGGATACTTTATTTTACGATTCCCCTACCCAAATTGGGGTAGCAAAAGGGAAGGTCGAATTTATTAGTCAAAAAGAAAAAGTAATTCTGAAGGGTGATCATGGGCGCTATGCCGGTAAAACGGGTATTACTCGGGTCTATGGCCACGCCTGGATGCAGAATATTATGGAGAAAGATACGCTGTATTTGACGGCGGATACCTTGGTCTCTTTGAACCTAAAAAAGGATTCGATTCGGAAGTTGTACGCCTATAAAAATGTCCTTATTTACAAGTCAGATTTGTCAGGCAGATGCGATTCGCTGGGTTATAATGTGCAGGATTCCATTATTCATTTTTACCAAAAACCGATACTCTGGACCCAAGATTCGCAATCCCAAGCCGACTCTATTTCCCTATTTATGGGGAATCAAAAGCTTAAGGAAATGCGTTTGCGCGGTAAATCCTTCGTGATTTCAATTGATTCTGCGAACCACTTTAACCAGATTAAGGGTCGTAAAGTTTGGGTGCATTTTAAAGAGGATTCTAAGTTAAATCGAGTGAATGTAGAGGGGAATGGGGAGAGTATTTATTATGTCATCGATGAGAAGAAAGTAACCACCGGCTTAAATCGGGTGGAATGCAGTCGAATGAACTTGTTTTTCGAGGATAACAAAGTGAAGAAGATAGCTTTTATTACTAAACCTGAGGCAAAGTTTGTGCCTCCTAAAGAGTGGAAAGGCGACCTGCAAGAATTGGATGGATTCCGCTGGAGAATTATTGAAAAGCCATCCCTTCAAACAATTCTGAAAAGAGTTGAATACCAAGTTCTTGTTAAAAAACCTTAAAAAGGACAGAGCGGTCTGAAATTGTACTAATTTTGTTTCAACGATTTGAGAATGAAAATAGTACTGCGACATATCACTTTATTTTTTGTCCTAACCACTTTGGTAGGATTTAAAAATGAGCCCTATTTATTTCAGGGTGAACGCATTTTTGTTTCTCATTTATATCCTAATCCTGCAGCGGAATATGCCTTGGTCGATTACCAGTTTTCAGGCAATAACCAAGAGGTAAAAATTGCGATTTATAATGTATTAGGATTAGTGGTAAAGGAAGTCGAATTGGATAAAGAGGATCGAAACGCTAAAATTTCGTTACGTGAATTAAATAGTGGACTTTATATGTACCAGTTATTGGTTGATGGGAAACCGGTCGCCACGAAGAAGTTAATGGTGCGTAAGCAATAAAAAAAAGAGCCGCTAATCGAGCGGCTCTTTTTTTCTTAAAACCCACTTACTGTTCTTTTAATGAAGGCTGTTAAATCAGCTCCTGTTAACAGATTCTGTGAAAGTAAAGCTAGGTCAGCAATTTGTTTCGCTAACGCTTTTTGTTCGCTCTCGTCTTTCAAATCAGCTAGTTTACTAATTAATGGGTGGTTTGCGTTGATGGTGATGTTATAGGTGTTTGGCATAGCCCCAAACATGCCCATTCCGCCACCTCCGGTTTTCGACATATCACTCATTCTGCGCATAAACTCGTTTTGAGTGACGATAGCAGGCAATTCATCTGGTGACATCGCTTCTACGGCAACCACTTTCTGTTTATCATTCAGGGTTTCCTCGAAGACTTTCTTCACGCTCTCTTTTTGAGTATCTGATAATATCGCTTCTAAGGTAATCCCTGTATTAATTAATTTATCGACCGCATCAGCATCTACACGCTTCCATTGCGTCTTTTCTAACTTAGACTCCATCGTGTTAATGAAGTGGCTGTCGATTAGGGTATCCAATTTAATAACGGAATATCCTTTGTTTTGGGCGGATTGAATAAAGGCATCTTGTTGCTCTACGTCAGTGGTATACAAGTAAACTTTGTTCCCATCTTTGTCTGTTTGAGCAGCTTGCACCTCTTCACTGTATTCGTCTAACGTGAAATACTTGTTATTCGTATCTTGAACTAGACAAAAATCTTTTGCTTTCTCGAAGAATTTTTCATCCGAGATCATTCCGTACTTGATAAACAAACCAATGTTAGCGAATTTCTCTTCGAATGATGGGCGATCAGCTTTGAACAATTCAGCTAATTTATCAGCGACTTTCTTCGTGATATACGAGTTGATTTTCTTCACATTCGAATCCGCTTGTAAGAACGAGCGAGAAACGTTCAATGGAATATCTGGCGAGTCAATTACCCCGTGCAATAACATCAAGAATTCAGGAACGATGTCTTTTACTTCATCGGTGATGAATACTTGGCGGCTGTAAAGAGAGATTTTTTCGCGTTGCAATTGCATCTCGTTCTTCACTTTTGGGAAATACAAGATACCCGTCAAGTTGAACGGATAGTCCACATTCAGGTGAATCCAGAACAAAGGTTTCTCTTGGAATGGATATAATTCCTCATAGAATTTCAAATAATCCTCGTCTGTTAAATCAGATGGAGATTTAGTCCAAATTGGGTTCGGGTTATTGATGACCTTATCGCCAAACTCAATCTCGATCGGCAAGAATTTGCCGTATTTCTCTAAGATAGACTTTAGTTTATACTCTTCTAAAAACTCTTCTGAATCTTCTGCGATATGCAAGATGATATCCGTTCCACGTGTTTTCTTTTTAGCGGGTCCAATCGTGTATTCTGTAGAGCCATCGCACTTCCAAGTAGCGGCTTCAGAACCCTCTTGGTATGATTTAGAGATAATCTCTACTTCTTTTGCTACCATGAAGGCAGAATAGAAACCTAGACCAAAATGGCCGATGATTCCTTTGTCTTCTCCTTGGTCCTTGTATTTTTCTACGAATTCCGTAGCACCGGAGAAGGCGATTTGGTTGATGTATTTCTTGATTTCTTCGGCGGTCATACCGATACCGTTGTCTGAAATCGTGATCGTTTTCTTGTCTTTGTCAAAACTTACTTTCACTTTCAACTCCCCTAATTCGCCATTAAATTCGCCAATGGAACTTAAGCGCTTGATTTTTTGGGAAGCATCTACAGCGTTTGATACTAGCTCACGAAGGAAAATCTCGTGATCCGAATAGAGAAATTTCTTGATGATGGGGAAAATGTTCTCGGTGTGAATGGAGATGTTACCTGTTTCTTTCATATTTTTTAAAATTATTAATCCTAAATTTGATTTGCCTTTTGCAATTTTAATTCCAAGTAGGCAAGAGGTGTCACATTGTCAGTAACTTTGAAAAAAATAGTCTTTTTTTTGTGTCTAGCTTTCGCGGTTCATGCCCAGCAAGAATCGTTGCGCATGGTGTATCCATTCCTCCCATTAGCCATTAATCCGGCGGATGCAGGAGCGCAAAAGATTTTTTCTGCCAAAGGGGTCTTTCGCAAAAAGCCTCTTTTTCAAACCATCGGTGGTGCTTCGTCTTCGCAGCAGTTGATGAGCATTGATATGCCTTTGCAAAAGGGCAGCTGGGGCTTGGGATTTTTAGGATATAACACGGATCAATCCTATGCGACTCCTTCAGGCCTGATTTCATCGAACTTGGGATTAGCTGTGGTCGGTTCTAAACAGGTGTATTGGGGGAGAGGTAATCACTTGAGTTACGGGGTTAATCTAGGAGTCAACCAATACCCTATTCTGGGAAAATCGGGTTCGAGTGAGTTGTTAGGTAGTATTGGGATAGGGGTGGCCTATCGAAAAGAAGCCCTAATGGTGGGAATTTCAAAGCCTACGAATCGATTTGATGGGTTAGGTGATGCGCCGCTCTATGTGCAGGCCTCCTATTATTTTCCTGTAGGAGAGTTACATATGCTAAAAGTGGGAAGTGTTTTACGAAAGGATCTGCAGACAAAAGTGGATTTTAATGCGGTGTATTGGTACCAAGAAAAGCTGGGGTTAGGTATTTGGTACCAACAAACAGGATCAGAGTTTGGGGATCCGGCACTATTAGGTTCGATTGAGGTTCCATTAGGGGTTAATTTTAGAGTAGGATATTCGTATGATTTTCTGGGTAAAAATGTGTCCACATTGGTTAGTTCGATTACCGGTGAAGCCTCTGGTTTTCACCAAATTTTTCTGAGTTATCAACTTGATTTTGGATTGGGGAAATTGGGTCAATTTAGGCCTTAAATCAACAGGTCAATTAGTGGTGATTTATGGGGAAAAAATTGAAATAATTAAAGAAATTTTAGGGTACTTTATTAATGGATAAAATTCCTCAGAAATTTGTGCACTTATAGCTAAAAAACCCACAAAAATTTAGGGGTATTTTGCGGAGCAAATAGTAAATTGCGTAGATTTTAGCATTTATAGATTGTTAAGATTGTACTAAACCAAAACATTGAAACATTTCTTTGGCCTAAAGCCTAGAAAATTAACTTATGGATCCATTTTCCTACGTAGCCAATGCCGACACACAAGTCATAGCTGACTTGTATGAGGCGTACAAACAAGATCCCAATTCAGTAGATAGCTCTTGGAGAGATTTCTTCAAAGGTTTCGATTTTTCTCAAACCTGGTTAGGCGAGGGAGCTCCTGCGGGCGCTGTTTCAGCTGATTCAAGCCACGTTCAGAAGGAAATGGCAGTTATCTCCTTGATCAAGGCATTTCGTTCTAGAGGCCATTTATTAGCTAAAACGAATCCGGTTCGTCAGCGCAAGGATCGCAAGCCACGTTTAGATTTGGCAGATTATTCATTGTCAGAGGCGGATTTAGATACTGTTTTCCAAGCAGGGTCTTTTATGGGTTTAGGTGCGGTGACTTTACGCACAATTCAAGCAGCTTTACATAAAATTTATGCGGGTACGATCGGTTTCGAATATTCGTATATCCGTGATGTGCAGCAAAAAGAGTGGTTGCGTAATAAAATTGAAAAGGAAGCACTTTCATTTAAGCCTACGTTTGAGGAGAAAAAGCACATTCTGCAGAAGATTAATGAGGCGGTTGTTTTTGAGAACTTCTTAGGTACTAAATATTTAGGCCAAAAGCGTTTCGGACTAGAGGGGGGTGAATCCACCATTGCCGGTTTGGATGCCATTATCAATGTGGCAGCAGATGCGGGTGTGAAAGAAGCGGTAATCGGAATGGCGCACAGAGGGCGTTTGAACGTTTTGGCAAACATCATGCACAAATCCTATGAAGCAATCTTTGATGGTTTCGAAGGAAATGTTCCCAACGAAATCCACGGTGATGGCGACGTAAAATACCACTTAGGGTATTCAAGCAAACATATTTCTCCCAAAGGAAGCGAGATTTCGTTGAAATTAGCGCCTAATCCATCTCACTTAGAAGCAGTTAACCCCTTAGTAGAAGGTTTCTGTCGAGCAAGTGCAGATGCTCATTATGCTGGAGATTACGATAAAGTATTACCTATTTTAATTCACGGAGATGCGGCAGTAGCCGGTCAAGGTATCGTTTATGAGGTGACTCAGATGGCGAAATTAAATGGTTATGGTACAGGTGGAACGATCCACTTTGTGATCAATAACCAGGTAGGTTTTACGACTGACTTTGAAGATGCGCGTTCAGCCATTTATTGCACGGATGTGGCTAAAATCATCGATGCACCTGTATTCCACGTGAATGGAGACGATCCAGAGGCAGTGGTATTTGTATCTCGTATGGCCGCAGAATACCGTCAAGAATTTAACCGCGATGTGTTTGTGGATATGGTTTGTTACCGCCGAAATGGCCACAACGAATCTGATGAGCCTCGTTTTACGCAGCCTACTTTGTATGCGAACATTACGAATCATCCAAACCCACGTGAGGTTTACACACAACAATTAATTAAAAACGGCGAGATCGAGGCGAAATTAGCTGAGGAAATGGATTCTGCTTTCAAAGCGGAATTGCAAGCTCGTTTAGATATGGTGAAGCAAAAAGTGAGCCCACCCTATGTTCCATTGAAATTAGATAACCGCTGGTCAGCGCTTCGTTTCTCGAACGAAAACGATTTCGATTCATCTCCTAAAACGGCGATCTCGAAGGACGTCATTGATCAAGTGGCGAAAGCCTTAACTACACTGCCGAAAGGTTTTACAGCCTTAAAGCAAATCGAAAAAGTGATTGCAGATCGCAAAGGCTATTTCGAAAAAGGCCAATTAAACTGGGCTACGGCAGAATTATTAGCCTATGGCTCTCTTTTATTAGAAGGCAAACCAGTCCGTTTATCTGGTCAAGACGTTCAACGGGGTACCTTCTCACACCGTCACGTCGTATTACACGATGCAAACACGAATGAGAACTATAACTCCTTGAACCACATCAAAGAAGGTCAAGAAAAGGCACAGATTTATAACTCCTTACTTTCTGAGTACGGTGTACTAGGTTTCGAATTTGGTTATGCGTTAGCGAATCCAGATGCCTTGGTTATTTGGGAAGCACAGTTTGGTGACTTTGCGAATGGCGCTCAAACGATGATTGATCAGTTTGTTTCCTCTCACGAATCGAAGTGGGGTACACAAAACGGTTTAGTGATGTTATTGCCGCACGGGTATGAGGGCCAAGGTCCAGAGCACTCGAATGCGCGACCAGAACGTTTCTTACAGCTATCAGCAGAAAACAACATGATCGTGGCGAACCTAACGACGCCTGCGAATATTTTCCACGCCTTACGCCGTCAATTGACTTGGGATTTCCGTAAGCCATTAGTAGTGATGTCGCCTAAGTCCATTTTCCGTCACCCGAAAGTGGTGTCGCCAATCGAAGACTTTACAAAAGGTAAATTCCAAGAGGTGATAGGCGATAGCTATGCAGATAAGGCCAAAGTGAAAAAGGTATTACTTTGCTCAGGTAAAGTGTACTTCGATCTATTGGATCGTCAAGAAAAAGATAAGCGCAAGGATGTGGCCATTATCCGTATAGAGCAATTACACCCATTCCCTGCGAAACTTGTGGATGCTGAATTAGCGAAATACAAAGGTGCCGATGTATACTTCGTGCAGGAGGAACCTGAAAACATGGGTTATTGGTCCTATGTAATCCGCGAATTTGGCTGGTCTAAATTCAAAGGTTTAGTAGCGCGTAAAAAATCTGCTTCTCCTGCGACTGGTTTCTTAAAAGTACACGGTGTTGAACAAGCAAACCTAATTAACAAAGCATTCGAATAATAGAATTATCATGGCTATAGAAATGAAAGTGCCCGCTGTGGGCGAGTCGATTACGGAAGTGACCGTTGCTACTTGGAACAAGAAGGAAGGCGATCACGTGAAATTAGACGAGGTTTTGTGCGAATTAGAATCGGACAAAGCGACCTTTGAATTGCCTGCAGAGGCAGAAGGTGTGTTGCATATTGTAGCGAAAGAAGGCGATGTTCTTCCGATCGGAGCTATCATCTGTACGATTGAAGCAGGTGGAGCAACGGCTTCAGTGAAAGTAGCGGATGCCGCACCGGCAGCTGTAGCTGTTCCGGCACCTGCTCCTTCGGCAGCTTCTGCACCAGCGGCGGGTCCTACGTCTGTTTTAGAAGTAAAAGTTCCTGCGGTAGGGGAGTCGATCACGGAAGTGACGGTTTCTGTTTGGAATAAGAAAACAGGGGATAGCGTTTCTTTAGACGAAGTACTTTGTGAGTTAGAATCAGATAAAGCGACATTTGAATTGCCAGCTGAATCGGCGGGTGTATTAGAAATCGTGGCAGAATCAGGATCGGTTGTGCCGATCGGTGGAATTTTGGCAAGAATCACCGTAGGAGGTTCAGTAGCTGTGGCCGCCCCTGCACCAGTAGTGGCACCTGCTGCACCATCAGCTCCTGCTTCTTCAGGAGACGCAAATTATGCGGCAGGTCATCCATCTCCAGCGGCAGCGAAAATATTAGATGAAAAAGGAATTTCTGCTGCTTCGGTAGCAGGTTCAGGTGTAGGTGGTCGTATCACGAAGGAGGATGCGGTGGCTGCGGTTAAGCCAGCTTCTGCACCGGCTCCATCCGCTTCTGCTCCGGCAGCTTCAGCAGCACCAGCAGGTGGAACGCGTCGCGAAAAAATGAGCTCATTGCGTAAAACAGTGGCTCGTCGTTTAGTGGCGGTGAAGAATGAAACAGCGATGTTGACGACGTTTAACGAAGTCGATATGAAGCCAGTGATGGATCTTCGCGGTAAATACAAAGATAAATTCAAGGAGAAGCACGGCGTAGGCTTAGGCTTCATGTCTTTCTTCACGAAAGCAGTGTGCGTTGCCTTGAAAGAATTCCCATCGGTGAATGCTAAAATCGATGGAGACGAAATCGTTTTCCACGATTATTGTGATATTTCGATTGCAGTATCTGCACCGAAAGGTTTAGTGGTTCCTGTGATTCGTTCTGCGGAGAACTTGTCTCTTGCCGGAATCGAATCAGAAGTGGTTCGTTTAGCAGGTAAGGCACGTGAGAACAAATTAAGCTTAGAGGAAATGAGTGGCGGTACGTTTACTATTACGAACGGTGGGGTATTTGGTTCGATGTTATCGACACCGATTATTAATGCACCACAAGTCGCAATTTTAGGTATGCACAATATCGTAGAGCGTCCAGTAGTAGTTGATGGCCAAATTGTTGTTCGGCCAATCATGTATTTAGCATTATCCTACGATCACCGTATAATCGATGGCCGTGAGTCGGTTAGCTTCTTAGTTCGCATCAAGCAACTTTTAGAGGATCCAGCTCGTTTATTATTAGATATTTAATTAACAGAATAGGCCTTAGCGGGCCTATTCGCTTACAATCGCCTATATGCAAGATTTTGATGTAGTAGTTATTGGTTCAGGCCCAGGAGGATACGTTTCGGCGATCCGTTCGGCTCAATTAGGTTTCAAGGTAGCCATCATTGAGAAATACGCCGTGATGGGTGGAACTTGTTTAAATGTAGGATGTATTCCTTCCAAAGCGCTTTTGGACTCGTCTGAGCATTATTACAATGCCGTTCATAGCTTCCAGGAGCATGGAATTGATATCACGAAGCCGAAGGTGAACATGGGCCAAATGATCAAGCGTAAAGCGGGTGTGGTTTCGAATTTGAATGCAGGTATCTCGTATTTGATGAAGAAAAATAAGATCACCACTTTCCACGGTTTGGGTTCATTTGACTCCGCCAAAACGGTGAAAGTGACGAAAGAAGATGGTTCTTCTGAAGTGATTGCTGCAAAAAATATTATCATCGCAACCGGTTCTAAGCCGACGATCTTACCTTTTATCCCGGTGGATAAAGAGCGTATCATCACGTCGACAGAAGCCCTCAAGATGAAAGAAGTACCGAAACACTTAATCGTGATTGGCGCGGGTGTCATTGGTGCTGAACTAGGATCGGTTTACGCGCGTTTAGGTTCCAAAGTATCTTTCGTAGAATTTGCAGATAGCATGATTCCGACGATGGACAAGACGATGGGAAAAGAATTACAGAAGTCGATTGCCAAAATGGGCGCAGATTTCTACTTATCTCACAAAGTGACTTCTGCAGCCGTTAAAGGCAAAGAAGTGACGGTGAAAGCACTAGATTCGGCGGGGAAAGAAGTCGAGATCAAAGGGGATTATTGTTTAGTTTGCATCGGTCGTCGTCCGTATACAGATGGTTTAAACCTTGCTGCGGCTGGTTTGACGGCTGATGAGCGTGGTCGCATCGCTGTAGATGAGCATACGCTTCAAACAGCTGTTCCAGGCATTTATGCCATCGGTGACGTTGTTCGTGGCGCCATGTTAGCGCACAAAGCGGAAGAAGAAGGAACGTTTGTGGCGGAAGTCATTGCTGGTCAAAAACCACACATTAACTACAACTTAATTCCAGGTGTTGTTTATACTTGGCCAGAAGTGGCTTCTGTAGGTAAAACAGAACAAGAATTAAAAGCAGCGGGTATTGCTTACAAAGAAGGTACATTCCCATTCAAGGCCTTAGGTCGTGCGATTGCATCGGGCGATGTGGACGGTTTAGCGAAAGTACTAGCTGACGCAACGACGGATGAAATCCTTGGTGTTCACATCATCGGAGCTCGTGCAGCCGATATGATTGCCGAAGCAGTGGTGGCGATGGAATACCGTGCTTCAGCCGAAGATATAGCTCGCATGTCTCATGCACACCCTACCTATACGGAGGCGATGAAAGAGGCTTGCTTGGCGGCTACGGCGAAGAGGTCTATTCACTCCTAAACAAAGTTCAAAGAGCAAAGTTCAAATAGGGGATCAAAAAAGGCGCAATTTGCGCCTTTTTTGATTTTTTAGATATAATTGATTACTTAAAATCCTAATTGTTGTTATTTTTCTAATTTTAAATTTTTATAAGTTAATAGAGTAATTTGAATTTTAGCGAATAATAAATTTTGTAATTATTCGCTAAAAAATATAATTATTTGTGTTTATTTTTTTAAATTGAAGGAATGTAATCATATTTTAAACGATTTAAGGTTGTATGAAAATAGTAAATTTTCTTCTTTTGATTTTATTTACTTGCCTTGGATGTAGAAAAGGGATATCCTCTTTTGATGAAAGTTTAAATGATTCGTTAAGTGTCTTTCAAAATTTAAAAATTGTAGGAGATTCCTTAAATCTTGAACTTAAAGTAGGGGAAAAAATAAATATACCTTTAAAAGATGATTTTCTTGAAATTGAAGTAGTCAGAATTAGTCGTGGTTGCTATTTGGGTGAAACTTCATGTGATATGTCCTCTGATGTTTTACTTAGATTAAGTAGAAATGATATAAAGTATACATTACCTTTATTTGATTTAGGTTTAGGCTATGGATATAAAAAATTTCAATTCCCTTCAGTGAATTGTTTGGTCGAAGGGTATGGCCATTGGTATTATTCATTTAACAATTTAATTTTTGTAATACGAGAGATTACACCTTATCCAACTTCTAGACAGGAGGTATTAAACTTTTACAATCAGAAGCTTTATAATGTCAGGTTTTCAATTTTAAATAAATGTTCAAAATGAAAATAGTTAAGATTCTATTTCTTTTTTCTACCTTATTAGGGAATTCCGTTTTTATTTTTGGCCAAAGTTTTTGTTACACCCCTTCACCTTTTAAAGGCAATTAATTTAAAATCATTAATTTTGTCTCCCACACCTCAACCTTGTAAAATCTATTTTGTGAATGTTTATATACACAGGATAGATGGAAATTCAGGAAATGGGTATTCTAATTCAATCGATAATACCATAATTTCAAATCTCAATAGTTCATTTAATTCGTATGGTATATTTTTTAGTCTTTCTGGTTCAAGGAGATGGGCAGATGATTATTTAAGTAATTCAAGCACGCCTAAAGAGGCAATCGCCTCTAATATAATTACAAATTCATTAAACTCATTTCAAAACAATTGTATTAATATTTATGTCCTGCCATCTAATAGCCAAATGACTGCAGGATTTGTGCCTTCTGAAAATAAAAAAATGTTAATAATAGGAGGAATTCGGGCGATTACTCATTGTGATCCTAACTCGACAATTAATTATGAATTAGCGTCTGGTAAAGTTGTTGCTCATGAAATGGGTCATTGTTTTGGGTTAATTCATACATTTCAGAATAATGGAGATGATGGCCTTTCTGATACTTCAATTGATAATGTACAGAATCAATCATGTATAAATCCTATTTCCTGTATTTTTACTTCTTGTTCTTCATGCGGAATTAGTTCTAATCCCACATCACAAATGACAAATTTCATGTCTTATACTACTCCGAATTGTATGTCTATTTTTTCTCCAATGCAAGTTGATTTAATGAGATATAATTTAAATACTAGTCAAATTGATGTAGTTTACCAAACGCAAACAACTCCTAATTTGCAAAGTATGACAAGGGATGGAAGTGTTGTTGTTAATACTTTCAATAGTATTCCTTCGGGATATCATACCATTAATACAAATTTATTTCCAAATCTGTTGACAACTAACGTGAGCTGGGTGCCCAATACATCAAGTGTTTGGTGGGGAATTAGTGGTGTCAAAAATATTAATGCATGGATTCAACCAAGCTCTGGACAAAATATGATGTTTACAGTTTCGGCGTCAAATATTTGTGGTTCTTCTACCAGGAATATTACTTTTGCTACGCAATCTGGTTATATGATATATTCAACTGCAAGTATTCAAAATCAAATGACTATTGAATTTGACAATACAATAAATGTGGATGTTTTGCCCCAAACCATTTCAATTGTTGATGAAAAAGATTTTGATATTGAAAAGTCTATTGATGTTAAAACAAGTTTTAAAAATAAACAATTTATAAATGGTAATAAGTTATTTATAGACGTTAAAGGACTAAAGCGGGGTGTTAAAATTATTCGATTCGAATATATGAAAGATGGTAAACTTATAGATTTTAAAACAGAAAGAGTATTTTTTATTGACTAAAAAGCCTTAATTAAATGTTAAAGTATTTTCAGAATCTTAGAATGGTTTGAAGAAATAATTCTGCGTATTTATTTTAAATACTAAATCCATCGCTGGAGGCGATACCATCTTTGAACTTTGAACTTTGAACTTTGGACTTTGCTCTTTGAAAATTATTCGACCTCCAAATCCTCAAAATTCACCCTCTTCGCCCTCACATAAAAGCGCCAAGAAAGCAGCGCAGAGGAGCAAATTAAACTCGCGGTTAATCCAACCCAAATGCCTACGGCACCTACTTTTTCGTAAATACCTATATAATAACAGAGTGGAATTCCAACTCCCCAATAGGAGATAACGGTGATGGCGGTAGGGATTTTGTAATCCTGGAGTCCACGTAATAATCCGAGTGAAACGGCCTGAATACCATCAAATAGCTGAAATATGGCACCCCAAACTACCAAAGTAGCCGCAATCGCTATGACCGGTAATTCTTGGGTATATCCTCGCACTAAGTATTCTCTTCCGAAGTAGAATACCAAAGCACAAGCCCCCATAAACAAGATGGAGAGGATTAAGGCTGCTTTCCCAGACTCAATGATTCCGGCGCGGTTGCGTTCCCCTATGGCTGTTCCAACATTAATTCCGCCTGCAACTGCGATGCCTGTAGCCATCATATAGGTGATAGATGCCATGTTAATAGCAACGATATGAGCTGCCTGCGCAGTGACTGAAATCCAGCCCATCATTACGACGGCCATCCCGAACGTCGCAATCTCAAAGAAACCTTGCATGCCGGATGGAATTCCGATGCGCAGAATATTTTTCTCTAAAACATTCTTCACTGAATGTACATGCCCTTTGCGCAGGTAAGGTTTAAATTCTTCTCTTGTGAATACATAAATGGCCAATGTACTTGCCATAAATAGGCGAGAAAGTAAGGTTGAAATGCCCGATCCAAATAGTCCCAGGGCCGGGAAACCCCATAAACCATTGATCAAAATATGGTTACCAAACACATTCAAGGCCAAGGCAATAAGGGTTATCGTCATCCCTACCGTTGTACGTTGCAATCCATCCATGAAGCTCTTCAAGGCAATGAACCAAAAAATGGGTAACACGGAAATGGATATCAAACTCAAAAAGGGAAGGGTTAAGATTTTATTGGCTTCTGTTTGGCCAAATAAATCATAATTCAGCCCGACAATTCCGGTGATAAGTATAGTGACTACACCTAAAAGCGTAGCTACTCTTAAATTTGCGCGCAAAAGGTTTCCGCATTCTGTTTTATCCCCTTCTGCCACTGCTTTTGAAATCATGGGTGATACGATTTGCAAGCAGATGATTCCCACTACAGCAACGGTAAAGAAAATAGATCCAGCCATACCGGAGGCACCTAAGCTTTCTGCGGCGCCAGAGGACATTTGGCCTACTTGAATGGTGTCAGCGAGACCCATTAACATAACGCCCAATTCGCCTACCACGATGGGTAAGGCTAATTGGACGGTCTGTTTGATTTTAGCAAGAAAGGACATTAGATACGAACGATTTCGGCGCCGATGGCATTCAAGCGCGTATCAATGTTTTGGTAACCACGATCGATTTGTTCAATGTTATCGATGATGGAAGTTCCATTAGCGGACATGGCAGCAATTAAAAGGGAAACACCCGCACGGATGTCAGGAGACGACATGCGGATACCTTTTAAGGTTTGCTTGCGATCGAAACCAACAACCGTGGCGCGGTGTGGATCACAAAGGATGATTTGGGCACCCATTTCGATCAAACGGTCCACGAAGAATAGACGTGATTCGAACATTTTTTGGTGGATTAACACCGTTCCTTTGGCCTGAATCGCCGTCACTAAAATGATCGATAATAAGTCTGGTGTGAAACCTGGCCACGGGTGGTCAGAGATCGTTAACATCGAGCCATCGATGAAGTTTTCTAATTCATAGTGCTCTTGTGACGGAATGAAAATATCATCGCCGCGGAATTCCATTTTGATTCCTAGTTTTTTGAAAACATCAGGAATGATCCCTAGTTCTGGTATTTGGCAGTTTTTGATGGTTATTTCAGATTGTGTCATCACCGCTAAACCGATGAATGAACCGATCTCGATCATATCTGGAAGCATTGTGTGCTCTGTTCCGTGCAATTCGTCTACACCCTCGATGATCAACATGTTCGAACCGATGCCTGAGATTTTCGCTCCCATGCGGTTTAACATCTTACTCAATTGTTGTAAATAAGGTTCGCAAGCGGCGTTGTAGATGGTTGTCTTGCCTTTGGCTAACACCGCTGCCATCAAAATATTCGCCGTTCCTGTTACAGATGCTTCATCTAATAACATGTATGCGCCTTGTAATTGCGATGCATCCACTTCGTAGATTCCACCATCTTCAGGGCTGTAGTTGAATTTAGCGCCTAACTTCATGAAGCCAAAGAAGTGGGTATCCAATCTTCTGCGGCCTATTTTGTCTCCACCCGGGGAAGGAATACGTCCTTTTTTGAAGCGGGCTAACGTAGGTCCTAAAAGCATGACCGATCCGCGAAGGGCCGCTGCTTTCTTCTTGTACGTTTCTGATTCTAAGTAATCAATGTTCACTTGTGAGGCATCGAATTCAATGCTTGACTCGGATAAACGACGCATACTCACGCCCATATCGCCTAATAAGTCAATTAGTTGATTGACGTCGCGAATGTTCGGGATATTGTGAATGGTTACAGGTTCTGCTGTTAAAACCACGGCACACAAAATCTGCAATGCTTCGTTTTTTGCTCCTTGAGGAGTAATTTCTCCTTTTAAACGGCGGCCACCGGTTACTTTAAATGATGCCATAAATGATTACTTATTTTTACGGAAATTGTTATTTCGGTTGTTATTATTGTTTCTGAAGTTATTCTTCCGGTAATTATTGTTTCGGTTATTGTTATTGCTATTCGGGTATTCTGGTGCGTTATAGGCATTTCTAGCGTTATTTGCCACTTTAGCGTGACCTAATCCCTCTTGCGAAAGTTCGTCCACGATAGTACCTAATAGGTTTTCCGACATCTCTTTGATGTTTTGCCAAATCACCGTATCGTCCACCGATTCCTTGTTCCAGGTTACATAAAAACCTTTCATTAAGCGGGCGATATACGCTACTAAAATTTTCTTATCCTCTACTTTTTCTTCTGCTATAGCGCGAAGAATTAATAATTCTACGTTGCGGCCATAGTGCTTGAAACGCAAGTTATGCTGGTTATACGCCACTTTGCGAGGCGCTTTTCCTAGCGATTCAGGAGAGGGTGGAGGAAAAGGGCCAGTCACATTCAGTTGGAAGTTTGACATGATGTATAAATCATCCCAAAGCTTCTTCGAATAATCTTGGCTATTGTCCTTCATGTTTGGGTGGATTTGTTTCATCACTTCCACCATCAAATAAGCGTATTTTGTCCTTTGCTCTTCATCTGCAATGGTCAAAATATAATTCACTAATTTTTGAACACTCGATCCGTATTCTTTCATATTTCTGTGCTCTTAAAGCATTAAATTCAATAAAATGCGCGGTACAGCGACAAGTAAAAAGACGATAATCGCCCAAATTGCCATCACTAAAACCGCTCCAGCAGCATAATCTTTGGCCTTCTTCGCTAATTCACTTTGTTCCGGCGAAACCAAATCGGTGATACGCTCTAAGGAGGTATTCAACAATTCAGCCACCCAAACACCCGCCACCGCCAAGGAAATCCAAAGCCATTCCGATGCCTCGAATCCTACTTTCCAGCCCACATAAATCACCACAGCCGTGCTCACTAAATGAAAACGCGCATTGCGTTCATTCTTGATGAGTTCCACTAGGCCATTGATTGCGTGCTTTAAACCAAACATTTTAGAATTCAGCCGTTTTAGGGGTACGTGGGAACGGAATAACGTCACGGATATTGCTCATACCCGTCACAAATAAGACTAAACGCTCGAATCCAAGTCCGAAACCCGCGTGTGGAGCAGATCCGAATTGACGTGTTTCTAAATACCACCAGATAGAATCTTCCTCGATTCCTACCTCTTTCGTGCGTTGCAATAATTTCGCATAATCATCTTCACGCTGCGATCCACCGATAATTTCTCCAATTCCTGGGAATAAAACATCCATCGCGCGAACCGTTTTACCGTCTTCGTCAAGCTTCATGTAAAAGGCCTTGATGTCTTTAGGGTAGTTCGTAAGAATAACCGGTTTTTTGAAGTGTTTCTCGACTAAATAACGCTCGTGCTCCGATTGAAGGTCGATTCCCCATTCTACTGGATAGACGAATTTACCATTTTTGTGCGCTTTGGAGTTTAACAAAATGTCGATAGCTTCTGTGTAGGTCAAACGTTCGAATTCGTTTTCAGTCACGAAACGCAACTTTTCAGATAAAGTCATTTCAGACTGCTCTTCTTTCTTTTTGTTCTTTTCCTCTTCGATTAAGCGTTTTTCTAAGAAAGCAATATCGTCAGCGCAGTGATCTAAGGCATATTTGATACAGAATTTAGTGAAGTCCTCCGCTAAATTCATATTATCCGCTAATTCATAAAATGCGACTTCCGGTTCGATCATCCAGAACTCCGCTAAGTGGCGGGTGGTGTTCGAATTCTCTGCGCGGAAAGTAGGGCCGAACGTATATACTTTGGACAAAGCCATCGCTCCTAATTCACCCTCTAATTGTCCTGAAACCGTCAAATTCGTCTCTTTTCCAAAGAAATCTTCTTTGTAATCCACTTTGCCCTCTTCTGTTAAAGGAGGATTAATCGGGTCCAAAGTTGTCACTCGGAACATCTCGCCAGCACCCTCTGCATCCGACCCTGTAATGATAGGTGTGTGTAAATAGAAGAATCCGTTAGTGTTGAAATAGGTATGAATCGCGTAAGCCAAAGCATGGCGGATACGCAAAATGGCAGAAAATGTATTCGTCCGTGGACGTAAGTGGGCAATCTCGCGTAAGAACTCTAAAGAGTGTTTCTTAGGTTGTAAAGGGTATTTCTCCGGATCAGCGGTTCCATAAACCTCGATGGAAACGACTTCTACTTCTACGCTTTGGCCTTGACCTTGGGAGGCAATTAATTTACCTGTGACGGCGATACAAGATCCCGTAGTCACTAATTTTAACGTTTCTTCCGAAACAGTTCCCTCGGAAACGACTGCTTGAATATTGTGGATGGTCGACCCATCATTAATCGCAATAAACGCGACAGAAGAGGAAACTCTTTTCGTACGAACCCAACCTTTCACGACGATGCTCTGCTGCGTGGGAGTTAAACCTAGTATTTCTTTGATTTGCATAAATGACTCGGGCATTGTTAATAAAAAGGCCTCAATAGAGGCAATAACCCTCAAAAATACGGATAAAAAACCGATTTATTTTATTTATTTGTAATTAAAAATCGGCTTATCTTTGGTGTATATTACTTAGGCCATGCAGGGATTATCCTTAAAACAGAATCAACAACAGAACCTCTCGCCACAACAGATACAATTTATCAAGTTGTTGCAGATTCCTACCGCAGAATTAGCGGCTAGGATAGAGGAGGAATTGGAGGATAATCCGGCTTTAGAGGAGGGTTTAGATCATCAGGAGGAGCAAGAACCCCGGGAAACCCTGGATGATCTGGAGCGTGAGGAAATGGAAGTGGGGGATTACCTGCAAGATGATTATGCCGGCTACAAGATGGCCGGGGATTCGTATGATCCTAATGAGGAGACCCGTGAACGCCCTTTGGCCACCGAATCGAGCACTCAAGAATATCTGTTAAACCAAATCCGTTACGTCGTAAGTACCGAGCGAGAGGAAGTTCTCGCTCAGCAAATTATTGGTTCCTTAGAAGAGGATGGTTATTTGCGCCGGAATATTGAAAGCATTGTGAATGATCTAGCCTTTACGCAGGGCTTTGAGACTGATTATGATGAAGTCGAACAGGTATTGTTTAAAGTGCAGTCTCTAGATCCGGCTGGTATCGCAGCTCGTTCCTTGCAGGAATGTCTTTCCTTGCAATTGCACCGCAAAGAATCCGAGGCGCCAGCCCATATTTTGGCTATTCGTTTAGTGGATGATTTTTTTGAGGAGTTTTCCAAAAAACATTTCAACGTCTTACTCGCTAAACTCGCTATCACAGAGGAGGAGCTCAAAAAGGCAATGCAAGTCATTACCCATTTGAATCCCAAACCCGGTGGGGGAGACGACGCCCCTATTGCGCCTTATTTGCAGCCAGATTTTATCATTACGAACCTAAACGGTAAGATTGAAATCAAAATCAATGGCAAAAATGCTCCCGAACTTCGGGTATCTCGTGCTTTCCAAGAGATGTTGCAGACCTATGATAAAGGCGATAAGCAACAAAAGGACATCAAAGAGGCCGTTACTTTTATCAAACACAAATTAGATTCGGCTTCCTGGTTCATTTCAGCCATTCAGCAACGCCAAGGCACCTTGATGAAAACAATGGAAAGTATCGTAGCAAAGCAATATGATTTCTTTTTGACAGGAGATGAGGCCGTTTTGAAGCCGATGAAGATGAAAGAAATCGCCGCGATGATCGAAATGGATATTTCTACGGTCTCTCGGGTGGTTTCTGCGAAGTCAGTCCAAACGGACTTTGGCATTTATCCCCTCAAATACTTCTTCTCCGAAGGCATCACTCACGAATCTGGGGAGGATTTCTCAACCCGAGAGGTGAAGAATATTTTGCGTGAGATTATCGAACAAGAACCGAGCTCAGAACCGCATTCGGATGAAGATTTAGAACAATTATTACTCGAACGCGGCTTTGTCGTGAAGCGCAGAACCGTCGCTAAATACCGCGATCAGCTGGGGATACCGGTGGCGAGGTTGCGGAAACATTTATAATCAGAAGCTATGACTTTCAACTACCTAAAGCTCCACCGCAACGGCCCCATCTGGACAGTGACATTACATCGTCCTGAAGTTTACAATGCCTTGAATGCAGGATTAATTCATGAAATCAGGGAAGTGGCAGAGGCTGCACAAATGGATGATGAGGTCCGAGTATTGCTTATTACTGGCGAAGGGAAGGCCTTTTGTTCTGGCGCAGACTTGAAGTCAGGAGTAACTGACCCGAATCTGGGTAATGTATTACGCGCTACCTATAATCCGATGATTATGGCTCTGCGTGGATTAAATAAGCCTGTTATTGGAGCAATCAATGGGGTAGCTGCGGGTGCCGGCTGTAGTTTAGCGTTAGCCTGTGATTATCTCATCGCGCACGAGGATGCTTATTTTTCGGAGTTATTTGTTCAAATCGGTTTAGCCATGGACGCTGGTTCTACCGCCTTTTTAATGCAGTCAGTAGGCTATCATCGCGCATTTGATTTAGCCACCACTGGTAGAAAACTAGGAGCTTCTGAGGCGAAAGAAATGGGATTGGTGGCAGAAGTAGTTTCTGAAGGAGAATGGGAGACAAAGGTGCATGAGGTGGCTTTAGCTTTTTCCAAGAAAGCAACTCTCGCGATTTCGCTTATGAAGCGTAGTTTGCAACGCGCTTATAATCAGGATTTAGAAGCAACCCTAGCTTTGGAAGCAGAAGAGCAAACGACCTTGGGTCACAGTGAAGACTTTGCGGAAGGGGTGACTGCCTTTATGCAGAAAAGGGCTCCTCATTTCAAAGGGAAATAATTTTTTCGAAAATTTTAGAAGATAGTTTTTCATTTTACCAAAGAAATTCTACCTTTGCAATCCCGAAAGGGCAATGGTTGCGTAGCTCAACTGGATAGAGCATCTCACTACGGATGAGAAGGTTTGGGGTTCGAATCCCTACGCGACCACTGAAATGAAAAGACCTGTTCGAAAGTGCAGGTCTTTTTGTTTTTCATTTGTTCTCTATTTTAGGGCCTTTTCCAGCATCTTTAAATCCCCATCAATGGCTTTAGGATCATAGTTTAATCCGAGGATTTTAGCCACAAAAGGGTAGACGTTCACGTTCTCGAATCCATCTAATTTCATTCCCGATTTGATGGCGGGTCCCCAAGCTTGGAAACTAGCACGCATTTCAGGTAGCGCCGTGTCAAAACCGTGTTTGCCTTTCGAGGTTTTGCGCGTGGAGAGGTTGAATACTTGCGGGAGTTTGGGTACTAATAAAAGATCCCCTAAACGGTTAAAACGATCATCTGATTTGCGGTAATGCCAATGCGCTGGGGTCTCATCCAGCCGAAAAGTCGTAAAACGCGCATCCTTTTTCAATTCTTGGTAGGTGGAATCGATTTTCGAAGAATCTTTGGCATACACATGCAACAGAGCATCTCCCCAAGGTACCTGAAACGCCGCGGTATTCAATGGCGCAGGCTTACTTATCGTATTCACATTGTCCACCTCTTTCATGCCGTGATCAGAGACAAATACAAAGTTGATGGGCAAGCCTAAAGGAGCCACAGCTTCCTCTAAATCAGCGATCGCCTGATCGACAAATTGGACCGATTGCTTTACACGCGGATCTTCAGGACCAAATTCGTGGGCATCGTGATCCACCTCTGGGAAATAGAAGGTGATTAAATGTGGACGCTTATCCGCGGGTAAGGAAAGCCAATTTTTGACCTGAGCGATACGTTTTTTGATATCGATGACCTCGTTGTATACATAATAATAGGAGGGATAAGTGTCTTGAATATTTGCATCGGAAGCCACCCAGTAAAAACTAGCGGCCATCATTTGTTGTTTTTCCGCCAGTACCCAAAGTGGCGTTCCGCCATACCATTTTCCCTCTCCCACCATTTTCTTGTTGGACATACGGTACTCTTGGCCTGAATGAACGTCTAGATAGGTATTGTCTACTAAACCGTGGTGCGCAGGGTATAAACCCGTGGCGATGCTGTAGTGATTAGGGAATGTTAATGACGGGTAGGAGGGTTGCATATAGCTCGCCTTTACGCCGGACGCTTCTTTCGATTGCAGGAATTTAGCCTCGTATTTGTGTGAAAAATCGGACCGAAAACCATCTGCTGAAATCAGGATGACATACGGCTTTTCTTGTTGGATCTTGGCGTTAGAACGGCCCGCAATGATGTGTTGGGTCGTATCTTGTGCCCAAGCCGAAAGGCTTATCAACATCAAAAAAAGTATAATTCTCATGATTTCTTTTTCCAGAATTTTTTACCTTTTGACTTTCCTCCGCCTGATTTTCCTTTGTAACCAAATGAACTTTTTTGAGCAGCCGGATTGTATGCAGGCGTCTCCCCAAATTCCTCAGGAACAGCCGCTTTCGTTACTTCCTTTTCTAGTAGATCTTCAATCGTCTTAAACTTGCGTTGCTCTGACTCAGTTATCAAGGTGTAGGCAGTTCCTTTCGTCTGGGCACGTGCGGTACGACCAATGCGGTGGATGTAGTCCTCTCCGTCATTTGGAACATCGTAATTAATGACTAATTCGATTTCGTCGATATCGATACCGCGGCTTAAGATGTCTGTAGCAACTAAAATCTTTGTCTTCTTATTTCTGAAATCTTGCAATACTTGCTCGCGAACGTCTTGCTCTAAATCCGAGTGAATCTCTTCCACGGAGAATCGAGCGCGTTTTAAATCGGATGTTAGGGATTTAACATTTTGCTTTTTGGAACAGAAAACAATCACACGGGTGTATTCCTGTAACTTCAACAGGTGCTTCACCAGCGGACTCTTTTGCTTTTCGTACACTACGAAAGCCTCCTGAATGATTTGCTCTGGGGGTTTCGAAACGGCGATGTTGATTTCGACTGGATTTTGCAGTAATTTTTGGGCCAAAGCCTTCATTTTAGGGGCAAAAGTGGCAGAGAATAAAAGGTTCTGGCGCTTCTCAGGTAGAAATGAAATAATCTTCATCAAATCATCTGAGAATCCCATATCCAGCATGCGATCTGCCTCGTCGAGTACTAAATAACTGCAGTGTTTTAGGTTCACATAGCCCATATTTAAGTGGGCAATCATGCGACCTGGGGTACAAACCACGATATCAACGCCACTCGTTAAAGCCGTTTTCTCTGTCGTAAAGGAATTACCATCCCCTCCACCATAAATAGCTATCGAGCTCACATTCGTGAAATAGCCTAAACCTTCCATGTTTCCGGCGATTTGAATCGCAAGTTCACGGGTAGGAACGATTATTAGGGCATTAATGTGATCCTCGGGATGAGGTTCGGTGATTAATTTGTGGATGATGGGTAATAGGAAGGCAGCTGTTTTACCGGTTCCGGTTTGGGCTGAGGCTAAAATGTCACGGCCCGCTAAAATAGGTTGTATAACTTGGGATTGTACCGGCGTTGCGGTCTTGTATCCCATGGAACTGATACCGTCTAAAATTTGTGGGCTGAGCCCGAGTTCTTCAAATGTCAAAGTATGTGTGTTTATTTTACCTTCTGATAGGTGGACAATCAATGCTTCGATCTAAATGGAAGATTAACTGAAATTGGGTAACAAAATAGTGGTCGACTAAGTTTGTCGCGTATTCAGATGGAATTAAGAGTTTGGTGGTAAATTCCGTCTTTGCTGGCTGATTTTTAGGCGCTGAAAAAAGATTGCCTAACTGTGTTCTAAGGCTAGCTTCAAATCCAAAATCCATAAAGTCATTCAACCGATACCGAAATCCAACTCCTACGGGAATAGTAAACCCAATGGAAGGAATCGTTTCAGTATAGTTTCGAATGGGGTTCGTCGGATAATCACTAGCAATGATATCGGAATAATTTCTCCAAGAAGCTCCTGGTATTCCCGCACCCCCTAAAGTATCCAATTGATAAAGCTCAGGATTCGTGGAGACTAGCGCAATTCCAGCAGATAAATACGGAGAGAAGCGGTTTCGCTTCATGTAATTTTGCTGATTACCATTTAATTCCAAAAGCCCTGAAAGACCAAACTCCACGATGTCATTTCTAAAGCGGAAACGCAAATCGGGTGTTTTAGGAAGTAGTGCTGAATTGTCAAATGTATAATCATTTCCGGCTAAACGGATATAATTCAAATTCCCTTTAATCGAAAAATTTTTACTAATGTGCCGGGTTAGATGAGCGCCCACGTTGAAACGACTTTGGTCATTTACTAGGCGATTAAACATCGTTAATTCGTCCGTTAGGCTATAATAATGCGAGCTACCTGCTCCAAAACCAATCGAAGTATGTGGATTGAAAGTCGATCTTTTGAATCCTGTTCCTCCTTTCTTACCAATTTTCCAAAATTGCGCTTGGGTTGTTGAACTGAAAGCCAACAAGAGGGTAAGGAGGATAGCACTTTTTCGTAGCATAGGGTACGGAATTTTTAACGTCAAAAACAAATATACTCATAATTCGATAAACGCTAAGAGCTTGTATTTATTTTGCGGGTCTAATTTGGAATATTTCTAACTTGCTTCTGTCCGGAAGCTTCGGTAATTTTAGGTGTAATTCTGTAACCATGAAAAAAATCGTATTTATACTTTCTTTGGCCTTATTGGCTTCTTGCAGTTCTAACCCAGAACTGAGTGCTCCTACTGAGAACTTAAATGAAGTTTTAACGTGTATTGATGCGAAAGGCCTAGTGGCTAAGTATGGTGCAAAGTCTGTTATACTAGATACTTCCATCGTAACTGGAGATGATACCCTTAGGGGGGCTATCCTTTTCCCGGGAACAGCTAAACAAGCCCATGTTTTCTTCCATGATGGTAAAATATCCGATGTAAGTATTCAGGGGGAAAGTTCTGATTGGAAAACGGCCTCTGGTTTGTATCTAGGCCTTCCCTTGCAAGAAGTAGAGAAATTAAATACGAAAAACTTTACCATTTCGGGTTTTGGCTGGGCACACGGTGGCTCTGTTGTTTCTTGGGAGGGAGGTAAATTAGCGGGAGATAGTACGCTAACGCATTTGGCCTCTTTCCGAAATAAGCGCCAAAATATCTCCGTAGAGGAATTCAATAAAGTGTCTGGTGAAGCAGAGTTTGATGTTCGTCATCCAGCTATTCAACAAATGAATCCGGTGTTAGAGCAAATCACGATTTTGAAGCCTTATATTCCTTCTAAAGAAGAGGGTAAAGGTATTGCCAAGAAAATTGAATCTAGTCAAATACCGGTTCGCTAAGCTAATTTAGGATTATTCTTGTGGCGGTCCGCATCACGTTCCGTCTTCTTTAAGAGGTTCTGTTTCAGAGCCTCTTCTAGGTTTATGCCCGTTTGGTTTGCCAGACAGATCAAAACGAATAGCACATCAGCCATCTCATCTCCTAAGTCCTTGTTTTTATCTGATTCTTTTTCTGATTGTTCACCATAGCGACGTGCAATAATACGTGCGACTTCGCCCACTTCTTCGGTTAGCATAGCCATATTCGTCAATTCACTGAAATAGCGGACCCCTACGGTCTTAATCCACTCATCTACCTGTTGCTGTGCTTGTGAAATCGTCATAATTAGGGATTTTTAGAGTCGATGATGATGGTAACCGGTCCATCGTTAGTTAAATTGATTTGCATATCTGCACCAAAGACGCCGGTCTGAATTTGTTTACCTAGTTTAGCTGATAAGGTTTTAATCAGTAGTTCATACAATGGAATCGCTATTTCCGGTCTGGCAGATTCCAAAAAGCTAGGGCGATTACCCTTGCGAGTAGCCGCATAGAGTGTGAATTGACTAACTAGCAAAATTTCGCCTTGAACTGCCTGTAAGTCTAGGTTCATTTTCCCCTCTTCATCTGAGAAAATCCGTAATCCGGCGATTTTACCTGCTAAATAAGCTACATCTTCTGGCTTATCGTCCACATGAATGCCAAGTAACACGACAAAACCTTTTTGAATGGTGGCTTGCAATGCACCATCAATGTGCAGCGTCGCTTGACTCACACGTTGTATAACGGCAATCATTTTACAAAAGTAGGTAGACGATCAAGAAATAGACCCCATAGCCTAAGATGTCGTTTGTCGTCGTGATAAATGGACCACTCGCTACCGCTGGATTGATCTTTAATTGATTTAAAACGAGTGGAGTAATCGTTCCCATTAAACTAGCGAGCATTACCACCGCAAAAAGCGAGAGGGAAACCGTCATGGATAGCATGATTTGGCCAGAATCCACTAATAAGGAACATCCGAAAGCGAATACCGCTGCGATTAACGCGTTGATAAGCGCTACTAAGAGCACCTTCTGAAGACGTCTCCACAAAGTGGTATCTAAACCACTTTTATCTGCTAAGGATTGTACAATCAAGGAGGAAGATTGAATTCCAACGTTTCCTCCAGTCGAACCTATCAATGGAATAAAGGCGGAGATAGCTGGTAAGATCGATATAGTATCATCGAAACGGTCGATGATTTTAGCGGCTAAAAAACTACCCACCATTCCTCCAATCAACCAAGGCAGACGGGAACGTACTAATAACCAAACGGAGTCATCTTCTTCCACGTCCTCGGAAATACCGGCCATCACCTGAATATCTTCTTGAGCGGATTCCGTAATAAAATCGACCACGTCATCGATGGTAATTCGCCCCAATAATCTTCCTTGAATATTGACGACTGGGATGGCCTCTAAATCGTATTTCTGCATTAAATCGGCTACTTCTTCGCCGGAAGCATAGGTTTGAACCGAAACAATTTCACCTGCATCGTAGACATCGGCGATCTTCGAACCACGTTTCGCTAGAATGATTTTTTTTAGTGAAACCGTGCCTAACAAAAGTCCGTCGTCATCGATTACATAAACGGAATATACCTTTTCCACATCTTCCGCCTGTTTGCGGATTTCCTCCACACATTCCGTTACGGTTTGGGATATATTAATCTTGATTAACTCTTTCTGCATTAAACCGCCGGCACAATCTTCATCATAATGCATTAAGTCAATGATGAAACGCGCTTGTTCGCGGTCTTTTAGCAGGGCGATGACTTCCTCGCGTACTTTAACAGGTTGTTCATTCAGAATATCCACCGCATCATCGGAGTCGATAACGTTGATGTATTGGGCAATTTCCTTGGAAGTGAAGTTCTTTAAGAATTTTTTGCGGTCATCTGAATCTAGGGTAGAAATGATTTCTGCCGCTAGTTTGGTATCGATTAACAGAACGAGGTATTTCGCCTCTTCGGTGGTTAATTCGATTAATATGCTGGTAATATCCGCTGGGAAAAGCTCATCTAGCTTCGATAAAATCTCCTCATTCGCCTGATTTTCGATTAAAAGGCGGATGTCCTCTATGAACTCTTTCGTTAGTTCAAACGGAAGGTGTTGTGGGTTGACTACTTCCATGGTTTGAGGGATTTTAAATTTAACAACGCAAATTAGTAAAATTAGATCGATTAAGCGCCTAGGTAGCCATTATCTTTCCATAAATTCGTTAATTCAGTGAACTCAGCTACCCCTAGTTGTTCAGCACGTTGGCTGAGCAAGGGATGTTCCGGTAATTGCAAAGCTCTGAGAGCATTACGTAAAGTTTTGCGACGTTGATTAAAAGCCATCTTCACCAATGACTTAAATTTAGCCGGGTCGCAGTCCAGTTTTTTTTCCCAGTTTCGTACTAGACGAATCACGCCAGAATTGACTTTGGGAGGAGGAGAGAAAACCTCTGGGCCCAGGCTGAATAGGTAGTCGATATCGTAAAAAGCCTGTAATAGCACGCTTAGAATACCATAATCTTTATTGCCCGGTTTTGCCGCTAGGCGAACCGCCACTTCTTTTTGGAGCATTCCCACTACCTCGATGCATTGGTCTTTGTATTCCAAAATGCGGAAGAAGATTTGGGTAGAAATGAAGTAGGGGAAGTTGCCTACTATCGCGAATTTCTCTTCACCAAAGATATTTTCTAATGGATAACGCAAGAAGTCTCCATCAATTAAGCGCGGCCCTGTAAATTCCAGGTAGTTCTTACGTAGGTAGTCTACGGACTCTTTATCGATTTCGATCAGTGAGGTTTCGTATTCGGTTTTTTTGACCAAAAACTGGGTCAGCACTCCCATCCCAGGACCAATCTCCAATACTTTTGTATAAGCACCAGCGGGTTGCAAGCCATCTACGATGCGCTTTGCCGCGTCTAAATCAGTTAAAAAATGTTGTCCTAAACTCTTTTTTGCTCTTACTTGCACCGGGTCTCTGGGGTTTAAGAAGTAAAATTAAGCCCTTTTTTGTACATTTAAGCAAAATTTTCGATTAAAGGCATGGAGGACAAGCAGGCCCTGATTAAAACATTAGATTCTCTGAAGCTTTTTGGCATCATTATGGCGCTTGATGGCACCATCACGCATGCAAATGCCTACACGCACCAGTTACTAGGCTATAAGCCGGGAGAATTAAATGGTCGGGACTTTTTTACTTCCCTTGTTCCAGATGGCGAAAGTGAACTACGTAGAACCTCTTTTGATAAAGCCATTCAGACTGGGGGGCTTTTTGAAGAGAGAGAACGGAATTACAAAACGAAATCAGGGGCCATCAAATGGGTAGAAGTAGCTTCTACCGTAGTCAGTGATAATTTCCTCAGCATTATAGGGGAGGACGTCAGTGAGAAGAAGAAAGTATCGGAAGCCCTATCACGTTCTAATGCCCAATTACAAGACTTAATTAACAATACCACCGACCTGATCCAAATTACCGGTGTGACGGGTCGTTTCCTTTTCGTTAATCGCGCTTGGTTGGAAACCATGGGTTACACGGAGGAAGAAGCTAAAGACTTAAAGATTCAGGACGTTCTTCACCCGGAGTTTGCGCATCAGACGCAAGCTCAATTTGATGCCTTAGCGAAAGGGGAGGAAATTCCAGAATTTACGGCTGTGTTTAGACGTAAAGATGGAAGACGTCTATATGTTTCAGGTTCAGCAACCTGTCGTTTCGAGCGTGGTGTCCCTACGGCATATCGCTGTATTTTGCATAACTCGACTGCTAAAGTTCGGGCTGAGCGTGCAAATAAGCTATTCTCTTCCATTTCACAGGTAGCTATTAATTCATCGAATCTGGATGATTTATTTGTGAATATTCACAAGCAATTAGGTGAGGTGATCGATGTGAAGAATTTCTTCATTGCGCAATACGATCCAGGGAAGAGTTATATCTATTTCCCTTATTACATTGATGAATACTTTAATTCCCGGGTGCATTTTACAAAGCGTCGCTTAGGAAATGGATTAACAGAATATGCCTTGATGGCGAACAAACCACTCATTTTACACGACGACGATATCCATCAATTAGCCGCAGAAAAAAAGATTTACCTCTATGGTGTGGTTCCCAAAGTGATGCTTTGTGTGCCCCTTCGTATTGGAGATCGGGTGACTGGTATAATTGGGGTTAAGTCCTATGAGCGTGCGAACAAGTACGAAAACCGAGATTTAGAATTATTAGACTTTATTTCAGGGCAAGTGGCGATTGCGATCTCTAGGAAGCAGGCAGAAGAGGCTTTGGCTAGAGAAACCGCGCGTTTGAATTCCATATTCGAAAGTTCCTCTCACTTGATGTGGTCCGTGAATAAGCGATTAATGCTGATGAGCTTTAACCATGACTATGCGGACTTGTTAGAGCAAGAACTAGGGATTACGCCTCAATTGAATTTCAGTTCGGAGACGATGGGATTCAAGATGATGGCTCCCGAGGAACGCAAAGTAATGGAGGAGCATTATAAACAAGCGTTTAGGGGTTCGAAGCAACACTTTGAATTGTGTTTGAAGAAAAAAGACGGTACCGTACGCTGGTTAGAGATTTATTTGAATCCCATTTTGGATCAGGGTATGATCTCTGAAGTATCGGGTATTGCCCGAGATATCACGGATATTAAGAAGTACCAAACGGAACTGGTAGAAGCCCGAGAGCAAGCGGAGCACTCGCTTAAGGTGAAGGAACAGTTTTTGGCCAATATGTCGCACGAAATCCGTACTCCCATGAACGGGGTCATCGGAATGGTAGACTTATTGTGCGATACGCCATTAGACGAAGATCAACGCGATTATTTACAAACAATACGTAAATCATCGGAGACGCTATTGCATATTTTGAATGATATACTTGATCTCGCGAAGATCGAAGCTGGTAAGATGGTGCTTCATCCGACTGACATACTTTTAGAAGATGTTTTCGATCGATTAATGGCCTTGTTTACCCCTTTAGCTCACCAAAAAGGGAATAAAGTATCTTACACTCTAGACGATAATGTGCCTGCTTATGTGAAGGCAGATGAGACGCGTTTATTGCAGATCTTATCGAATTTAACTTCGAATGCATTGAAGTTTACGGAGAATGGCTCCGTTTCCATCACTGTGAAGCCTGTTTCGGTATCTTCCAATTCGACTGAACTAGAAGTGCGCGTAACGGATACCGGAATCGGTATTAGTCCGTCTAATCTCCAAAAACTATTCAATGCCTTCCAACAAGTTGATAATTCTACTTCCAAGAATTATGGCGGCACCGGATTAGGATTAGCCATTTCTCGCGAATTCTGTAAGATGATGGATGGGGATATCGGGGTGGAGTCTGAGGAAGGAAAAGGAAGTACGTTTTGGTTTAGGATTAAACTAGCGTTAGGGGATTCGGCTTTAGCGGCCAAGACGAAGAAAGAGCAGAATCTTTCAATAGCGGGGACTTTACATGCCGTTCACGCACGCGTCTTGCTAGTGGATGATAACGCCACCAATCGCAAGGTGGCAAGTCAGATTTTGATGAAAGCGGGTTGTGAAGTATTGATGGCTTCTAGTGGCCAAGAAGCAATTAATGTGTTACAAAAAGACTCGAATTTTGATTTAGTGTTGATGGATATCCAGATGCCAGAAATGGATGGGATGGAGACTACTCGTCGACTGAAAGTATTAAATCTTGCCTCTTTACCGCCTATCGTGGCGATGACGGCCTACGCGATGAAAGAAGACCGAGAGCGCTTTTTGGCAGCTGGAATGGATGATTATTTAGCCAAACCAATACGGGCGCAGCAAATCATTGCGATGGTGTCGCGCTGGGTGTCTGAGGGACATGGCTCGGTAGAGGAGGCTTTAGTGAACACTGATTTTGTGGTGGATGAAGAAGTATTAGCTTCCCTTTCTGACGCGGTAGGAGGGGATCCTGCTTTCGTTCAAAGCATGTTAGAAGAGTTTATTGCGGAGGCTAAAGAACAAATCTCTGCTGCGATCTCAGCTCATTCAAGCGGAAACTGCAAAGGCGTTCAATCGGAGCTGCACACCTTGAAAGGGAATTCAGGAACTTTAGGAGCGGCGCAAGTGCATTCAATTTGTGAAAAGATTGAATTGAAAGCAAAAGTTTGTGATTTCACTCAATTCGGCACCGAAATCATCGATCTGCAAATCGCTTTAAAGAATTTTGAAGATGCGATTAAAGCCAAATTCGTCTAATATGCGCCATTTTGGCGTATTTTTCTTTTTTGTTTCGTGAAATGTAGTGCCATTTTTTCCGATTTTATCGATTGGGTTTTTATTTGCTGGATAGGGGGAAAACCTAGCCGATATGAACCCGAATAATTACACTTCACAAGCTGGACTTATTATTCAGAACGCGATGGAAATCGCGAGCCAGAATGGCCAACAAGCCATTGAAACGGGGCATCTTTTGCAAGCCATCTTGCAAGACGATAGCCAAACATCCGCCTTTCTTTTAAATAAGAACGGCGTGTCTGTTCCACAAATTCAGGAGAAATTACAAAGCATTCTTTCGTCTTATCCGAAAGTTTCAGGCGCACAGCCCTATGCGAGCAATGCCTTGCAACAGGTTTTGACGAGAGCGGAGGCTTTGAAAGCTGAATTTGGCGATTCATATGTCAGCGTAGAGATTTTATTTCTCGCATTAATTGAATCTAAGGATGCTGTGGCTGACTTATTGAAGTCACTAAACATTACGAGTGCAAATTTTAAGAAATCCATCATCGAATTAAGAGGAAATAGAAAAGTGAACGATCCACACGCAGAAAGTACTTACCAGTCTTTGGAAAAATACGGTAAGAATTTAAATGAATTAGCCAAAGCCGGAAAAATCGACCCGGTGATTGGACGTGACGAAGAAATTCGCCGTGTCCTGCAGATTTTATCGCGTAGAACGAAGAATAACCCCATTCTGTTAGGAGAGCCGGGTGTAGGTAAAACCGCCATTGTGGAAGGTCTTGCTCAACGTATCGTCTCTGGCGATGTTCCCGAAAACCTGAAATCCAAGATCGTGATGTCGCTTGACATGGGTCTTTTAGTGGCGGGAGCGAAGTACAAAGGTGAGTTTGAGGAACGTCTGAAGGCGGTCATCAAAGAGGTAACGGACTCTGACGGAGAAATCGTTTTATTCATCGATGAGATCCACACCTTAATAGGTGCGGGTGGTGGAGGCGAAGGGGCGATGGATGCGGCGAACTTGTTGAAACCAGCCTTAGCGCGGGGTGAACTGCACGCAATTGGTGCTACGACTTTGAAAGAGTACCAAAAATACATCGAGAAAGACAAAGCCCTCGAACGCCGTTTTCAAGCGGTTTTAGTGGAGGAGCCGGATGTGGCCGATGCGATTTCCATTCTTCGCGGTATCAAGGATAAATATGAATTGCACCACGGCGTGCGTATTCAAGATGACGCTGTGATCGCGGCGGTAGAATTATCGAACCGCTATATTTCAGATCGTTTCTTGCCAGATAAAGCGATCGATTTGATGGATGAAGCAGCTGCCAAAATGCGTCTTGAGATTGACTCCGTCCCAGAAGAAATCGATGACATACAGCGCAAAATTATGCAGCTGGAGATTGAACGTGAGGCCATTCGCAGAGAGAATAACAAAGAAAAAGAAACAATTTTATCCCGTGAATTAGCGGATTTATCGGAGAAAAGAGATGCGTTGAAGGCCAAATGGCAGTCAGAGAAATCCGTCCTAGATGCCGTTCGTGCCGAAAAAGAAACAATTGATCGCTTAAAACTTGAAGCAGAACAAGCCGAGCGTCAAGGCGATTATGGTAAGGTAGCCGAAATTCGCTACGGCCGTTTAGTAGAGTCGGAACAAAAATTAAAAGATATGCAGGCGCAGTCAGCAGGGGAGAACTCGATGTTACAGGAGGAAGTGACAGCTGAAAACGTAGCCGAAGTAGTGGCTAAATGGACTGGCATTCCTGTAAGCCGTATGTTGCAGACCGAAGTAGAGAAGCTATTGCATTTAGAAGATGAATTGCACAAACGCGTTGCTGGGCAGGATCAAGCCATCGAAATGGTTTCTGATGCGGTACGTCGTTCTCGTGCTGGATTACAGGATCCTAAACGTCCAATCGGTTCCTTTATTTTCTTGGGAACGACGGGTGTGGGTAAAACGGAATTAGCCAAGACTTTGGCATCCTACCTATTCAACGATGAAAATGCGATGATCCGCATCGATATGTCCGAATACCAAGAACGCCACGTCGTAAGTCGCTTAGTAGGAGCGCCTCCGGGATACGTGGGCTACGATGAAGGCGGTCAATTAACGGAAGCCGTGCGTCGCAAACCCTACTCGGTCGTGTTATTAGATGAGATCGAAAAGGCACATCCGGACGTTTGGAACATCTTATTACAAGTATTAGACGAAGGACGATTAACGGATAACAAGGGTCGCACAGCGAACTTCAAAAACACGATTATCATTATGACGTCTAACATTGGCAGCCATTTGATTCAAGAGAAAATGGCACAGATGGAAGGCTGGAACAATGCAATTGTGATGGAAGAGACTAAAGAAGAAGTGATGACACTCTTGAAACAAGTCGTTCGTCCTGAATTCTTAAATCGCGTTGATGAAGTGGTATTGTTCGAGCCATTGACCTTAGAACATGCGCGCAAAATTTTAGCGATCCAATTCAAAGAGGTACAGAAGCGTTTAGCCGAACAAAATATTACGTTAGAAGCCTCCGAAGAGGCTTTGAACAAACTCGCAACAGATGGATATGATCCTAATTATGGAGGTCGCCCAATGAAACGTGTGCTTCAAAAAGCGGTGTTAAATGAATTGTCTAAGGCGATATTATCTGGCAAGATTCAGAAAGATTCTGCGGTGATGATGGAGCTGGATGAGAAAGGTGAGTTGACTTTTGAGAATATTATTTTAGAAATTTGAATTTCAAATTTCTAAAATTCAAAGTACAAAGAGCAAAGTTCAAAGATCAAATTTGGTGTCAAAAAAGCGGCAATTGCCGCTTTTTTGATGTTTAAAGGATGTTGGCTGCTTCGCAGCTTAGTCTAAGAAAAAATTTCTGAAATCATCCCCGCAGGGGATTCCACCGTTATTCTTTGTGCTCTATGCTTTATAATCTGTTTTGCAAGCAAACCATCCTCGTAAACCGGTAAATCGCTTGCGTCCCCACACTCGTACTCCTCGAATCCGTTGTTGCCGGGAATGGGCCACCGTGTACCATTGCGCCAGAAACTTCTACACCAGTTGGGAATCCATTGAATAATAGACGGCCTACTTTTTGTAGTAGGGTATCAACAAGTTCATCTGAAATTTCGGATTTAGTTCCGTGAATTGTTCCCGTTAATTGTCCGTCCAGTGATTCAATAAATGTCAGCATTTCTGCTTCATTTTCTACTAAAATAGCCACCGTACAAGGTCCAAAAACTTCTTCTAAAATCACATGGTTAGCAGAAGCCGCATCTGCCACAAACAATGCAGGGGAGGGTAGTTCGCCTGAGGTTAATTTTCTCGCGTGTTTTGAAAGGTTCGAAACGCCATTGGCGTAAGCGGATGCAATTCCAGGCGTTAAAAAAGTACCCAAGGGTAATTTATCTAATTCCGCCGCCAGCAAATCTAGGAATGCAGCATCTTTCTTCTGCAAGATGAGTAAACCTGGATTCGTACAGAATTGTCCTACTCCTAAGCAAACTGAGCCAGCCAAGCCAGCGGCTAGTGCGGATGGGTTTTCGGCTATTTTGTTTGATAATAATACCACTGGATTCACGCTGCCCATTTCCGCATAAACGGGAATGGGATGGGCTCTCCGAACAGCCAGGTCATAAAGGGCTTTTCCTCCACGGAATGACCCTGTGAAACCTACTGCTTTTATGTCAGGATGCTGTACTAAATGAGATCCTACTTCGTATGATGAACCGTGAATCAAGGCGAAAACCCCGTCAGGTAAACCACAAGATGAAACCGCCTTGGATATGGCGGAGCCTACTAATTCACCCGTTTTAGGATGTGCAGGATGGGCCTTGAATACGACGGGGCAACCCGCCGCTAGGGCAGAAATCGTATCGCCACCAGCCACAGAAAAGGCTAGAGGGAAGTTGCTTGCTCCGAAAACAGCCACAGGACCTAAGGGGATTTGGGTTTGAAATAAATCCGGTTTGGGTAATGGTGCACGATCTGGCTGAGCTGGATCGTGGATTTCTTTTTTCCATGTTGGTTTAGAGATGAAGTCTGCGAAGGCTTGGATTTGACCCGTTGTTCGACCTCGTTCCCCCGTAATTCTAGCTTCAGGAAGATGAGATTCAGCGCAGGCGCTTTGGATTAATTCATCACCTATTGCCATGATTTCTCGTGAGATGGCTTCTAAAAAGGCCGCGCGATCTGCATCCGAAAGGCGGCGATATATAGGGAATGCGGCTTTAGCGGCGGCAACGGCTGAGTCAATTTCGGGTAGAGTAGCGTCTGAATAATTCATTAGGCAACAGTTTGAATAAGGGTTCCAATAGGTTCAATCGTAATGTGGACGCTATCTCCAGATTGCAAGGTAAACGGCGGATCAGGGACGATGCAGGTGCCCGTCATCAAATAAACACCTGATGGAAAGGACATTTCGCGGGTTAAATAATCCACTAATTCAGCATGTGAGCGCTTCATTTGGGAGATTTCTGTCTCGCCTTGGAAAACGCTTTCGCCGTTTCGTATGATTTCCATCGAGATGCTGGTGGTGGGTTCTAACGGTTTTTCAGTCACTAATAAGCAAGGTCCCAGGCCAGCGGCTGCGTCATAGACTTTGGCCTGCGGTAAATACAAGGGGTTTTCGCCCTCGATGTCTCTAGAACTCATATCGTTTCCGATGCTGTAGCCAGCTAATTCGCCGTGCTTATTGATAAAAAGTGTCAATTCTGGTTCTGGCACATTCCAAAAAGAATCCTTCCGAATCCGCACCTTTCCACCGGGTCCTACGGAGCGTAAGCGATTACCTTTGTAGAATATCTCAGGACGCTCTGCGTCGTATACTTTGTCGTAAAAAGTGTCTCCACCGGATTCTTTTGACTCTTCCATGCGTGCCACTTTGCTGCGCAAATAGGTCACGCCAGCCGCCCAAATTTCTTGCGAATCGATAGGGCAAAGTGGAGTTTCGATTTTGGCCTCCTTGAAATTTAGGGAATCACAATGCTGAAAAAGCTGGGGCTGATTAACAAATTCATCCCAATTTCCCGGAACGGCACATACCAGCCCTTGCTGATTCTGTACCTGAACTCCAGTAGGGGTTAAATAAATTTTATATGTTTTCATAGGTTGTCAAGCGAGGCTTCAATCTCTGCCGCATGGCGAGACGCATAACTCAATTCATAGATACAAAGGTTATCAATTACTTGATTTACTATCGTAATCGGGTGTTTTTTGCAAATTTTCATTACTTCATTCATCTGGGCATAGCTGAACTGAATGCTGCGGATTTTCATAGGTTCTTTCTCATATATCTCCGCCTGTTCCAGCGCATCCACCGCCCCTTCTTTATAGGCCTGAATCAGTCCAGGAACGCCTAAAAGGGTCCCACCAAAATAACGAACCACTGCCACTAACACATAATGCAGATTTTGAGAGAGAATTGTATTCAAAATGGGCTTTCCCGCACTTCCGGAGGGTTCTCCATCATCGTTAGATCGCGCTTCTTCAGGGCTAAATCCGAGTCGATAGGCGTAGCAAATGTGGCGAGCTTTCGGATGCGCTTCTTTCAAGGAAGCTAAATGGCTTTTGATTTCTTCCAAATCTTTCACGGGATATGCCCAACTGATGAATTTACTTCCTTTATCTTTGTAAAGTCCTTCAGCTGGTTTTGCGATCGTGAGATAGGAGTCGGGTATCAATGACATAAGGATAAATTTAGGCTAAGCGATGCACAATAACTATTATTTTCTGCGGATTTTATCAGGGCAATTACGTCAGATATTGATGTATGCGCGCTTGAAGCAGTGTTTTTCGCAGGAGAAGGATGAGTTAGTGTTAGGTTTTGAACGCCAAAATGGAGATGATTTTTACATCAAATGTTCTTTAGGTCCCCAATTCTCCAGTCTACAATTCCCCGATTCATTCCACCGTGCCGGCCGAAATTCCATCGACCTTTTTTCGGATTTGCTACTTGCCGAAGTACAGGAAGTAGAGATGTACGAAAATGAACGAGCTTTTGGAATCCATTTTCTAGGCAATTATGTGCTCTTATTTAAACTTTTTGGTAATCGGGCGAATTTGATTTTATACCGAGATGGCGAGTATGATTCACAGTTTCAAAAACGCCTCAAAAAAGACCATGAGCTGGCATTAAATGCTATCTCGCGCTCCATCGATCAACGTTTTGAAGCCTTGCAGGCTGCGCATGGGGACTATTTTCCGCTCTTTCCGACTTTAGGAAAAGAAGGGCAGGCCTGGCTTGCTAGCCAAGGTTATGAAAATTTGAACTTAAAAGACCGCTGGACTTTGTTACAAAAAATGATTCAAATTTTGGATTCAGGCATGTTTTATGTGGTAAAAACGCCCAAAGGCATCGGTTTTACCTTATTTCCACCTGCTTCTGAGCCGCTTTTTCAAACAACAGATCCGATTGTTGCCTTGAATCAATTCTACATACTACATTATTCAGTAGGGGAGTTTACGAGAGAGAAAAGGCAGATTCAGGAAGGATTAGAACGGAATTTGGCAAAATCTCAACTTTACCTCCAAGAGTTAGAGAAACAAAAGGTGATTCGGGAGACGAATGTGCCTTTCGAAGAGATTGGCAATATTTTGATGGCCTTCCTACATCTAGTACCGGAAGGTGAAAGCAAAGTGGTTTTAGAGGATTTTTACCGCAATCAGCCCATAACGATTAAATTAAATGCGACGCTGAGTCCGGCCGCTAATGCCGAAAATTACTATCGAAAGGCTAAGAACTTCTCCAAAGAACTCGCGCACTGGGAAGAAAATATTGCCCGAAAGCAGCAGGAAATCGTAGAGATTTCTTCGAAATTGAAGGCACTAGAATCCGTTGAAACTCGAAAAGGATTAAAACCGTTTTTAGCCTTGGCTATCGAAAAGAAATCTGCGGTTGAATTGCCTTTTAAGCAGTATGAGATTGAGGGTTGGGTGATTTGGGTAGGAAAAAATGCCAAGAATAATGATCTATTAACGCTGAAATATGCAAAGAAGCAGGATATCTGGTTGCACGCTCGTGACGTATCCGGTTCACATGTGATTGTTAGAAATCCTCAAAACAGAACGGTTCCTGCTTTCGTCATCGAAAAAGCAGCGAGTTTAGCAGCCTATTTCTCTAAAAGACAGACTGAATCCCTTTGTCCTGTGATTGTTACCTCCAAAAAATATGTACGGAAAACGAAAGATTTATTGCCAGGTATGGTCATCGTGGATCGGGAGGAAGAAGTGGTTTTAGTAAAACCGGAGCTTTGGAATTAGTACAATTCCGATAAAAAGGTTAATTTAGGCAATTCAAGACCTTAATTAACTTTAAAACTCTATGCAATCAAACGGTTTACAAACACTCGACTACCTCGTATTTCTCTTTTATTTCGTGGTGGTAGCTGGCTACGGCTATTGGATTTACAACAAGAAAAAATCCGAATTATCTGACTCGAATGACTTCTTTTTAGCAGAAGGTTCGTTAACTTGGTGGGCGATCGGTGCATCATTAATCGCATCTAATATCTCAGCAGAGCAATTTATCGGTATGTCCGGCAATGGTTTTAGACTAGGTCTAGCCATCGCTACCTACGAATGGATGGCTGCAGCTACTCTATTAATTGTGGCGATTTTCTTCATGCCCATCTATCTGAAGAACAAAATCTTCACAATGCCTCAATTCTTATCGCAACGTTACTCGCCTACCGTAAGTTTAATTATGGCCGTTTTCTGGTTAATGTTATACGTAGCGGTGAATTTGACGTCTATTTTGTATTTAGGAGCCCTAGCGGTAACGACTATTTCAGGTATTGACTTCACGGTTTGTATGATCGGGATGTCGGTTTTTGCGGTGATTATCACCTTAGGTGGTATGAAGGTAATCGGCTTTACGGATGTTATTCAAGTATTCTTCTTGATATTGGGGGGATTAGCTACAACCTATTTGGCCTTACAAATGGTGTCAGATCACTTTGGTGGTGAAGGAGTGATGAGCGGTGTTAACCATCTAATGACCAAAGCTCCAGAACATTTCCACATGATTTTGAATAAAGATAATGCGAATTATCCCTCTCTTCCAGGCCTTACGGTGTTAATCGGGGGTATGTGGATTATCAACTTGAATTATTGGGGATGCAACCAATATATCACGCAACGTGCATTAGGGGCAGATCTTCCTACAGCGCGTAACGGTATTTTGTTCGCGGCATTCTTAAAAATGTTAATGCCTATTATTGTGGTATTACCAGGTATTGCGGCTTATTTATTGCACAAGGACGGCATGTTCCAACAGGAAATGTTGAAAGATGGTGTGATTAACCAAGATAGCGCATATCCGGTATTATTGAACTTATTGCCAGCTGGATTGAAAGGTCTATCTTTTGCAGCGTTAACGGCTGCCGTTGTAGCCTCTATGGCAGGTAAAGCGAATTCGATTTCGACCATTTTTACATTAGACATCTATAAAAAATACATCAATACAAACGCGACAGAGAAACAATTAGTTACTATCGGTCGTATTGCTGTAGTAGCTGCCATGGTGTTAGCGATTGCGATAGCTCCATTTATGGGTATCGACAAAAAAGGTGGTTTTGAATTTATTCAAGAGTACACGGGATATGTTTCTCCAGGTATTTTTGCCTTATTCATCCTTGGTTTCTTCTGGAAAAGAACGACTTCGAATGCCGCTTTATTTGCGTTAATTGGAGGTGTGACGTTCTCTATATTATCTAAATACATTCCTACTTGGACGGGAGTTAACGATTGCTTGTTCTACACGGCCTTCTTAGACGGCGATGTGTATATGATTCCATTTATGGATCGCATGGGTTGGGTATTCATCTTCTGTGTGGTATCGATGGTGATTATCTCATTAGCTGATCCAGAAAGCAAGAACAATCCAAAAGGTTTGGAGATCGATGCCAAAATGTTCAAACTCGAGCCTTCTTTCATCTTAGGAACCGTAGTGGTTGTGATGGGTTTGATTGCGCTTTACACGTATTTTTGGTAAGACATTTTGGCTAAGTATTCTAAAATTTTGCTGCGCAAATAATTTTGTGAATACTTACCCAAAATACTTTCTAAACTATTCGAACATAAAAAAAGGGATCGAATTCG
>DLPD01000011.1:0-3094 GCA_002479785.1 Cytophagaceae bacterium UBA7467
AGCAAAGTTCAAAGAGCAAAGTTCAAATGATCCTTCGGATCAAATAATAAAGTTGGAATCGCCTGCGGCGAATTATAGTGATTGTGCCTCTCTGTGCTTTAAACCCAATAAAGTGTTGAATAAAGTCTGAAAGCATAAATGGCATTTCCAGTAATGACAGAAAGTGTCAAAACGCGAAAATGCCATTTATATTTTTGAAAGTATTTTAACTCATTTGTGCCCAGGGAGCGCCTAAAGGCAATATCGGACTCATTCCCTTCGGACTAAGCGACGCAGTCGCGACTAAGTCCCGCAGGGACGACTAGAATAACGCTACCCCCGTCATCTCTTTCGGCTGAGCCACGCCCATTAGTTTCAAGATCGTAGGAGAAACGTCGCCTAGTTTACCATCGCGAAGCGTCGGTTTGAAGTCGTTGTCTACTAGGATACAAGGAACCAAATTCGTTGAGTGTGCCGTGTTAGGTGAACCATCTTCGTTCATCATCACGTCTGCGTTACCGTGGTCAGCGATGATGACGAATGAATATCCATGTTCAAGTCCAGCCTTAACAACTGCTTCAGCGCAAGCATCTACCGTTTCGACTGCCTTCACTACGGCAGAGAAAACACCTGTGTGGCCTACCATGTCAGGATTAGCGAAGTTCAAGCAGACGAAGTCTACCTCTTCTTTTTCTAATTCTGGGATTAACGCATCACGAAGGTCTGCGGCAGACATTTCGGGTTGAAGATCGTAGGTTGCGACTTTTGGGGAGTTGCGTAGAATGTTTTGTTGTCCTTCAAAAAGGGCCTCTCGACCGCCAGAGAAGAAGAAGGTTACGTGTGGGTATTTTTCGGTTTCGGCGATGCGAATTTGTTTTTTACCCGCGCCCTCTAGGACCTCGCCCATGGTCATTGGTAGGTTAGAATCGTTGAAGATCACATGGACGTTTTGGAATTCTTTATCGTATTCCGTCATCGTCAAGTAGTACAAATTCATTTTGTGCATATTCTCCTCGTGGAAATCACGCTGCGTTAAAGCCTGAGTGATTTCGCGACCGCGGTCCGTGCGGAAGTTGAAGCAAATCACCACGTCGCCCTCTTGGATGTTGCCTACAGGAGCACCTGAAGCATCGGTCATGATGATCGGGTGGATGAATTCGTCCGTTACACCTGCCGCGTAACTTTCTTCGATGGATTTTATTACATCTGTGGAAGGAGTACCTTCGCCATGAACCATTGCATTATAGGCCAAAGCAACGCGTTCCCAGCGATTATCGCGGTCCATCGCGTAGTAACGACCTGTTACTGAAGCGATTTTCGTGTTGGTTTTAAGCGTATGTTGGTATAAATCGGTCATGAATTTCAGACCTGATTTGGGATCCGTATCGCGGCCATCCGTGAAAGCATGGACGAAAACGTTCGCCAAACCAGCCTCAGACGCCGTCGAAAGCAAAGATTTCAAGTGCTCGATGTGCGCGTGAACGCCACCGTCGGACACAAGCCCCATGAAGTGAACGGATTTATTGTTTGCTTTAGCGTAATCAAACGCTTTTGCTAATTCAGGCTCCTGACCCAAGGTATTTTCTGTGACAGCTTTGTTAATGCGAACCAGGTTTTGGTAGACCACGCGGCCTGCCCCTAAGTTCATGTGGCCCACCTCGGAGTTGCCCATTTGGCCCTCTGGTAAACCCACCGCTAAGCCGGACGCCTCTAATTTCGAGTGCGCATATTTCTCATATAAGGAGGAAATAAATGGCGTTTTAGCCGCGTCGATCGCGGAAACTTTGGGGTTTGTTGCGATGCCCCAGCCATCTAAAATCATTAAAACTACTTTCTTATCCATTGATTATTGTATTACATTTCAGCTCAAAATTACCCATTTCTGCGCAATTCCCCTAGATTCTGTTGTTCATTTGTTGTGCCAAAGCCTTGATGTCCACCACCTCAATCGTCTTCTTTTCTATCGGAAAGGCAGCCACCTCGATCATTGCCTTCGCTAATTCTTCCAACGTAGACGCCGTCTTCCCCGCCACCAAAAGCAGCAGCGGATACATCCAATCGATGTATTTATAGTATTTCAAGGTGAATTTATTCCCCTTCATTGGCTGCAAATACCCCGGTCTAAACGAATAAGAATCTCGAAAGCCCATCTTTTTCAGATCATTTTCTGTCTTCCCCTTCACCCGCGCCCACATGATGCCCCCCTTTTCAGTGCTGTCCGTGGACATCCCAGATATATAGCTGAAGCTGATGTTTTTAGGCATTTGAGCTGCAAAACCCAAAGTTAAGTCGTAGGTTTTGCGCCTAAACTCCTCCTCCTTCATCCCCACGGACGAAACCCCCAAACAAAACAGGCACGCATCGTAGTCCTTCACTACCTCTTTGATCTCCTCCGGCTGGTAAAAATCGGCCAAAAAATACTCTTTTAATTTCGGGTGCACATGTCCAGACGGCTTGCGACTAATCGCCAAAACCTCTTTCACAAACGGCGAACGCAACGCCTCTAGCATCACGCCCTCGCCCACCATCCCGGTTACCCCGGTCACAATCACTTTGATTTGTGGATTTTCCATTGTAGAATTGAAAAAATATTAAACCTATGTCAACCTCCCGCCGCGATTTTATCGCCCTAGCCTCGACCTTGCCCTTTGTGGCATCAGCTGAACCTTCAACGAAAATGACCTTTATACATCACGTATTGTTTTGGGCCAAAAACCCAACCTCCACCACCGAAACCGATCAACTCTACCGCGCCCTAAAAGCTCTAGGCACCCTGCCCATGATCGCCTCCGCCCACGTAGGCAAGCCCATCGTCACCGATTTTGACAAATCCGTAACAGAAGCAAGTTACACCTTTTCAGTTGTCCTTGTTTTCGACAGCGCCGAAAAAGAAAAAGAATACCTCTACCATCCACTCCACAAGAAGTTCATTCAGGATAACATGCACCTTTGGGGAAAAGTTCAGGTGATAGATTCGCAGGAGCCTGCGGCTTAGTCGTCACTTCGTGACTTAGTCGACGCGTTGCGTCTTAGTCATCGCTTCGCGATTTAGTCATTATGCTTCGCTAAGTCATCGCTTCGCGATTTAGTCATTACGCTTCGCTAAGTCATCGCT
>DLPD01000011.1:3269-9436 GCA_002479785.1 Cytophagaceae bacterium UBA7467
TCGCTACGCGATTTAGTCACGACTTTGTCGTTTAGTCGTCCTGCGGACTTAGTCAGTAGATTATTTTTTGATTAATATCATGATGGCCACAACGTTGACCGCTATCTGAGTAATCCAAAAGAAGCACATCCATTGGAATATTTCTAATTTAGCTCCTAATAACTGAATTTCTAGTTTATTGAATTTTTCTAGGAGCCTGAGCTCTAAATTATGCATTTGCTCGATTGAATTAAATTCAATTCTTTTTTCGAGCTTGACGCTTTCATTCACCTTATTTTCATCTCGGTGATCTTGCAGTTTTTTAATACTTGAATCAGCGTTCATGGCGTCGCGTTCTGTAAAATGAATTTATTTTTTGATTAGCATCAGAACGATGCCTATTGTGATGGATAATTGGCCTACCCAGAAAATAAATATCCATTTTAGAATATCGAATTTTGTATCCGAAAGTTCTTTGCTGAGAAAATCTTTTGTTACTAAATTATCTTTCAGATTTTCTTGTAATTCATGAATGGTGGATACAAATTCCATGGCGTCAGAATCTTTCAGGTGCAATTTAGCACGAGCTAAATCGTAAAGTTTTATGTTTAGTGGTTGCATGGATAAATGTAACCTAAATTGCGGGGAATACCGTAAAATAAACTGATAATTTAGTCGCCTTCGGCTTAGTCATCGCTGTGCGATTTAGTCGTTACGCTTCGCTAAGTCATCGCTACGTGATTTAGTCACGACTTTGTGGTTTAGTCGTCCTGCGGACTTAGTCATTGCTGCGCAATTTGATCTTTGAACTTTGCTCTTTGCAATTTGAATCTTGACACTTTCTGTCAATACCTGAAAAGTCGCTTGCATGGCTCGAAGTTTATTTCACACACTAGTGGGGTTAAAGGACGGAAAGGCAGATTGCATAAAATTTCGATGTAGCCACAGCCATCTTTGTGCTTTATGCTCTATGCTTTGAGCCGAAGGCTCGTTTATCGCATAGACCGGCGCCCTAAAAGATACATCCCTACCGCTGAAACGAGCAAAAGTACAAGGGAAACCACATCTTGCCAGCGCAGTAATTCGGGCCGGGCGAAAAGCAAAGCCCAGGAAGATGCGGAAATTCCGGTGAAGACCGCTAAAAATGTTCGCGGTAACATTCCTAAAGTTCCGGCGGTGATAAAAGATCGGAAAGGAACGCCTACGAAGGCCATGATCGCGTTTGTGATGGCGAAGGGGAAAATTGGCGAAAGCCGAGCGAGGAATACCCAGGAAAAGGAGGATGACCGCACGTTCGCTAGGAAACTCGAAGGAACGCGCGACAGCAGAGCTGTCGCGCCGAACTTTTTGGCGAGAAAATAACCCAAAGCCGAGGCCGCCGAGTAAGCCAAAATCAATGGTAGCAGGCCCGAAAAGCCATAAACGTAGCCCGTAAACAGGGCGAAAAAGGTGGTGGGGCAAAGGGCCAGGCCCATGATGAAAGCGGCGCAAATCCAAAAAAGCACAGACGAAAGCACAGAGAAGGACGTAAAAAACGAAGGATTAGCTAGCGCATAATAGCCCAAAAATCCGGACGCCAGCAAGGGCAATAGGCCCATCCAAACGAGGTAGAGCGTTTCGTAAACGAGTTTTTTGTTCATAAAAGGGCCCCGCAAAGGGGGCAATTATCCCCCAAAGTTAATACCTTTGTACGCTTATGGAAATTGCGATCATAAAATACAATGCGGGGAATGTGGCGTCGGTGATGTACGCGTTGGATCGTATTGGGCAAAAATACACGTGGACGGATGATCCGGAGCAGATAATAAAGGCCGACAAAGTGATTTTTCCGGGGGTGGGCGAGGCGAGTACGGCGATGGCTTATTTGAAAGAAAAGGGCCTGGACCTGGTGATAAAGGGCTTAAAGCAGCCGGTTTTGGCGACCTGCATCGGAATGCAATTATTGTGCAAGCACTCGGAAGAGGGGAATGTGGATTGCATTGGGGTGTTTGACGTGGAGGTGAAAAGGTTTATTAGCCAAGACTTGAAAATTCCGCACGTAGGGTGGAATTCGATTACGTCAAAAGGCGATAATCCGTTGATGAAAGGGCTGCAAGATGAAGAGTTCGTGTATTTCGTGCACTCTTTTTGTGCGCCTGTAAATGCGTATACGACCGCGGTTTGTGAGTATGGGCAGCCGTTTTCGGCGATGTTACAAAAGGATAATTTTTATGCCGCGCAGTTTCACGCGGAGATCAGCGGAAAGGCTGGCGAACAGATTTTGAAAAATTTCTTAGCACTCTAATATGTTTCAACTCATTCCGGCGATCGATCTGATAAATGGGCAATGTGTGCGATTAACTCAGGGGGATTATGGCCAAAAAAAGGTCTATTCCGAAGACCCTTTGGAGATCGCCAAAGCCTTTGAAGGCGCAGGAATCCAGCGTTTGCACTTGGTGGATTTGGATGGGGCGAAGGCGAAGAAGATTGTGAATGCGGCGGTTTTAGAACGCATTGCGTCGAATACGTCGCTGCACATTGATTTTGGTGGTGGGGTTCAGTCTGATGAGATGATTGATACGGCTTTTTCTGCGGGTGCCGCGCAGATTACCGCCGGCAGTATTGCCGTGCGTAATCCTGCGCTGGTCTGCGAATGGTTGCAGAAGTATGGGTCTGAGAAGATTATTTTGGGGGCGGATGCGCAGGAGGAGATGATTGCGGTGTCGGGCTGGCAGGAGAATTCGAACATTTCGATTTTTGACTTTCTAAAGGATTATACTGCGAAAGGCGCGAAATATGTGATTTCGACGGATGTGGCCAAAGACGGATTGTTACAAGGCCCCAGCTTCGATTTATATGAAAAAATTCAGGCTTCGAGCCCGTCGTTGAGTATCATTGCAAGTGGTGGGGTGGCTTGTATGGAGGATTTAGTGCGCTTGCGGGAGATGAATTTGTTTGGGGTGATTGTGGGGAAAGCGTTTTATGAGGGTCGGATTAGTTTAGCGGATTTGGCCAAATTTTCAGCCCAAATCGTATAAGAAATATGTTAACAAAGCGCATCATACCTTGTCTGGATATTAAAGAAGGGCGGACCGTGAAGGGGACGAACTTCGTGGATCTCCGCGATGCCGGCGATCCGGTCGAGCTGGGTGCACTGTATGCGCAGCAGGGGGCGGATGAGCTGGTTTTTTTAGATATTACGGCGACGGTTGATGACCGGAAGACCTTGGTGAATTTAGTGCGCGAAGTCGCGCGGCACGTGAATATTCCTTTTACCGTGGGGGGCGGAATATCGTCCATTGCTGACGTATCGGCCTTGTTGAACGCCGGCGCGGACAAAGTGTCCATTAACTCGTCTGCGGTGCGCCGGCCAGAGCTGGTGGATGAACTGGCATTGGCTTTTGGCTCCCAATGCATCATTGTCGCGATCGACACACGCTTTGAACCCGCCGTGGGCGTGGACTTCGTCCACACCCACGGCGGCCGTCGCATCACCGACAAGAAAACCCTCGATTGGGCCCGCGAAGTCGAAAACCGCGGCGCCGGCGAAATCTTATTAACCTCCATGGACGCTGACGGGACGAAAGCAGGCTTCGCCTGTGATTTGACCGCAAAAGTATCCTCAGCAGCCTCCATTCCCATTATTGCCTCTGGCGGAGCGGGAACAATGGAACATTTTACGGAAGTATTCACGACCGGCAAAGCAGACGCAGGCCTCGCCGCGAGTATATTTCACTTTAAAGAAATTGAAATTTTGGCATTGAAGAATTACCTTGCAACCCAAGGCATCCCGATGCGCATTTAATAGAAATATGTCCAAGCAACCCGATTTTTCCAAAGGCCTCGTGCCCGCCATCATCCAAGATGCCAGCACCCGTACCGTTTTGATGTTAGGCTACATGAATGAGGAAGCCTACGCAAAGACCCTAGCTGACCAGCGCGTGACCTTTTTCAGCCGTTCGAAGAACCGTCTTTGGACCAAAGGCGAAGAATCAGGCAACTTCCTAGACGTGGTCAGCCTGTCGATTGATTGCGACGCTGACACCATTTTAATTCAGGCCAAACCAGCTGGTCCCACTTGCCACACCGGAGCAGACACCTGTTTCAACGAGTCAAACGCAGATAATGCAGCCTGGCTAGATCAATTAAAACACGTCATCCGCAGTCGCAAAACGGCATCTGCTTCGTCTTATACGGCCTCTTTATTTCAATTAGGCACTCATAAGATTGCCCAAAAAGTAGGCGAAGAAGCCGTCGAGCTCGTTATCGAGGCCTTAATGCAAAACGATGATTTGTTCAAAGGCGAGGCCGCTGACCTGATCTTCCATCTATTAGTCTTATTAGAAGACCGCGGAATCGATTTAAGTGAAATCATCGCCGTTCTTCAATCTCGTCACGCTGCTAAATAATATTTCCTATGATTGGTTTTATCATTCGTTACATCATCATTGCTTGCGTCGTTATGGTCATTCCGCGCTATTTAAAAGGCATCACGGTAGATGGTTTCACGACCGCACTTTTGGTCGCTTTAGCCATGGGCTTTGTGAATTCGTTCATTAAACCGGTCTTGAAGATCATCAGCTTCCCTATCACGTTTATGACCTTAGGCTTGTTTTCGCTAGTGATCTCTGTAGGACTCGTTTATCTAGTCGCAGCCTATGTGCCCGGTTTTGTGGTGACGGGCTTTATCGCTCCCTTGATTTTTAGTTTTATCGTGTCGCTTTCTACCTCTTTTGTGGGGCTGTTTACTCGATAGGCTGTTTTTGCTGTTGTGAGGCGAGAAGTATTTAGGCGACTTTTCAGGTATTGACAGTTTTTGTCAATATTAAAGTTTGATGGAAACTTCTAATCGTCCTCCAAAACCTAATTCAACAATCTTTTGCAGTGTGGAGATTCTAGCCTCTTTTAGGTTATTTTCAATTTTAGAAATATAAGACTTAGTTGTTCCCGCTTTTTCTGCAAGTTCTGCCTGAGTCATGCCTAATTCTAGGCGCTTAATTTGGATCAATACGCCTGCCTTGAAGATTTGATATCCAGCTTCATATTCATCTCTTTTTTTTGTACCCACTTTGCCGTAGTGTCTGTCTTTATGTTCCGCGAAGGTCGTCAAGTTTTTGTTTTTCATATTCCGATTTTAGTTTTAAAGCTAATCTTATCTCTTTTTTAGGTGTTTTTTGAGTCTTTTTTTGAAACCCATTGATTAAAATAACCAATTTCCCCATTTCGAAAAAGCAAAATATTCGAATGATATCGCTCCCCACTTGAACTCTAATTTCATAAAGCCCATCTGTGTTAGCGATATGTTTTAAATAGGTTTCAGGAACACATCAAAGGTAGTTAAGTTTCACTATAGTGCAACATTTAATTATCTATTTCTCAACTCATTCAAGAACTTTTTCGAGTCAAAAATCAACTGGCTTCTCGTTGCTGGGGCCACGATGACCGATTCGGTGTAGACTTCTAGGTCCTTTTCAATAATGGTGATGGTCACTTTCGTGAATTTGTAAGGGCCCATGTGGCCGTTGTAGAAGAGCAGGGGCTCTTTTGGGGTGAAGAAATTGAACATGTTTTTAGGGTTTAGTGGTTATAGACGCCGTGGCGGCGGAATTGAAAATGTCGGAGGGTAACGACTTGGTTTGGATCGTAGGTGATGGCGTTTTTTGAGATTAGTTTGAAGCTGAATTTCCGTTCTAACTTGACTTTGTGGTATTTTAGGAAGTAGTTGACGTCTTTTTCTGCAAAGGGAAGCGCTTCTTCCACTAAATTTTCGTAGCCTACAAAGGATCGTTTGATGCGTTCTCGCATCCAATAGACGCAAAGTTCGCGCGCGTTTACTTGGTGATAATGGGCAAAAATAATGACAAGGTCGAGGTCTGGGATGCGGTTGCCGTTTTCGTATTTGCTCAAAAGCCCGGCGTCGATCCCGAGATCCTGCGCCATCACGTGCAGCGGCACGGCACGGATGAGTTTTAGGTATCTAGCGAAGTGGTTAAACATATGGATTAGTGGTTTGGTGTTCCAAATGTATTTCCACCCATCCTGTCTTCCTAACAGCTAATTGATAATGTGCATTTAGGGACCTGAATTGGTATTTATGTGCTTTTGGTGCGCCTCAGAGGACTATTGATGAAATATGGGCGCGGCGATGAGAGCCATTTCTAGGTATTGACAGATTGTGTCAAAACCTGGAAAAGCCGTTTTTCTAATTG
>DLPD01000011.1:9619-11144 GCA_002479785.1 Cytophagaceae bacterium UBA7467
GGTGCCGGTAAAGAAGTTGTGGCAGGTGATTGTGGCGTCGAGTGTGGGGACGGTGATTGAGTGGTATGACTTCTATATTTTTGGGAGTTTGAGTGCGATTATTTCAGTTAGTTTCTTTCCGAAGGAGGATCCGACGGCGGCGTTTATTTCGACGCTTGCGGCTTTTGGGGCGGGGTTTGTGGCGAGGCCTTTTGGTGGGGTGCTTTTTGGGAGGTTAGGGGATTTGATAGGGAGGAAGTATACGTTTTTGTTGACGCTGCTATTGATGGGTGGGTCGACGTTTGCGATTGCGTTTATACCGAGTTATGAGAGGATTGGGTTAGTGGCTCCGGCGGTGCTTTTGGCCTTAAGAATCATCCAAGGATTAGCCTTAGGGGGCGAATATGGGGGCGCCGCGACTTACGTCGCGGAATATGCACCAGACGCCGAACGCGGGAAGTACACGTCCTACATCCAAACGACCGCCACGCTCGGTTTCTTCGTCTCCATCCTGGTCATCTTAGCGACGCAGCAGCTTTTAGGCGATGCGGCCTTTAAGGACTGGGGCTGGCGGGTACCTTTTGCGCTTTCTGGTATTTTGGTCGTTGTGTCCTATTTTATTAGGCGGAATATGGATGAATCTCCGCTCTTCTCCAAACTCAAGGTGGAAGGCAGACTCTCCGAAAATCCTTTAAAGGAAGCTTTCGCTAGTAAGGCGAATCGCCGCTTAATGTTAATTGCGATGTTTGGGGCGATTGTGGGGCAGGGGGTTGTTTGGCATACCGGACAATTTTATGCCCAAATCTTCATCAACAAAATCCTCCAGGTCGATTTCATTACCACGAACCTCATTATCGCCGCGAGTCTGGTGGTGGGCACGCCCCTCTTCGTGTATTTCGGGAACCTGTCTGACCGGGTGGGTCGCAAGAAAATTATGCTGGGTGGTATGGCCCTCGCTGCGCTCGGGTACTACCCCCTTTTCTCGTGGATGTCCACGATCGTAGCCCAGGAGGGCACGATGACCAACGGCGCCATATTCCTTACTTGGACTGGAAAGCTCAAACTGGCTTTCATTTGCAGCTTATTGGTGAGCTTCGCGGCGATGGCCTACGGCCCGATCGCCGCGTTCCTCGTCGAACTTTTCCCTACCAAAATCCGCTATACCTCCCTCTCCATCCCATATCACTTTGCTAATGGGGTGTTTGGTGGTTGTGCCCCTTTTGTGGCCACTTGGCTGGGAGCTGTAACCCATTCGAATTTTGCCGGATTGTTCTATCCCATCGCCCTAGCGGCCTTAACGGTCATCGTAGGCGTGATTTATTTACCTGAAACCAAAGGCAAAGCCCTCAGCGACTAAAATAGGACTATTCGAATAATTAGCTTGAATTAAACTGAATTTTCCCCATTAAATAAATTATACTTGACGCTAAACCAAAATGGGGGTATCTTTGTTTGAGGAATCTTTTTTTCTGAGACCAATTTAAATGGGACTTAGGATGGCGAAGCCGTGGAGAAGAGTAGAGGAAAAAGATTAGTGTGGTCCATT
>DLPD01000023.1 GCA_002479785.1 Cytophagaceae bacterium UBA7467
TTTATTTATTCAAAAAAAGGCGACCGCGCAGCGGTCGCCTTTTTAATGAGGTCAATGCGGCCGTTTCGGTCGCACTCAAGAATCAAAAATTACACATAACTCTCCATCGGCTCGCAAGCGCATACTAAGTTGCGATCGCCATAAGCAGAGTCGATACGAGAGACTGTAGGCCAAAACTTGTTCGCCTTCACATACGCTAGCGGGAAAACCGCTTTCTCGCGTGAGTAAGGACGATCCCAATCGCCTACTAAAACGGCTGATTGTGTATGTGGAGCGTGCTTCAACACATTATTTGCTTTGTCTGCTTTCCCTTCTTCGATCTCGCGAATCTCTGCCCGGATGCTCAAAAGCGCATCGCAGAAACGATCTAACTCGTCTTTATTTTCAGACTCCGTAGGCTCAATCATTAAGGTTCCCGCTACAGGGAATGAAAGGGTAGGAGCGTGGAAACCGTAATCCATTAAACGTTTTGCGATATCCTCTGCCTCTACGCCAGCGGATAATTTGAACGGACGGCAATCCACGATCATTTCGTGTGCGCAACGTCCTTGTGAGCCGGTATATAGGATAGGGAATTCTTTTTCCAAACGCGCCTTGATGTAGTTAGCGTTTAAGATCGCCGTCTCTGTTGCAGTCGTTAATCCTTTACCGCCCATCATTGCGATGTATGCGTATGAAATCGCTAGAATGCTGGCAGATCCTACCGGAGCCGCAGAAACAGCACCCGATGTTCCATTATGAACGTGACCCGGTAAGAAAGGAACTAACTGTGGCGCTACGCCAATAGGTCCCATACCTGGCCCACCACCACCATGAGGGATACAAAACGTTTTGTGTAAATTCAAGTGACAAACGTCCGCTCCAATGCGCGCAGGGGAAGTTAAACCTACCTGTGCGTTCATGTTCGCGCCGTCCATATACACTTGACCTCCATTTTCATGGATGATTTCGCAAATCTCTTGGATGGTTTCTTCGAATACCCCGTGTGTACTAGGGTAGGTTACCATTAAGCAAGAGAGATTGTCTTTGTGTTCTAACGCTTTAGCCTTCAAATCAGCCACATCAATATTTCCGTTCGCATCGCATGGGGAAACAATCACCTTCATGCCAGCCATCACAGCAGAAGCCGGATTCGTTCCGTGTGCAGAAGACGGGATGATGGCGATATTCCGGTGGTGATCTCCACGAGATGCGTGGTAGGCACGAATCGTCATCAATCCAGCGTATTCTCCTTGTGCTCCCGAGTTCGGTTGCATCGACATTTTTGCAAATCCGGTAATCTCACATAACCATTCATTCAAATCCTCCACTAATTGCTGGTAGCCTTTTGTTTGAGAAGCCGGCGCAAATGGGTGAATTTTGCCTAATTCTGGCCAAGTCACCGGAATCATTTCCGTCGTTGCATTCAATTTCATCGTACAAGAACCTAACGAGATCATCGAATGAACCATTGATAAATCTTTTGATTCCAATGATTTCAAATAACGTAACATTCCGTGCTCGGAATGGTATTTATTGAATACACTATGCGTTAAGAAAGTAGACGTACGCGTTAACGCTGCAGGTATTGCCCAAGTAACGTTTTTCTCTGAAGTTTTCGCTCCTTTTAAAGTCTCGAAGAACGAGATGATCTCGATTACATCCGCTTCCTGCGTTGTCTCATCTAGGGAGATGCTTGTCGTATTTGCTGTATATCGTAGGTTGCGTTGTGCTTTTTCTGCCAAAACACGTAAGTCCGCCGTATGCGCTCCCGTCACAATCGTAAGCGTATCGAAGTGGTTGGTGTTCTCAAAGGCATATCCTAGTTTACGTAAGTTAACCGCTAGTAATTCCGTCAAGCCGTAGATTTTTTCAGCGATTTTCTTCAAGCCTGTTGGGCCGTGGTAGATCGCGTAAGAAGCGGCCATGATGGATAATAATACTTGCGCCGTACAGATATTAGACGTTGCTTTTTCGCGGCGAATGTGTTGCTCACGTGTTTGAAGCGCCATACGTAAGGCACGGTTTCCTTCCGCATCCACTGAAACCCCTATGATACGGCCTGGAATATTTCGCTTGTATTTTTCTTTCGTAGCGAAGAATCCAGCATGTGGTCCACCAAATCCCATCGGTACCCCAAAGCGTTGAGAGACACCCACCACCGCATCAGCTCCCATTTCTCCTGGAGGCGTTAACAAGGTCAAGGCTAATAAATCAGCAGCTACTACAACTTGTAAGCCATTTTCTTTTGCTGCCGCGATCAAGGCGCTATAATCAAATACCTCTCCGTTAGAAGCGGGGTATTGTAACATCATTCCGTAGAAACGCGCATCTGTTACATCGAAGCTGCGGTGATCGCCCACGACGATTTCAATACCGATTGGTTCTGCACGTGTTTTTAATAAGTCAATGGTTTGCGGCAAGCATAATTCAGACACAAAATAGGCTTCTGCGCTGTTACGTTCCGCTGGACGTTGTCCATATAGCATCGTCATGGCTTCTGCAGCTGCCGTTCCTTCATCTAAAAGGGAGGCGTTTGCTAGTTCCATGCCGGTAAGGTCGATGATCATCGTTTGGTAGTTTAATAACATTTCCAAACGACCTTGTGCGATTTCTGCCTGGTAAGGTGTGTAGGCAGTATACCAAGCGGGATTTTCCAAAATGTTTCTCAAAATGACCGTAGGCACAATCGTGTCTGAATACCCTAAACCAATGTGTGATTTGAAGATCTGGTTTTGACCCATGATTGCTTTGAAATCACGTAAAAATTCGAATTCTGATTTCGGTTCAGGCAAGCGAAGCCCCTGCGCCAAGCGAATTTTTTCAGGTACTGTTTGTTGAATTAATGTGTCTAGGCTGTCTACACCAATTGTTTTTAACATGGCGGAAACATCGGCAGCTTCTACATTGTTGTGACGCAAGGAGAAGTCCTCCCGATAACGATAATTTGGGGTCATGAATGTTGAGAATTTGGATGATAAAATCGCCACAAATTTAATCTTTTTTTAGCGATTTATTTTTAGATTCTTAACTTCGCTTTCTTAAATTTTGTTTCAACAAATGAAAAAATCTAACATCTACGTTTTAGGGCTATTATTAGCGGCTAAATTAATCCCAATGAGTGCTGTAGCTCAGGGAGATCCAGTTCCTTACGCGCTGTCTATTCGCGCGGATGATCTGAAAAAACACTTGACTTTTATCGCTTCTGACAGCTTGAAAGGTCGTAACACGGGTTCAGCAGAACAAAAAGTAGCGGCGAACTACATTGCGGATCATTTTAAGAAATCAGGCATTGCACCAGTAAATGGTTCCTATTTTCAAAAAGTGGACTTAGTGAACCGTTCTTGGACGAATGTATCGATGTCAGCTAAAGGTAAGAAATACGAATACCTAGGTGACTTCATGGCTAATTCGCTGGTTCCAGTTCCTGCTAATTCGAAATTTCCGGTAGTTTTTGCGGGCTTCGCCGTTCAGCAAGGAGGCTACACGGATTTTGATAAGTTAAACGCAAAAGGCAAATACGTACTAGCGTTTGAAGGCGAAGCGAAAGACGCAGCTGGAAAATATGTTTTATCTGGTTCGAAAGATCCTTCGGTTTTTGGAAAAGGTGATGGGTGGAAAGAAAAATTAAAGCGTGCACAAGCGGCTGGGGCGAAAGGTTTAATCTTGATCGCAGATCGGGATACGAAAGCTTTTGGCAACCAAGTACGCCAACGTCAAGTGATGATGAAGCGTTTTGGTAACGAGCGTATGGCCTTTGCTGATGCGGCAGCTGCTGCAAATGAGGCTCCTGTATTGTTAATTTCTTCTGAAGCTGCGGCTGAAATCTTAGGCACCACTGAAGCTGAATTGTTAGCATTTAAAGCGGCTCTAGCTACTGAGAAAAAATCTCTTTCGTCTAAGTTTAAAGCGGCTTCTATCGAATTAACGATTGAAAGAACAGAGAAGCCAGTTGATACGTATAATGTAGTAGGCTTCTTAGAAGGTACAGATAAAAAAGAGGAAATTGTTATTCTAACGGCACACTATGACCACATCGGTGTTTCTGCAGATGGCCAAATCAACAACGGCGCAAACGACGACGGTTCTGGAACCGTAACGGTGATGGAATTAGCGGAGGCTTTTGGTAAAGCAGCAGCAGAAGGAAAACGTCCTCGCCGTAGCATTTTGTTTATGACGGTAACAGGCGAAGAAAAAGGGCTACTAGGTTCTGAATGGTATTCAAATCACCCCTTATTCCCGTTGAAAAATACGGTGGTAGATTTAAACACAGACATGACCGGTCGTTATGATGACGAGCACAAAGGCAAGCCAGACTATATCTACGAGATTGGTTCTGATAAATTGTCATCTCAATTACGCGAAATTTTGATTGATCAAAACAAGAAACATATTGGTCTTGAACTTGATTTCCGTTTCAATGATCCGAACGATCCGAACCGTTTCTATTACCGTTCAGATCACTACAACTTTGCGAAACATGGTATTCCAGTAGCGTTCTTCTTCAATGGAGTACACGACGATTACCATATGCCAGGCGATGAGGTAGACAAGATCGAATTTGATCAAGTCCAAAAAGTAGGCCGTTTAGTGTTCTATATGGCTTGGGAAATCGCGAATAGAGAGCAGCGATTGGTTGTTGACTCTAACAAGCCGTAATTTACAGAGCGATTTTAAATCACAAAGCA
>DLPD01000003.1 GCA_002479785.1 Cytophagaceae bacterium UBA7467
CCGCACGGCATTTTTGCAACGGTAATGACCTGCTCGCACGCAGACGAAAATTGTCCTTTCATTCCCGGCGCAGAAGCGCGCATTCCCGTTCGTTATGAGGACCCTAAAGCCTTTGATGATACTCCTGAGGAGGCCGCGCAATACGATGCAAGATCGAGGCAGATTGCGAGTGAGATGTTTTACGTTTTCTCGCGTGTATCAATCTAGATTTCTTTTGCAGTTAATTTACAGGTATTTCTGAAAATGTCCTTCGAAATATTTTCGCGAAATACCTGTAAATTAACCGCAAACAGTAAATCTTTCTTCATCTCTCTTAATCTGAAAAACGCCGAGGTGGACATCGGTAGTCACTAGTCCGGGGGAATTAGAGTAGAGATTATAGAGTATAGATGGTAGAGTAAAGTGTATTTGTGTAAAAATTACCATATATCATTTACCATTCACCATTTACCATTTACCATTCACCATTTACCATTCTCTCTACTCTCTACTCTACTATCTTACGAAGTGTGATCTCTCACGACTAACCACTTCCCCTTCACCTTTTTCATCAACAACGTGAAATAGCCACCCACATCACCCACGGTCGGCCTGGTTAAATGCCAACGCCCTAATACCCAAGCCGTTTTTCCTGCTGTAATATCTACTTCTTGAATGTCAAAATCCAACGTTCCCATCGTCTCGCGATTGGGGTAGGATTTTAAATAACGTTGTAAAGTCGCCTCCCAGCCTGAAACGACTCCCGCTTTACCTATGAACTTTAGGTTAGGGGATTTTTCGTAGTATTCCATAAAACCTCTTACATCACCGGCATTCCACAATTTAATCTGTGTTTGCAGGACAGATTTTATGTCATTTTCGTCTTTATTTGTTTGAGCAAATAAGAGGGTGGGGAGGAAGAGTAGGAGGTAGAGGAGTGATTTCATATTGTAAATATATTAAGAAAGAATAAAGCACAAAGCATAAAGAATAAAGTAGGAATCACTTGCAGGGATGAATCCTGTTAAATTCCTACGGACTAATTACCTCTGGACTTTATTCTTTGTGCTTTATTCTTTGTGCTCTAAATACCGGGATTTCGTCTCATTTTTTCGCTAACAATTTTTAAAATCCGATTATTGTATCATTTTTGTAAAATACTAATTTAAACCTATGATTAAGAAAATTACACTAGCCGTTTTACTGGCTTTCCCTGTGCTAACTTCACTTGCACAGGCACCTGATGAAAATCGTTTTGTGAAGTCTGTTTTGGTAGACAAATTGGATGAACCCATGGAGTTTACCTTTTTACCAGATGGGCGCATTCTTTTTGTGGAACGCAAAGGGGATGTGAAGTCGTATAATACGAGGACCAAAGAGACAAAGACCATCGCTCACTTGAATGTGAATACAAAATACAAGAATCGTTTAGGTCAGGAGCGTGTGGCAGAGGAAGGTTTGATGGGCATTGTTTTGGACCCTAATTTTAGTAAAAACCACTGGTTATACTTGTATTATGCGCATCCGACGGAGACGAAACACGTGTTAGCACGTATGGAATTGCGTGGTGATGAGCTTTTAGTGGAGCAGCAAAAAGTGCTACTAGAGGTTCCGACACAGCGTGAGGAATGCTGCCATACGGGTGGTGGAATGGTTTTTGACAAATCAGGAAATTTATTCTTAACCGTAGGTAATAATACAAGTAATAGTAATTCAGATGGCTATGCTCCTATCGATGAGCGTCCGGGTCAAGCCTATTGGGATGATCAACGTGGTGCGTCGAATACAAATGATTTACGCGGAAAGATTTTGCGCATTCATCCTGAGCCGAATGGTACGTATACGATTCCTAAAGGGAATTTATTTCCTCCAGGGACTCCTAAAACAAAGCCAGAAATTTACACAATGGGTCACCGTAATCCGTGGAGACCAAGTATTGACTCAAAAACGGGCTATTTATACTGGGGTGAAGTGGGTCCAGATGCGTCAGTGGATTCAGAAAAGGGTCCACGTGGCTATGATGAATTTAATCAGGCCAAAGGTCCAGGCTATTACGGGTGGCCTTATTTTATCGGAGATAATAAAGCCTATGCGGATGTGAACTTTGAGACGATGGCGATTGGACCTAAATTCAATCCAGCTGCTCCAATAAACGAATCCCCAAACAATACTGGTTTACGTGAATTGCCTCCAGCAACGAAGGCCATGATTTGGTATCCGTATGGTACTTCAGATGAGTTCCCATTAGTGGGTTCATCAGGTCGTTCAGCGACGGGTGGTCCTGTCTTTAGAAAAGCGGATTTTGCAGGTGCAAAACGTGCTTTCCCATCGTATTATGAAGGAAAATGGTTGATCGTGGAGTTTATGCGTGGCTGGATTATGGCAGTAACCATGGACGAAAATGGGAATTATAAATCCATGGAGCGCTTTATGCCTTCTACGACTTTTGGTTCAGCGATTGATATGGACTTCAGTCCTGAAGGAGATTTATATGTGTTAGAATATGGCTCGGCTTGGTTCCGAGGAAATGACAATGCGCGTTTAGTGAAGATTGAATACCAAGGAGGAAATCGCAAGCCCTACGTGGAAGCGTCCTCAGCAAAGAAGGCAGGTGCAGCTCCATTTACGACCACTTTATCGGCTGAAGGAACGAAAGATTTTGATGGGGATAAGTTAACGTATACTTGGACGGTGAAAAAGGCCGGCAAATTTGTGAAGAATTTAGCTGGCGCTAATCCAACCTTGCAACTGAGAGAAGCAGGAAAATACGAGGTGACCCTAAAGGCATCCGATCCGAAGGGATTGTCGAATACGGCCTCTTTGGAAATCTTAGTAGGTAACGAAGCGCCGGTAGTGGATATCGCGGTAGAAGGAAATAAATCGTTCTATTTCGAAGGCCAACCTGTTAAATACCAGGTAAAGGTAGAAGATAAAGAGGACGGCACATTAGGTAAAGGCATTCCAGCTGAGTCTGTGGCGGCAACCGTGGATTATGTAGCTTCAGGTTACGATCCAATCGAGATGGCGCAATCGCACCGCAAAGCGGATAGCGATTTATTTGCTTCGGCAGGCCTTCGTTTAATTAATGCGAGTGATTGCAAGTCTTGTCACCAAATGTCTGTGCGTTCGGTAGGACCTTCTTATAAAGAAGTGGCTGAGAAGTACAAAGGACAAGATATGGTGGAGAAACTTTCTGACAAGGTAATTGCCGGTGGAATGGGCGTTTGGGGAGAGCACGCAATGTCTGCTCACCCAAGTATTTCGAAAGCAGACGCGAAAGCGATGGTGAACTATATTTTAAGTTTAGGGGATGCCAAAGCGAGTAATGCCATCGCCACTTCCGGAGTCCTAGGGTTGAAAAAGCCAGCGGATCAAGCTTCCTCGAAAGGGGTTTTCGTGGTTCGTGCTACCTATTTAGATAAAGGAAATAAGAAGATGGCTCCGGTTCAATCCGAGAAATGGTTGTTCTTGCGTCATCCTGCCTTGAACGTGGAAAAAGCAGATATGACGAAAGGCATTTTGCAGTTAATCACGCCAGGTCGTTCGACAAATATGGTGGGCCAAAATCCATACTTAGGTTACAAAGATTTAGATTTAACAGGAATCTCGTCGATCGAAATTTCAGCTTCAGCGCAAGCGCGTTCTAACGCAGCAGGTGGTGTGATTGAAATCCGATTGGATTCTCCTACCGGTACGGTGATAGGCCAAACAGCTCCGATCGAAGTGTCACAAGGCGGCTTTGGAGGACCTCCTTCAGCAGCGGCAGCACCAGGGAAAGGCGCTCCACTGGGTACAGGAGTGGCTACTCAAACAACTTCTGCAACTTCAGCCGCAGCAACTGCTCCAGCTGCCGCACCTGCCGCACCTGCGGCACAAGCGCCGCCACGAATGCGCCCTCCAGCTGCCCAAAAAGTAGCTATCCAAGCAACATCAGGCTCTCATGACCTGTATTTTGTGGCGGTGAACCCGAAAGCAAGCGAACAACAAATTGTGGTGCAGATTTCGGGTATTGAAATGAAAAAATAGTCTATTGATTATAGTAATTCTGGGGTCCTCTCTGCTTTAATAGGGAGGACCCCTTTTTTATGCGTTATACCTTATTTTTGTTGTTGATCACTGGCTCCTTATTTGGCCAAAAAAACATCACCACCGCTTCCGATGCCACGGCACCATTACATGCCTTGCAGCCAGATTATCCTACACCCTACGGCGCACCTACGGCTGTAAATATCCTAAAAACCATCGACCGCGTTTTCACTTATTTAGAAAAGGCTACTCCTGATCGTTTTGTGGACAAGACGTCCGGCGCGGAGGTAAAATCCTATCATGCCAATGCCATCTTTAGCAAGGGAGATTTTCGTCCGATTTCCTATGAATGGGGCGTGACTTATTCTGGAATGCTTGCCTTGACAGAAGTGACTGGGGATGTGAAATACAAGAACTATGTATTTAATCGTTTGAATTTGATTAATTCCGGTGTTCCGGAGGCGATCAAGATTCCAGCAGAACAAGCACACGTTTTGAAAGGGCTAGTTCACCCTCGTGCTTTGGATGACATTGGTGCGATGGGGATGGCGGTTATCAAGGCGAAGAAAGCTGGTTTTTCGACGGATATGTCTTACATCACGAAGCGTGCGTCTGATTTTATTTTAAAAGAAGAGCATCGCTTGCCGGATCGTACCTTGGTGCGGATTCGTCCTTTGCATCATACGATGTGGCTTGATGATGTCTATATGGCTATTCCGGCCTTATTGCAATTAGGGGAATACGAGGAAGCCGTTTTTCAGTTTAATTCCTACCGCAAGCGTATGTTTAATCCGAACCTAAACATTTTTATGCACGGTTATTTAGTGGATGCGACGGAACATCCGGAATTCCATTGGGGACGCGCGAATGGCTGGGCTTTATTAACTAACTGCGAATTGTTAGAGTATTTGCCGGCGAATCACCCAGCTCGTCCGGAAATTTTAGCTCAATTAAAAAGCCACTTGAAAGGTTTGATGGCTTTGCAGGATGGAACCGGATTTTGGCATCAATTACTGGATAAAAATGATTCCTATTTAGAGACTTCCGCGACGGCCATTTATACCTATGTGATGGCCAAAGGTATTAACAAAGGCTGGCTCGACCCTAAAACCTACGGTCCTGCAGCCATTTTAGGCTGGAATGCCGTGAATACAAAAGTGAATGAAAAAGGCCAGGTGGAAGGGACTTGCGTGGGTACGGGCTTAGCTTGGGATCCGGCTTTCTATTACTATCGTCCTATTTCACCTTACGCGGCACACGGCTATGGTCCCGTTTTATTAGCCGGCGCGGCGATGATGGAATTAGTGAAACATCACAATTACCAAATCAATGATTCTGCCGTACATTTGAAATAATTATGAAAAACAGTTTTGATTTAACAGGTAAAATAGCGCTCGTTACAGGTTGTAAGCGAGGAATAGGAATGGCGATGGCAATCGGTTTAGCGGAGGCAGGAGCGGATATTATTGGTGTTTCAGCTAATTTAGAATTAGCAGGTTCTCAAATAGCTAAAGCAGTGGAAGCAGTAGGTCGGCAATTTAAAGCCTACCAAGCAGATTTCTCGAATCGCGATTCGTTATATGCCTTCATTCAACAATTGAAGGCTGATTATTCCCGTATTGATATTTTAGTAAATAATGCCGGAACTATTTTGCGCAATCCGGCTGCGGAACATTCAGATGAGTTTTGGGATGAAGTGTTAGAAGTGAATCTTTCGTCTCAGTTTATTTTGAGCCGCGAAATCGGTTCTCGGATGATCGACCAAGGCAGTGGAAAAATTATATTTACGGCTTCTCTATTGAGCTTTCAAGGGGGCATTAATGTGCCGGGTTATGCCGCCAGCAAAGGTGGTATTGCGCGTTTAACGATGGCTTTAGCGAATGAATGGGCAGGAAAAGGAGTGAATGTGAACGCGATTGCTCCTGGCTATATTTCCACTGATAATACAACGGCATTGCGTGAAGATAAAGAGCGCAGTGCCTCTATTTTAGGACGAATTCCGGCGGGAAGATGGGGAGAGCCAGAGGACTTTAAAGGACCGGTGGTATTCTTAGCATCTGACGCATCTAACTATGTACACGGAACCATTTTGACCGTTGATGGCGGTTGGATGGGACGGTAACAAATTTCAAAGAGCAAAGTTCAAAGTTCAGAATTTTCCTATTTGCTCTTTGAACTTTGCTCTTTGAATAGTAGCCTCTGAACTTTGAACTTTGGTCTTTTAACTTTGAAAAAATGAAAAAACTAACTCTAATCCTCACCCTAATCTCCACCGCCCTTTTCGCACAGAAAATCGATGTGGACAAACAATTTGCCCTTGCTGGTCAGCAGTATCAATTGATGCTAGCAGCACAGCCGGATACAAGTACGACGGTGCACTCAGCAAAGCAAGACGGAACCTACCGGAATATGCCCTCCAAGTGGTGGTGTTCGGGTTTCTTCCCAGGTGGACTTTGGTATTTATTTGAAAAAACGAAAGATCCGAAATGGGAATCTGCAGCGCGATTATGGACAGCGGCGGTAAAAAAAGAGCAGTTTAATACGGGGACGCATGATTTGGGATTCATGATGTACGATTCTTTTGGGAATGGTTTGCGTTTAACTAAAGATCCGGAATACAAGAAAGTGTTAATTCAATCGGCGAAATCGCTAGCAACTCGTTTTGATCCGAAGATCGGTTTGATTAAGTCTTGGAATGGATTTAAAGGAGGTTATCAATATCCGGTGATCATTGATAATATGATGAACTTGGAGTTGTTGTTTTGGGCGTCGCGTGAGACAAGTGATCCGCGTTTCAGAGAGATCGCGATTACGCATGCGGACAATACAATGAAGAACCATTTTAGGCCGGATTATTCGAGTTATCACGTGATTTGCTATGATGTGGATGGTAAGGTTTTGGCCAAAAAACAACACCAAGGCTACCAAGATGAATCTTGCTGGACCCGCGGTCACGCCTGGGCAATGTATGGCTATGTGGAAATGTACCGCAATACCAAGGATAAAAAGTACCTCGACTTTGCCCAAAAAATCTCTGATTTCTATCTAAACCACCCGAATTTGCCGGCAGACAAGATTCCGTATTGGGATTTCTATGCGCCTAACATTCCTACGGAGGAACGTGATGCTTCGGCGGGTGCCATTGCTGCATCAGCTTTACTAGAATTGAGTACCTATTCGGGGGAAAAAGGAAAGCGTTATTATACGGATGCGGTGAAGATGTTAGCATCGCTTTCGTCGCCTGCCTACCGCGCGGCTTTGGGTGAAAATAACCACTTCTTGATTAAGCATTGCGTGGGAGCGAAATCACTAAATTCAGAGATTGATGTGCCTTTAATCTATGCGGATTACTATTATTTAGAAGGCTTGTTGCGCTACCAAAAAATGGCTAAAAAATAGACGGCTTTTTGGGCTGAATTTCGTACCTTTGAGGCTTCATTTTTATCAAGCCCTATGTCAGTTAAGAAAATTCAATCAGCCTTAATTTCGGTTTATTACAAGGACGGTTTAGCGCCCATTATTCAAGAACTTCATCAAAACGGAGTGACACTCTATTCAACGGGAGGGACGCAGTCCTTCATCGAGGAATTAGGTATTCCCGTGATTGCAGTGGAAGATTTAACGGGATACCCGTCGATCTTTGGCGGTCGCGTGAAGACTTTGCACCCGAAGGTTTTTGGTGGTATTCTACACCGTCGTGATTTAGCTTCTGATGTGGAGGTGGCTAAGCAGTACGATATCCCAGCATTGGATTTAGTGATGGTAGATTTATATCCGTTTGAAGAAACGGTGGCATCAGGTGCTTCGGATGAGGATATTATTGAGAAAATTGACATTGGAGGTATTTCTTTAATCCGCGGTGGAGCTAAGAATTTTAACGATGTATTAATTGTTTCTTCACGTGAACAATATGCGGAGGTTTCAGCGATTTTCGCAGCACATGGTTCTACATCGACGACTTTAGAAGAGCGTAGACGCTTCGCAGGAAAGGCTTTCCAAGTTTCATCCCACTATGATGGTGCGATTCAACGTTATTTTGCAGGTCAAACCGCTGATTTAGCAAATTACACCACGTTGCCAGCGCATGGATTGCGTTATGGTGAGAATCCTCACCAACAGGGTAAATTCTACGGAGATTTAGCGGCCTTATTTGATAAATTACACGGCAAGGAACTCTCTTACAACAATTTAGTAGACGTAGATGCCTGTTTGTCTTTATTAGACGAGTTTGCTGAAACGGCTTTCGTGATCATTAAGCACATGAATGCGTGTGGTGTGGCAACAGGAACCACGGTAAAAGAGGCATACGATAAAGCGCTATCTTGTGATCCTATTTCTGCCTTTGGTGGAGTGTTAGCGACAAACCATACGGTGGATAAAGCTGCGGCTGAATCCATTAATCCATTGTTCTGTGAGATTTTAATTGCGCCAGACTTTACGGAGGAGGCTTTGGAAATCTTAAAGACGAAGAAAAACCGCATTTTATTGAAGCGTAATCAAGTTGCTTTCCCTAAAGTAATGTTCAAAACGTTGTTGAACGGTGTTTTAGAGCAAGATAAAGATTTAGTAATGGAAGGTGTGGAAGATTTCAAGACAGTAACCAAACGCATTCCTACAGAAGAGCAAAAACGTGCTCTAGCCTTCGCTTTGAAGATTTGTAAGCATACCAAGTCGAATACGATCATTTTAGCGAATGACGGTCAGTTATTGGCTTCAGGAGTAGGCCAAACCTCGCGCGTGGATGCTTTAAAACAAGCGATTGACAAAGCAAAGGAATTTGGATTTGATTTAAACGGTGCGGTGATGGCTTCGGATGCCTTCTTCCCTTTCCCAGATTGTGTCGAAATAGCTGGGAAAGCCGGCATTGTGGCCGTTACACAGCCTGGCGGATCCATTAAAGATCAAGATTCAATTGATTATTGCGATGCGAATAATTTAGCGATGGTCATGACGGGAATTCGTCACTTCAAACATTAGGATTATTCAGTTAAAAACTTTATTTTTAAGGTTAAGAATTAACCATATTTCCGGGCGATTAAAAAGCTCGTTTTAACACACATTAAATTACATTATGTCAGAAGCACAAGATACATCAGCTCAAGATCGGGCAAATTATGGTGCAGATAATATTCAAGTATTAGAGGGTTTAGAGGCGGTTCGTAAGCGTCCATCCATGTACATTGGTGATACCGGATTTAAAGGTCTTCACCACTTGATTTGGGAGGTAGTTGATAACTCTATTGATGAGGCGTTAGCTGGTCATTGCGATATGATCAAAGTAACGATCAATACGGATAATTCCATATTAGTAGAAGATAATGGTCGTGGTATCCCTACGGGAATGCACACGAAAGAGAAGCGTTCTGCTCTTGAGGTAGTAATGACCGTTCTTCATGCCGGTGGTAAATTTGATAAAGACACTTACAAGGTATCAGGTGGTTTGCACGGTGTGGGGGTTTCATGTGTGAATGCACTTTCAACAGATTTAAAAGTAACGGTTCATAGAGAAGGAAAAATTTTCCAACAAGAATACAAAATCGGTGTTCCTCAATATCCTGTTAAGGAAATTGGAACAACTGATCGTACCGGAACATCGGTTTTATTCAAACCAGATGAGACTATTTTCACCGTAACTGAATATAAATACGAAACAGTGGCAGGTCGTTTACGCGAATTGTCTTTCTTGAATGCAGGAATTCGGGTGCAATTGACAGATTTACGTGAATTAGATGAGAATGGCGTCGCGAAAACCGAAGAATTCTATTCAGAGGGAGGTCTTCGCGAGTTTGTTACTTTCTTGGATTCTACACGTGAGCCATTGCTTTCTGAGCCTATCTACATGGAAGGGGATAAGAATGGGGTTCCCGTTCAAGTGGCGATGGTGTATAATACCTCTTACACAGAGAATGTGGTTTCGTATGTTAATAACATTAATACGATCGAAGGGGGTACGCACGTAGCAGGTTTCCGTGGTGCTTTGACACGTACGTTGAAAAACTACGCAGATAAATCAGGTGCCTTAGATAAATTAAAGATTGATATAGCGGGGGATGACTTCCGTGAAGGTTTGACAGCGGTTATCTCTGTTAAAGTAGCCGAGCCTCAGTTTGAGGGTCAAACGAAAACCAAATTAGGTAACGGTGAAGTGTCAGGTGCGGTTTCTGCAGCGATGTCTGATATGTTAGAGTCTTGGTTAGAAGAGCATCCTAAAGAGGCTCGTCAAATCGTAGCTAAAGTGATCTTAGCCGCTCAAGCGCGTCACGCTGCTCGTAAGGCACGTGAGATGGTTCAACGGAAGACGGTTTTAGGTTCGAACTCGTTGCCAGGTAAATTAGCCGATTGTTCAGATTCAGATCCAGAGACGTGCGAGATCTACTTGGTCGAAGGGGACTCTGCGGGCGGTACAGCAAAACAAGGCCGTAACCGTGCTTTCCAAGCGATCTTGCCTTTACGTGGTAAGATTTTGAACGTAGAGAAAGCTCAAGAATACCGTATCTACGAAAACGAAGAGATTAAGAATATGATTACAGCACTGGGCGTTTCTTTCGGAAAAGAGGGAGATGAGCGTGCGTTGAATATGGATAAATTGCGTTACCACAAAGTGATCATCATGACCGATGCGGACGTTGACGGTAGTCACATTCGTACTTTGATTTTAACGTTCTTCTTTCGTTATATGCGTGAATTAGTGGATCGTGGATGTATTTACATCGCACAGCCACCCTTATATCAAGTGAAAAAAGGACAGCAGGTGCGTTACGTTTGGACTGAAGATCAACGCGCTCAGGCTATTCAAGAATTAGCCGGTGGAGGTAAAGAGGACAGCGTAGGCGTACAACGTTACAAGGGTCTTGGAGAGATGAATGCAGAGCAATTGTGGGAGACTACAATGAATCCAGAGTCTCGTACCTTGAAGCAAGTGACAGTGGAATCTGCGATTGAAGCTGATTTATTATTCTCCATGTTAATGGGAGATGAAGTGGCGCCACGTCGTGATTTTATTGAAAAGAACGCGAAATACGCTAAAGTAGACGTTTAGGATGAATTTTGATTTCAAGTCCTATCATTTGCGTGGCATTCACGCGGAGACGCTAGAGGAAAAGCAAAAGATCAATCAGGAATTGAAAGACTTTTACAATTCCTTAACAGAGGAGGACAAGCGCTTGTTTAACTTAGAACTTCAGAAATTTTTGGCCACAGAAATGGGGCGTCTAGGTTCTGATTACCAAGCCATTAAAAATCAAATTCCGACAGAATAATATGAGTGAATTAGATAAAATACTGAAACACGATGAGTCAAAAGATTCCCTTACCGGGAATCTTTTGTCTTTACTTACGCCTACGAATTGGAAAATTAATCTGATGGCTCCTCGTGAGCAGAATCGGAAGGTGGATAAGTCGACCCAAAAGTCGAATGATACCATCTCGAAATCAAAATTCATCTCCCGTGATTTATCGTGGTTAAAGTTTGATGAGCGTGTATTAGATCAAGCGCGTGATACGTCTAAGTCCCTTTTTGATCGATTGAAATTCTTAGCGATTACAGCCTCTAATTTAGATGAATTTTTTACCATCCGAATGGGATCATTGTATAATTATATTGATTTAGGGAAAGAGAGGACGGATTATTGCGGATTGCGCGAGGTACCCTTTAAGCAGGCTATTATTAATGGTGCCCAGGAGTTTACTCAGGAAAAGCACCGCCTTTTTATGGAGGAAATCTTGCCTTTGTTTCCTGAAAATGGTCTTTTATTAGCTTGTTTGGATGATTTAGACGAGGAGGAAAAAGAAGAAGTTGCCACCTATTTTCAGCGGACGATTTATCCGATGTTAACACCAATGGTGTTCGATCATACGCATACATTTCCCAGTTTATTGGCGAAAACCTTGATTTTTGGGGTAGTGACGGTGGGACTCTCGGATAAGAAAAAGACGCGAAACGAGCGGGAGCAAAAGATTTCTTTTGTGCAGATTCCATTAAATCTACAACGTTTTTATGTAATCGAAAGAGAGGATAAAGTATTGTTTATCCCGATTGAAGAGATCATACGACATCATTTGCAAGTACTCTACAGGAATGTAGAGATTGAATCGACGACATTGTTCCGCATCACGCGTAATGGGGATTTTGATTTAGTGGAGCATGAGGATTCAGATACGGATTTTGTGGATGAGGTGAAGAAGAAGATTAAGGACCGTCGTTTAGGTCGTGTGACGCGTGTGGAGGTGGAGAAATTTCATTCGGATTTCTTGTTGACAGAAATGTTAAAACGTTGGAATCTAGAGCGTTCGGATATCTTTGTTAAGAATTCCATTTTGGATTTTACGTGTTTTTGGCAAATACTAAAACACGCAGAATTTAAGACTCAAATGGCTGTAAACCCGGCAGTGGTTCCGGCTTTAGGTCTGAAATCGGTGGCGATTGATGACATTTTCGATACGATTAAACGAGGCGATATATTATTACACCATCCCTACAATAATTTTGAGCCTGTTATTCAATTATTAGAGCAGGCTGCGGATGATCCTAAAGTCTTAGCGATTAAAATTACCTTGTACCGTATTTCTAAAAACTCCCGTATTTCGAGCGCTTTATTGCGCGCTGCGGAGCAAGGAAAACACGTTTCGGTCTTGTTTGAGGTAAAGGCACGTTTCGATGAAGAGAATAATATTAAGGAGGCGACGAAACTGCAAAAAGCTGGATGCTTTGTTATTTATGGTATTCCGGGGTTGAAAACGCATACGAAATTGCTTCAAGTGATTCGTAACGAGGGTAATCACGTGGTAAGTTATGCTCACCTTTCCTCAGGAAATTACAATGAGGATACGGCTAAATTATATACGGATATAGGTCTTTTAACAACGGATACAAGGATTACTCAAGATATTTCAGAATTCTTTAATGTAATTACGGGGCATTCGATGCCCACTCATTACGAACATTTGATTACGGCGCCACGCGATATGCGGAACCGTTTAATCGAAATGATTGAAAATGAAGTGAAAAATCTCAAAGAAGGATTACCTGCGGGCATTTGCTGGAAGATTAACTCTTTGCAGGATCTAAAGACCATGGAAGCTCTTTATAAGGCTTCACAAGCGGGTTTACCGGTTCTTTTGATTGTACGAGGAATCTGTTGTATTCGTCCACAACGGAAAGGTTTGTCGGAAAATATTTTCATTAAATCGATTGTAGGGGAGTATTTAGAACATACGCGATTGTATTACTTCCATAATGCTGGGGATCCTAAAATCTATGGGGGTAGCGCAGACGTCATGGTTCGAAGCTTTGACAGACGTATTGAATCCTTATTTGAATTAGTGAATACCCGTGCAAAGAAACTGGCTATTACCATTTTAGATTGGAATTTACGTGATACAAAGAATTCCTATGAGATGCAGGAAGATGGTACGTATTGGAAGATTGAGAGTGATGAGCCTTTTGATATTCACACGAAATTTTATGAATTAAAAGAAGAGGATTTGGTTGAGGGCTTAGCTTTTGATAAATTTACGGTTAGCCTAGAAACAAAATAGGCAGATTACACCAACAAATAACACATGGAGAGATTTACAGGATTGCTCGGTATCGTATTGATTTTGGGCGTATCATTTTTGATGTCGAATAACCGAAAAGCAATCAACTACCGGACAGTAGGTGTGGGCCTTTTATTGCAAATAATGTTAGCGGTCTTTATCTTAAAGACAGAGGTAGGCCAAAACCTCTTCCAATGGTTAGGCGACTCTATTAATACCCTGTTAGGGCAAGCAGATAAAGGGGCTCAGTTTGTATTTGGGTCTTTAGTAAATCGGGACTTAATGATCAAGGCCTTTGGTCCAGGAAACGATTATATTTTCTTTTTCAAAGTAGTTCCTACGATCATTTTTGTAGCTGTATTAGTCAATATGTTCTACCATCTAGGCATTTTGCAACGTGTCGTTTCCTTCATGGGAAAAGGCGTTCATTGGCTGATGGGAGTGAGTGGGGCAGAGGCACTCTCAAATGTGGCGTCCACTTTTGTGGGGCAAGTAGAGGCACAAATTATGATCAAGCCCTACTTGAAAAATATGACGAATTCAGAGTTGATGGCTTCCATGACGGGTTCATTCGCCTGTATCGCAGGGGGTGTGATGGCTGTTTATATCTCTTTAGGCGTTCCGGCAGCGTATTTATTGGCAGCTAGTTTAATGGCAGCACCGGGTGCCTTAGTCATCTCTAAAATTATGTTCCCGGAGACAGAAAAATCGGAAACGGAAGGCGAAGTAAAACTTGAATTATCCAAAACACATGCAAATTTAGTGGATGCAATTGCGGCAGGGGCCAGTGAGGGTTTGAAAGTAGGTATGAATGTGATTGCAATGTTGATTGGATTTATTGCTTTGATCGCTTTAGTAGATTTAGGTTTAGGACACATTGGTGCTTGGATTAATTATCCCTCATTATCGATGAATACCATTTTAGGTAAAGTTTTCTCTGTGTTTGCTTTTGCCATGGGGGTTCCGGCACAAGATATCGAAGTTGCGGGTGCCTTGATGGGAAAGAAAATGGTGGTGAATGAATTCGTAGCCTATTTAGATATGGTTAACTTGAAAGGCACATTGGATCCTAAAACGATAGCGATTACGAGCTTTGCTTTGTGTGGCTTTGCGAATTTTTCATCGGTTGCGATCCAAATCGGGGGCATCGGTGAATTAGCACCATCTCGTCGTTCTGATTTAGCGAAATTAGGCTTTAAAGCCCTGATTGCAGGTACTTTGGCCTCTTATTTATCAGCAACGTTAGCTGGTTTATTATTGTAATATGCGCATTGATCCCGAGACCGTCGAGCGAATAAAGCAAACGGCTGCGGTTGCAGACGTGATTGGGGATTATGTGACGATAAAAAAGAAAGGCGCAAACTATTGGGCTTGCTGTCCTTTCCATGGAGAAAAGACTCCTTCCTTCTCTATTTCCCCTGCCAAAGGAATCTACAAATGTTTTGGTTGTGGTAAAGCAGGCGATTCCGTGCGTTTCATCATGGATATGGAAGGCCTGGGTTATGGAGAGGCTTTACGTCATTTAGCCAAAAAATATGGCATCGACATCCAAGAGGAGGAAATGACAGACGACCAGCTCGTTCGTCAAAACGAACGCGAAAGTCTTTTAATTATCCTCGAATACGCCAAAGAATTCTTCAAAAAACAATTATACGAGACAGACGAGGGTAAATCCATCGCTCTTCCTTACTTCAAAGAACGCGGTTTCTCGGATGCCACTTTGCAATCATTTGACTTAGGTTACAGCCCGGAGGCCTGGGATGCTTTCTTGAAAGCGGCCCTCAAGCAAGGTTTTTCTCAAGAAATCATTGAAAAAGCGGGTTTAGTCACCCAAAAGAACGACGATGGAAAGGTCTACGATCGTTTCCGGAACCGTGTTATCTTCCCGATTCACAATGTTTCAGGAAAGATTATCGCTTTTGGCGCGCGTATTTTACGAAATGACGCAAAGAATCAAGCAAAGTACTTGAACTCTCCAGAAACGGAAGTCTACCACAAATCCGCTACTTTATATGGCATATCACAAGCGAAGAATGAGATCCGTGCGAAGGACGTTTGCTATTTAGTAGAGGGCTATACCGATGTTATTTCCTTGCACCAAGCCGGAATTAAAAATGTCGTTGCTTCCTCTGGAACCTCTTTGACCATCGAACAGATTAAGTTAATTGGTCGATTTACTCAGCATGTGACGGTTTTATACGATGGGGATTCGGCGGGTATCAAGGCTGCATTGCGCGGGATGGATTTGATCTTGGAAGAAGGCTTGCAAGTGAATTTAGTCGTATTCCCGGAAGGAAATGACCCAGACTCCTTTGTTCGTAAGATCGGTTCTGAGGCCTTTATTGAGTATATCAAAAAAGAAGCAAAAGATGTCATCTCGTTCCAAGCGAATCTGTTCAAAGAAGAAGCAGGCGACGATCCTTTCAAAAAAGCAGAGATGATCAAAGAAATGGTGCAGTCCATTTCGAAAATCCCGGATGCCATTCAACGGAGTCTTTTTATTCAAAAGACCGCGACGATGATGCGGATGGATGAAGATGTTCTTTTAGCGGAATTGAATAAGATTCAGCTGAAAAAAATGAAAGGGGCTAGTTCCGATCCTCAGCAACTATCTGCACAGCAATATGCCGAAATACGTGATTTAATCGAACCTGTTCCTGCAGAGCAGCCGGCGGAGATACAAAACTTAGCGTATTACCAAGAATTAGAATGCGTACGACTTTTAATCAATTATGGGCATTTGGAAATCAATCCAGCAAAAGCTCCGGGTTTAACCGTTGTCCATTATTTGATTGATGAATTAGAAGGAACCGTTTTCCAAACGCCTTTATTCGTTCGAATTCTAGATTTATGTAAGCAGGAATTTGCAGCTCATCGGGCGCCTAAACCCGATTTCTTTTTGCATCATGCTGACGAGGAGATTCAATCTTTCTCGATTACTATATCTTCCGATAAGCACTCTGTTTCATCAGAGTGGAAAGATAAGCATGAAATTCGCGTGAATACGGACGAAGAAATGCTGGAAGATTTAGCCTATAAAAATGTACTGCGTTTACGAAAAGTATACAACGATCAGCATTTACAAGAGATTTTAAACCAATTAGATTCGTTGAGTGCAGATTCATCTGAAATGGATGAAGTGTTGCTTGAATTCATCCGTTTGAAGGAAATTCAGAAAAATATTTCCCAGGAATTGGGTACTGTTATTGAAAAATAGCCTATTTTTGACATTAAATGAAGAAAATACTTGCCATAATGCTATTCTCTGTGCTGCTTTACCAAGCAGGCGGTTTCGCATTGCAGTATTTATCAGAGGGCAACCCTGTTGCGATTGATCCAGAAACGGAAGAGACTGTAGTCGTTAAAATTCCGATCAATTTGCCTTACCAAACGGATTGGGTATCTTCAGAAGAAGTAGAGGGTTCTGTTCGCCAAGGAGATGAATTCTACGAAATGAAGGAGCGCAAGGTAGAAAATGATACCTTGGTGACGGTGATGGTGAAAGACCGCAATGCTCGTGAAAACTTCTTTGATTTAGCAGAGCAAGTAAATGAACATTTGAACGATGAACCGGGTTCTACACCTGCTAAAACAAAATTAATCAATACCCTGGTGAAAGAATATTGTGCACAGTCTGCTGGCTGGGTTCTCTATATAATGGAATGGCCTACTTCAATCGAAGCTCCCGTTCATCCTATTTTATCTACTCAGGACATCTCGTCTGATTTTTTCTCGCCCCCACGGCAAGCTTAATTTTTCTTTAATTCTTTTTTTCCTTGGATAATTCTGTCCCAGGATATCATGTATTATTTAAAAATTAAGCAAAATGAAAAAGTTATTTACCTTTTTATTTTGTTTGTTAGGTTTCGTTGAATTGAAGGCTCAAATGCCTCATGATGGAATCTATATGAACAAAAAATTAGCTTGTGGCGCCTTGATCTATGGCAACAGCTCTTGGACGAATTATTGGGAGAATGGATTGAAACGAGATAACCCCAATATAGGTCGATTGACTACACAATCGGTAACTGCCATGATTGCGTATGGGATTAAGCGTGATTTGAACGTGATTGCGATGATTCCCTATGTGAAGACTGATGCAAGTCAAGGCAATTTAATGAGCCAGCAAGGTTTGCAAGATGCTGCTGTGTTTATAAAGGCAAAATCAAAGACATATGATGGTATCACGGCCCATGGTGTCGTGGGATTCAGTGTTCCAGTGACAAATTATGTACCAGATTTTATGCCTATGTCGATAGGATTAGGAGCTAAAACACTCATAGTCCGCGGGATGCTATCTTATGCTTTGCCTAAAAATATTTATTTAAATTCATCTATCGCCTACCAAGTTAGAAGTCAGGTGAAAGCCGATCGAGATGCCTATTTAGCGGGTTCAAAATTATATCAAACTGATATGGTAGCTGTTCCTGATGCCTTCGACGCTGCTCTTCGTTTGGGTTACTTAAAAAAAGATAATCAGTTAGAGCTATTTGCGGAACATTTTTCTTGCATTAAAGGGGATGATATCCGTAGAAATGATATGCCGTTTTTGACCAATGATATGACGATGACAAGCGTGGGCATTTATGGCAAATTCCAGCCTAAATCAGTTGGTGTTAACGCGCGCCTAGCGTATGTGGTGGATGGTCAAAATGTAGGCCAAAGTACGACTGTTTCTATTGGTTTATTATACCTTTTTAAAGTAAAATAAGATGAGATATATGTTATGTTTATGGATACTACTAGGTTTAGTATCCTGCGATAAATCGGTCTCTGAGACCGTTATTGAGCCTTATGCTCCAGCTAAAGTCGATGAAGCGGCCGGTAGCTGGAAAACGTTTATAGTAACTAATCCCACAGAAGTGGTAGTGCCGGCTTTAAATTCAGACGCTGCGTATAAGAAAGAAGTGGATTCATTGAAGGCCATCGAAATCACAGCATCTCAAAAAGCAGCGGTACTCTACTGGGGTGCAGGTTCGGTTTTACGTTGGAATGAAATTGCAAGGGAATTAGCCGCTAGGTATAATATTCCTCCAGCTGCGAATGCTGCGGGTATTTATCCGGTGCCTGATGCATCGAATCCTTTGGCAGATCCAAAATTCCCTTTTGCAAATCCGCCTTATACAGCAAGGGCTTTAGCCTACCTAAGTGTGGCACAATACGATGCCTTAGTGAGTGCCTGGAAATACAAATACCAGTACAATCGTCCGGCACCATCTGTTTTGGATGCTTCCATTAAACCCTTGTTGCCAGTTTCTACCTTGCCAGCCTATCCTTCTGAAGATGCGGTGGTGGCACAAGCGAGTTATGTGATATTATTAGCGATGTTCCCTGGTGAGGGACCTTTCTTATCAGCTAAGTTAGCAGAAGCAAAAAGTGTACCTATTTGGGCTAAAACGAATGTGAATTCGGATGTCACGGCTGGAGCTAATTTAGGTGCCGCAGTGGCAGCAAAGGTAATAGCAAGAGCAAAAACAGATGGAATGAGTGCGGCTAATAACCAAGCGATCGTTCCAGATTTGATTTTGCATGCAAAATCATTGGGATTTACAACTGTATGGGCGAGTCAAGAATTACCTGCGCGACCACCTATGTTGCCTAATTATGGTGCCGTAAAAACATGGAATTTTGACCGAGCAACCTTAGAGTCCATCCGTCCAGCAATTCCTTATTTGCCAGGTTCTGAGGCTTTTAATAAAGATTTAGCCGAATTACAGACTATAAATAAAAGCCAAACACGTGAGCAAGCTGCTATTGCGAATTATTGGGCTGACGGACCTGGTTCGTATACACCACCTGGACACTGGCATCGCTATGCTTGTGAGGCAGGAATAGATGCGAAATACTCCGAAGTTCGGATGGCGCGTATGTTAGCGTATGTAGGAACGGCTTTGATGGATGCTGGTGTTGCCTGTTGGGAAACGAAGTACTTTTATTATAGTCCCCGTCCGCAACAATTTGGACTAAAAACTTCAGTCGGGTTGCCTAATTTCCCTAGTTATACCTCTGGGCACTCGACTTTCTCCTTTGCTGCTGCGACTGTATTAGCGGCCTTATTTCCAGATAGAGCCAATACATTTATGGCGAATGCGCAACAGGCATCTGATTCTCGTGTTTATGGTTTAATTCACTTCCGGGTGGATTGTACGATGGGTGGAAAACATGGAAAGGCTATTGGGGCCTTTGCTGTTCAGAAAGCGAATGCGGATGGGGCCAATTAATTGATTTAGGTCATTTTTAGATTAATTCTCAATAAATACATTTACATTATGGTTACTATAAGTAAAACACGCCTGCAAGCCCTTGTGACAGCTGCTTGGTTAAATCGGGCGATGATCGCGGTGGTTTATATTTGGTTTGGATTCTTGAAAGTATTAGGAACTTCTCCGGCTGAAGGCTTAGTGACGAAGCTTTTTAATATTACCTTAGAGCCTTTCATGGGCATACAGACTTTTCTGTTGATTTTAGGAATAGGGGAGTGTGCGATTGGAATGTTATGGTTGTTCCCTCGTTTGACGAAAATGGCTTTCTGGGTGATGATTTTTCATCTTTTTACGACCTTTCTGCCGGTCTTGTTTCTGGTAGAGGATATTTGGCAATCCTTTTTTGCTTTGACATTGACTGGCCAATACATTATCAAAAATGTGGTGCTGCTTTCTGCGGCTTGGTTTATTTATGTCTTTCACGAGGAAGCCTATTAAAAGTTAAAAAGCCCCTGATGAGTCAGGGGCTTTTTACTTATAGACCTAAAATCTTTTTATTAAATTCTTCGTCTGCTCCACTTCCAGCGAAATCATCGAATACCTTTTCGGTTGCTTTGATGATGTGGCTCGCGATGAATGGCGCACCTTCAGTGGCTCCTTGAACGGGATCCTTGATGCAGCATTCCCATTCTAAAACAGCCCATCCATCGTATCCGTATTGGGTTAGTTTAGAGAAGATACTTTTGAAATCGACCTGTCCGTCACCTAATGAACGGAAACGGCCTGCGCGGTTAATCCAGGATTGGTAGCCACCGTAAACTCCTTGTTTGCCTGTTGGGTTAAACTCGGCATCTTTTACGTGGAACATTTTGATTCGTTCGTGGTAGAAGTCGATGTATTGTTTGTAGTCCAAAGCCTGTAACACAAAGTGCGATGGATCGTACAATAAGTTCGCACGCTTGTGGCCTTTCACTTCGTCTAAGAACATTTCGAAGGTTACGCCATCGTGCAAATCTTCGCCTGGGTGAATCTCATAGCATAAATCCACGCCACACTCATCAAAAGTATTCAAGATGGGTAACCAGCGGCGACCTAATTCTTTAAAACCTTGCTCCACTAAGCCAGCTGGGCGTTGAGGCCAAGGATATACCGTGTGCCACATCAAGGCCCCTGAGAAAGTCGCGTGCGCATTCAAACCTAGGTTTTGAGACGCTTTCGCGGCGTATTTCATTTGTTGAATCGCCCATTCGGTGCGTGCTTTCGGGTTTCCTTTCACAGAATCTGGAGCGAAGGCATCGAAACCAAGGTCATAGGCTGGGTTAACTGCCACTAATTGACCTTGAAGGTGGGTAGATAATTCGGTGATTTGTAAGCCTTTGGCAGCTAACATCCCTACGATTTCATCACAATAGGTCTTCGACTCTGCCGCTTTTTGCAAGTCAATGCAACGCGAATCCCAAGACGGGATTTGCACCCCTTTGTAACCTAAAGAGGCTACCCAAGTCGTGATGCTGTCTAAAGAATTAAATGGGGCTTCGTCGCCCATAAATTGTGCCAAAAATATCGCTGGCCCTTTTATCGTATTCATATTTTCTAAGGTTTAGATTTTTACCCATTGTTGAGAACGCGTCGAATCTAAGATGCGCTCACAAATTAATAACTCGCGGTATCCGTCTGCAAAAGTGGGGTATTTCGGATTCTCCGGTTGTTTTCCAGCCTCTACAGCTGCATAGACTTCTTTGAATAATTGCTTCGACGTATCGGAGAAACCTTCGTTATGTCCTCCTGGGAAAGTCATTAAGGCTGTTGCTTCAGGGTAGGCCAAAGAAGGATCGCGCATCAATACTTGATTCGCTTGATCACGGTTACCAATCCACATTTCGTTAGGGGACTCCGAGTTAAACGCGAAAGTCTTATTTGAACCTGAAATTTCTAATTTCAATTGGTTCTTGCGTCCCGCCGATACTTGAGAAACCGTCACACAACCGCGGTTTCCATTGTCAAAACGTAATAAAACGTTCGCGTGGTCTTCCGTATTAATGTGTACATCTGCATAATCTTCTGGTTGCAACATTTTGCCTGAATAGGTTTCCACAGGCTTCAAAGGCTTCTTGCGCACTTTATGAACCGTATTGAAATCAGCCATTACTTCGACTGTTTTCAATCCTGTGATGTATTCGATGACGTCTAATAAGTGAGAACCAATATCGGCGATTGCGCGAGAATCACCTGATTTGTCGGGCTCTAAACGCCAGTTGTAGTCCGTATTGTAAAATAACCAATCTTGTAAATAGCTACCGATAATTGAATAGATTTCACCTAAATCACCTTTTTCACGCATCGTCTTCATTTGACGTACTAAAGGATAGTAGCGAAGGTTGAAGTGAACGGCATTTACTAAGCCCGTTTTAGCCGCTAATTCGACTAATTCCTCTGCCTCGTGTAGGTCTTTGGCCAAAGGCTTCTCGCAAACCACGTGTTTTCCTGCTAATAAAGCCGCTTTCGATTGTGAATAGTGCAGGAAGTTAGGTGTGCAGATGTGTACACACTGAATATCCTCTTGCTTTAATAGCTCTTCAAACGTATACCAGCGGCCAATGCCTAATTGCTTTGCTTTTGCTTCTGCTAATTCGATGGTCACTTCGCAAAGCGCAGCGACATCAATGTTAGGTAAACGACGTAATGCCTCGATATGTGCGGGTCCGATAAAACCGGTTCCTACGATTCCAACTTTGATTTTAGTCATGGTTATATTATAGTTCAAATTTTGTCCACTTGTTTGTATTGTCCTTTGCTGATCTCACCACATTCTCGATGAAGGCCATTCCCATAATTCCTTCGTCGATTCCTGGGAAATCATACATAGGATCTTGCGCTTTTCCTTCCCATCTAGCTCTTAAGGCAAAAGCAAAATTGCGGTAGATGTTTGCAAAAGTCTCCACATAACCTTCTGGGTGTCCCGCTGGCTGACGTGTATGTGCATTCGCAGCAGGAGATAGCTGGCCTACGGCCGTACGAATAATCCGCGCTCCTTCGTCGCGCGTCCTAAACACCATTGTATTCGGCTCCATTTGGTGCCAGGTAATGCCCGCCTTGCTTCCATAGATACGGAAGTTGAAGTCGTTCTCTTCACCGTTGCAGATTTGAGAGCAATGTAAAATACCTTTGGCCCCATTATTATAATGGATCAAGATGTTGCCATCGTCATCTAGCATGCGGCCCTCCACGAAGATCGTAAGATCTGCGCAAAGTTCTTTAATATGTAATCCAGTGATATATTCAATCAAATTCTCGCAATGCGTACCAATGTCACCGATGGCACCTGCGGCACCACATCGCGCTGGATCGGTTCTCCAAGCGGCTTGCTTTTGGCCAGTTGCCTCTACTAGGTCGATTAACCAGCCTTGTGGGTATTCTACGATGATTTTGCGAATTTCACCTAGCTGACCTGAGTCCACTAAATGTTTCGCTTCTTTGACCATCGGGTAGGCTGTGTAATTATGGGTCAACGCAAAAATCAAGCCTGATTTCTCGATGATTTTCTTCAGTTCTTTTGCTTCAGCGAGATTCAACGTCGCTGGTTTATCGCAAACTACGTGGAATCCATTCTCTAGCGCCATTTTAGCCGCAGGAAAGTGTACGTGATTAGGCGTTACGATGGAAACAAAGTCCATACGCTCTCCTTCGGGTAGTTCCTTTTCCTTTAAAATCATCTCCTCGTAAGAACCGTATACGCGGTTTTCTGGTAGATAAAGGGCTTCTCCGGTGGCTTTTGATTTTTCTGCGCTAGAGCTGAATGCGCCGCAAACTAATTCGATTTCTCCGTCTAATTGGGAACCGCGACGGTGAACCGCACCGATGAATGCCTCCTGACTTCCACCGATCATTCCCATTCTGATTTTCCTACTTTGGCGTGATTTTGCCTGTGTAGCAGAACCTCCTTGAATCATAATTATTATAGATTTAGATATATTACAAAAATAGAGCAAAATTTGGTTTTCTAGCCTCTAAATCGCTCTTTTTTTGGGATAATTGTAAAAATAATTGCCTTCAGATGCCATTATCCGAAAAACTTTTTGTTTTTTTGTTACGATTTTTCCAATGAAGAATTTAATTTTTTAAAGATTAACCAATCTAAACTTATTAACTAAACCTCAAACAATTATGAATCAAACGGTTAATGCCAATCGATTATTTTTGGCGTCATGTTTTGCCCTCATTACCACTTCCATGGCCTTCGGGATTCGGGCAGGTGTTTTAACTCAATTAGGTGTTAGTTTCCAATTGGACAACGAGCAATTAGGTTACGTAAACCAAATGGCCTTCCTTGGTTTTCCTATCGCGATGATTATTGGAGGTCCATTGTATAATGTATTGGGACCTAAAAAAATCATTTGGGTGGCATTCTTCACGCACGTGATTGGCCTTGTTATGACGATTTTCTCTGGTGGTTTTTGGACTTTATTATTATCTACCTTCTTCGTAGGATTCGGTAATGGTACGGTGGAGGCAGCTTGTAACCCGATGATTTCGGATATGTTCGAAGGAAAAGACAAGACTAAAATGTTAAATCGCTTCCACATGTGGTTCCCAGGGGGTATCGTAATTGCTACCTTATTATCTCAATTTATGACAGATAATAACATGGGCTGGCAATTACAAATCGCTTCTATCTTAGTTCCTGCGGTTATTTATGCGTATTTATTCTATGGTCAAGCATTCCCTGAAGCGAAAGTAGAAGGTGGTGCTTCGACAGGAGAAAACTTCAAAGCGATGTTATCTCCTTTGTATTTGTTCATGTTAGCTTGTATGGCCTTGACTGCGATCTCAGAATTCGGTCCTGAGCAATGGATTGGACCTATCATGGGACAAGCTGGGGCTAGCCCAATGATAATTTTAGCGATCGTAACTGGTTTAATGGCGGTAGGTCGTTATTTCGCCGGTCCAATCGTTCACAAATTAGATGCAGGTGGCGTATTATTAGTTTCAGCGATTTTAACAGCTGTGGGTGTTTACTTGATGAGTGGTGCAACGGGTAGCATGGTATACGTTTCTGCAATCATTTTCGCCTTAGGCGTATGCTATTTCTGGCCAACGATGATCGGTTATGTAGCTGAAAATATTCCATTGACCGGTGCTTTTGGTCTTTCAATCATGGGTGGTATGGGCATGTTCTCTACCTCTATCTTCCAACCAATTATTGGTAAATGGTTAGATGCAAATACAGCTGAAGCGGCTAAAACTTTAACGGGAGATGCGGTGGCATTAGCTGCAGGTCAAGCAACAATGGCCCAAATGGTTTTATTCCCAGCGATTTTAATCGTGGCTTTTGCAGGTCTTTACTTCTTCGGAAAGAAAGCAAAGCATGCTTAGTCTAGAAATTTATTAATTTAGGGGGCTCGAAAGGCCCCCTTTTTTTATGCGTTACCTGATCTTATTCACTTTCTTGATTTTTGCTTGCAAGCCTAAATGGCGGATTGATCCTGCCAAAGTGAAGGAAGAATTACAAGCTCAAGCAGCGCAGAACACAGAGCGTAAGATCAAGGTAGAAACGCGTTTGGGCGATTTTGAACTTGAATTAGACAATCGTACACCTTTGCACTCCGTGAATTTTATTCGCCTAGTGAAGATGGGTTATTTTAAAGATCGCTATTTTTATCGAAATGTATACGAAATAGGTATTCAGGGAGGTGGCGAGTATTTTGATCGCTTGAATTACCTGGTTCCGGCAGAGTATTTAGACGAATTGCGTCCGGTACGTGGAACCATAGCTATGGCGCGCTATGATGAGGGCAATCCCTTGCAATCCTCATCGCCCACTGAATTTTTTATTGTGACAGATACGGAACAGGCCAGTAGATTCTACCGCAAATACGTGGTTTTTGGTAAAGTATCCAAAGGGATGGCGGTAGTCGATTCCATCAAAAAGGAGCGGTCTTTTGATGAAAAACCTGTTATTCCGGTGAAGTTTTCGATGTCTGTTTTGGACTCGAAATAAGACTTAACAGAAAGGCAATTGCCATGACTAATAGGCAGCCTAACACATTTAGCCAAAGAAAGGCCATCCATTCCACCTTCCAAGCATAAATGACAAAGGCCTCTGCTATCAATGCGGCGATAAACACCTGAGTCCCCGTCGTTTTAGGTAAATAGAAGGCACATAAGAAGATGCCTAAAATGGTCCCATAAAACCAAGAACCTAGAATATTCACCACTTCTATCAAGCTACCCATATTCACCGCAAAAGTGGCGACGACTAAACATAGCACCCCCCATCCCAAGGTAATGAGTTTCGATATCCACCAATAATGTTGGTTTCCACGATTAGGGGCAATAAATCGTTCATAAATATCAACCATTGAAGTAGAAGTCAAGGATCCGAAAGCCGAGGCCATCGAACCCATTGATGAAAGTAAAATCATTGCAATCAAGAAGCCCACGATACCGATGGGTAATTGGGTAATAATATAATGCAGGAAGATATAATTTGTGTCTTGTGCTTCAGTCTCTGGTTTTGTAGCCTTTAGTAAATCTACTGCTTTTTCCTGCGTGTTCGCAGCCTGTTTATTTAAGTCATTCAAACGGGAAAAATCTTTCTGTAATAGGGCTGATTTCTTTGCTTCGAATATCGCCTCTTTTTCCTGATCGATGGCCTGATGTCCCGGCAGGCTCGTCCAAACCTCCTCCGTATTCTTATTGAAAAACGTAGGCGGAGCATTGAATTGGTAATAGGTGAAGACTAAAATTCCTACTAGCAAGATGAAGAACTGCATCGGAATCTTTAAGAAACCGTTCATTAAAAGGCCTTTTTTTATCTCGCCGGCAGAGACTCCAGAAAGGTAGCGTCCTACTTGACTTTGGTCTGTACCGAAATAAGATAACTGTAAAAAGAAGCCACCAATGATTCCAGACCAAATATTATAGCGGTTATTTAAATCAAATTTCCAATCGATTAGGTTTACCTTACCCATCTTACCGGCGATTTGCAGGGATTCTTTTACCCCAATACCGTTCGGTAGCTCAGAAACCACATAAAAACCTACGAAAACCATTCCCACTAAAACGACCGCCATTTGCCACATTTGGGTGTAGGAAATGGCTTTAGATCCGCCTAGCATACAATAGGTGGTCACGATGGCCGCGGTCACGGCGTTTGTCCATGTTAAATCCCAGCCTAATAAGGTAGAAAGAATGATGGAGGGAGCTGCGATCGTTACACCTGTTGACAATGCACGCGGAATTAAGAAGAGGAGGGAAGTGAGAACCCGGGTTTTGGCATCAAAACGATTCTCTAAAAATTCGTAGGCCGTGTATACTTTTAGCGAAAAATAATGCGGAATAAAGGTCACCGACAGGATAATCATGGCGATGGGCAAACCTAAATAGAACTGCACAAAACGCATGCCGTCGTGGTAAGCCTGGCCTGGAACAGACAAAAAGGTGATTGCAGAGGCCTGCGTAGCCATCACTGAAAGTAAAATGTGGTACCAGGGTAGTTCCCGATCCGCTAACAAAAAACCCTGCAAAGAATGCTTAGTCTGATTCCCTTTCCAGCTGCCATAGGCTACAATTCCACCAATCGTCGCCAATAAAACAATCCAATCGAGTGCTTGCATAGCTACTTAAAGGTTTCGGTTAGGTAGATGAATACCACAATGATTCCGATTAGGAATGCCATTAGCGCCACATACCAACGACTGAATTTCATAGGAGGTTTATTTTTACCCAAAGTTAATCCAATATTTATATTTAAAAGCTTTTGAATTTTTAAAATTGCTGACTACCTTTGCACTCCAAATTACGCGGGTGTGGTGGAATTGGTAGACATACCAGACTTAGGATCTGGCGCCGCGAGGCATGGGGGTTCGAGTCCCTTCACCCGTACCAATGGCAAGCCCTCAACACCAAAAAGGTTTTGAGGGTTTTATTTTAAAGGCTAATTATAACGAACAACAAATGAACATTTCACTTAACAAGGCAGGAGATTTAGAAGGTCGATTGACCGTGGCAGTTTCACCAGCAGACTATGCGGAAAAAGTAGAGGCTAAATTGAAGGATTATCGCAAAAAGGCATCTATTAAAGGATTCCGCCCAGGAATGGTTCCTGCTGCCCTTGTGAAGAAATTATATGGTCAATCTGCGCTAGTAGATGAAATTAACCATTTGTTAGGTCACGCTGTTTCTGATTATATCAAAGAAAACAAGTTGAATCTAGTAGGTGAGCCTTTGCCAGCTGTGGAAGAGGCAGATGCAATCGACTGGGAAAAAGATACAGAATTCACCTTCCACTATGACCTAGGTTTTCATAGTGATTTTACGGTGGATTTGGCCAAAATCAAAGCCATCAACTCCTACGAAATCAAAGCTGACAAGAAAGAAATCGAAGAAACGATTGAAAACTTGAAGAAGCAATTTGGCGATCAAACTCATCCAGAATCAGTAGAAGACCGCGATTTAGTTTTCGGTACGTTTACGCAAGGTGAATGGGTAGAAAAATCTGCGATTCCAATGCACGCGATCAATGATAAGTCGAAAAAGGTTTTCATCGGTGCCAAGAAAGACGATACCTTGAAATTTGCGATTGACAAAGTATTCGTAGATGCGAAGGCATTAGCTTTAGCAACAGGAAAGAAAGAAGACGAAGTAGCTGATTTGAAAGGAGAGGTTTCATTCGTTGTCGAAGATATCACGCGTCAAGTTCCTTCGGAATTAAACGTAGCGTTCTTTGACAAAGTGTTAGGAGCGGGGAAAGCGACCGATGAGAAATCATTCCGCGAGCAAGTAGAAACTATCGTTACGGAGAACTACAAGCGTGAAGCTGAATATTTATTGCGTATTGATGCTGAGAAAGCCATTTTAGAAGCAGTAAAAATTGATTTACCAGAGAAATTTTTACGCACTTGGTTGATCCGTATCAATGAAGGAAAATTCACGCCAGAGCAAATTGACCAAGATTTTGACAATGTGAAGAAAGACATGCGTTGGAATTTGATCAAGAACGAAATCGCTGAGAAATTCGATGTAAAAGTAGAATATCCAGAGGTAGTAGAGAAGGCTAAAGATATGGTACGTGCGCAGTTTGGCGGTTATTTATCGTCTAACGAGCCAGGTATCGAAGAAATGATTGAGAAAATCGCGATGGGTTACTTGAGCGACAAGTCGAAGTCAGACAACTTCATGAACTTATACAACCAAGCGTTTGCAGACAAAGTATCTGCTGCGATCGTAGCGAATGTTCCTCACAAAGTGACGAAAATCGACGTAGACAAGTTCAAAGAAATCGCAGCCGCGCTTTAATTTTAATATGGTCCTGCTATTTTTTGGAAGCCCCGCAAATTGCGGGGTTTTCTGTGAACAAAGGTTCTTATATTTGTGTTCTAGGTAGTATAAATTCTAAAAAAGTCTAAATTTGATTTTTAAACATTGAAATCTATGTATCCAAAGGAGTTATCATCAGAAGAGTTTCGTAAGTACGCAGTTCACCACAGAGGTTTGAACGGTCTTGCGGTTGATCAATATATGAATAACATTGGCAGTCGCCCGATGCACCAAATCGAAGATATGACACAATACATCATTGAGGAACGCCCGATGCGTTTTGCACAAATCGATGTATTCTCTCGTCTTATCATGGACCGTATCATCTTTATGGGTGTTCCGGTGGATGATTATATGGCGAATATCATTGTGGCACAATTGTTGTTCATGGAGTCTACGGACGCTAAGAAAGACATTGTGATGTACATCAATAGCCCAGGCGGATCTGTTTACGCAGGTTTAGGTATCTACGATACGATGAATTACATTCGTCCAGAAGTGGCTACGGTTTGTACTTCATTAGCTGCTTCGATGGGAGCCGTATTATTAGCGGGTGGTGCTGCTGGAAAGCGCTCTGCGCTGGAGCATGCGCGTATCATGATTCACCAGCCATCAGGTGGAGCGCAAGGACAATCACGTGATATCGAAATCACGGCGCGCGAAATTGTGAAAATTCGCCAAGAATTATACGAAATCTTAGCCAAACACTCGGGTAAATCATTCGAAGACATCGAGCGTGATTCAGATCGCGATTATTGGATGAAGGCGGCAGAGGCGAAGGAATATGGTTTAATTGATGAGATTTTAACGAGAACTGTCTAGTGGCTAGTAAAAAAACAAGTTGTTCTTTCTGTGGTCGTCCTAAAAACGAGGTAGGTTTATTGCTTTCAGGGATTGAGGGACACATTTGTAATAATTGCTTAACGCAAGGATACGAGGTGGTGAAAGAGGAGATGGGTGTAGCGGCTGCAGCGAAAGCTGCTACGAAACATTCGTTCGAATTAGTGAAACCGAAAGATCTGAAAGAATACTTGGATGGCTATATCATTGGTCAAGAAGAGGCTAAAAAGCATTTGTCGGTGGCGGTTTATAATCACTACAAGCGTTTGATGCAGGCTCCATCTACTGATGACGTAAAGATTGAAAAATCGAATATCTTGATGGTGGGGGAGACCGGTACAGGAAAAACGTATTTGGCGCGCACCTTAGCTCAGAAATTACAAGTTCCTTTCTGTATCGCGGATGCGACCGTCATTACGGAGGCAGGTTATGTGGGAGAGGACGTAGAAACTATTTTAACACGTCTATTGCAAGCCGCTAATTATGACGTAGAGAAGGCCGAGTGTGGTATCGTTTTCATCGATGAAATTGATAAAATTGCGCGTAAATCTGATAATCCATCCATCACACGTGATGTGTCTGGAGAAGGGGTTCAACAAGCACTTTTAAAATTATTAGAAGGATCCATTGTGAATGTACCGCCGCAAGGGGGACGTAAACATCCGGATCAAAAAATGATCGCTGTTAACACCGAGAACATCTTGTTCATCTGTGGCGGTGCGTTTGATGGCATTGATCGCCACATTGCAAAGCGATTGAACTCCCGTCCGATTGGTTTCTCTGGCGACGATACCTTTCACGAATCATTCGAGAAGGACCAGATCATGAAGTATGTAACGGCTCAAGATTTGAAATCATTTGGCTTAATTCCTGAATTATTAGGTCGTCTTCCGGTGGTAACTTATTTGAATCCATTGGACACAAAAGCCTTGTTATCCATTTTAACGGAGCCTAAAAATGCTTTAGTGAAGCAGTACGAGAAGCTTTTCGAGATGGAAGGGGTTAAATTAACCTTCCAGCAAGAGGCTCTTGTGTACATGGTAGAACAAGCGATGCAATACAAATTAGGCGCACGAGGTTTACGCTCGATTATGGAGGCTGTGATGACGGATGCGATGTATGAAATTCCTTCCCGGGCAGACATGAAGACCTTTGAGGTGGATTTGAATTATGCGAAATCGAAGTTCGAAAGAACGGTATTCCATCAAATGAAAGTGGTCGCTTAATATGCCAGCTACTCAGCTTGTATTTTTGCACGGTTTTGGGGAAGATGAAAGAGTATGGGAAGACTTTTTGCCTTATCATACTTTTTCTTTTCCTATTATTTGTCCCGCTTATGCGGAATGGACGGATTGTTCCACGTTAGCTGATTACGCACGTAAAATACTTTCTTCTCTGCCCCTTGATAGTCATTTTGTTTTAGTCGGTCATTCCATGGGTGGATATATTGCACTAGAAATGGCGTCTTTATTTCCAGAGTGCGTCCTGAAAGTGGTTATGTTGCATTCCACATTTTTGGCAGATTCGGAAGAAAAGAAAATCAATCGAGATCGAACAGTAGAATTGCTCCAAAAAAAGGGAACAGGATTTTTTATAGGTCCATTCTTACCTAATTTATTCGCTACTGTAACAGAGGATCTTTTGGCATCCTTAGCAGAAAGGTACCGGTATTTGCCGGCTTCTGGATTGATTGCTGCCACTAAAGCCATGCGTGATCGGAAAGATTTTACCTCCTTCGTGCAACAAACAGCCATCCCTTTCCTTTTTATCTTGGGGGAGAAAGACGCTTTGATTTCTCCCGAGTCGATTACTCGGTTTGTAAAGAAATCGGTTGTAATTTTGCCAAACGTAGGTCACCAAGGGACTTACGAAGCGCCCCAAGCTGTTGCCGAGGCCATTAATCAATTTGTGAATGTCTGATATTATTATTGCCTTAGATGGCTTCTCTTCTTGTGGAAAAAGTACGACGGCACGCCACGTGGCTGCTTCCTTGCATTATGCTTTCTTAGACACAGGAGCGATGTATCGCGCGGTAGCGCTTTATTTTCATCGCCATCAAATAGATTTAGCTGATTTACAAGCAGTAAAAGAGGCCTTGAAACACGTAGAGATAACTTTTCAATTTAATCCTTCGAAACAGGCATCCGATACAATTTTGAACGGGGAGAATGTGGAAGTAGAGATTCGCAAAATGTACATATCTGATTTAGTGAGCCAAGTGGCGGCCATACCAGAGGTACGACATGCCATGGTGGCTCAACAACAGCGAATGGGAGAGAAGAAAGGAATTGTCATGGATGGTCGTGACATAGGAACGGTTGTTTTTCCTCAAGCTGAATTGAAGATATTTATGACGGCTGAGCCCCATATTAGAGCGCAGCGCCGCAAATTAGAGCTTTTGCAAAAAGGAGAAGATTTACCTATTGAAGAAATCATAGAAAACTTGCGCAAAAGAGATGAGATCGATTCGAATCGTTCAGAGGGACCATTGAAGCGAGCGGCAGATGCGATTGATCTAGATACATCCTACAGAACAATGGATGAGCAAGTGGAGTTTGTGTTAGATCACGTTCGTCGCGTGCAAGGTGAAAAACGATAAATCCTTTATCATTGTAGGCCAGGGTTTAGCTGGCACTATTTTAGCACACCATTTTCTGGAGGCAGAAATCCCTTTTGAAATGTGGGATTCCCCTGCCACCCATTTTAATTCCTCTCAGGCGGCCGGTGGAATTTTCAACCCGGTGACGGGTCGGAAATTAGAACAAACTTGGTTAGCTGACGAATTATTTCCTTATCTATTTGATTTTTACCCTCGTTTAGAGTCTTTACTTGGTACTCGGTTTTTCTTTCCGATGCCCCTTTTTCGACCATTTGCTAATGTAGAAATGAAGTCCTGGTTGCTAGAAAGGAAAGCACAAATTCACCATGACTTCTTGCGTTGGGAAGAAGATGGCGTTTGGGTAGAGCAGGCTGGCTGGGTGGATGTTGCAACGCTTTTGCGCATTTCTCGCGACTATTTTGCTGCTAAAGGCTTGCTTAAAGAGGCTCCATACACGGGAAGTCAGGCGATCTTTTGTGAGGGATTTCACGGGCAGCAAAATCCACTTTGGTCGCGTTTACCCTTCTTGCCTGCTAAAGGGGAATTGATGGAAATTTGTTCAGATGAGCCTTCAGAAGAGTATATTTTGAATAAGAATGGATTCATAGTGCCGCTGGGGTCTCAGCATTTTAAAGTAGGGGCAACCTATGCTTGGAAAGAGTTTACGAATGAGACAACTCCCGAGGCATTGGAGGAATTGACAAAGAAATTAGCCTTAATGGGTGTGGAGAATTTTGCATTGATTCAGCAAAAAACGGGTATTAGACCCGCCACTCAGGATAGAAGACCTTTTGTGGGATTTCATTCGCAGGAGAAAGCAGGTATTTTCAATGGATTTGGTTCCAAAGGGGTTTCTTTATGCCCTTATTTTGCCAAACAATGGACGAACGAAATCCTCGGAAAAACGATTGTGCATCCGGAAGCATCAATTCGTCGATTTTATCATTTATTTTCCGTTTAAATCTGTAAATTTGGTTTTAAAGTCTATTGACCTAATGCGCAATTACACCTTTTTTTTCGCAGTAGTATTCACCTGGTTCTTTGGCCATATCCAGCTCAAAGCACAAGGGTCACAATGGATTTCAGAAAATCACCGGATTCAATACCAGAAATTTGCTTGGAAATACGTGGCTAGCTCTAATTTCGAGGTCTATTATTTAGATAAGAATGAGGCGTTAGCTAAATCAACTTTGGCCTATTTAGAAGCAGATTTTGTTCGAGTGACAGAACTTATTTCGTATTCACCCGTTCAAAAAATCAAGTTATTTATTTACCCAAATCACGAAACCTGGTTGCAAAGCAACGGCGGAATATCCTTATCTAATGCAAAAGAGGTGGAACAGGAGAATTTGTCCAAGTTTCGCATCGAAATTGCTTTTAAAGAAAATTTAGCCTCATTTAAGCAAGAGTTAACGAAGCAGGTTGCCTCTATTTATTTACACGATTTATTGTATGGAGGCTCAGTGAAGGACGTTTTACAGAGTTCCCTTTTACTCAATGTATCTGAATGGTATGTGCAAGGGATGGCCGCCTACATAGCGAGAGGTGATTCCCCTGAAATGCGACGCTTTACCTACCAAATCATTAGCGAAAACAAGATTCGCAAACTTCCTTTGGCAAAAGGGAAGGAAGCAGAATTACTTGGACAATCGATCTGGTCTTATATCGCAGTTACTTATGGTAAGCAATCGATTGGCAATATTTTAAATTTAACCCGTATCATTCGCAGTGAGCAATCGAGTATTTCAAGTACTATCCGTAAGCCCTTTTCAAAGTTCCTGAAGGATTGGTTTGACTATTATCTAAACGATGCGAAACAGTTAGAAGTAAATTCGCAGAAAGTATTCCCGATAGACGAATACCTTTCCGCTACTCCTACATTGAATTCTTACCACTTAAGCCCGGATGGATTACACGAGGTGTGGGTGAGTGATGAGTCAGGTCGATATAGTGTTCATTTACACACTTTAGGGGCAAAAAAAACGCAAATTATCCTTCAATCTGGTTTAAAAGATGTGAATCGTATTTCAGAAGGTAAAGGGCCACTCGTTTCTTGGTATGGTAAAAATTCGCTAGCTGTTTTATTTTCTGATCAAGGATATGCTTGGTACCAATCCTTCACGATAGATAAGTCCGGAAAGTTGAAGGGAGATGAAAAGAAGAAAATCGCCAATCTATCCTATTTAGATATGGAGATGTCTGCGAATGGAACTAAAATGCTAGTTCGCGTTATGGAAAAAGGCCAAGTGGATGTGGGGATATATGATTTAAAACGGAATCGATTAAATCCGGTGACGAAGGACGCTTTTGATGAAACAGAAGCTCACTGGCTCCCTGATAACCGTATCTTGTATTTGACAGATCGTTACATTGATTCGTTGCCGGCTCCTGCTGCTCCTTTCACTTCCGCTTTTATTTGGAATCCAGATGAGCCTGAGAATCCATCCCGTTTATTCTCAACCTCTGGAAAAGTATTTAATTTTCAATTCCGTTCTGATTCAGTAGCCTATTTTCTACAATCCCAAAATAATGGGAACCGACTGATTCGCTTTCAATGGAGCGACTCCACCTTCCAACAAATGGCTGTTCGTTCAGTAGCTTGGGAAAATTTCGAAATGAGTCCTGCAGGAATTTCGAGTAAAGAGCGGCATATTCTAACGGATAAAATTGCTCGTTATTCGTGGTCAAGTTTGGATGAATTGACCAATTCTGCTTGGATACCCACCATTGTAGACCCTGTAGTGCAAAGTATAGCGGATCCTCTGAATAATGAATCAACAGATTTAGCCAAGAAAACAAGGCGTGCTCGTTTAGAGCGCACACAAAGTATTCGCTTAAAAAGGGAGCCTGGTAAATTAGTCGGGCCTCTAGACTATGAGAATACCTTTGTGATGAATAGTTCCGAAGGACAATTTAGGTCTGATCCTATTCGAGGCTTAGGCTATGGCTATGAAGTGAAGGCTAACGACCTATTAGAAAATCACTTGTTTAAAGCTGGGGCTTTTTTAACGGCTAATTTACGCAATACGGATATATGGGGAGAATACAGTTATTTGGCGAATAAGCTAGACTGGACCTTCCGATATGACCGTAAAGTACTAGGACAAGATACGGAATCTGAATCTCAAAAGATTCGATTTAATCGATTTGCTTTAACAGCAGCATATCCATTCAATTTATTGAGTCGTTTGTCAATCACTGGGATGTATTCTACTAATCGTTTGTTTTCTCAACTAACCTTGACTAATCCAGAGGATTATTCAGGTTATGTCGGAACTTCAGTCAATTATGTGTTTGATAATACGGTATCTGAGGGAGAAAATCTGCGGTCAGGTTTGCGGCTTAGTCTGCTTGCAGAAGCGCACAAAGAGGTAGTTAATTCAGGCGATTTTACACGTTTAAGTCTAGATGCGCGCTATTATAAGAAATTGTCTAACTCTTTTTACTTTGCTTCACGCTTATCCGCATCGCATCAAATGGGTTCTCAGACGCAAGCATCCATGCTAGGTGGGATGGAGAATTGGTTATTTAATAAGCAAGAAACTCGTACGCAGGAATCCCCTCTAGGATTAGCTAATTTAGCCCATCGGGATGTGTTTATGAGTAATTTCATCGCTCCATTGAGGGGCTTCTCTATGAATAAATTAAGCGGTAATAGTCATTTGCTCTTGAATATGGAACTGAGATTGCCCATTAAGTCTTTGATGGCTATCGAATCTTCATCTGTACTTAATTCTGTTCAATTAGTGGGTTTTACAGACATAGGAACCGCTTGGTCCGGCTCTAGTCCGTTTGCGAAAACAAATGGCTTTAATACCAATGTCTATGGCGGTAAAACGAATCCGTTTCAAGCTACCGTCACTGATTTTCGTAATCCATTCTTAATGGGCTATGGTTTTGGGGCTCGAGCGACTGTTTTTGGGTATTTTGTTAAATTCGATTATGCCTTTGGTGTAGAAAATAAAGAAGTGAAATCTCCGGTTTCTTACCTAACCTTAGGATACGATTTTTAGATGAAAAGATACCTAGTTTTTTTTCTGCTATTGCTGCCCTCTCTTTTTTATGGCCAAAGTCTAAGCGTCTCCAATCTTCCCATTGTTCGGTTTAATACGAAAACGCGAGTCATTCAGGATGAGCCTAAAATCCCAGTTCAAATGGAGATTTTTGACAATGGGCCGGGTCAATTAAATCAAGTGTCCAGCACGCCTAGTATTTCGACAGTTGCGGGTGTTGAATACCGGGGTTCCACCTCTCAAGCCGATTTTTATTTCTTGCCGGGCCTTGTTAAAAAGCCGTATGGTATCGAATTGTGGACTGATACCACCGGTGTGAAAGCAAAGAAATTGTCACTTGTTCAAATGCCAGAAGAATCGGATTGGGTATTAAATGCATCTTATAATGATCGCTCCTTTATGCGTGATTTTATTGCCCAAAATGTGGCTGGGCGTTTAGGTTTATTGCATAGTGAAGCGAAATTTGTGGAGCTTATCATTAATGATGAATACCGCGGAGTATATATCTTAATGGAGAAAGTCAAACAAGGGAAGAATCGGGTGCCTATCTCGGATCTTTACCCCACTGAAAATGCGGGTGACGATGTGACAGGAGGTTATTTACTTAAAATTGATAAAACGAGTGGATCGCCTTCCACCTCTTGGAAAAGTAATTATACCTCCGGTATATCAGCAACCCAGAAATGTGAATTTCAAATTGAATACCCCCAATACGGCATCATCACACAGCAACAATTGATCTATATCCGAGATTACATCAATAATTGGGAAAAGAAGTTAATGACGGAAGATATGAACGATCCGAAGGCAAGCTTCCGGGACTATATGGACGTTTCCTCCTTTGTGAATTACTTTATTTTAAACGAAGTTACAAGAAACGTAGATGGTTATCGCTTGAGTACCTATCTATACAAAGACAAAGAATCATTAGGCGGAAAAATCAAGATGGGGCCAGCCTGGGATTTTAATATCTCCTTCGGTAATGCGGATTATTTAAACGGGTGGAAGACGGATGGTTTTGTTTACAATACAATTGAAAATTTGGAAAAAAATAATTATTGGCAAGTCCCTTTTTGGTGGAATAAATTCATTCAAGACGCGAGTTTTCGTAAAGCATTAGCTACTCGCTGGAAGTCAGTTCGCTCTAGTTTTTTAAATACGAACACCCTTTTTGCTACCATCGATTCGGCGCAGGTTGCGTTAAAGGATCCTCTGATAAGGAATTTTCAAAAATACCCTTTGATGGGTAAAAAGATCTGGCCTAATTACTATGTAGGGGCAACCTTGAGTGATGAAGTAAATTGGTTGAAAAATTGGATTCAGGGACGCCTAGTTTGGTTAGATGCCCAAATGGCGGTCTTTGATAGTCCTATTTTAGCCATAAGCAATGAAACGAGTTCATCCGTCGTATATCCTAATCCCTCCACGACCGGAATCTTTCAATGGAAATTTAGTTTAGACAAACCCTCATTAGTTACCTATTCTATCTCCGATGCGATGGGGCGGCTGGTTTTGTCGCCTAAAAACGCTAATTTTGAGTCAGGAGAGCAGATTCAATCTTTGGATTTGTCTGCATTTCCTGCCGGAACCTATCTGCTGTCTTGGAAAACAGAAGACGGTGCTGTCCAACAAATCAAAATTTTACGTTAATGTCCTCTATTCTAGCTCAATTTCAACGCACCCGTTTTGCTACATCCTCCTTAGCGATGGCTAGTGGAGAATCGCGGAATGAGGTTTTGGCTAGTATAGCTGAGTTGATTCGAGTGCATTCTTCAGAAATTCTGAAAGAAAATCAACGGGACTTAGCTGAAATGCCTATCGATCATCCCATGCGAGATCGACTTCTGTTAACCCAAGATCGATTAGATGCTTTAGCTTCAAGTGTTCTTTCTGTCATGCAGTTACCTGATCCAACAGGTCAGGTTTTATCGAAGAAAACGCTTCCGAATGGACTAGACTTATCTAAAATAACGGTGCCACTTGGAGTGGTAGGTGTCATTTTTGAATCACGGCCTAATGTAACAATCGACGTGGCAGCGCTTTGCATTCGTTCTGGAAATGCCGTCGTTTTGCGCGGAGGTTCGGATGCCTTGCACACGAATACGATTTTGGTAAAATTGATTCATCAGGCACTTATTCAAAATGGCTTTTCGACGGATTTAGTATATTTAATGCCCACCGATCGCGTGCACGTGACGACGCTTTTGACGGCGGTCAAATACATTGACGTAATTATTCCAAGAGGTTCTGAGGCCTTGATCCAGCGAGTTCGCAAAGAATCATTAGTTCCTACGATTGAAACAGGTGCGGGTGTCTGCCATACCTACGTTGCCGCATCAGCAGACCTTTCTATGGCAGTAGCAATCGTGGTGAATGCTAAAGTTTCACGTCCTTCCGTTTGTAATTCATTAGATACTATTATTGTACATCAATCGATAGCAGCGGAATTTCTTCCATTAGTTGCTGAACCTCTAAAGACCTATTCTGTCAAGATTTATGCTGATGATGTAGCTCATAATACGCTAGACAAAGCAGGGTATCCTTATTTAGAAAAAGCAGTTGAATCAGATTTTGGTCGAGAATTCTTAGACTTTGCTTGCTCCATCAAGGTGGTGAATGATTTACCGGATGCCATAAATCATATTTCGATTTTTTCATCTAGACACTCGGAAGCAATCGTTTCAAGTGATGAAAAAGAAGCGCAGTTTTTCTTGTCAACTGTGGATGCCTCAGCCGTTTATTGGAACGCGTCCACGCGATTTACGGATGGAGGAGAATTTGGATTGGGGGCAGAGATAGGTATTTCTACCCAAAAATTACACGCACGTGGCCCCTTCGCTCTAGAGAAATTAGTGACTGAAAAATGGATTGGAATCGGTCAGGGGCAAATTCGTTAGAACTCGTAATCTAATCCCATTCGTTGCTTCATTTCGACTAGAATTGGGTGCTTTTTAGACAAGAAATCGTATTTGTCTGATTGCGTATAAATCATTTTTTTCTCAGAAACCTCACCAGCCATTAGATCCAAACTGATATCGATGGTATCGTTCTTCAATTTTTCACGCAAAGTGCCTACTAATTCAAGTTTCAATGAATCATTAAACTGTTGCATCTGCACTTCGCCTTCTACCTTGATATGAATAATAGAATCGATGAGACTAATCTCCCGGTTCATCATTACATATTTGTTGATGAAATTACCCTGTTTGAATCCTTGTGCGATTTGAGTCCAAACGAAATTGAGTTCTTCGAAAGTGAATGGTTCATTTCGAACATTACCTAAGGCATTTACCTCAGCTGCATGTTCGGCTTGAACTGTATTTACCACTTTTTTGGCGCTCCGTAATCCATGATTACTAGGTCTAGGGGTTAATTCAGCAGCGACCATTTGATCGGGGGCTGCTTGAACAGGAGCCTCATGAACGGATGTTGAAGCCACAGGCGGGACTTCGGTAGGAACTGCTTGAATAGTGGGTTCAGCCGGAGTTATTGGAGCCGTCAAAACCGCAGCCGCAGCTATCGGTTTAGTCTCAGACTTTTTTCCGGCGCCACCCTCCACCGCAGGTTGAGATGCGGTAGGCTGGTAAACCGACGGCAAATAGTTAATTTTCAATAAGGTCAATTCGACATGTAAGCGTGCATTCTTCGCTGCTTTGTAATGTATCTCACATTGAGAGCAGAGGTTCATGGCAGACAACAAGAAGGAGGCAGACGTTTTCGCTGACTGCGCCTGGAATTTCGCCCGATTCTCTTCGCTTAATTCCATTAAGGCGAGCGTCTTCGGATCTTTGGCAAATAACAAATTACGGAAATGCTCCGATAAACCAGCAATAAACTGCTGACCATCAAAACCTTTGCGCATGATCTCGTCTAATAAAACGAGTGCGTCTGTGTGGTTTTGATTGACGAAAAAATCCGTTAATTGGAAGTAATAATCACTATCTAGTATGTGTAAATTTTCCAACACATCCGCGTGTCTCAGTGAATTGTCCGTGGAGAAAGTCACATTTAAGTCAAACATCGAAAGTGCATCGCGAAGACCACCATCCGCTTTGATGGAAATCAATTCCAAAGCCGCCGGTTCCGCTGTAATCCCTTCTTTTTCCGCAATCGAAGAAAGGTGAGACGCCATGTCTTTCCATTGAATGCGGTTGAAATCAAAGATTTGGCAACGCGATAAAATGGTAGGTAAAATCTTGTGCTTTTCCGTCGTCGCTAGAATAAAAATAGCGTAGGAAGGTGGCTCTTCTAGGGTCTTTAAAAACGCATTAAAGGCAGCAGCTGAAAGCATGTGAACCTCATCAATGATGTAAATTTTGTATTTACCATTTTGAGGAGGATAGCGAACTTGATCGATTAGATTACGAATATCTTCAACCGAGTTATTCGAAGCCGCATCTAATTCGTGAATCGTTAAAGAGGTATTTTCCTGGAAAGAATGACACGAAGAGCATTTGCCGCACGCTTCCCCATCCGCACCTAAATCTTGGCAATTAATTGTCTTAGCTAAAATACGGGCGCAAGTCGTTTTACCTACCCCTCTTGGGCCACAAAAAAGGAATGCTTGAGCCAAGTGATTGGACTTGATCGCATTTTTCAAAGTGGTGGTAATGTGACTTTGGCCTACCACAGAATCAAATAGGGTAGGGCGGTATTTACGCGCTGAAACAATAAAATTTTCCATAATCAAATTTACCTTTTTAAGGGATAATTCCCAAATGCTTTAGGGGATTCTAATGACAGCGCTTACCGGAAAATGGTCCGTTGGATATTTATTTTCCCAAGTCTCACTATGGGTGGTATGTTGTAAAACTGCAGGGCCATTTTTAACAAAAATATAATCAATATGTCTCCCTTCCTGTTCTTTAGTGAAGCCATTAAAGGAGCTGTACGGTCCATAATGTCCATTTTGACTTATTTTCTCTGCATCGATAACGTGCATGGGATTTTTCTGGTCTACTAGAATCTGAATCGGTTCGTCGTCTGGTGTAGCATTAAAATCGCCCGTTAAAATGACCGGAGACTTCCCAGCGATTTCCGCTATTTTACGCAACACAAGCTTCGCGCTCTCTCTACGTGCTACCTTGCCTAAGTGGTCGAAATGGGTATTGAAAACAAAGAATTTTTTGCCGGTTTTGATTTCTTGAAATTGTCCCCAAGTCACTACACGGCGGCATGCAGCATCCCAGCCAAAACCCACCTTTTCACATGAATCAGACAACCAAAAGGTTTTCTCTTGCAATAATTTAAATTTCGATTTCCGGTACATCAAGGCAGAAAATTCGCCTTCTGCTTTTCCATCATCACGTCCTTTACCAAACCACCCAAAACCGGGTAATTCCTTTTCTAAATCCGTAATTTGATGCAAGAATGCTTCTTGTAATCCGATAATGTCTGCTTGGTGGTAGCGAATTAATTCCCCGCAATGTTTTGCTCGGTATTTCCATTGGTTTAAGCCATCTGATTCGGTGTCTAAGCGCACATTGAAAGTCATCGCTTTTACCTGAGCTGAGGAATTAGTCAATTGCGCTGAGGCCGCAGGGCCTATTAACAATAGTACGAAACAGGTAAAGGCTTTTAGGATATTCATTACTTGTGGAAATACGCGGTCGTTCTTTCCATTTTGTATGACAAAATCAGCTCCCCAAAGGTAGTTTTTAGGTTTCGGTTGCAAATCGATTATTTGCATGGTTTCCATGTAACTCATGTGACTTCTTTTTTGGACGTTTTGAATGCGTTCAGGTAAGGGACAATTCACGGTGATGACCTGTGAGATAGGTTCCGGTTTAGCTTGAGGTGTAATGAGGGCGGATTCGTATAAACAAAATGGCGCCTGTTGAGGGGCATTTAAAATCCATTCTGTCGCCTGCTTTCGCACCGCTGGGTGAATAATGGCATTTAAATGGGCCACATCTCCTGGGTATTTCTGTAATAGTCCTTTGATCCAAGATCGGTTGTAGGATCCGTCTGGAAGATAGGCTTTAGGGCCAAATTCCGCCATAATAGCTTCCTTCACCGCCGCATCTTTTTCACATATTTCGCGCGCGACTTTATCTGCTTCGAAAATGGGGATCCCCAGGCATGAAAAAATCCGGCAAATGGTCGATTTGCCGGATCCTATTCCGCCTGTAATTCCGATGAAAGGTTTCAGGCTTGTCTGCATTGAATTACTCTTCTAAACGAGATGAGGCATCTTTAGAGATCGCTGTTTTCTCGAAAACCATCCGAACACCTTTACTTGAATCCACTTCGATTACGATGGTCTTTTCGCGAATCGTAACAACCGTTCCGTGTGCTCCTCCAATGGTTACTACTTTATCTCCCGTCTTTAATTCATCAATGAATTTCTTTGCTTCTTTCGCCTTTTTTTGTTGTGGACGAATCATGAAGAAATAAAATACGACGAATATACCTCCGAAAAGGACGATTTGCATATACGCTGGACTCTGTGCTTGTAATACTAACATGTGTTTATTTTTTAGGTAATACTTCTACTTTAAATGCCATTCTGTTTTCCGCAGGTAGCGTATTACAGTAGGCGGTAATGGTTTTTTGAAATTTGCCCTCTTTTCCTTTTGAATCAAACTTCACGCGAATGAATCCTTTTTTACCTGGTTGAATAACATCGGTGCTCCATTTAGGTGTTGTGCATCCGCAAGACGCATTGACAGAGATGATTTTCAATGGCAAATTCCCCGTATTCTTAAAATTGAAAGTGTGAAAAACACTATCTCCTTCCACTAAGCGTCCTAAGGAAACATAAGGATTATCTGCCTTCAGTATGGGGTGTTTTTCTGCACTCGGTTTTAAGGCTGCCGGGATGGCATTTTCAGTGGCATTGTTCGCCTCTTTTTGCTGGTTCGTGCAGGAAAATATCCCAAGGAAACAGAATAAAAGGAGAGTATTGCGCATTTTATTTAGCCTTAATCTGTGTCATCATTTTTTCCACGTCCTCAAGCAATTTCTCTGCTTTGATTTTCGCGTCTTGAACCACTTTTTTACCTTCTGATTTCGCAGAAGTTTCGATAACCTCTTTACCTTCAACGATATCATTAATCAATTGCTTTAATTGATCACGGTATTTGTTCAATTGGAAATACAATTTACTACGGGTATTTTCTCCTTTATCTGGAGCATATAAAATACCTACCACAGCACCTGCCGCAGCGCCTACTACAAAGGCCCAAAAAGATCTAGATGATTTGCTCATTTTATTTGTTAGCTATGTCGATTAATCCTCGACCTGATTTTGTTATCACTTTTTCGTGAACTAAGCGATTTGAAACGACGTCTAAAATACCATTAATAAACTGGCCAGATTTAGGAGTCGAATAGTTTTTCGCTAGTTCGATGTACTCGTTAATGCTCACTTTTACTGGAATACTTGAGAATTTCACCATCTCGGCCAAAGCCATTTTAAGAATGATAAAATCCGCTACCGCTAGGCGATCTGACTCCCAGTTTTTAGTTTGGTCCCCAATCCAAGCACTTAATTGCTTGTCTTCTGAAACGCTGTAATCGAATAATTCCTCAAAGAATAATTTGTCGTCTTCCCATTGGATGGCGAGTGGTTGCAAACGTAAGTCTTCTAAAGCCTCTATCTTAAAGGTCTTGTTCGCCATACTCTTCACCACGTCCTTATTCAAAGACCAATTTAAATCATTTTCCTCAAAATACTCCGTCATTGACTCGTGTTTTAGAAGGAAATTTTTCAATACATAAACAACAAAGGCTAAATCATCTTCAAATTTTTTGCCCGCCGTAGGAAGGTAAGTTAAGAAGGTTTCATCCGTCAAGATGTTCTCAATAAATAATTTCTTGATTAAATTTTCTTCATCCTCTGACCAGCCGATGTGGTTCTTTTCGAAGGCACGTTGTAAATCGCCCCATTTGGAAAGAATGTATAATACCTTGTTTTTTGCCAAAAGAGAAGTCTTCGTGTTGTTCTCTAACAAACGTCTGTTCTCATCCCAAAGCGCGATTAAGGGCAATTGCTGCAAATAATACAATATTTTCAGGTATTGTTTGTTGATGGCCTCTACCTCTGAAACCATATCTTGCTTCAACTTTTTCGCGATTTGCTTTACATTCGCTTGGTACAATTTGTAGACAGATTGAGCGGCCTCTTGTGACTCAGCAGGAATCGTTTCTTCGGAAGTAATTTCTTGGAAATACTCTTTTAATTGAATTTCGGCAAGTTGTCGCAGGCCCTCTAAACGAGGCATTTGATCCTCTTTCGCCACCATTAAAGATAAATCAGGCTGAAAAATGGTCGCTAAACCATCAAAAGCTAATTGATATTGGGCGCGTTCTTGTGTATAAAAAGCATACAATTGTTGAAATGCTTTGACACGTAGTAATCTCCTGTTAACCATCCGAAATAAAAGAGCGTCTTGTTTGAACATCAAAATTAAGAATTTTAATTGATAAAGATTCTATCTTTGTGTTCAATTAATCTTTAGATTCTTCCTTACGTGGGTGCACTCAGTCATATCAATCAGTATTTTTGGAAGTACAAATGGCTGCTTTTCTTGGGGATTTTATTCACCTTATGCTCTAATTTTTTTGGGGTTTTCCCTGCTCAATTAGTGCGTTATGCGCTTGATTTAGTGACGGAAACCATTGATATTTATTTCCTTTTTAAAGGATTTAGCCTCCAAAAAGCTTTTTACGAAATCTTTGGTTTTACGCTTTTTTTCTACGGCGGTTTAATCATTTTGATGGCTATTTTAAAAGGTGTCTTCCTCTTTTTAGTTCGTCAGACCCTCATTGTGATGTCCCGACATATCGAGTTTGAATTGAAAAACGAAATTTATACGCATTACCAAACCTTGCCTTTGTCCTTTTACCGCCAGCAAAATACGGGTGATTTAATGGCGCGTATTTCTGAAGACGTGGGTAAAGTCCGAATGTATGTGGGACCTAGTATAATGTACGGATTGAATTTAATCACCGTGTTTATTTTGGTGATTTATGCGATGTGGCAGGTGAACCAGAAATTGATGTGGTATGTGTTAATGCCGCTACCTATATTGTCACTTAGTATCTATTATGTGAATTCGGTCATCATTCGCAAGTCGGAAGAAATTCAGGCTGCACTCTCGCAGATTTCCACCTTTGCACAGGAGGCGTTTTCGGGAATTAGAGTGTTAAAATCCTTTGTTAGGGAGAAAAAATCATTGGAGGCTTTCAAGGAGGCGTCCTCAGCCTACCGAACTAAATCACTCGGTTTAGTGAGGGTGGATTCGCTATTTACTCCTCTGATAGCGCTATTGGTAGGTTTTTCAACGATTTTAGTCGTTTTTATTGGTTCGCAGGAGGTTATTGCCGGCCGAATGACAGTGGGTAATATCACGGAATTCATTATGTATGTGTTTATGTTGACTTGGCCAGTGACTGCTTTGGGATGGACCAGTTCGCAGATTCAACGAGCGGCGGCATCACAAAAGCGGATTAATGAGTTTTTAGAGGCCAAATCAGAATTAACTATAGGTAAACAAATTCGACAGGAAATAGTGGGTAATTGGGAGTTCAAAGAGGTTAGCTTTGCTTATCCAGGATCTGTCCGTTTGGTGTTAGAAAAAGTGAATTTGACGATAGGGGCAGGAGAATCTGTAGCACTATTAGGCCAAACAGGTTCCGGCAAATCTACCGTGGCTTTATTGATGGCCCGTTTTTATGATCCCAGTTCAGGGGAGATTTTATTAGATGGTATTTCCTTGAAGGATTGGGATATGGCTTGGGTGCGTTCTTTTGTAGGCTTTGTGCCGCAGGATGTGTTCTTATTTTCAACGAGTATCTCGGAAAATATTCGTTTTGGTAATGATACCTTAACCCAAGAGGCTATTGAAGTCGCTGCTAAGCAAGCAGATGTGTATGACAATATCATGGAGTTTCCTGATCAATTCGAAACCATATTAGGGGAGAGAGGGATTACGCTTTCTGGAGGTCAGAAACAGCGTGTGTCGATTGCTCGTGCTTTGGCTAAAAACCCTAAGATGCTCATTCTAGATGACTGTTTATCTGCAGTAGATACGCATACGGAACATACGATTTTGGAAAATTTAAAACAGGTGACGAAAGGAAAGTCGTCACTTATTATCTCTCACCGCGTTTCCTCTGCGCGATTAGCGAATCGCATTTTTGTGCTATCCGAGGGAGCTATAGTTGAAAGCGGGACGCACGATGAATTGATGGCGGATAAAACGCTTTACTTCGAATTGTACCAGCAACAACTGAACGAAGAATTACAGCAGGTTTCCGCTCAATCGAATTAATTCAATTTCGGCTGCTTTCGCAGCGTATTTTGCTTCGATTAAACGCGTCTCAGCAGCCACAGCATTGCGTTGCACCTCACGTAATTCGTAAGAGGTGGCTATACCCACTTTGAAACGATCAAAAGCTATATCGATATTTTGTTTCGCAATGGCATAGTTCTCTGTCTCTAATTGAATCAGATTCATTGAATTCTCGTAGGTCACGTAAGTCTTTTCTAAAGCAGATAACAAGGCATTTTTCAAATCTTCGATCTGTAGAGCTGCTATTTCTGCATTGATTTTCGCATTCTGAATTTTACGCTTTTGGTTATAGCCATCGAAAATAGAAATCGTTGCCCTTAGGCCGTAATTGAACACATCGCTGCTTCCTTTCTCCACACCAAAACCTGCGCCATTCGCCACACTATTTAAGTTGTAGCCGGCTAATAAATCGATTTGAGGCTTTTGTTGGCTTTGTAAATTCTGGATGTCTAAATCGCTGATTTTCTTACTTAAGATGGCCCCAATCAAGGTTGGATTCTGAGATAAGGCGCTCATTTTCAGTTCACTAAGTTTCAATTTAGGAAGTAGATCGATGGTGTTAACGATTTGGAAATCTGCTTTATACTCTTTCACTAAAAGCGTATTAAATCCTATTTTCGTGTTGGTGAAAGATTGCTCTTGTGCGATTAATAGCGCTTTGTCTTCATTGTAATCCACCTGCGCAGAATAATAATCCACCTTAGATCCTTGTCCTACCTCGTAACGGTCTTTTGCTAATTTCAAGCGGTCACTTGAAATTTCAAGACCCTTTTTGAAGTTATTTACACGAAGGTTTTGACGTATTAGATCGTAGTAAGTACTCGAAATTAAGGCGATCAAATTTTCAATGGAAGATTCCGTTTGTTTCGCCCCCAAGTTTTGTAATTCTTTATACCGGTCACGAAGAATGAACATCCCTTTTCCATCATACAATGTCCAAGCCATTGCCATACCTACGTTTCCTGAATTAGAGTTGACTCCTGATTGAACTAATGGGGGACGCAAACCACCAAAAAACGATTGGTCAATGCCAGAAATGGTGTAGTTTTTATTAGCGGATCCCGTAATTGTTGGAAGAAAACCCGCATTTCCTAAGCTATTTTCGTTCGCGGCAATACGCTCCTTTTGTCTTGAAATTTGGATAGAATATTGCTTCGAAATGCCCTGCTGGATTGCGTCCTCTAGCGTTAACATTTGTTGAGCTTGTGCCGAAAAAGGGGATAAAATAGCGAAAAAAGCTAGGCGAATTAGTTTCATAGGTATAGGTTGCAGTCAATCAATTGAACAAACTTAACAAAATCAAGTCACAATAGGAAGCCTTAAGCCTATAAGCACCCATAAGGCTTTTTGCACAGAAAAGTTTACATTTGTAATATGGTCACACATCTGTATATCTATCCAATTAAGTCCTTAGGCGCGGTTTCACTTAGTGAATCCGTGATGGAGACGGAAGGATTGCGTGGTGACCGTCGTTTTATGCTCGTGGATGCCGCTGGTCAATTCATTACCCAACGGACGCGACCTGAATTGACACGATTTACACTTAGGGAATCTCTTGGAGGGTTTATCGTGAAGGATGCCGAGACGGGTTTAGAGAAGGAATTGACTTGGGAGCCTGCCTTGGGGGAATGGGTTTCGGTAGAGATTTGGGAAGATCAAGTAAAGGCACGAGAAGTGTTAGAGGGCTGGTCAGAGTGGTTTTCAAATGCTTTGTCTTCAAAGGTAAGGCTCGTTCGCATATCGACAGAAAAACCGCGTGAGATGAAAGCAAAATACCAGACCGAATTGGCTAGAAATACTTCTTTTGCAGATTCTTTGCCGCTGCTTTTAGTTAGTGCAGGATCCTATGCTGCTTTGCAAGAGCGCTTGAAGGAACCCATAGATCAGCTGCGTTTCAGGCCGAATATCATTGTTTCATCTCCAAAGTCCTTTGTGGAAGATACCTGGGCTGAAATAAAGATAGGAGAGGTATCTCTTTCAGGGGCCAAACCTTGTGCCCGTTGTTCTCTCGTGAACGTGGATCCATTGACTGGGGAATCAGATAAAAGCACGTTAAAGGCTTTAGCATCGTTTCGGACGTTAAATCACAAAGTGTATTTTGGCCAGCAATTTGTTCCAATTTCAGTAGGAAAAATAGGGATAGGAATGGAGGTTTGTGTTATTCAAACGAAAGATGCGCTTTATTAGAAATCTTTCTTTGGAGGTGGTTATTGGCGCCGTTCTCTACCAATGCTTCCTGTACAAGGTGTATTTCCATTCCTTTCCATCTAATCTAGAAATGGCGATATTAGCTTTAGTCGTTTGGTTCTTGTACTTACTAGATAGGCAAATTGATAATCTTTTTCAGCCGGTTCAAGATGAACGGCATCGAATTCATCTTCATAAAAGTCCGCAGATACGGCTCCTTTTAGTAATCTTAGGAGTGTCCATTCTTAGTTTGCTGCCTTTTCAGCGCTTGGAAGTATTATTCGCTGGATTTTCGCTATTTCTATTTGTTATTTTATACGGATTTGCCTGGCATAAACGCTGGTTGAGTTCCGAAAAGGAGGTATTTACGGCCCTATTATATGGCTTAGGTGTGGGATTAGTGGTATGGGTTCGTGATACCAAATCCATGCTGCTAGTATTGCCCTTAATTGCGCTAGCTTACCAAAATCTATGCTACTTTAATTTGATTGAATCTCCGAATCAATTTTATAAGAGGAGATTACGTAAAACAGAATGGATTTTAGTAGGGCTATTAAGCGGTATATATGTTGCAACCCAGGAATTCTTCATCGTCTTGCCTTTTTTGGTTACATTTGGTATAACGTTTGTTTTATCCCGCTTGCCTTTTTCAGATGAAAAGCGTTTGTTAGGAGATATGGCGTTTTGGAGTCCTTTTATCTACTTTTTCTATGGGATTTTTTCAAAATAAAGACGCGTACAAGGCCTTAACTTTTCCGGAATTTCGGGCTTACGTGACCGGTAATACGCTTTTTACCATAGCCTTGTTGATTCAAGAAGTAGTCTTAGCGTATGAAATTTACAAGATAACGCATAATCCGCTTGCTTTGGGTTTGATTGGCTTGGCAGAAGCTGTTCCTTTTATTTCTTTGGTGCTTTTTGGAGGGCATTTTGCGGATAACCGGGATAAGAAAACGATTATGCAGGTAACCCTATCCGTGATTATTGCGTCATCTGTCTTTCTTTTGTATTCGAGTACGCAACTGCAGTCTGCTGATCAAGATTTTCATATTTATTCCATTTACGCGGTAATATTCATTATTGGTCTTTCTAAAGGCTTTTTTAGCCCAGCCGCCTCTTCTCTGAATCCCTTCTTGGTACCTAAAGAGGTTTTTGCTAACGCTGCCACTTGGAATAGTTCTTTCTGGCAATTTGGCTCCATTTTAGGACCAGGTGTAGCAGGTTTTCTATATGCTTATGCTGGATTGTCAGGCTCCTTGATTACTGTGATTGCCCTTTTATTAGGTGTAATGTTTTGTATTATTCAAATTGAAAATCGCCCTGTTCCCGTAAAATCGGTACAACACGAATCCATTTGGCATAGTCTGCGAGAGGGAATTGCGTACGTGTTCAAGACGAAAATTATCCTCTATTCTATTTCATTAGATTTGTTTTCCGTATTGTTTGGAGGCGTGATAGCCATACTACCCATATTCGCAGAGGATATATTGAAAGTAGGAGCGGAGGGTTTAGGGATTTTACGTGCTGCTCCTTCAGTAGGAGCTGTGGTGACGATGGTTACGTTAGTCTATTTCCCTCCCCTAAAACACGCTTGGAGGAATCTGATTTTAGCCATTGCAGGATTTGGCTTAGCCACCTTTGTTTTTGGCTTATCGACAAATTTTTGGCTTTCGGTAACAGCGCTTTTCTTTACGGGCGCTTTCGATTCGATCTCTGTCGTTATTCGTCAAACGGTTTTGCGATTCTATACTCCCGACGAAATGAGGGGGCGAGTATCCTCAGTAAACGGTGTATTCGTCAGCACATCGAACGAAATGGGTGCCTTTGAATCAGGCCTGGCGGCAAAGATTTTTGGAACTGTTCCCTCTGTTTTGATTGGTGCAGGTATAACAATGGTCTTAGTTAGTCTCGTAGCTATTACCTCGAAAGAATTGTTTGACCTGAAAGTAGATGAAAAAGTCTCCGAATAACTAAGCTTCTGCTTCTTCTTTTCGTTTCGCGATTCGAGCTGGCCAGCCTTTTAGTATTTCTGTTAAGGCTTTTTTGGATTCTTGTGCCCACTGTATGCTTTGGATGGCTTGAACATTACTCGCGTTTTCACCTAACAAGCAAGGAAGGATCTTAATGTGGTGGTCTTCCATTTTCTTTTCAGAAACAATGACTGTTGCATCACAAGACACGTGGTGAATAATTCCATCCGGTGTTTGACCTTCAGATACATAAAAATGATCTAATTGAGCTAATTGGATTGTTTTTTCAGCGATTAAACGCTCTCCTTGATAATGCAATTGCGTGATGAAGTCATCTCCCACGGCCACATAGGAAACACGTTTTTTGCCAGACTTCTCTGCAAAATAATCACCTATGGATTGGAAGAAATTACGTTTAGACAGCGTAGTGATTCCTAGTCCTTTTGTGTGGGCTGGAAGATGAGACTGTATAAATTGGAAAGTGCTGGGCAGGTGAAGAGACATCATAAAACAGATTAAATTTCGATTCTAATTTTAGGCTTAGGGAATTCAAAGTAAGTGGAGAATGTTTTGAACCAAGTATGAATGACTTCAAAACCGGTCTTGTCGAGTTTGTACTCGATGAATTGCCCCTTTTTATCCGCTTGAATCAGTTTGGCCTGTTTTAAAAGATCCAAATGATGCGAAATACTCGGTTTACTCATATCAAACTGACTGGCAATCTGTCCGGCGTTTTGAGGGCCATTGACTAAGAATTGCAAGATCTCTCTCCGGGTAGGATCGTTGATTGCTTTGAATTTTGTGTCCATCTTAATTAGATAATTAAGCGAATGTCTAAATTAAAATGCAGAAATGCAAATTTTAAGCGTCGGATTTACGATATGCATCGATTAAGGCAAGTTCTCCATCCTTTCCTGGCTTAGAATTTCCGTGTTCCATCCCTAAAACCCCGGAATATCCCTTTTGTTTTAAGTGTCTGAAAATAGTTTGGTAATTCACCTCTCCGGTAGTAGGTTCTTTACGACCCGGATTATCTCCTATTTGTAAATAAGCAATTTCACTCCAGCATTTGTCCATGTTCGCGATTAGATTACCCTCATTGCGCTGCATGTGGTACATATCGAAAAGGATTTTGCAAGAAGGGGAGTTAACCGCTCGGCAAATGCTGTAGGTTTGATCCGAAAAGCGCAAGAATAAGTCTGAATTATCGCTCAATGGTTCTAAAACCATGGTTAAACCAGCAGGTTCAAGGATTTCAACCGCGCGCTTCAGGTTATCAATTACGTTTCCTGTTTGAATTCCCATCGGAAGATCGCGGGTGAAATTACCAGGAACCACCGTCGCCCATTTTGCATTCACCCGCTTCGAAGTTTCGACGGCTTTTCTGCAAGAAGCCAGGAATAAATCGGTCCATTCCTTTTTGCCTGTTGTCATGGTTTGCTTATCAAAGAAGCCATCGAATTTAATCACGAAAACCCCCATTTTCATATTGAGTTTGGCTAATTTCTCTCCGATTTTCTCTTGTAAAGCCACCGGTCTTTCCATTAGTTCGTTATCCTCTAACGCAGTAAATCCTTGATCATGCATATACTGCAATTGATCGAGTTCATTAGGTCCAGCGTGGTTTTTAAACATCCCAAAATGGGGTGCATAGTTCAGCTCAAAGGGCTTTTCGCGTGCCCATGTAGATCCTTTTGAAAAGGAGGGAATCAATAAACTAGCACCCAAGATGGAGGCAAAATCACGGCGATTCATCTTATTTCTTCTTTAAAGTGGATAAATATTCGATTAAGTCAACTAGTTCAGGCGTACTCATTCCATCGGCTAATCCTTCCGGCATCAATGATTCTGGTAATTGCTTGTATGATTTTAAAGCGGACGTTTTAAAGCTTTTCACAATTCCACCCGGAATTCGTAGCACAATGTCCGTTTCGTTCTTGGAAACAATGATTCCTTGATACGAATCCCCTGTTTTTGTTTTTACTTCAAAGGTTTCATATCCAAATCCAATCCCAGCATTAGGGTGTAAAATGGACATGTACAGGCCTTCTTTCGATAATTTTGTCCCTATTTCGCTTAGTTTAGGCCCTAAATCAATCCCTTCATTATTCACTACATGACACATCGTACACGAATTCGTAAAGACTACTTTGCCTTTCACCGCATCTCCTGACATTTTAATCAATTCTGCCTTAGCAGGATGCGCTTTCTTTGTTTCAGTTTGATGTTTGTCTAAATAACTATTCGCCTTCATTCGGATGGACTTTCTCCAAGCTTTTTGAAGACTTTCTACCACCAATGGAATGTAAGCAGGAGTTATTTTCTTTTTCTCTAAAAGATCCAATACAAATTCCTCCGTAGGATAGGCATTCCCAATCACTCGTGCTGCCTGCATTTGTACTGCTTTACTTAGTTTAGGATTCGCTGTGGCCTCATATAATAATTGTACGGATGCCGTTTTTCCTTGCCAACGCAATGTTTCGATTAAGGCTAATTGTTCTGATTCGTTCCCCGCAAAGAATTTCGAGCGAATTAATTCAGCGCCACCAGGCAAATTATACAAAACTTGACCCGATTTGGAGGCTTCTGTTCCGGCTAAAATCATTCCTAAAACACGCGGGCTTTCCTCTGTTAGCTGGAAGTAATCTACTAATTCGAGATATGGCTTGCCATTAATTTGTTTCAGCAATGCAGAAAGTATCGATTTTACTTCAGTATGTGAAGCTATGTAAGCCGGTTTCATGTGCCTTAACGCTTCAATTTGCGCGTTGACATCGTTAGCAAACTTGCCTTTAATCAAATCAAATAATGCCTCTGATTTTTGCTCCCCGGGCATAAAGTCTAAAGCACGGAAATAGGCTAGGGACTTTGTATTTCCAATTAAGTCGATGAGGGAAGGAAGCGCTTTCTCTGTTCTTGCTCTCCAAACGACATCTGCGTAACCTTTCGAATTTTCGGGCTTTAAAGCAGAATAGGCAGCAAAACGCTCATCCCAATTTCCATCTGCACCAATTCCTAGGGCTTCTAGATACCAGCGGTCGCTACCCGTGTGGCGCATCGCTAGACTTGCCCATATTTTATTCACTTCCTCTCCAGCAAGATGGCGCAAGGCGATGGCTAATTCGCGTCTAACAGAAGCGTGTTGATCTTTTGCCGCTTTTGCTGCTAATGCAGACCATTCAGCGAAAGGTTTTTGCTTAGCTGCCCGAATGGCCATTGCCTTCAGGTTTGGATTCGCTTGATCAAAAGCTTTTTGGATAAACTCATTTGAACGCGGTCCCTTATTTAACACCCAAAACGCGCGCGCTCTAAATCTCGGATTCTCATTCGTGTTAAATTCATTTTCCAAGACAGCTTCCGCCTTTGCTCCCATTTTTTCCAATGCTTGAAAGGCTATAAAACGAATTTCTAGGTTAGGATTTTCTAGTGCTTTGAAAGCTAATTCTGGCGTACTTAGATCAAAGCTTGTTTTCTTGAAAGCGTGTCCTTTTGGAGCAATTCGGTAGATACGGCCTTTGGCCTGATCACCTGCTTGATGTCCGCCTACGCCTGGATCATACCAGTCTGCGACTAAAAGCGATCCATCCGGAGCAGCCGCTACATCCGCTGGTCTGAACCATTGATCGCGCGAGGTAATCAAATTATTGATTCTTGCCTCGTATCCGGCACCCCAAGGGGTGGTAGCATAGGAGCGAACCACATTAGGGCCTGCATCTGTATGAATCATTTGATTTTGGAAGATGGAAGGCAATAAATTACCCTCGTAAATGATCATCCCCGTAGGCGAACCAGCACCCGTTTGCAATAAATTAGGAACAACCCCTGGGTCATTTAGGTGCCAGTGGCGTAAAGGAATCTCTTTTTCGATATTCGTCCGGTTCACTGACCAACCTTCACCCGTCATCTCATCCACATAACCGTAGTTTCCATGCTCGAAAACGGCATTAATTCGCACCCCTTTATTGCCATCGTCGTCATTATCAGATTGCCAAAGTGCCCCGTAGGAATCCACCGCCACTTCGTAATTATTTCTAAAATTATGCCCTAAAACCTCGACTTGGCTTCCATCCAAATTACAACGGAATACCATTCCTTGGCGGTATTTTTTAGGTCCAATGGGGTCCCCGTCTTGATCTAAGACCGGATTTCCTTTAGCATCTAACAATTGCTTTCCCTCATTTCCGATGTTAAAATACAGTTTCCCATCCGGTCCAAAGCTAAACGCATGTGCTCCATGATCATGTTGCTCTCCTCCAATTCCAGAGAACATAAGCTCTTTGCGATCAGCTTTCCCATCGCGGTTATCGTCAAACATTTTCCAGATGTAAGGACTTTGAGATACAATCACCATCGAATCCAACACGGCAATACCCAAAGGAGCGTTGATCTCAGGCGACTGGTAAAATACTTTTCGACTATCTGCCTGTCCATCCCCATTCGTATCTTCTAAGATGATGATGCGATCTCCCAGGGGATTCGTGGGATTCCCGTTGATTCCTGGTCGGTAATTGTAAGCCTCTAATACCCAAACCCGACCTTTCGAATCCACATCGATATTAGTCGGATTAATCAACATAGGTTCCGCCGCGAAGAGTTTTACTTCAAGCCCTTCAGGGACTTGTAGCGTCGCAACTTTGGTTTGAATGGAATCTGAGATGATGGTCTCGCGATGAATCATCTTCGGGATGCCCAGGCTCACGAGACTAATCATCCCACCTAGAAATAGGAGCAGTGCTTTTTTGACGAATGGCATAGTGCTTAACGAATAGTTGAGAACGATGTAGGGCTCATAAAGATGGACTCGATTTTTTCGATAATCTTGCCCTCTTTTTCTGAGTCAGTAGACACTTGCTTCCACTTGGGATCATTTACAAAGGCCGTCCAATTTGCTTTTGCAGCCTCTTCAGAAGGATGTGCCACTAGATACACTAATTTGCTTTGTACCGCTGGGTCCTTTTCGATGGTAGTGAAATACGCGATGTTTTTGATATCGTGTTTTTTGAAAATTTTCATCGTATGATCTCTGAATCGCGCTAAGATAGCTGGATTTCTACCAGGCAATTGCGTGTAAGTACGTAGTTCAAAAACTTGATCCACTGGACCTCCGGATGGTTTGATTTTAGGACTAAAATCAGTGGCATTCATAAATACACTAGTCACTTTAGCGACAATTTTACCTGTCTCTTCCGATTTTTTAGCTACCTCTCGCCATTCAGGATCGCTGCTGAAATGCTTCCATGAAGTATCTCGTGCCGCTTGGGAAGGATAGGCTAATATGTAGTAAAGCGCATTTTCGGTATTATTTGTAGGAATCCAATAGCCCACATTTGTCATACCATGTTTTTCAAAAATCTTTGTCGTATGATTCGTGAAACGTTGGATTAATGCGTCTAGTCTGCCTGGATGGCAATAGTAGATGCGCATTTCGAAATAACGGTTGTCTGCTTTTTTCGCGTTTACTGCAAAAGAGAATAGCCCTGCACACAGCAAGGTCAAAAAGTATAATTTTTTCATAAGTTATAATAGGTTTATACGAATTTACGGATTTAATCGTTTTTTCAATAGTTTGTCAATCATAAAAAAGATCATCTCCGGTTTTAGTGTTCTCCAGTTAGGGATTTGCAGGTTTCCACCAAAATTCAAGTAGTAATCAATCTTGTATTTGGCCCATTCTTCCTCTACGAAAGGCGCAAAATGCATCGCAGCAATCCATCCATCTTCCACATCCTCAAACCATTCCGCGTAATAATCATCTTCGAAGGATCCGTGAAAATTCAACACATTTTCACCCACTAAAATGAAATGCTTAATCCCCGCATCGACGAAATGATCCACGACTGTTCTCTTCAAATGCATCACATCATTATGAAGCGTATCATTCCATTCCCCAAACAATTCAATAATCGTGTACTTAGCCGAATAATCCGTGTATAGGATTTTGCAAAAAAGAGTTTCTGAACCTATATCATCCCAAAGAGGGTGGATATAGTAGCCATAAATATCATTTTCGTAAGTAGTTTGAGAATAGTGTCTACCAAAAAATGGAGATTTTTTATCACGTGCTGCGACGTAGATTGACTCCCATTGGAAGGATGGTTCTATATTTTGCATACCCTAATAACACAAAAAAGGCTTGCAATTGCAAGCCTTTTTCACAATCTCAAATTAGAGTTATTAAAGAGCTATGGCTTTTTTGAAGGCACCATTGCCATCAAACTCTAGCAGATATTTCTTTGTAGCCACCTCAATGATTAAGTGGTAATCTTTTACTACGTTATCAACAGCTGCACTGGCACCTTTCACAAATGCCCAGCCTGCATAATTAGTCGTCAAATACGTCTTGATCGCAGTTGGCAAATCGTTCGCTGTTAAATTAGTAATCACTAAGGCTGGAGGATTGTGTCCTGGGCCACCCTTACCAGTAGAAGAATTAGGTAATAATTGGAAATTCGCATCTAAATGGAATTCTTTTTTTGATGTACCTACAGTTACTCCTACGTGGTATTCGACGATGATAGAATCTTTAAGGATGGCCACAGCATAATCTATTTTAAATCCAGCTGCGTTTGTATTCAAGAAAGTCACTAATCCGGAAGGTAATTGTGATAAATCAATGCGAGTAAAAGAAGGACCTTTCTGATTCATCTCTTTTGATTTTAGAATGGTTCCATTTATATCTATATCTAAATCAAAAGGAACACCCGCCTTGTCCACATGAATGTGGTAAACAGCCAGGCCATTTGAGTCTTTTGTCAAAATCGCGCGTTTAAAGGTCATTCCATTGATAGCTGCTTGAACAGGAGCGGGAAGGTCCGTAAAGGAGATTTCAGTTACAGCAGGTGCTGGTCCTTTCTTACCCGACTTTCCTTTTAAACCAGTCACTTGGCTTAAAAATGCCCCCGTTTGATCGAAGAAAATAGAATAGTGCTCGTTATTGAAAATTAATTCAACACGGTAACCTAATATATCTCCTTTAGTCTTTTTAGAAGCATGTTCAAAAGTAGCACCAGGAAAATTAGTATCTAGATAGGCGAGTACAGCTGCAGGTAAATCAGCTTTTGCAATCTTTACTGCCTCTTCTTTGATAATCCCTTTGTTGGAAACAACTACTTGAGCCTCTATGGTAGGTGTCGTAACGTTTGCAACATAAAGACTATTTGTTTGTAAAGAAGAGTAGTCTACGCTGGTTGCTTTTGGGTAAACAGTAGCTACAGTTTGTGTTACAAGAACAGGCACATCTTGTGGGGCAAGCGTTGACGTGTTTTGAGGATCTACATTTTGATCTTTTGTGCAAGCATTTAATGCAAGAACAGATACCAAGGCGATTAAAGATAATTTCGTTTTCATGAGGATAAAAGTTGATTTGGTTTATCAAACGGTTAATCTGTTGCAATAATATAGCACTTTATTGAAAATTGGAAGGATGGATGCAACCAATCGACGAACGGGCGCATCTAGTCTACAAATTACCACCTAATTGATAATTTATAGTACCTTGTATTGCAAAGTACCTTTTGTTTTGTATATTTGCAGTAGACATAACAAATCATCATGAAAAAGCGCCATCTAATCGTTGTTTTACTCGTTTTTTGCAGCTTTCAAGCCATGTCCTTAGGCTTTCCTCATCGTTTATATCCTGCTAAACTATTCAAAAAGACTATTCAAGTTTTAGTGAACAACTCCAAGAAATAATGTTTAATTTTGGTCGAAAGACTAGCATATTATGAGCTTATTATTTGTTGAGTGGAACGCTGATCCGACCATTATTACTTTATTGGGTTTTCCCATTCGCTGGTACGGTTTGTGTTTTGCCTTGGCTTTTTTAGCCGGTTTTCAGGTCGTAAGCTATATGTTTAAAAAGGAGGGAAGATCTGTTGATCAAGCTGATCAACTGTTAGTGTACACCATGGTAGGCACGGTGGCAGGTGCGCGGATGGGGCATTATTTCTTTTACGAATTCCCTTTGCTCTTAGCAGACCCCGTTCGTTTTTTTATTCAAATGATCACGCCACCCTTTTCGGGATTAGCCTCGCATGGAGCTGCCATTGGATTATTTATCGCGTATTATTTATACACGAAGAAAAATAAAGATCAATCCTATTTATATGTGACCGATCGGATTGTTATCGCGACCGCACTGGCGGGATTCTTTATTCGCTTTGGGAATTTGATGAATTCGGAGATTATCGGAAAACCAACTGATTTGCCTTGGGGATTTAAATTTATGCGTGATTATGAATTCAATCCGAGCGGATTAGCGGCTTTTGTAGTACCACGTCATCCCTCTCAATTGTATGAAGCGCTATCTTGCCTAGTGATTTTTGCTTTTTTGCTTTGGCTTTGGAACCGTCAAAAGCAACAAACTCCTCATGGCCTGATGACAGGCCTTTTTATGATTATCTTGTTTACACTTCGTTTCTTTTATGAATTCTTGAAAGAAAATCAAAGTTCATTTGAGAATGGTTTGACCTTGAATATGGGCCAAATTCTGTCCATTCCTGCAGTTCTTTTTGGAATCGGAGTGCTTTGGTATTCCAGACGAAAAGCTTAATTCGCGTAGTTGAAACGAAGGTGATCTAGATTAGGTAAGTGTTTTTTAGGTCTTTTTGCCTCGAAATCGTAGATTACCTGACCAAGGTTTTTATAAAAGGGAAATCCAATTGTATCATAGTCGTATCTCTCATCATTGAAGATTTCATCCTCATTGCATAGTAGAACTGCCGTCACGATAAATTCAATTTTCTTATCAAAATCCACTACGTAGGCATTGTCTAATAAGAATCCGTAGGCATCACCTACCTTATTGAAAATACGTATGGAGGGATTCAATACGGCATTTTTTTCAGATCCGTAATACAAAAATTTGCAATAGGTGGCGAATTCATTCGAATAATCAGGGTCTTTCGATTCTGTTGGATACATTGACATGTAGCGGTAAAGGAAGGCGTAATCGTCTTTATTTAGCAGGAATCGGTCTTTTGCTGGAAATGCTTCAGGTAATAGTAATCTTTTTAAGAATTCATGCTGTGCCTGCAATGGATAGGCATTTTTTAAGCTAAAGTCCAAGGGTTTGTCTTCCACCAAACCCGCATCATTCATTGTTCCTTTACCTAATAAAATGGGTTTTGAGGCACTGTAGGGTTTGTCGTTAAAGGACTCTGATTGCTGATAGATGATTTTACCTGACCTATCTAAGAATTGAATGGGATTTGTGTATTGATTCTCTAAACGAGGAAGCGGTGTTTGTAAACGGTGAGTAAGACGCACGCCGTGGAATCCTTTATCGCGCATTGTTTCGTTGAAAGGTCGCTGTCCTAAAAATTCGTAAAGGCGGTTATAAGCTTCATTATCAGAAACTAACAGAATCTTTTTGATGTAATGTTCCACACTAGGTAAACCTGATTTCGCGCTAGTATCTGTTTTGATTTCTAGCTGGGAGAGACGGTTTTTCAGTGTTTGAAAGGTTGTTGATTTATCGATTTTTAAAGCGTTCAGCTTTTCTAAGGCCAATACACTGGCTGCTAATTTGACGGTGCTCGCTGGATAAAAATACTCGTTTGAATCTGATCGATACGCATAGGTAGTCAGCGTAGGTTTGTTTTTTGCATCACGATCAATCTGTGTGTAGAGGATCTGGAGGCGGTATTTTTCTGGATTATCCGTTAATTTTTTGAACTTATCTGGGTTAGATAGCAATAATTGCTCCAGTGGGTTGTCAGGTTTTTGAGCGAATGTACTCATGCTAATCAGAAAGAGTAAGAGGTATTTAGGCATAGCTTTTAATAGCATTGGTAATCGAATCGATATCTTCTAATGTCAAGCAGGCTGGCAAGATGGCACGGCAAACAGGAGGGGCCGTGATGTCTGGATAAGCAAAATGATTCACTAAAATGCCAGCTGATTTCAAGTGTTCGAACAATCCTGGTGATTTGGAGCAGAAAGCGGGATAACCGGGTTCATAGGTCACTCCGGTATTAACCCCCTTAAGGTTATGCGCGAAACGATCCGCTAGGATCTTGCTTTTTCCACTTTGTTCTTGATAAGCTTCCATCGAATGTAATCCAGCATAACAAAAGGCAGGATTAGGGGGGGAAGAACCCACCCAAAACGAATCCTTCTTTATTTCTTCTATGTCAGCAGCGGAACCTAAAATGACTCCAGCAGGTAGTCCGAAAGCTTTCGAGAGTGAAATGGTTTGCAAAAGATGTCCAGTACAGGAAATTTGAATATTTTGAATTCCAGCTCGATGTGACTCGTCCACAATCAAGTAATTAGCGGGGTCCATCGTTGTAGCAAAGGAGAAATCAAAGGTATTGATCCAAGGAGATCCGACGCCATCAGAGGCGAGGATTTGTTTTTTTTGATGTGTGGAAATCCATTCTTTGTAGTTCCCAGTGAAGGGTGTATGTGGATGGCGCCACAAGGCTGGATGCGCCTGAGGTGCAAGGTTTAAGGCCAAGCCTTTTTGTTGGGCGAATTGAACGGCGATTTGAGCTGCAGCAAGGCCTGAGGAACAGAGAGCTGCGGCTTCTACTTGAAAATAAGCAGCTAAGGCGCATTCGAAATCCTCCCATATCGAGAATTGTAAATTGTTGCGTCGTGAGCTGCCAAAGTTTTGGGAATAGCGTTCAATTCCTTCTTTAAGGGCTTTTTGAAAGCTAGGATGTGATCCTATGTTCAGGTAATTCGTTCCCCCTAACCACAGGTATTCTATTCCTTCAAAGGTAATTTTACGGCCCGGGATGTGATTTTCTGTGAACGAATAAGTCATAACAAACAAGCTCCAGTTCCAGGTAAATTTGAATAAGCAACCACACCAAAATCGATGGTAATACCTTTCGAAATTTGATCATCTACTAACAAACAGCCATCCATATCCACGTAGTCAAGTAAGGGAAGTAATTGCGCAATTGCGGAGCATCCAATCGTCGATTCCGTCATACATCCTACCATGACTTTTAATCCCAGTGTTCGGGCTTTTTGTATCATTCTTAACGCAGGAGTAATTCCACCGCATTTCATTAATTTAATGTTGATTCCGTGGAAATAGCCGGCGCATTTCTCGACATCAGACTCAAGAATGCAGCTTTCGTCTGCGATAATGGGTAACGTAGATTCTTTGAATACACGTTTCATGCCTTCCCAATGATCAGCTTTCAGTGGTTGTTCGATGAATTCTACCCCTAATTTTTCTAATTCAGGAGCGAAATAAATCGTTTGTTCTGGTGTCCATGCGGTATTGGCATCGACGCGGAAAACGGCGTCTGTTTCTTTTCGAAGAGCTTCAACAATTTCTAAATCGTCCTTTGTTCCTAGTTTGATTTTATAGAGAGGGAAGGGAGTTTCCTGCATTTTGGCCACCATCTTCTCCACCGTATCAATTCCGATCGTGTAGTCTGTAATTGGATTATTTGATATGTCTAAATGCCAAATTTCGTACAAAGGCTTGTTATGCGTCTTACCCCAAAGATCCCAATAGGCCACATCCAAGGCACAAAGAGCGAATGGGTGGTCGTCTAATAGGGTTTTGGACATCATCGCCCAAAAATCACTCGGATGCGGTAAGATATCGTGCGGCAATAAATCGATGATGGACTCAATCTGCGCCTTCATTTTCGCCATAGTGACCCCATAATAAGGCGTTTCTGTCGCTTCTCCAAAACCACTTTTTCCATGCCAACTCAACTCCACAATCAGGGTAGGTTGCACGTCACGAGATTCATGCGTAATCGTGAACGTGTGCTTTAAAGGCAAATCGAAAGTATGTAGTTTCAGTTCCATACGGGCTTATTTGAGTGGAATATAGGGCAATTTCTTCGATTTATCACCTGCTTTTTGCCAAACCAATCCATCTGCTCTTGACCAACTAATCAAGTCTCCTGAGCCATTATGTGCTAATACCTCTCCATTTTCTACCGGAATCCATTGGTCTAAATCCGCAGACGGTTTAGGTAAGAATTTGATTTCTTTCTCGTTGTATTCAGTCCAATCCCCAGAAACCCAGGGAAGAAAATAGACCCAGAAACAAGTCAAAGTAGAAATCGGATTTCCTGGGAAAGCGAAAATTACTTTCCCATCGGGGCGATTGGCAACAAGCATCGGCTTGCCCGGTTTTTGGCTGATTTTATGGAAGATGGTTTCAAATCCAGCCTCTGCTAAAATACTCGGGATTAAATCTTTTTTGCCCGCAGAAACTCCACCGGAAAGCAAAATGATATCATTTGATTCTAAGGCTTTATCAAGACTAGCTTTGATTTTTTCTGCGGAATCTGGTAAATGACTCGAGTTTGCTTTGAATCCTTTGGACAATAACACTGACTTCAACATCATCACATTCGAACTGCGAATCTGGTGCTCTTTTGGTGTCTCATGTAAGCCTACAATTTCGTCTCCAGTGGAGAATATATGAACGTGTGGCTTCGATTCTACTTCTATATGTGCTTTACCCACCGTCGCGGCAATAGCGATTTCGACGGGTCCAATCTTCGTTCTTTTCTTGACTAAAACAGATCCAGCCGGGGCATCAGCGCCTTGCAAGTGAATAAATTGTCCCTTTTGTAGTGGGTTTTTGCCAATGTAAGTGGCGATTTTTTTCTCAATTTGTAAATCCTCGATTTTAAGGATGGCTTCCGTACCGCGTGGAGCTGTCGCACCTGTCATGATCTCCAAAGCACCATCTGATTTTTTAATGGCCTTTACGGGTTCACCAGCGAATAAAATTCCTTCGATTTTCCAGCTAGTAGCTGAAATGTCTTTTACGGCGATGCCATCCATCATCACCCGGTCAAAAGGAGGGAAGTCGCGATCTGCCACGATTTTTTCCGCGATATTCATCCCTAAGGTTTTCGCCAAAGGTAATTTTTCGGTGCGAAAGGGAATAGTGATGGATTTAAGGAGTTCAATGGCTTCTAGCGGGCTGATCATGTGTTGTGTTTTATCGTATTTGTTAAATTTCGCTATTTTTTGCTAATTCTCCCGTATTTTTGTCTTCTAAATTTCAAATCAGCTATGTCCATAGACTTTTCTCACTTACAATCGGATGGCACCCCAGGAATGGTGGATGTGAGTTCGAAAAACGAAACGGTTCGTGAGGCGAAAGCCCAATCTATTGTCTATTTAGGTGCTGAAATTGTGCAACATTTCCAGGAAGCTGGTTGGCAAAATAAGAAGGGAAGCATTTTGCAAACCGCAGTGATTGCGGGTACGATGGCGGCTAAAAAGACCTCTGATTTGATTCCTCTATGTCATCCCTTAGGATTAGACTCTTGCAAGTTTGAAACGGAAGTGTTAGCTGATCAGATTGTGATTACCTGCATTTGTCGTTTAGAGGCAAAAACAGGAGTGGAAATGGAAGCCCTCGTAGGCGCCTCTGTAGCGGCCTTAACGGTGTACGATATGTGTAAGTCGGTTTCCAAAGGTATCGTCATCAAAGAGACCAAATTAATTTCAAAGTCCGGAGGTAAGTCTGATTTCAAAGCCTAATATGTCATCTCACCACATCATCCGAGACAAGCAGGAACCCGCGTTGATCATCGCAAATGGGGAAGCTTGTTCTTTGGATTTAGTGGAGCAGCTATTAGAATGGTCACCTACTGTGGTGGTGCTGGATGGCGCTTTGGAGCGAGTTATTTCGCTAGGCATTAAAGTGGATGTTTGGTTAGGGGATTTCGATCACTCTCTATCAGCGGATTACAGTGAGTATCCATTGAAAAAAGTACACACACCTGACCAAAATTTGACAGACTTAGAAAAGGCCTTTGAATACCTACTCGCTGAGGGATATCCTGCAGTCAATGTTGTTTGGGCCTCTGGAAAGCGAATGGATCATACCCTGAATAATTTTCACTCGATGGTTCGCTATGGCCGTAAATTGAAGATTGTGTTTTTCGATGATTATTCAACTTCGTATTTGTTGCCCCCTGTATTTGAAAAGTGGTATCCTGCGGGAACTCCGTTGTCAATCATGCCTTATGGCGAAGCATTTCAAGTAAAATCATCCGGTTTAGTGTATGATGTAAACCACCCTGTTTTAAGTTTAGGAACTCAGACAAGTTCGAGCAATGAGGCCCGTGAAGATGGAATCGTGAAAATAAGCTATGAAAGCGGGGCACTTATTTTGATGGAGTGCCACGATTAATTTTATCCTGTTCCGAAGGTTTGTAAAAGACCGGTCTAGACGCAACCTCCGGAAAGTAATTTTGCTCCACCCAATGGCCCGGAAAATCATGCGGGTATTTATAATCAGCTCCGTAATTCAGATCTTTCATCATGCGCGTGGGCGCATTGCGTAAATGCAAGGGCACAGGCAAATCCCCCGTCTGTTCCACATAGGCAATCGCTTTGTTAATAGCATTGTATGCTGAATTGCTTTTAGGGGATGTGGCTAAATAGATCACCGTCTGGGATAAAATAATTCTAGACTCCGGATTACCAATCACTCGAATCGAATCGAAGCAAGATTGGGCTAACAATAGCGCATTAGGATTCGCTAATCCGATATCTTCTGAGGCTAAAATCAACAAACGTCTTCCTATGAATTCCAAGGATTCTCCTCCAGCTAACATCCGCGCTAACCAATAGATTGCTGCGTCCGGATCCGAACCGCGGATGGATTTGATAAACGCCGAGATGATATCGTAATGCTGCTCGCCGTCCTTATCATATTGAGCTAAATTCTTTTGTAACCGTTCGGTCACTAAGGCATTCGTCACCTCTAGGGCGTTTCCACCTTCGGTGGTAATTAATAGTTCGAAAAGATTTAACAGCTTCCTTCCATCTCCACCGGAGAAATGAAACAGGGCATCCGTTTCGGTCAGGGTGATTTTTTTATCCTTGAATAGGGAATCCGTAGCCATTGCTTTTTGTAGCATTTGGTGTAAATGCTCATTAGAAAGCGATTCCAATACATATACTTGGCAACGCGATAAAAGCGCTGAAATAACTTCAAAAGAAGGGTTTTCAGTCGTAGCGCCCACTAAAGTTACAATCCCTTTTTCGACAGCATTTAAAAGAGAATCCTGCTGAGATTTAGAAAATCGGTGTATCTCATCGATAAATAGGATGGGAGATTGCGCCTCGAACATTCGGTTTTTCTTCGCTAATTCCAAGGTCTCCCGCACCTCTTTCACCCCAGATTGTACGGCAGAAAGCGAATACATAGTTCGCTTCAAAGCGCCGGATAATAAAGTGGCAAGTGTTGTTTTGCCTACACCTGGAGGCCCCCAAAGGATACAAGAAGGCAAATGTCCCGCTTCAATCGCTTTTCGCAATGGCGCGTTCGGACCCATGACCTTTTCTTGGCCGATGTATTCATCCAGGGTAGTAGGGCGCATTCGTTCTGCGAGGGGCTGCATCATCTTTCGAAGTTACGTGAATTTTGTAAAATAGAAATAGAATTTGTAGCTTGAAGTTCTAAATAAACCTATCAATTATGAATCAATCTAGACGTTCCTTTTTGCGCAATTCTGCGATGGGACTAGGCGCTTTAGCCTTTGCGTCCCCTGCTTTACAAGCATTAGCAGCGGTTAAATACAAGAAATTAGTGGGAGTACAATTGTACTCGGTTCGCGACGATATGCGCAAGGACCCACAGGCAACCCTGAATGCTTTGGCAGAAATGGGCTACAAATATGTGGAGCACGCAAACTACATCGGACGTAAATTTTACGGTTGGGAAGCAAAAGAATTCAAAAAGCGTCTCGATGATTTGGGCATGAAAATGCCTTCAGGTCATACGGTGATGGGTAAACTGCACTGGGATGATGCAAAGAATGACTTTACGGACCTTTGGAAATATACCGTAGAAGATGCCGCCATCATGGGTCAGGAATTAGTGATCAGCCCGTCCATCGATATGGGTATTCGCAAGGATAAAAACCTATTGTTGAAGTACATGGATATCTTTAACAAGTCAGGGGAATTATGCCAAAAATCCGGCATGCGATTCGGCTATCACAATCACGATTTTGAGTTCTCAGAGAAATTAGATGGCGAATTGTTATACGATATTATGTTGAATAACACGGATCCTGCGCTCGTAGCGCAACAGTTAGACATAGGTAATATGATTAACGGCGGTGGTATTCCAGCGGAAGTGATGAAGAAATTCCCAGGTCGTTTTGTTTCGATGCACGTGAAAGACGAAGTGCCGGCTAAATCAGGTCATGAACACTTTGAATCTACCATTCTAGGAAAAGGTTCCGGCCAAATCGATGTCCAAGCCTTAGTTAAATTAGGCGATAAGGAAGGGGGAACTAAGCATTTCATTATTGAACAAGAAGCCTACCAAGGATTACAACCATTAGACTGCATGAAAGAAAACATCGCGATCTTGCGTGGATGGGGATATAAATAAAACATAAATGAAAAAACTAGCTTTAGGACTATTATTAGCCACCCCTTTTTTAGCGGAGGCACAATCTTCTTTAAAACCAGCCATCGCTCAAAAAGCGGATGCTTTAAAAGATAAGGTCATTGCCTGGCGTCGTGATTTTCACGAACATCCAGAATTAGGAAACCAAGAAGTGCGCACCGCAGGAATTGTGGCGGCACATTTACGCTCTTTAGGTATCGAGGTGCAAGAGAAAGTGGGAATCACGGGTGTGGTGGGAATTTTAAAAGGAGGGAAACCAGGTCCTGTCGTTGCGTTACGTGCTGATATGGACGGTTTGCCGGTAACAGAGCGTGGAGATTTGCCTTTCAAGTCTAAAGTGGTAACCGAATTTAATGGCCAAAAAACGGGCGTGATGCATGCTTGTGGACACGATTCTCACGTGGCTATTTTGATGGCAGTGGCGGAAATTTTAGCGTCTGAAAAGGCGAATTTAGCCGGTACCGTAAAATTCATTTTCCAACCGGCAGAAGAGGGAGTCTATAATGACAAAGGAGAGACCATTTTAGCCGGAGCAGAATTAATGGTGAAGGAAGGGGTGTTAGAAAATCCGAAAGTCGATGTTATTTTTGGTTTACACGTAACGGCAACTTCTGATAATGGGGTCATTGAATATAAGCCAGGTGCCACCATGGCCGCCGTAGATCAATTAGACATTAAAGTAAAAGGAAAGCAAGCGCACGGCGCAAGTCCATGGACGGGAGTGGATCCAATCGTTATCTCCTCTCAAATTGTAATGGGTTTACAAACCATCGTTTCAAGATCCGTGAACATTACCCAAGATCCTGCGATTGTGACTGTAGGTGCCATTCACAGTGGAATTCGCCAAAACATCATTCCAGAATCTTCTCACATGATAGGCACCATCCGTACGTTCGGGGTGGCACAACGCGAGTTAGTACACCAACGCATTAAGGACATTGCGACAAATATCGCTGAAAGTGGAGGAGGGAAAGCGGATGTAAACATCGGGACAGGTTATCCTGTAACCTATAACAATCCGGAATTAGTGGAGAAAATGCTGCCTACTTTGCAAGGGGTAAATGGAAAAGAAAAAGTACGCTTGATTCCTGCTCACACAGGTGCCGAGGATTTTTCTTTCTTCCAACAAAAAGTGCCTGGATTCTTCTTCTTTCTAGGAACACGACCTGATAACAAGAAATCAAATGAAGTGGCAGGACACCATACACCTGACTTTTATTTAGATGAAGGACATTTCCAAGTAGGAGTAAAAGCTTTGAGTAGCTTGGTCGTTGATTACATGGACATGGCGCAACCTAAGAAAAAGAAATAGATTGTGAGAGACGCGCTGGTCGCGTCTCTTTTTTTATCCTAATTTCTGAACCTATGAAAAAACTTCTTTTACTACATCTGCTTGTTGCAGGTACCTTTGTCTATGGGCAAAACCTAAAACCAGAACTTTGGAATAAACCTTGGAAAGCAAGCTGGATTACGTATGCGGAAAATGCCTCTTCCAGTATTTATAATCCAGCTAGTTTGAAAGAATACGGGGTTTACCGTTTTAAGCACAAGGTTCCTTTGTTAGTTAAGCCTAAAAATTGTCTCATTCACGTTTCAGGGGATAATCGTTATAAATTGTATGTAAACGGCACTTGGGTTTCGGCTGGGCCAGCGAGGGGTGATCTGTATTTCTGGAACTTTGAAACACTGGACATCGCGCCCTATTTGAAGGCGGGGGAGAATACGGTAGAAGCCTTGGTTTGGAACGAGGGCAGAGGGAAACCAGAGGCGCAAATTTCGTTTGCTACCGGATTTATTTTACAAGCGGATGAGGAGGCTTTTGATGTATTTAATACAAGCGTACGATGGGAAGTGGCTAAAAATCTGGGAGTATCTCCTTTGCAGCCTCGCGTTCCTGGTTATTATGTGGCGGGACAAGGAGAGTTTCAAGAATTTGCCAAAGCCTGGTCGCCCTTTATTTCCGCGAAATCCTTAGGTCCAGGTTTAACCAAAGGCGCTGCCATCGATTCCAGGGGCTGGATGCTTTATCCAGCTGCGATTCCGGCAATGGAATTGACCGAGCAGCGATTTGCCTCCATCCGAAAGGGAGAGGGCGATTTGATTCATGGGAAATCGCTGGTGGTGCCAGCGAATAGTTCGGTGGATTTGTGGATTGATCAAGGAGTATTGACAAACGCCTACCCACAATTAACGTTTACTGGAGGAAAAAATGCTAAAATCGGCCTAACCTATGCCGAAGGTTTATACGAAAAGAAGCCTTTGAGTACCACGACCAAAAATGGGAATCACAAAGGCAATCGGAATGAGATTGATAATAAATATTGGCTAGGTCGAAAAGATAGTCTGATTGCCGATGGTTCCGCGCATACCTTTGAAACAATGACCTATCGCACGTTTCGCTATGTGCGTTTGACCGTCAAGACGGAAGCGGAGGCATTGACGCTGCAGGATTTCAAGAGTGTGTTTACGGGTTTTCCTTTTCAGGCGAAAGCCTCGTTGAAAACGGATAACCCATTGATTCCCCAATTGCTAGACGTGGGATTTCGCACCGCTCGTTTATGTGCGATGGAAACCTA
>DLPD01000019.1 GCA_002479785.1 Cytophagaceae bacterium UBA7467
CCAGGTGTGGTAGGCGTTCCTTTTTGTGCCGCAATTTCCGATGCCGTCGAATCGTCAACATAAGCACAAGAAAGTGTGATTAGTTTTTCCGCGAATTGGTATAAATCTTCGAAATAATCGGAGGTATACAACTCATTAGCCCACGTGAATCCTAACCAGGAAACATCCTTCTTGATTGACTCTACATATTCAGTTTCCTCAGTCACAGGATTTGTGTCATCAAAACGCAAGTTCGTTGCTCCACCAAATCGCTGAGCCAACCCAAAATTCAAGCAAATACTCTTCGCATGACCGATGTGCAAGTAGCCATTCGGCTCAGGGGGGAAACGTGTCAAAATACCCTGAGGATATTTTCCAGACGCGATGCCTTCCTGAACGATTTCTTCTAAGAAATTAAGGGATTTGGGTTTTAATTCTTCCATGTATACTTTTTCGTGTCGACGAATAAATTTGAGCTATAAGGTTCAAAAATAAACATTATTTGCCAAAATCCGTAATTTGCAGACTGATATACCTATGAGAAAATACATCCTACTCTTCACCCTTCTATTTGTAAGCGTTTTCCAAAGCTTCAGCCAATGGAATTCACTCTCACTAGACACTAAAGCCTCGTTCAGGGCCATTCGATCCCTTGGATCCCATATTTGGATAGGTGGAACGCGGGGCACGGTCATTCACTCGGCTGACGGAGGTGAGCACTTCACCGTTTCACAGGTTCCGGGAGCTGATTCCTTAGACTTCCGAGATCTGGCGATTCTCGACGAAAATACGGTCTTAATGATGAGTGCTGGCCCGGCAGAAAATGGGGCTGCCAAGGTTTTTCGCACAGAGAATGGGGGTAAAAGCTGGGAATTAGCGTTTCAAGTAAAGGAGAAGGGCTATTTCTTTGATGCGATTCTTTGGGAAGGCAAACAAGGATTGATCCTATCCGACCCAGCAGGTCCTTTTTACGGATTGATTCGTATAAATGATAAGGGACGCTCATTTCAACTACTGAATCCCAGCAGCCATCCAGCCTTACAAAATGGAGAAGCCGCATTCGCTGCCAGCGGTTCTAGCTTGCAGAAAACCTCAAAAGGCTATTATATCGTGACGGGAGGAGGGGAAAAAGCACGTGTATTGTTTGGGAAAGACGCACAACATTGGGAAAGCATTTATGCGGAAATTCCAGGCGGTGAGGGAACCGGATTTTTCAGCCTAGGGGTTCGGGACGCAAAGAATTTATGGATTGCAGGCGGGAATTACGCACGTATTAAGGAAGGGCCCATTCCGGTTTTAGAAAGCACGGATGGCGGTAAAACCTGGCTGCCAGTTGTAGGTGCCCCCGCATACTATGTCGAAAAAATTGTATGGGCCGCGCCGTATTGGATTTTATCCGGGCCGGCAGAGAGCTCCGCTTTTGACCCTAAAACTAAGCGCTGGATTAGCCTAGGTAAAAGTCCCTACCACAACCTTTGTCAAGTGGGAGATCGCGTTTATGGTGTAGGTGGAAGAGGCCAAATCGGTTTCATCAGCCTCTCCCAACTACAGCAACTATTTCTTTCTAAAGAATAAAGAAATAGGCGTTCCTTCTAAATTGAAGGCTTTACGCATCTGATTTTCTAAGTAACGCTCGTAACTTTCCTTGATGTACTGCGGTAAATTGCAGAAGAAAATAAAGGTCGGATACGGTGTCGAAACCTGCGTACAGTATTTAATCTTGATGTATTTCCCTTTCCAAGCGGGTGGCGGGTAACTCGCAATCACGTCTAACATTACATCGTTTAATTTCGATGTAGAAATCTTTTGTGAACGGTTTTCGTATACTTTTAGCATTAACTCCAAAGCCTGGAAGATACGCTTCTTTTCCATTACCGACGTAAAGATCACTGGCATATAATTCAATGGAGCCATCCGTTCTTTGATCGCTTTCTCTAATTGAATGGCAGTATTCGTGTCCTTCGACACTAAATCCCACTTGTTAATCATTAGAACGATTCCTTTCTTCGCCTTGTCTGCCATGCTGACAATGTTCATATCTTGTGCTTCTAAACCCGTTAACGGATCGATCGTAGTCGCATCAATGATAATAATTGCCACATCACATTCCTCCAAGGCCTTCATCGAACGTAATACCGAATAGTACTCAATATTGTCATCAATACGGGCTTTTCGGCGAATACCTGCTGTATCGGTAATGATAAAATCTTTTCCGTAGAGGGTATAGTGATTTTGAATCGCGTCTCGGGTAGTTCCCGCTTCATCAGTCACAATAGAACGATCTTTACCTAAGATCGCATTTAAAAATGAGGATTTTCCTACGTTTGGACGACCTAAAATCGCCACACGTGGGATACCTAATTCTGGATTTTCGATTCCTTCATCTTTGAAATGAGAAACCATCGCATCGAGCATATCACCTGTACCACTACCACTTTCAGCAGCAATCGCAAAAGGATCGCCTAATCCTAATTCGTAAAATTCAGCCGCAGCATAGGCCTTTTCATTGGTATCCGCTTTGTTAGCCACTAAAATAACTGGCTTCTTCGAACGTCGTAATACGTTCGCAAAATCCTTATCCAAGTCCGTTAAACCCGTAGAACAATCCACCACAAATAATAATACCGCCGATTCTTCAATGGCTAATTCTACCTGCTCGCGTATAGCTCCCTCAAATTTATCTTCCGAACCATGCACGTATCCTCCCGTGTCAATCACGGTAAAGAAACGTCCTGTCCATTGACCGTAACCATAATGGCGGTCGCGCGTCACCCCGGACATGTTGTCCATGATAGCTTTCTTTTGTTCGATCAAGCGATTGAACAAAGTAGATTTCCCTACATTGGGACGCCCCACAATTGCAATAATATTTGACATTCGTTGTTAAATTAATCGAGTGAATACCCGAATGAACGCAGCTTGTCGGTCTTCGCACGCCAATCAGGCTCCACTTTGACAAACTGCTCTAAAAATACTTTTTTACCAAAAAACTTCTCTAAATCCTCCCTCGCCTGGATACCCACTTTCTTGATATTTTCCCCTTTATGCCCAATGATGATCGCACGCTGCGAAACTCGTTCGACATAAATCTCCGTAGCGATACGTAAAATGGTAGGCTCCTCTTTAAAAGAAGTCACTACTACCTCACACGAATAAGGAATCTCTTTTTTATAATTCAAGAAAATCTTTTCCCTAACAATCTCGGAAGCAAAGAATTTTTCTGGCTTATCTGTCAGCTCCTCCTTATCAAAAAAGGGAGGATGAACAGGCAAATGCTCCATGAGGTGGCTAAAGATTTGGTCCAAATGAACCGATTCCAAAGCCGAAATAGGAATAATCGGCTTGCCAGGAAAAATTCCCTGCCAATAAGCGACCTTCTCCTGAAGTTTCTCCATGGTCACTAAATCGATCTTGTTCAATAAAACAAGAATAGGTGTGTCTGTAAAATCTTTCCAATTGGTCAAAAAGTCCAAATCTTCAAATTCATCAAACACATCCGTCACATACAACACTACATCCGCATCCTCCAAAGAACTTTTCACGAACTGCATCATGGATTTATGCAACTCATATTTAGGTAACAGTACCCCAGGTGTATCTGAGTAAACAATCTGGTATTCAGTACCCTTATGTTCTCCGTTTAGCATCCCTAAAATCCGGTGACGCGTTGTCTGCGCCTTCGAGCTCACAATCGAAAGTCGCTCCCCCACTAATGCATTCATCAGCGTACTTTTGCCCACATTGGGCTTTCCAATAATGCTGATAAATCCTGCCTTGTGTTCCGGGGTCATAAAATGTACTATAAAAACTGCCTCAAAAAGGATAGGCAAGAATAATTTCTACAAAGATACTTGTTTTTTCTGAAAGAAACGTGCATCTTTGCACTCCCAATTATATCGCGGGGTGGAGCAGTTGGTAGCTCGTTGGGCTCATAACCCAAAGGTCGTCAGTTCGAGTCTGGCCCCCGCTACATCGAAAAGAGGTCTTGCAATAGACCTCTTTTTTTATGCCCATACCTGGGCGAATGATGACCGCTAAATAAATAGACCAACCGCTAAATAATTCTTTCTCATAGCTTTAATCCAAATACACTAGGTTTACATGTAGTTAATACGTGCAAATGAGAAAAACGTTGAAAATTCCTGGAATCGAACAATGTCCTGTGGATGATATTGTCAGCATCGAAGGCAAAGGAAATTATACCACGATTTTTTTAAAGAATGGCCAACGTATCCTAATGGCCAAAACGCTGAAGAAGTTTGAATCACAATTGCGTCTAGGTACCTTCCTTCGCATCCACAAGTCCTATCTTGTAAACAAGGTAAATGTGACGGGTCACGATTTACATGAGACGAAGACAGTTAAAACTATCCTAAACCAATCACTGCCGGTTTCTCGCAGAAAACTAGATTTAGTCAAAGAGCAATTAGCTTAATGAAACGCATAAAAAAAGGGCCTCGATTTTCATCGAGGCCCTTTTCATTTATCTTCTAACTACTTATTTCGCTTGTGGCGCCATTAAGCTAAAGAATTGATCTAATTTAGGCGTTACAATGATCTCCGTACGGCGATTTTGCTTGCGTCCCTTCGATGTTTTGTTAGCTGATGCTGGCTCATACTCACCACGTCCACCGGCTGTTAAGCGCTCAGGATCCACATCAAATTTCGTTTGCAATACACGAACCACTGAAGTAGCGCGCTTAGCAGATAAATCCCAGTTATCTTGAATACAATCTGTAGAGATAGGCACAGAATCGGTATGACCTTCAACTAAAACATCTAACTCTTTGTGGTCATTTAATACCTTAGCTACTTTAGCTAACACAGCCACTGCTTTCGAGCTTACAACCGCACTACCTGAAGCAAACATTAGGTTATCAGAGATTGAGATATAAACTACCCCTTTCTTCACTTCTACCGTTACATCTTCATCATTCACATCCGCTAATGAACGCTTCAAGTTCATTACTAGAGATAAGTTTAATGAATCTTTACGTTGGATCGAAGAGTTCAAATCTTTGATATATTTTCCTTGTTCGTTCAAGGCATCTAAAGACTTGCGGATACTTTCAGCACCTGATTTGTTGATTACGGATAGATCAGATAAACGATCTAATAAGTTTGTATTTGTCTTTTTGAAGTAATCTAATTGCTCTTGTAAAGCTTTCAATTGACCATTTTTCGCCTCTAAATCTGTATCTCTCTTTTTCAATTCACCTTGAAGGCTAGCTGTTAAAGATTGGCAATCAGATAAATCTGCTTTTGCTTTAGATAAAGCTGAGCTACTAGATGCTTGTAATTGAGTTAATTGTGATTCCAAATCCGCTAATTTCTTCTTTCCCACACAAGAGGTAAATAAGAAAGGCATCAATGCGAATACCAAGAGTAGTTTTTTCATAACGCAGTTTTTGTTTAATTATCGAGCAAAAATAAGGATCTCCTTTAATAATCGTATCCCGAAATACGTTTTTTTCTAGATTGTTTTTAAAATTTCTCCGGCATCTTCTTCCATCACTTGATTTACTGTAGCCATCACCTCAAAAAATACGGCTAATTTTTCCGGCGCAATTCGATCATAGATTAACTTATTAAAGGCAATCACACCCTTGCGAGCTTGGTCACGCTTCTTTTTACCTATTTCTGTCAAAAAGATTTTTACTACTCTTTTGTCCTCATAGTTCGCTGAGCGCTCAATCCATTTTTTCTCCTCTAGGGTTTTTAACATTCTTGTTAAAGACCTCGCCTCTAAACCGAGTGCCGGCGCAATTTTCGTGGCAGGTGTACCATCTTTGTCAATATGCAACAAGACATACCCAATCGCCATCGTCATGTCAAATTGCGCAGAATAGGTATTGTACATGCGGCTGATGGCGTACCAACCGGTCTTTATATGAAAATCAATTGTTTCTTCTGCTTTCATAGGATTCTTGCATTTGTATGCGAATAAGGTATGCTACCCTACCTTTGGACAAAAATGAACTAAAAAAAAATAGGATGCAAGCATCCTATTTTCAAATTCCGATAAAAGCAATCGATTATTGAACTCGATTACCCTTCATTCTTTTCGAATTAACCTTTAATCCATTCAAAGAAGATTTCATAATCATCAAACGAACTCTTGGCGTTTTAGTCACCGACTTCGTCAATCCTTCATATTTCTCATTGTACACTAGGTATTTGCTACCTTCAAAGTTCAAACGAGAAATAGAGGAATTTCCTGTTTCATCCACCAATTGATAGAAATACTCTCCGCGCTCCCCTAAAACAGGTGCAAAGATCAAACTATTAGACTCCTTGGCTGGATTGTCAAATGAAACATACAATTTATCTCCTTCTTCCTTCAATAAAGCACCCGGAGTTTGTTTCTCTAAACTAATGCGATTAATCGACTTACCGTTTTTGAAAACCAATGCCCCCGCTTTCACGTTCGCATCTGTCGAACTCATTTCTCTTTCTAAAATCAAACCATTGTCATTGTAAAACTGAATCTTGTTCAAAGGAATGTTACTTTCCTTCACGGTTGCTAAAATAGATCCTGTTAGAAAGGCCTTCTCCGAGCAGGAGCTAAATAAGACCGTTGCAAACAATAAAATGGCTAGTTTTTTCATGAGAATGTTAATTAACGCCTTCGGCTAAAACAAGTACTCGATTATTCAAAACTTCAACAACTCCTCCTTCGATTTGGAAAACCTCTTTATCCGCCGTTAATTCCCCTTTTGCTAAAGTAGAAACGATGGCTGCGTGGTCATTTAAAATTTGGAAGGAACCATTAACGCCAGGCAAAGTCACTACAGATGCTTCTGCAGAGAAAACTTTACGATCCGGTGTAATAATTTCTACAAACATACGGTTATTTATTTAGCAGCCTCAGCCAATAATTTTTCTCCTTTAACTACTGCATCCTCAATAGTACCTACTAAGTTGAAAGCAGCTTCTGGAAGGTGATCGTATTCTCCATCGATGATCGCGTTAAAACCTTTGATCGTATCGTTGATGTCTACTAGAACGCCTTTTAAGCCTGTAAATTGTTCTGCCACGAAGAAAGGTTGTGACAAGAAACGTTGTACACGGCGAGCGCGAGAAACGACTAATTTATCTTCTTCTGATAATTCATCTAAACCTAAGATCGCGATGATATCTTGTAATTCCTTGTAACGTTGTAAGATTTCTTTCACACGTTGCGCTGTATTGTAGTGAGAATCACCTAATACTTCTGCAGATAAGATACGGGATGAAGAATCCAATGGATCCACTGCAGGGTAGATACCTAATTCAGCAATCTTACGAGATAATACCGTAGTCGCATCTAAGTGGGCAAACGTTGTTGCCGGAGCTGGATCCGTTAAGTCATCGGCTGGTACGTAAACCGCTTGTACCGATGTAATTGAACCACGCTTAGTTGAAGTGATACGCTCTTGCATCGCACCCATTTCTGTGGCTAACGTAGGTTGGTAACCTACCGCAGATGGCATACGACCTAATAGGGCAGATACCTCAGAACCCGCTTGCGTAAAACGGAAGATGTTATCAATAAAGAACAGGATATCACGACCTTGACCTTCGCCATCACCATCACGGAAGTGTTCCGCCACGGTTAATCCTGATAAAGCTACACGTGCACGGGCTCCAGGAGGCTCGTTCATTTGACCGAAAACTAGGGTTGCCTGAGATTTCGCCAGTTCTGTACTATCTACCTTAGATAGATCCCACTCGCCTGCTTCCATCGCGTGCTTAAATTCCTCACCATACTTGATAACGCCTGACTCGATCATCTCACGTAGTAAGTCGTTACCCTCACGAGTACGCTCACCTACACCTGCGAATACCGAAAGACCTTCGTATGCTTTGGCAATATTATTAATCAACTCCATGATCAATACGGTTTTACCTACACCGGCACCACCGAATAAACCAATTTTACCCCCTTTTACATAAGGAGCTAACAAGTCAATCACCTTAATTCCTGTGAATAAAACTTCTGTCGTAGTGGCTAATTCATCAAATTTAGGCGCAGAACGGTGGATAGGTAATCCTTTGTCCGACTTAGGTTGGTCGATACCATCAATAGCATCTCCTACTACATTAAACAAACGACCTTTAATTCCCTCACCCGTCGGCATAGTCATCGGTGTACCTTTATCGATTACCTCTTGTCCACGTTGAAGACCTTCCGTTCCTTCCATCGCAATTGTTCTCACGCGATCTTCTCCTAAGTGCTGTTGCACCTCAAGAACAAGCGTTTGACCATTTGATTTCGTTACTGAAAGAGCATTCAAGATCGCTGGTAAATGTGATCCTTCTCCTTCGAAGCTCACATCGACAACGGGTCCAATTACTTGCGCAACTTTTCCTTTGTTAACTGCGTTTGCCATTTGAATTTTAATTTGTTAGCTAAAAAACTACGATTTTGTATTAGTTCACGAATGCTAATACATTCGGACTGCAAAATTAGCCTCTTAATTCGAATTTACCAAAACAGAAATTAGTATTTTTCAACTATTTTTTGCCAAAATCAGGCAATTTCTTTGAATGAATCGTAGTTTGTGTGAAATTTAGGAATTCATTTTTGAACCAACCTATGCGCTTGTCTGTCACTGCGTTTTCGAAATACCTTTTTTACCTGACCGCATTGCTGCTCTTGGCTATTTGTGGGCTATGGATTTCTGGAGGTATTTCAGCTTTTACGTGGGTCGAAGTCTCAGAAATGATTCCGTTTAACAAGGTGGTCGACACGCAAGCCGGCCAGAATTTACACACAAACGTCTATTTCATTCGTCAAAACTTCCAAATTCAAGCGGCAACTCTCAGCGCGACGCCTGAAATTATTGGATTTACCCTAGCTTTGCTCGGTTTAGCCGTGACGCTTTTTTCTTTTTTACCGGGATGGCAGGCCATACTGGGCGCCACGCTTTGGTTTGGGATCGTCGCTTTCACTTTATCTGACGCCTCTTTTTCGGCTTTATCGCAGATTATCAGTGGACAGATCTTTAGCTTGAGCCTTTTGGCACTTGCAGGCCTATCCGTCTTAAGCGCGGCATCAATTCCATCCTTTCTACTTGGGTTGTCTCATAGCGCTACTGCTGCAGTATCGAAGAAGAATCGCAGCATTTTAGGTTTAGTTTGGGGAATTAATTTGCTCTTGACATTTAGTAATCAGCGCTTTGATACGGGAATTCGCACGGCGATTCCGGCGTTTATTTGGGTGATCTTTGCTTTGGGGGTATATGTATACCAAAACAAAGGCAACAAATCTTTGCTTGGAATTTGCCTGTTAGGACTTTCATCCCTGATTCCAGTCTTATGGCACGCAAATTCGCCGGGAATTCAGGCGATTGAAAGCTGGAATTTGATTAACCAGGTGCTGATGGGGCTGCTTTTTCCGCTGTTTATTTACCGGAATTTTGGTCCTCTGCTGGCCCAAAACCTTCCCATCCACAAAGTAATACACAAGGCCGTTACGCTTCCACTACACTTAATTCTGATAGGCGTAGTCATTTTGAGTGTAGGCGCCGTCTTTGCTTTTAATGCAAGCGCTTATCATCTGGGAATGGCCGCGAAAGAGAATTATGCAGGCGACGTATCTGCTTTAGTGGGGGACCAACAAATGGCAGAAATCCATTACAAGAATGCCACTTTGCACAGTCGCTTAAATACGAAAAGCAACCTAAGCCTAGCCGCCCTCGCGCAGCAAGCGGGAGACACAGAGACCTTCGCCTATTATGTGGCAGCTAGCCAAAGTGTCCATCCTGATCCCGCACTCTCGGTGGCGCTTGCGAATGTATTCGCAACAGAAAACCGCCCTTTTGATGCCTTATTTACCTTACAAAAAAGTGATGTAGCTGACCCTCGCATCGCCACACAACTGGCCTTGCAATACGAAAGGCTAGCTGTTGCGGATTCCGCGGTTTATTTTTACAATCGCGCATGTTCACTTGAACCAGAAAATCCACTCTACATCGCCAATAAATTATACGCAGAGTCTACGTATTTAAAACGAAAGCCCGAATTCAACCCATCAGAGGACTTAGCCATACAGGCTAATTTACTAGCCGCAGGAATTCCAACGGCACCGATGAGTCCGTCTTTTGTTCCGCGTGCGGATTTGCGCGATTTGGTCTACTTATCTAATGGAATGATGTTTTGGAAAGGGAAAGCACCCCTGTATGACCTGACAGGCTGGCAAAGATCATTAGGCGAAATGTTTCCTGAATTAGAACTATTAAAATCGTGGCAAGCGTTTTACCACGCGAAACCTGTCGTCGCCTTAAACCAATTGAATGTGTCCATTGCGGCGGACACAACCCAAGGTTCGGGGATGACTGGGATTTTGGCTTTTTGGAAATATGCGACGGCTTTTCCGGTAAAAACACCTCCGGTTTCACAAGCGAATGCACTTATGATGTTAGAAAAATATCCTTTTCAAATCCCGGTTTTACAACAGGCTCTTCCGCTGGTTCCCGCAAAAAAAGGCTACGAGGCCGCGTTAGCGGCATTGCAATGGAACGAACAAAATCCAGCCTACTACCCCATCTATGCTTTGCAGGCACTGAAAATGGGCGAAATATTGTATGCGGACGAGGCCATGGAAAAACTGAGAACACTCAATCCTCGCCTGTTTCAAGCCTCACAGGCGAGCTATTTAGCTGAAAAACAACGCGCTCAAGAAAAAACTAAGTTTTAGGCCTTGTATAATTAAGTGACATTCTGTACTTTTGCAATCCTAATTTATTTAAGTAGCGGAGTAAATGGTTCTTTCGCTGCTTAATCATTTAAAGAACCATCTTATATGAATCAAAAAATTCGCATTAAGCTGAAGTCATTTGACCACTCCTTGGTAGACAAATCAGCAGAGAAAATCGTTAAAGCGGTAAAAGCTACAGGAGCAGTTGTTTCTGGCCCTATCCCTCTTCCAACAAAAATTGAGAAATTCACTGTTTTACGTTCACCACACGTTAACAAGAAAGCACGTGAGCAATTCCAATTATGTACATACAAGCGCCTAATCGACATCTTCTCTTCTTCTGCTAAAACAGTAGATGCGTTGATGAAATTAGAATTGCCATCAGGAGTAGACGTAGAAATCAAGGTGTAAGGACCTGTCAGGTGAGGCCATTAAAGCTGAATCCTTGATGAATAAATATTTTGTTTTACCTTTGCAAGCCCTAATCGAAATGATGGGCTGCTTTAACAAATAAAGAAATGAAAAGAACTTTTCAACCCTCTGTACGTAAGAGAAAGAACAAACACGGTTTCCGTGAGCGTATGTCTACGGCAAACGGTCGTCGCGTATTGACAAACCGTCGTGCTAAAGGACGTCACAAGTTGACTGTTTCAGACGAAAAAAGAGGCAAATAAGCCATAGATCTTAGAAAAGAAGATTTCTGGTTTGCTATTGTTATACACTTAGTATTCCTGCTTTGAAATTTACATTTTCTAAATCGGAGCGTCTAACGCATAGTAAGATTATTGATTCCTTATTCGAGAAGGATAGCCGAGTCGTTGAAGAACGATTTGTCTATCCTTTTCGTGTTTTATACATCCGAGAGAATCCGTATGTAGCGGATCAAGCGAATCCACAGATATTAATTTCGGTTCCAAAGCGCAAATTTTCGAAAGCTGTGGACCGAAACACACTCAAGCGTCGCATCCGCGAGGCTTACCGCCTGAACAAACCCCATTTTCAAGTAGAAGGAAAAGCAAAACTTCCAGATGTATTGGCTTTTGTCTATATTGGTTCCACCATTGAATCCTCAGACAAAATCCATAAGAAAATGGCCGCCATTTTAGACAAATTCACCCAATCAAATGAAGCAGCTAATTAAAATAAGCCTTTTCGTGTTTTTGGGTATGGGATTGTGGGCTTTTAGCCGGGCAGACCACTTGTTTGACCTTGCTAAAAACCTGGATATTTATGCCAGTGTCATCAAAGAACTGAATCAATTCTATGTGGACCCCATCGACCCTAATAAGGTCGTACAAAACTCCATCGATGGAATGCTGGACCAATTAGACCCCTACACGGTGTATTATCCAGAACAAGATTTGGACGAATTTACCACCCTCACCACCGGAAAATACGAGGGAATCGGAATCCGGGCGACTTGGGTGAACAAAGGCTATTACATTACCTATGTAGACGAAGATAGCCCCGCCTTACAGGCTGGATTACAAATAGGTGATCAACTACTTTCCATTAATGGAAATAAGATTACCGAAGAGTCAGATCCAGGGGAGTTAATCAAAGGGCCTAAAGACAGCAAATTAACCGCAGAGATCAAGCGGGGGGATGCCTCTTTATCGGTAAGCATCAACCGATCTACCGTTCAAATTAAAAACGTAGGCTATGCGGGCATCATCCGTCCAGGCATCGGCTACATCGAATTAGAAGAATTCAATCAATCGGCAACCAAAGAAATGAAGGCGGCCCTGGTTCAATTGAAGAAAGAGGGTATGAAGAAATTGATATTGGATTTGCGCAATAATCCAGGGGGCTTATTGACGCAGGCAGTTGACATTTGCAACCTCTTTTTAGACAAAGAAACGCCTATCGTAAGCACCAAGGGTAAGTTACAAGAGTGGAATGCCTCTTACAAAGCCTTGAACCCCAGCTGGGATAATTCCATTCCGCTAGTCGTCTTAATTAACCAAAACTCCGCTTCAGCGGCCGAAATTGTGGCGGGTGTTTTACAAGATTATGACCGGGCAACGATTGTGGGACAACGGAGTTTTGGAAAAGGCCTCGTTCAGGTGACTCGTGATTTGCCTTACCGTGCTAAAATCAAAATTACCACTGCGAAATATTACATACCGAGTGGTCGCTGCATTCAAGCTATCGACTATTCTGGAAACAAGGACACCACTAAACAGGAATTTAAAACACGCAAAGGCCGAAAAGTCAACGCTGGTGGAGGTATTGAACCCGATGTGTTAGTAGGTCGTCCGCAGGCGAACAGTTTGACGCAACAACTTTTGAAAGAGAAAATCTTCTTTCAATATGCCCGGTTATTTAAATTAAAGCACGCCTCAATCGCGAAGGCGGCTAACTTCCATTTAACGGAAGCTGAATACGAAGACTTCGTGGAGTGGGTAATAGCGAGCAAATTCAACTACGAAAGCCCGTTGGAAAAACAGATGCGTGAGGTGCTGAAGGAAACACAAAAAGATCCTTTGTATACAAACTTGACAGCCACACTGGAGAAGGCCAAACCAGAATGGGATTCCTCGGTCGCCAAAGAACTAACGGCGAACAAAAAAGTGATTTCCGCGTTATTAGAACAAGAAATAGTACACCATTATTACCTTAAAAAAGGGATTAATGAATGGTCTTTTGAACACGATCCTAGCCTCTTAAAAGGGGTGGAATTAATTAGCTCTTTGAAATGAGTCTTATCCTAAGTCTAGATACATCAACCCAAAACTGTTCCGTTGCCCTGCATGAAAATGGGCAATTGATTACGCAGGAATTAGTTTCAGAGGAAGGTTCTCATTCCAAAGCGCTCACGCTTTTGATTGAAAAAGTGATGCATACGGCTGGGTGGGCGCTAGCTGAACTATCCGCGGTGGCTGTTTCAAACGGACCTGGATCATACACAGGTTTACGCATTGGCTTAGCGACGGCAAAAGGAATTTGCTTCGCTTTAGACAAACCCTTAATCTGTTTGCCGACTTTACAGGTGTTAGCCTCTTCAGTCACCCCACCCGCAGACTCGCTGCTTTTACCGATGTTAGATGCGCGCAGAATGGAAGTTTATGCGGCCGTTTATACGGCAAATTTACAGGAGGTGTCTCCTCAAGAGGCTCATATATTAAACCAAGAGTCTTTTCAAGAGTTTAGGCCTATTGTGGCTTTTGGGAATGGCTCTGCGAAATGGAAAGCAAGTTGCTTGCATCCTTCCATCACATTCCTTGATGGACCTTCATTACCTGAGGCTCAATATATGGGGAAATTAGCCCACAAGGCTTTTTTGAACCAATCATTCGAAAACCTCGTTACGAAAGAGCCCGACTATTTAAAGGAATACATGGGCACTAAACCGAAACTTAAATCTTTGTAAGATGGCAGAGGAAATTATCAACCGAGTAAACCAAAGTGGGCTGACGCAAATCGATTTAGAAGATTTACGTGTTCCGGGTGATCGTGTTTTCATCGACATCAAAGATCAATTATTCCAAGGCATCGCCTTGCGCGAGAAAGATTTTAGAACGTTCATCGCAGGACACGATTGGTCGAGTTATGCTGGGAAACACGTAGCCGTGGGTTGCAGTGAGGATGCCATTATTCCCACTTGGGCTTATATGTTAGTAGGCGTTCAACTGACTCCATTCGCGAAAACGCTCGTTTTTGGAAATTTAGCTGATTTGGAAAAGACGTTGTTTGAACAAGCTTTGGCGAACATAAAGCCGGAAGATTTTCAGGATGCCAAAATCGTCATCAAAGGTTGCTCGAAAGAATCCGTTCCGACAGAAGCTTATTTGAAAATCACGCAATTATTGCAACCGGTGGCGAAGAGCTTGTTTTTTGGAGAACCTTGCAGTACGGTTCCGCTTTTTAAAAGAAAATAAGGTAATTTTGTCCTATGTCCACGGAAACGCAAGCACAATACCAGTTTATTGATAAAATTATCCAACATCATTTAGGGGATACTACCGAAGTGAAGGACCTCGAATTTTTCTATGGAGGAAATTTTAACTTGGCGGTCCGTGTACAATTGAAAAATGCGGACGAATACTTCATCAAATGGAACCAAGGAGATCACCAAGGACTATTTGATGCGGAAGCGAAAAACCTGGATTTAATCGGAAAAACCTCCTCCATTTCAGTTCCTAGCGTGATCGGAAATGGAACGATAGAGGAGAAAGAATACTTGATGATGGAATGCATTCCATCGGGAGAAAAGGCCGCAAATTACTGGGTGGATTTTGGTGAGAAGCTAGCGCGATTGCACAAAAACACAACTGAAAACGGACACGGACTCGATTACACAAATTACATCGGAGCTGCGCCACAAATCAATACTTGGAATCAGAATGGCATCGCTTTCTTTATCGAACATCGCCTACGTAACCAATTAGCGAGAGCGATCTATGATCGTAAAATCGATTCAGAATTAGAGGCCAAATTTGAAACACTTTTTGAAAAATTACCCTCCCTCCTTCCTAACGAAAAGTCGGCTTTAATTCACGGAGACCTTTGGTCCGGAAATGCGATGACAAATCCGCAAGGATTGATTACGTTAGTGGACCCGGCTTGTTATTTTGGATTTAGAGAGGCAGAGCTTGCTTTTACCACGATGTTTGGGGGATTTGATGAGGCTTTTTACGAAGCCTACCACGCGAATTTCCCCATAGAAAAAGGATTCCACGAACGTATTCCTTTGTACAATCTGTACCCGCTTTTAGTACATGTTAACCTTTTCGGAGAAGGTTACTTGCCTGCCGTTAAGAAGATTGTAGATTCCTATTAACCACTTCATCCACATCTTTCGCTCCTGGGAAAAACGAAACTAGCTTGCGCAAGATTTCCTCCATCACTGCATCTGGACAGGAAGCTCCGCAGGTTAACAACACCCGAACTTTAGCTTTGGTAGGGATAAACGAGTCACTTAGCTTTTCCTCTTTAGCCGCATTATCAAAATGCAATACCTGGTCTCCAGCAATCAATTTCTCCGCATTCTTTATGAAATAGGTAGGTAATTTTTGCATACACAAATCCACTAAATGGGCTGTATTAGAAGAATTATAGCCTCCTGCGACAATGGCAAAATCTGCCTCCTCAGCTAATAAGCCGTAAGTTGCACTTTGATTATCATTTGTAGCATAACAAAGTGTATCACGCGTATCCGCAAAATAATCCTTGGTATTTTCAGGTGATAATTGGAAGTGCAAACGAATGACTTGACGTAAATAATCCACAATTTCTTGTGTATCTGTCGCTAACATCGTCGTTTGATTCACCACTCCAATTCGTTTTAAATCAGTAGAGGGATCGAAACCCGCTGAATATTGTCCCTCGAATTCGGCATAAAACTCTTCCGCTGACTTTTCTTCTTTAATATAAGCAGCCAAGGCAATCGCCTGTTTGATATCTTTGATAATTAACGTGGGTGTCACGGACTGTGAATGTGAAAAAGTAGCTTTCGTTTCTTCGTGACTCGGTTTTCCATGAACAATCACGGTATAGTCTTTTTTACCGATCGCATCTGCTCGATTCCAGACTTTCTCTACAAAAGGACAGGTCGTATCATAGGCATAAGGATCAATCCCGCGTGATTGCAAGATAGCCTGTGTTTCCAAAGTGGTCCCAAAAGCGGGCACGATTACCACATCATTCGAACTCAATTCTTCCCAAGCCACGAGCTGATTCCCCGTAGTATCTTGAATAAAACGCACACCACGATCCAATAAGTCCGCGTTCACGGCAGGATTATGAATCATTTCAGACAATAAGAAAATGCGTTTATCTGGATTCTCATCGATAATCTGATAGGCTGTTTCTACGGCATTTTCCACTCCATAGCAGAAGCCAAAATGTCGAGAAAGCAATACCTCCACCGGACCAAAATCCAGGTGTGTAGGCGTGAAATCCTTCTTTAATTTATCTTGAACTCGACGAGCCTCTTTAATCCGACCGATCAAATTACTCTTAAACAAAGAGGGGATGGAGAAGGATTTCATTTTTTTAAAGGTTCGTTTTAGAGGGGGATTAGTTGTGAATGTACGCTTTTGTGCAATTGAATGCATTTTATAAACTAATTTTTTGGTTATTGGTTTTCAAAATTACGACATCTACGGCAATTAATCATTTTTTGTGGCTAATTTGCACCTCATTTAATTAGTAAACTGTATGGAATTTGAGCCAGCTATCGTCGTAGAAGAATGGGAAATGATTCTCGATTTTTTCGAAAACGCGTTTGGCAAGCGTCCCACCGAAATGGAACCGATTTTGTTGATGATCGGGGTTCAAGAATTAGGTCAGGGACACGCGCATTTTACGAAAGAACAAAAGCAAGATCTCCTACATATCGCCACCTGTAAGGTATTGAGTTACAGTGGTTTTTATCGTTTAGAGGGCTTAGATGAGGAAGGTTGGCCACATTGGGAGAATGTACAAGGAATTCCTTCTTTGCCTTTGAAAGAACAAGAAATCCTCTTAAAAGCACACATCATTCATTATTTCAAAACCGAGGTATTCCCGAATGAAGATCATTAGTTATAACGTGAACGGCATTCGTGCCGCCATGACCAAAGGGTTTGTTTCTTGGCTTCAAGAAGAAAATCCAGATATCCTCTGTATCCAAGAATTGAAAGCCGAGGTGGAACAAGTAGACTTGAGCGAAATTTTCGCCCTAGGCTACGAGGTCTATTGGCATTCCGCGCAGAAAAAAGGATATTCTGGCGTAGCCATCTTCAGTAAAATCAGGCCCAATAACGTATCAGTGGGTTGCGGTATCGATAAATACGATGCTGAAGGCCGCGTGTTGCGTGCTGATTACGATGGATTTTCCGTGATGAGTGTCTATATGCCATCAGGATCAAGTGGTGATGAAAGACAAGCTTTCAAAATGGAATGGTTAGGCGATTTTCAAAACTACATCAATGCCCTGAAAATCGAATTCCCCAATTTAGTCATCGCAGGCGATTACAATATTTGCCACAAAGCCATCGACATCCATAACCCGAAAGGCAACGCGAACAGTTCTGGTTTCCTTCCTGAAGAGCGCGAATGGATGGACGGATTTGTGAGTCGTGGATTTGTAGATTCCTTTAGAGCGATCCATTCAGAACCTCACCACTACAGCTGGTGGTCCTATCGCGCAGGAGCTCGTGGTAAAAACTTGGGGTGGCGAATTGATTACCAAATGGTGTCTGAACCTTTGGCAGAAAAAATTCAACATGCCTCTATCCTTCCAGATGTCAAACATTCTGACCATTGCCCTATCGTACTACTTTTAAACAGCTAATTATATGCACTTCGAAAAACACGTATTTATCTGCGCTAACGACAAAGATGCCCCTAAAAAATGTTGCGGTTCTGGTCATGGAACTGCATTAGTAGAGGCTTTCCGCGCAAGTTATGCCGCTCAAGGTGGAAGCGCTAAAATCCGTATTCAAAAATCAGGTTGCCTCGATTTCTGTGGAAAAGGACCCACTATGGTCGTCTATCCAGAAGGAGTTTTCTACGGCAATGTACAGTTAGAAGATGTAGCAGAGATCACAAAATCGCATTTAATCGAGGATGAAATTGTGACTCGCCTCCAAATTCAATAAATTGCAACATGATTTACCGCTTATATCCCACGCTTTTAAATTCCTTTAACCTCTATTTAAGCCAATCCCGCGATGGAAATGGCAAAATCATTGTGGATGAAATCGAGCTAATTGATCGTATCAACCGCGTACGTAAACCCACCACGAATGCGCAACAAAAAGGGATTGATTTTGAGCGAGCGGTAACTTTAGGCGAAAATGAAGAGGCATTCGCTGAGGGAATCATCGATCAAGCGCGTGAATTATTACCTGCCAAATACAAGACCCAGTTTTATGTTGAGTCGCGTTACAAAAACGCGCAAATCTACGGCTACATAGATGGCGTGGGCGATACGGTGGCTTTTGATCTAAAAAGTACAGCGTATTACGAGCCGAATCGCTTTTTGCATAATCACCAAAATCTGTATTTACTAGGTCTTCAGAAATACGGCATTGAGCGCCTGGACTACGTTATTACGGACTTCAAACAGGTGTACGTGGAGTCTTACGATGTGAAAAATATCGATTTCAGCTTTCAATACGACCAAATTGAGAAATTCATTCTTTTCTTAGAAGAGAACAAAAAATTCATCCGGGACAAGAAGATTTTTGACCGAAAATCGAGCGATAATCAATTATCCATTTTTGAGTAATCCCCTTAATTCGACCAGATGCTGTATTTCGTAAGGTAAATTCGTATTTATCGATAAGGGATTATAATGAATTGCCGGAATACCTGCATTCAACGCTCCCTTTACATCAGCCTCCACGTGATCGCCAATCATCAGCGCTTCTTCTGCTTGAATACCCGCACGCTTTAACGCATATTCAAAAAACAATGGACTCGGTTTCTTAGTACCCACTTGCTGAGACGTAATAATTTCTTTGAAAAAAGAGCGCATCCCTGCCCCCTCGATCTTCACATATTGAATGTCGTCAAAGCCGTTGGTCAGAATGTACAAAGGAAAATGGGCGGCTAAATCTTGAATGACTTCAAAAGCCCCCGGCATTAAATTCGTCTTTCGCGGCGCTCTAGACAGGTATTTATCGCCAAATTCTCCAGCAGGACCTTCAACACCCAGCTCCTCAAAAAAGCGAACGAAGCGTGTCTCCCGTAATTCTGATTGCGATATTTCTCCTGCCGCATATTGATCCCAGAGCCCATTATTGATTTTTTCAAAGCACGCCCAGTAACTTGAGGGTTCAATGCTTAGCGCATATTCGTCGGCTAATTCCAGCAAAACTTCTTTTGCATTTAAATCATGATCCCACAGCGTGTGATCCCAGTCAAAAAAAAGTGCTTTCGGGCTAAAATTCATGTAACAAAGGTAATAATAACTTACCTTTGCTTTAGCCCATTTTAAAATATCCTATGGAACATCAATTAAAGCTAAAGAGACCTCTCGCATTTTTCGATTTAGAGACGACGGGTATACAAATTAACCGAGATCGCATAGTCGAGATTTCGATTGCCAAAGCCAATCTAGACGGAAGTGTGGAGGTAAAAACGCGCCGCGTGAACCCAGGTATTCCGATTCCTTTAGAGGCTTCTTTAGTACATGGCATCTATGATGACGATGTGAAGGATGAACCTACTTTTCGGATGATGGCAAAATCCTTAGCTGCATTTTTAGAAGGTTGCGATCTTGCCGGCTTTAATTCCAATCGTTTCGATGTGCCTATGTTAGTAGAGGAAATGCTACGCGCTGAGGTGGATTTCGATATGAAAAACAGAAAATTAGTGGATGCACAACGCATTTTCCATTTAATGGAGCCACGTAATTTAACCGCTGCCTACCAATTTTACTGTGGTAAAGAATTAATCGGGGCACACGGAGCTGAGGCAGATGTGTTAGCCACGTTAGAAGTTTTAAATGCGCAAGTAAAACACTACGCGAACAAGTCAATCAAGGATGCGGAGGGAAATGATGTATTCCCGATCCAAAACGACATGGACAAGTTACATGAACTAAGTGCCTCGAATTCAATTGACTACGCTAACCGCATGGCCTACAACAAAGACCGGGTGGCTTGCTTTAATTTTGGCAAACACATAGGTAAACCCGTGATAGAAGTATTAAAGTCTGACCCGTCTTATTACGACTGGATGATGAAGGGTGATTTCCCCATGGACACAAAGCGCAAACTAACCGAAATTAAATTGCAAGGTTTTCAGCGTTAAGGCATTTTTGATGTCGAGGCTATCAGATATTTTCGTAAATTTGCCTCGCATAAATGCATTTTTTGGACGGGCTTTTGCCTAGAGCCTTTGTTATTATTTAAGACTATGCAATCAATACCAGAAATTATCCGTACGATTCCATTAACCCATTACATTATGCTGAGCTCAGCCTTGTTTTGCATTGGAATTTTGGGCGTATTAACACGTAGAAATGCGATCATCGTATTTATGGCGATCGAATTAATGTTAAATGCCGTTAACTTATTGCTAGCTGCATTCTCCTCCTACTATTCTGACCCAGCTGGCCAAATTTTCGTATTCTTCATTATGGCCGTGGCCGCAGCGGAGGTCGCTGTTGGTTTAGCGATCATTGTCATGATTTACCGAAATATTCAAAGCATCGATATCGGTGTTCTTAACAAATTGAAAAACTAATTAAGCGCAATATTCCGCCCAATTAATATGTCTTTACTATTCCTCATTCCACTATTACCTTTATTAGGCTTTGCTATTAATGGTTTAGCGTACCCGAAATTACCGAAGCAAATCGCGGGCATCATTGGGACTATTCCTCCATTGGTTGCCTTCGCCTTATCACTTCAGTTGTTCTTGAATTTCGACGGTCAGACACAGATTCTTCCGATCGCAGATTGGATTAAGGTAGGCTCTCTAGAGATTCCATTTGCCTTTCAAATCGACCAACTATCCATCTTAATGCTCCTCGTGATTACAGGAGTAGGCACTTTGATTCACGTGTATTCGATTGGGTATATGTCCCACGATGCGGGTTTTGGGAAGTTTTTTGCTTTCCTAAATCTGTTCGTTTTCTTTATGTTAATCCTCGTGTTAGGAGCGAACTTCACAGTCTTGTTCATTGGTTGGGAAGGAGTAGGTTTGTGTTCTTACTTATTAATTGGATTCTGGAACCAAAAGAATTCCTACGGTGATGCAGCGCGCAAGGCCTTCATTATGAACCGTATTGGTGACTTAGGTTTCTTAGTAGGTATTTTCTTGTTGATCCAAGATTTTGGAACAACGGATTACCAAACGATTTTCACGGCGATTCAAAGCGGCGATTATACGACTGATTTAAGCATCATCGCCTTCTGTCTTTTCATCGGTGCGATGGGTAAATCAGCACAGATTCCGTTGTTCACCTGGCTTCCAGATGCGATGGCGGGCCCTACACCTGTCTCAGCTTTGATTCACGCAGCGACGATGGTGACAGCGGGTATTTACATGGTTATTCGTGCAAATACTTTGTTTGAAATGAGTCCAGAAGTATTGCATTTTGTGGGTTGGATCGGTTTAGCTACAGCCTTGTTAGGAGCGGCGATTGGTCTTTTCCAAAACGATATCAAAAAAGTCCTTGCCTATTCAACAGTATCCCAATTAGGGTATATGTTCATGGGTCTAGGTGCTTCCGCTTACACGGCGTCGTTCTTCCACGTAATGACACACGCGTTCTTTAAGGCCCTATTGTTCTTAGGAGCAGGTTCTGTGATTCACGCCATGTCAGACGAACAAGATATTCGCAGCATGGGTGGATTGAAATCAAAAATGCCTATCACATTCATCACGTTTATGTTAGGAACGATCGCAATTGCGGGTATTCCACCTTTCGCGGGTTTCTTCTCGAAAGATGAGATCCTAGCGAGTCTATACCACCACGACCCATTGATGTGGGGTTTAGCGATTGTGGGTTCTGCTTTGACCTCCTTCTACATGTTCCGTGTGTTCATTTTGACTTTCTACGGAGAGTTCAGGGGCACGGAAAAACAAGCGCATCATTTACATGAATCGCCTATCACGATGACCTTGCCGTTGATTATTTTAGCGGTTTTCTCTGTGGGTGGCGGTTTGATTAACCTACCTCACTTTGCGGGTGGAAATGAATTCCTAGCCCATTGGTTAGCCCCCTTACTACCTGAAGCAGGTGAAGCTGGCGAAGTTAACTTCCTAAGTTTAGAAGGAGGCGCACCCCTTTTAGCGGCATTCTTGCCGGCTTTCCTAGCTATCTACGTTTTTGGAATGCAAAAATCAGTGCCATCTGAAGACGCAGAAATCTCAGGAATCCAAAAAGTCATTTACCACAAATTCTACATCGATGAATTATACGATATGTTATTTGTGAAACCTATCGCTTTCTTATCGAACTTCTTCTTCCAAGTGATCGACTTCCTAGTGATTGACTTGTTCGTGGAGGGTTTAGGCCGTTTTGTAAAGTATGCTTCGAGTGAGTTCCGCAGAGCCCAAACAGGAAACGTAGGCATTTACCTCTTCTGCATGGTAGCGGCCATCGTTGTCATCTTATTTGTCAGTTTAAAAAGTACGATCCTTTCTTAATACGATCGCCACATAGCTATGTATCTACTATTTATACTTTTATTTCCGCTTTTAATTGGGTCAGCTTTGTTGATCTTCAAGCCAAAGAACGCGTTCGCAATTTCCCTGGCAACATCCATCATTGAATTAGCGGCAACGGCCTATGTTCTACAACAAGCTAGCCTAAGCCCTGTTTCCTTTTCTGCTCCTTGGGTAGCAGAGGCAGGATTATCTTTCTCCCTTTATGTGGATGGAATCAGTGGGGTCTTAATCGGTCTATGTGCCTTGTTAGTTCCGTTCATCGTAGCGACTACGGCGAATACAGATCGCGCAAACAATTCCCAATTCCAAGGTCTTGTGTTAGCGATGCAAACGGCTTTAATGGGAGCGTTCTTAGCGAAAGATGCGTTCTTATTCTATTTCTTCTTCGAAGCGTCCTTATTACCGATCTACTTCTTAGCTGCCATTTACGGTGGTGAGAATAAGAATGCGATTACGTTTAAGTTTTTTGTATACACCTTGTTTGGGTCTTTATTCTTCTTAATCGCCCTAGTTTATGTGTATTTACTTACACCAGGGGAGTTTCACTCCGCAGATATCGACGTATTATACCAAACTGCGAAAGGCTTAAGCGCTGATCAACAAGGGTATTTGTTTGCGGCCTTCTTCCTGGCATTTGCCATCAAGATGCCTGTTTTCCCATTCCATACCTGGCAACCGGATACCTATACCGTAGCTCCTGCTCAAGGAACGATGTTATTATCGGGTATTATGTTGAAAATGGGTACTTATGGCGTGATTCGTTTGGTTTTACCTATGTTCCCTTTAGGCGTAGCAACTTGGGGCTTAACGGCATCCATCTTATCCGTTATCGGTGTGATTTACGGTTCAATCATCGCCATTCAACAAAAAGACGCGAAACGTTTGTTAGCCTATTCTTCCTTTGCGCACGTAGGCTTGATGTCTGCCGGTATTTTATCTGGAAGCATCGAAGGTATTCAAGGTGCTTTGTACCAAATGGTATCACACGGGATCAATATCATCGGTTTATTCTTCGTGATAGAAATTATCGAGCGTAGAACAAAATCAAGAGAGATCGCACAATTAGGCGGTATCACTCAATTCTCGTATCCTTTGACAGTCACTTTTGTGATCTTGAGTTTAGGTTCGGTGGCCTTACCATTAACCAATGGTTTCATCGGGGAATTCTTGTTATTAAAAAGTGTGTTCGACCAAAATCTAGTTCTAGGCATCATAGCCGGCATCACTATCATTTTAGGTGCGGTGTATACGTTGCGCTTAATTCAGAAATCGATGTTCGGAAATGTGTCTCGTATCACCGCTGATTTTGCCGACTTAACGTTTGCCGAAAAAGCGGTCTTAATTCCATTGAGCGCCTTGGTTATTGTAGGCGGAATTTTCCCTTCGACAGTTTTAGGTTTTAGTGAGCCAGCGGTTCAGCAATTAATCCAATGGTTCAAATAAAATAGTATTAAAAAGCATTATGACGGCTATCATTGCATTATCACTTCTAGGTATTTTAAATTTATTCTTGGGCTTTTGGCTTTCAAGAAAAACCATCCAAGCTGCGACACTATTGTTCTTAGGGGGCAGTATGGCTTTGACAGCTTTGGACTGGAACCACGAAATGTTATGGTATGGACACATGTTCCACACCACGAATACCTCCATCAGCTTCAGTTTAATCATTCAATTAGCTGCCTTTATGGTGGTTAGTTTTTCCAAAGGCTTTGGTATCGACGAAGAACATACACATCCAGCAGAGTACTACGCCATTCTTTTATTCTCCGTTGTAGGGGCTATTTTAATGGTTTCATTCGACCACTTGATTATGTTCTTTGTGGGCTTAGAGATTCTATCCGTAGCGATGTATGTATTAACAGGTTCAGACAAGCGTAATTTGCGTTCAAACGAGGCTGCGTTAAAGTACTTCTTGATGGGTTCTTTCGCGACTGGTATTTTGCTTTTCGGAATCACCTTAGTTTATGGCGCAACCCGTTCATTCTATCTAGCAAACATAGCATTAGCCATTGCGAATACGCCTCCAGAATCAACTCCTATATTTTTATCGATTGGGGTATTATTGATATTAGTCGGATTCTTATTTAAAATTTCTGCGGCTCCTTTCCACTTCTGGACTCCAGATGTATATGAAGGTGCGCCTACGATCTTCACGATGTTTATGTCAACGGTAGTGAAGGCTGCGAGCTTTGCCGCATTGTTCCAAGTGCTTTCAGGACCTTTTGGCACGATGTACGGAACATGGGTATATCCGATTTATTATGTTAGTATGTTAACGCTTTTAATCGGAAACATTACGGCCGCTTACCAACAATCGGCAAAACGTATGTTAGCTTATTCGAGTATTTCTCACGCGGGTTATATGTTGTTAACGGTGAGTGCGAATCAAGCAAGCACACAGTCTACTATCTTGTATTATTCCTTATCGTATACCTTAGCCACCATCGTGGCGTTTGGGGTAGTGATGTTAGTGGCAGAGTACCAAACAGGACGCACCGAGAAACCGGAGAACTTCAGTTCGTTCGAAGGTTTAGCGAAGCAGAATCCGGGTTTAGCTTTCTGCTTTACCATCGCCTTATTGTCATTAGCGGGGATTCCGTTGACGGCAGGTTTTTGGGGTAAATTCTTCGTCTTCTCTGATATCTTTAATCGCCACGTGTACTACCCAGTCATCTTAGCGATTGTTATGTCAGCAGTAGGTGTGTATTATTACTTCAAAGCAATCATCGCCATCTACTTCAAAGAAGGAGATATCGAGCGCATTGAATTACCAGGATTAGTGAAGTTCGCGATGTGGGCTTGCACCCTAGGTACCTTGCTTTTAGGCGTATACCCAAGCATTGTTAAAAACCTCTTTTAATCCAGGCCTTTGAGCGACAAGAAAGCCCCCCTCTTTAATCAGAAAGACTTATTCGCCTACTTCGTGGTGGCTGGATTAGGGGCTTGTGTTCAACTGCTCGCTGGAGGATTAATTAAGGATTGGTTTCGCGTTTCGTATGAGGATTCCATTCTTCCGGCCTATTTTATTGCGCTAGTTGTCGGGTTTTTCTTGACTAAATTATTTGCCTTCAATGCGCGCCAAAGCAAGCAGACTAGGCGCGAAATGTTCAAGTATATCCTAGTAGCCAGCTTTTCTGGAATCATAACCTGGCTATTTAGCACCATTCCTTACGAATTCATTCACGCGCATCATCCTGATATCTTTTTTGCCATTCCTTATTCGGTTAAAAAACTAAATATCACACAGATAGCGACAACCCTTCACGGTATGGGCTATAGTTTTGTCTCGAATTACATCTTGCATAAGACCTTTACCTTCAAATCAAGCGGGTTTTACGATCGCTTCAAAGATCTAATAAAATAGGACTTATCTAATTTAGACCTTTTCTAAGGTTGTAATTCTTAAGAATTCCTAAGCCGATTAGACACAATAGAGGCCTATTTTTAGAAAATTTTATTCATTCCTTAAAAAAATCTTAAAAATTTATTTGCATTTATTTGTACTTATAAAATAATGCCGTAGATTTGTAGCTCAAACCTTAAACAAAATAAGAAATGAAAAAAGTATTCGCTCTAGCTTTCGTTGCTGCAATGGTAACTTTAGCATCTTGTGGTGAGAAGAAAGCAGAAGCTTCTGCTGACACTGTTGCTGTTGATTCTGCTGCTGCTGCTGCTCCAGCTGATTCTGCTGCTGCTGACACTGCTGCTGCTGACACTGCTGCTGCTAAATAATTTTAGCACAACGATCAGAAAAAAGTCCTTCGCATGCGAAGGACTTTTTTTATGTCTGAAATCCGGATGAAGAATAAAAAGATTGATTCCTTTTTTGATCACTTCCCACCCAAAGTAGCGGAATACTGCTTTCAACTTTGGCATGACTATTCCTTTGACTTCATTGTCAGTAAATCCCGCGATTCTAAATTAGGGGACTACCGTTATAGCCCCACAAAGGGCCACCAAGTCACGGTCAACCACAACCTAAACCCATATGCCTTCTTAGTTACCTACCTTCACGAAGTCGCTCACTTAACCACTTATCTAGCTCATAAAAACAAAGCCCTTCCGCACGGGCAAGAATGGAAGACGGAATTCTACACGTTATTTGAACCCATTTTAGATGAGGAATTACTACCCGCTGATTTAGTCAAAGTGCTAAGAGCTTATTTAAAGAATCCGGCAGCTTCCTCTAACGGCTACCAGCCACTAGTAGACATCCTAAAAAGCTACGATCCAGAACCACCTGCGGGAACTCCACTTATCGAATTAGCCGAGGGCGCACACTTTGCCTTAAAAAACCTACGCTTCATCAAAGGGAAACTTCGCCGAACCTGTTACATTTGCAAAGAATTAAATTCAGGCAGAAACTACCTGGTGGCAAAGAATGCGTACGTGGTACCGATTGAGATTTCTTAGCATTTCCCTCTCACTGCTTTTGGCGGCATTTGCAGGACGTGCCCAAAATGCTGTCCTAGCCAGTGGCCAATGGTTAAAAGTAGGGATCACCCAATCAGGTATTTACCAAATCACACCTACTTGGCTTTCCTCATTAGGCTTAAAATCTAGTTCAATCGGTGTTTATGGCCACGAAATAGGCGAATTACCACAGGCAAACTCCGCAATAAGGCCAATCGATCTTCAGCCGATTCCATTCTTGAAACAAGGGGATAAAATCCTGTTTTATGGCGAAAAATTCAAGCACCATTACAGCGATACTACGTTCTATTTTATCCGATTAGATGATCCGTCGCCTAAAGCTATAACAGACCTTCCGGCAGTCCCGGTTAGTTCGACTGCTCTGGATTATGGTTATAGTCGTTTTCACTACGAGCCAGAAACCTATAATCTTCTGCAATCAGGTCGAGAATGGTTAGGGGATGGATTTTTTGGTAATGTAAACCGAACGATTCAATATCCTTTAGCAGACTATAAAACGGGGATACCCAGCCTTCTATCTGGCAGATTAGCCTCCTCCTCTGTCGCTCCCGGCACGTTTACATTTAGTATTCCAGGGAATTCGATTTCCCCCATTACTTTCCCTGCGATATCGGGCGGTCGCTATGATCAAAAAGCTTTTTTACAGACCTTCTCAGCCTCCGTGAATCCAGAGATTAAGGACCAAAGTTGGACTTGGAATCTAGCCTATACTAATACCACAGGTTCAGGCTATATCGATTATATCGACCTACACTATCCACGAAAATTCAATGCCACAAACGAGAATCCGCATTATTTTTTACCCAATAAAACCGATTCTACTTTCAGCATCAGTATTCAAAATCGCCAAGCAAACCACTTAGTTTGGATTAAACTCGTAGGAAAAGGCTGGCAAAATGTGAGCTCTCTCGCTTTTAACAAAATTGCCCCTGGCGCAGAACTGTTGATTTTTGATCCGACAAAAGCGGCGGACCCAAAAACCGGAGAAATCGTAGCGAACCAAAACATTCGAGCAGATGCCTCTGCGGATTTACTCATTCTTTCAAGTCCCTCTATTCTTCCTGCTGCAAAACTATTGGCATCCTATAAAAGCTCAAAGGGCATAGCAGCGAAGGCCTATTCCACGAAAGAAATCTACAACGAATTCTCTGCGGGTAAAACGGATGTGACAGCGATTCGAGATTTCATTCGGTCAAAAAAACCAAAGTATGTCCTACTGTTAGGCGATGCTACGGTGGATTATAAAGGAATCAACAAGGTCGCTACCGCTATTGAAAGACAGAATTATGTGCCAAGTTATGAGAGTCGCGAGTCCCTAAAACCATTACAGACTTACGTATCAGATGATTTTTTTGGGCTGTTAGCAGACAACCAAGGCGAATGGCTTGAAGGCAATGAGGCCATGAACGAGCCAATAGCCGTAGGAATTGGTCGTATACCAGCTAGGTCTTTTGAAGAGGCAAATACGGTAGTTAATAAATTAATCAGTTCAGAGACGGGCGCTCAGCAGCAACCCTATCGCTTTTCCTGGTTAGCCGATGATGGCGATGCTAACATTCACGTGCAAGATGCGGAAGACTTTGCAGGTTTAATTCCAGAGGCTTATCAAGTCAAAAAAACCTATATAGACCAGTTCCCTCAGGAAGTGAACAACGGATTTTACACCTCGGCAGCTGGCAAAAAAGCCAGCCTAGAGCTATTTAACCGTGATGCCGACTTCATCCATTTCTTAGGACACGGTTCTGAATCCGCCTGGACGGATGAAAAGGTAATCACTAACAATGAGATTCAAACTTTAAAGAACAGCCGGCATCTTCCCTTGTTGCTAACAGCGACTTGCCAGTTTGGCCGTTTTGACGACCCTAATCAACTTTCAGGAGCAGAATTGAGTCTATTATCCAATCAAGGCGGCGCCATAGGACTCATTTCTACGACACGCCCTGTCTTTCAGAGTAGCAATTACCTATTCGGCCAAGCTTTTTATAGACAATTAGTTAATCATCTAAATGATAAAAATTATCGACTTGGTGATTTATTCAGGGATGCAAAAAACGATAGTCAATCTGGGGTAATCAACCGAAATATCACACTGCTGGGCGACCCTACCTTTGCACTTCCGTGGAATCAGCAAGCGCTTTCGATCCGACTAGATACTTTAGCTTCTGGAATCATTCAAGGTCAGACTACACCTAGTATTGATGGAGAGATTCGGCTATTTTATTATGGACAAGATACGCCCATGCAAACGTTGGGCACAAAAACAGATAAATTCAACTACTCGATTCAGGGGGCCTTAGAAGCCATCAACAGCGCGAAGGTAGAAAAAGGCAAATTTACCCTGGCGAATGTACCAGCTGCAAAGCTAAAATGGACCGCGCGAACAGCCACAGATTTGTATGGCGGAGGAATGAAGAGTGTTGTGAAATTTACTTCAGAGGCAAAAGAGGTAAACGCCCCGGTGCTGACAGCTAGCCTCTTGAATGAAGCTGATCCTATGGCTAGTTCTCCTAATCCCCTTTTACAAATCAAAATCAGCGATGCGAGTTCACTACGACTCGTGGGGCCTAAAGGTGAAAAAGCGCTCATTTCCATTAATGACACCTTGGAAATTCCTGTTTCTGATGTATTTATCCCCGATTTTGGAAATAGCAAACAGGGTACTATCACCATCCCTTTTGAATCACTTACGCCTGGAATTTATAAAATCAAAGCAACTTGTTTTGACGTGCATACGAATCAAGGATTTTGTTCGTTTGAATTCCGGGTTTCGGCTGAAAAAAAAGAGCAAGGTTCGCTCCAAATTTATCCGAATCCTATGACTGAGCGAACGAACTTTTCATTCTTACAGGAGAAACGCTGGACGAGCTATCGTTACAAGCTAAAAATTTATAGTAACTTAGGGAAACAAATGCTCGAAAAGACGGGAATGATTCCAGGCAGCGATTCTGTTAATCAAACATTTTCGATCGATTGGAGTACAGCAGAGAAGAGCCAATTAGATTTTATTAACTATTACCAAATTGAGATTACCTATGACAATGGAACTCTGTATAGAAGCTTCAGCGGTCGTATTGGAAATATTAAATAACCCATGAAAAGAGTCCTAACCCTTTTATTTATTGCTGTTGGATTCATGTCCGAGGCTCAAACAACCTTAGTTTCTGGCCAAATCAATGCTGGACGCATTCCTACTCCTACCCTGTTATTCTTAAACGTTGCCCCTGATGCCCGTTCTGCAGCCATGGGCGATGCAGGTGTAGCCTTATCCGTGGATGCAAATGCTATTCACTGGAATACAGCGAAATTAGCCACCACGGAAAAGAAAATGGGCTTTTCCTTGTCTTACACGCCTTGGTTGCGCAACCTAGTTAACGATATGGCGCTTTATAATGTGGCGGGTTACACGGTAACAAAGAAGAATTTAGTTTTTGGATTCTCGGTTGATTATTTCGATCAAGGAATGTTCCAAGCTACCTTAGATAATGGAACAAGCGCAGGTAATTTTAACTCCAAAGAATTTGCCCTGGGCATATCTCACGCCAGAAAATTATCCCCAGCCCTCTCATTAGGGATGAATTTAAAGTACATCAATTCGAACTTATTAGGTAATTACCAAGGGAGCGGGGGATTGAACAATGCATTGAAACCTGCTGAAACGGTGGCAGCCGACATTTCGGTATTTTATTCGAAACCGACCACCGCTTCTTGGAAATATAGCTATGGTTTGACCCTTTCAAACATCTCCGGTAAGGTAACGTACGGCGGAACAGAAAAAAACTTCATCCCTACGAATTTACGTGTTGGAATGGCGGCAACGCATGAAATAGATGACTTAAACAAATTGACCTTTACGGTTGATTTCAACAAATTAATGGTCCCTACGCCTCCTGCATACGTAAATGGAAAAATGGTAGGCACAGATCCTGCGACGGTTTCTGCGATCGGCGGAATTTTTGGATCCCTAGCAGATGCTCCGGATGGAATTAGTGAAGAGATCAAAGAGGTGACGACGTCTGTGGGTGCGGAATATTTGTTCAATAATGCCTTTGCTTTACGAACAGGTTATTTTCACGAGAGTGAGATGAAGGGTAATCGGAAGTACTTCACCTTTGGTTTAGGCTTTAAGATGGACCAAAAATACGGATTAGACTTCGCCTACCTCGTTCCGAGCGGACAAGGTAGTCCATTAGCGAACACCTTACGTTTAACGCTCATTGCGGGCATTAATCAGCCAGTAAAATAGTATGTTAGATCGCAGCGTAGCACCAGCCGCCTTTCCGGTGGAGAAAGTTTTATTTCCTAAACCACTACAATATACCTTAGCCAATGGTATGGAGGTGTGGGTGATTTCTGCAGGAGAGCAAGAAGTGTTTAAATTTGAATTAAGCACAAAAGCGGGGGCGATTCATAGTTCTTTGGCGGGATTAGCTGGCATGACCGCGTCTTTAATGAAACGTGGAACTTCGTCTCGCACAGCACAGCAAATTCACCAGGATTTTGATTTTTTTGGAGCCTTCTGGGACATACAAGCGAGCCTTGATCACGGTACGTTTACGGTATATGGCTTATCGAAGCATTTTAATTCCCTTATTCCGATCGTTTCGGAAATCCTACAGGAAGCCAGTTTCCCGGCTGAAGAAGTAGAAAAAGAGATCGAAATTGAGCGCCAAAAAACGAAACTGAATTGGGAAAAAACCTCCTATTCCGCAAGTCAAAAATTCCGCGCTCAAGTATTCCCGAATGACCCCTACGGCCGCTTTACGGTTGCAGAGGATTTTGACAAATTAGATCGTCAAGTGTTGATTAACCAATACAAGCTGACTTGGGCTTCCCAAAAACCAGTGATTTTCCTTTCTGGGAAAATCTCGGAAGCGCAAATTGCTTATTTAGATCAGACCCTCGGAAAAATCAATTACTCTAGCTCAGAACTACCGATTCCAGCCCTTTCTACCGCTTCCAATCCCATCAAACTTAGGGAAGAAAAAGAGGGCTCTGTACAAAGCTCCATTCGATATGGATTGCCTGCGATCTCGAGAAAAGACCCCGATTATTTTCACTTTAGTGTAATGAATACGGTTTTAGGCGGGTATTTCGGTTCTAGATTGCAGAAAAATATTCGAGAAGATAAAGGCTTCACTTATGGCATTTCGTCAAGCCTTGCCCCTTATCCACGAGGTGGGTATTGGGTGGTGGGTACAGATGTGAATGGGGAGAATGTGGATGCGACTTTGACAGAAATAAAAAAGGAAATTACCTGGCTACAACATGAGCTGATTCCACAGGATGAACTCGAAATCGTCCAAAATTACCTAATGGGCAGCTTCACAGGTGAACTTACCCAGGCTTTTGATATTGCGGAAAAAGTGCGTGTGATCCAACTAGATGGATTAAGTCCAGATTTCTACGATCAATTTCAAGACAGTATACAAAATATCCAGGCCCAGGATATTAGAGACATGGCTGCTAAATACCTGAACCTGGATTTAATGCACGAGGTAATCGTGGGTTAAGAATTAGAACGAAGCTAATTCTCTGAATTCATTCACACGGCTGGCTAAATCAGCTTCCGTAATTTCAAACAAACGTTCTGTACCAAATTTCTCTACACAGAAAGAAGCCATTGCGGATCCATGAACGATGGCACGGCGCATATTTTCAAACGAAATATCATCCGTCTTCGCAAGGTATCCGATAAATCCTCCTACAAACGTATCTCCCGCACCAGTCGGATCAAAAACGTCCTCTAAAGGAAGTGCTGGGCAATAGAACATGCGATCTCCTTGGAACAATAACGCACCATGCTCCCCTTTCTTAATAATCAAGGTCTTAGGTCCCATCGCCATAATCATTTTAGCCGCTGTGCGAAGAGAGTATTGCTCCGATAATTGACGCGCCTCTTCATCGTTAATGCAAAGCACATCCACCATTTTCAATACGCGTTTCAAATCATCCATCGCCACATCCATCCAGAAGTTCATCGTGTCCATTACGACTAATTTAGGACGCTTGTTTAAACCTTGAATCGCTTCGATCTGCACTTGAGGCGTCAAATTTCCTAGCATTAAATACTCGCAATCTTGATAAGACGCAGGTATTACGGGTTTAAAATCAGCTAACACATTCAATTCCGTCACCAAGGTGTCACGTGAATTCATGTTATTGTGGTATTTACCTGCCCAGAAGAACGATTTTTCTCCTTTCTTGATTTGTAAACCGTCTAAATTGATACCACGAGACGTCAATGTGTCCATGTATTCTTGTGGGAAATCATCTCCCACTACGGCAACTACGTTAACTTTTGGCAAAAAGAAAGCCGCGGATAATGCAATGTACGTACAAGATCCACCGATAATTTTATCGGTCTTTCCGTACGGAGTTTCTAAGGCGTCGAACGCAACGGTTCCAATGGATAATAAGCTCATAATAAATGTATTAACCTACTTTAGGACAACGACTAAAGGGTTGATTTGGATTGAAAAATTTACGGTATGTAATAAAAGTTTTATCATTAGTGGCTCCTAATTGGGAGACAAAGCGAAGCATTTTAGGGTTAAAATCACCCACCCAGTTCATATCCATGGTTGTATAAGGATAGAAAGGGTTCGTACGAGCGACCTCGCGGAATCGAAGGGCAATGGCTGATTCTACCCCCTTGCCTTGGTGATCCGGAGTTACCCCAAAAATCACGCCGCAAGTGCGCGTCATGGTACCTTTTAATTTCAATAACAGGAATTTTATCATGCCCCACCAGTTCAATTTACCATTTAGGTGTTTCACGATTTGGTTTAAATCAGGAATCACTATAAAGAAAGCAACCGGCGTACCATCCGTCGTATAGGCAAACCACAATAATTGCTCATCGATGATGGGCTTCATGGTTTTTACGAGTTTTTGGGCCGATTCCGAACTCATTTCCTTGACACCTGGGAATTTCGCCCAAGCTGCATTGAAAATGAATCGAAAGTCTTCCGCATATTTAGGTAGATTACTCTTTTCAATGTGCCGAAAAACGTAGTCCGGATTATCAAAAATACGCTGCGCCTTTTCCTCTATTCCTTGTGTAACCTTAGCCCCTGCGATGGGCGAAACAAACACATATTGCTGGAAATAGTCTTGGAAACCATAGTTTTCGAAAAATGAAATATAGTATGGCTTGGTCCATGGCATTTTATAAGTAGGCTCAAACTCCCAGCCTTTGACCATCAAACCCCAGAAACTATCGCGCTCCCCAAAATTAATCGGCCCATCCATTCCCTCCATTCCACGTTCTGAAAGCCATGTTTTACAGGCATCAAACAACATAAAAGCGGCTTTCTCCTCTTCGATACACTCAAAGAACCCCATTCCACCCACAGGAACTTCTCCTTCTTTCGTGTTCCGCTCATAAAAAGCTGCCACACGTCCAATAGGCTGATCCGATTCATCGAAAAGAATCCAGCGAATCGCCTCCCCTTGTTTAAAATGGGGATTCTTACGCGGATCGAAGATGGACGAAATATCATTATCTAAGGGACGGATCCAGTTAGGGTCGCTTGCATAAAGCTGAACCGGAAAGCTTAGAAAAATCTTCTTTAAGCGAGTGTCGTCTCCTACTTCTCGTAAAAACATGCGAAAAACGTTTGTATGCTAAAAAAACATACAAAGGTAATGAATTGCGTTTGGGTTTGGTGAATTAAAAGAATCCAATTAATTTTAATTCCTTATTATTCCCTTTCGATCAGAAACGATCCGCTTACCATGCAGCCCTTAAAGATATACAATACCCTAAGTCGTGAAAAAGAACTTTTCACTCCGATACATGAAAATCACGTCGGACTTTATGTCTGTGGACCCACGGTATACAATTATGTTCATCTAGGGAATCTGCGCACTTTTACGTCTTTTGACATCCTAAACCGCTATTTATTGCACATTGGCTACAAGGTTCGTTACGTGCGAAATATAACGGATGTGGGGCACTTAGTAGGAGATGGGGATGAAGGGGAAGATAAGATTGGGAAGATGGCGAAATTGGAAAAGTTAGAGCCGATGGAAATCGTACATCGCTTTACCCAAGATTTCCACCAAGTATTGGAAAAATTCAATGTTTTGCCTCCAAGTATCGAGCCTACGGCAACCGGACATATTGTGGAACAAATAGAGACCACAAAAGCCCTTATTGAAAAAGGATTAGCCTACGAATCTAATGGTTCGGTGTATTTTGACATAGAGACCTACAATAAGAATGGTGGTAATTATGGACATTTGTCCGGCCGCGTAATTGAAGATTTGCTAACGGAAACAAGGGATTTAGATGGCGTGGGAGAGAAGCGAAATCCATTGGATTTTGCGCTATGGAAAAAAGCCGCTCCAGAACACATCATGCGTTGGCCATCTCCTTGGGGAGAGGGTTTCCCTGGTTGGCATTTAGAGTGTACCTGCATGAGTCATAAATACTTAGGCGACACTTTTGATATTCACGGCGGTGGAATGGACTTGAAATTCCCCCACCATGAATGTGAAATCGCGCAGGCGAAAGCAGCCTATGACCGCGCTCCAGTACGTTACTGGATGCACACCAATATGCTCACGGTAAACGGTCAAAAGATGAGTAAATCCCTCGGAAACTCCTTTTTACCTGCTGAGTTGTTTGCCGGGAATCACCCATTGCTGGATCAGGCTTATAGCCCCATGACGGTGCGCTTCTTTATGTTGCAGTCACAATACCGCAGCACCCTGGATTTTTCGAATGATGCCTTGAAGGCAGCCCAAAAAGGCTACAAGAAAATCGCTAATGGCTTGCGGATTATAAAAAAGTTAGCCTATCCTTCTAATATATCAGCGAACCCGGACGCCGCTCAAGAAAAAGAGATTAACGATGCGATCCAAGGTTGCTACGATGGAATGAACGACGATTTGAACACAGCAGTGGCGATTGCACACTTGTTCACTTTACTTAAGAAAATCAATTCGATTTATACGGGAAATTTAGCATTCGAATCCATTTCTGCTGAAACATTTTCAAATTTAAAACGTTCTTATGTCAGCATTTTAGAGGATGTTTTAGGCATCAAAGAAGAGATCCCAGCCGAAATGAATGGTCTAACGGAGGAACTTTTGCAGCTTTACAAAGGTTTCAAGGAAAGTAGACAATACGATAAGGTAGACGAAATCCGTGGCGCCTTTAAATCCGCTGGATTATTGATCAAAGACATGAAAAACTCCATAGACTGGGGTTACGAAGAATAAGATTATGCTAAGAAATTTAACACCAACCGTACGAAATCTAATTTTCGCGAATGTCGCTATCTTCTTAGGATCAGCCTTCATTCCGGATGATTTATTCGCATTGTATTTTTTCCAATCAAGCAAGTTCCATTATTTCCAAATCATCAGCTACATGTTCGTTCACGCGAATTTCATGCACTTGTTGATGAATATGTTTGGGCTTTACATGTTTGGATCGATTTTAGAGCGAATCTGGGGAGGACCGCGCTTCTTGTTCTTCTTTTTATTCTGTGGAGTGGGAGCCGGCTTATTGCATGAAGCGATCCAATATTTCCACGATTATGCGAGTATTAGAAAGGCATTAGAATTAGCTCTTTCTAATCCAAATTCGGATTTTTTAATGGACTATTTTAACCGCTTCGACGGAAGTACTTCCATTAATGAGGGTCGTTTAAATGCCTTAGGTGCAATCGACCATTACAAAGAATACACGACCCAAAACCCAGTAGTGGGTGCTTCTGGTGGGGTTTTCGGAATCTTGATGGCCTACGGTTATTTATTCCCTAACTCAGAAATGTTCGTCTTCCCTATTCCGATTCCGGTGAAAGCAAAATACCTCGTAATGGGTTTTGCCTTTTATGAATTATGGGCTGGAAAAGCGGCGGCTGAAGGAGATAATGTGGCCCATTTCGCTCATTTGGGAGGAATGCTTTTTGCGGTGATTTTATTGTTGATTTGGAGACAAAAACGCGATAGCTTCTATTAAGATGCGTAGCATTCTCACGGATATTAAAAACATTATTCAACAGCCTGGACAGGGCTTGCTAAAAATTATTATAGCCAACGGAGCCATTTTTGTGGCTCTGATGATTGCGCGAGTCGGTCTTTTGATTGCCGGCAAATCGGCATTATTTGATGCCTTTTTTACGCAGGTTTCACTTCCCTCTTCACTCGATTTATTGATTCAGAGACCCTGGAGCCTGATTAGCTATTTTTTCTTGCACATCGAGGTATTCCATCTCATCTTCAATATGATGTTCCTGTATTGGTTTGGCACCATTATTCAGGATTTTATCGGAAATAGACGTCTCGTTCAACTCTACTTCTATGGAGGTTTAGCAGGTGCTGCGGCTTTTCTTTTAGCCATGAATACCGTTAGCTTCTTCATTGCTAAAGGCCCTACATTCCTCAATGGAGCATCTGCTGGTGTCTTTGCAGTGGTAGTGGCTGCTGCAACGGTTCGGCCTAATTACGAAGTTCATGTTTTATTGTTAGGTCCAATTCGCATCAAATACATTTCGGCTTTTTACATTCTTTGGTCTTTCATAGAAACGACTGGAGCAAATGCGGGGGGAAATATTGCCCACCTAGGCGGAGCTATTTTAGGATTTATTTTTGCCAAAAACTTCTTAGCCGCCTCTCGTCCCCAGGCCATTTTTGAAATAAAAATGAAAGAATTTGCACAGGTCGTACATCAAAAAGTACAGCCTCGAAAAGAGTTAGAAACCGTACCTGAGGAGGAGTTAAATGCCATTTTGGACAAAATATCACAGTCTGGATATGATAGTCTAACGGACTATGAACAAAAAAGATTATTCAAAGCGAGTCAAAAAAATGACTAAGGCTTAAAAACATTTTTACCTTTGTAAGGTTAATCTCACTATCAATCATCAAACGCGTCTATGCAATTTGAAGCCGGTCCTTTACTTAGCCAAATCACCACTCCGGAGGATTTGCGCAAGTTGCCGAAAGCAGACTTACCTCAAGTTTGTGCTGAATTGCGTCAATTTATCATCGACAACGTGTCAGTGAATGGAGGCCACTTTGGAGCTTCTTTAGGCGTAACGGAACTCACAGTAGCACTGCACTACGTGTTTAATACCCCGGATGACCAACTGGTTTGGGACGTAGGACACCAGGCATATGGGCACAAGATTTTAACAGGGCGGCGTGAAGTTTTTCACACGAATCGTTTAATGGGTGGCATTTCGGGGTTCCCTAAACGCTCAGAAAGCACATTTGACACCTTCGGTGTAGGACACTCCTCTACTTCCATCTCAGCGGCGCTAGGAATGGCCGTTGCTTCCGCTTACAAAAAAGAAACACACAGACAACACATCGCGGTAATCGGTGATGGATCAATGACGGCAGGAATGGCTTTCGAAGCCATGAATCACGCTGGCGACATCCCGAATAACATGTTAATTATCTTGAACGATAATTGCATGGCGATCGACCCAAATGTGGGTGCATTGAAAGAATATTTAACAGACATCACCACTTCGCACACCTACAACAAGGTGAAAGACGATGTGTGGAATCTGTTAGGCAAAATGTCCAAGTTTGGTAAAACGGCTCAAGAGATCGTTTCGAAAATCGAGAATGGACTGAAAGCAACCTTATTAAAGCAAAGCAACCTGTTTGAATCCTTGAATTTGCGCTATTTTGGCCCTATAGACGGTCACGATATCGACAATTTAACGACGGTTCTAAACGACCTAAAAGATATTCCCGGCCCTAAAATCTTGCATTGCATTACCACGAAAGGCAAAGGATATTCACTAGCAGAAAAAGATCAAACCCTGTGGCATGCTCCCGGCAAATTCGACAAGACGACCGGAGAGATACACAAAAAGACCTATGATGACCCTCAGCCCCCTAAATACCAGGAAGTTTTTGGCCATACCCTACTAGAATTAGCAGAAAAGAACCCGAAAATCATGGGTATTACCCCAGCGATGCCTTCTGGATCTTCCTTGAATATTATGATGCGTGCGATGCCTGATCGTGCATTTGACGTGGGAATCGCGGAACAACACGCGGTCACCTTCTCCGCGGGATTAGCGACGCAAGGCTTAACCGTTTTTTGCAACATCTACAGTTCGTTCATGCAACGAGGTTACGACCAAGTCGTTCACGACGTCTGCCTTCAAAAATTACCTGTTATTTTCTGCCTAGACCGCGCTGGTTTAGCGGGAGCGGATGGGCCTACCCACCACGGATTATTGGATTTAGCCTTCATGCGCTGTGTTCCTAACATGATTGTAGCAGCCCCTCGCAATGAGCAAGAGCTACGCAATATCATGTACACGGCATCCTTAGACTCCTTTAAAAACCACGAAAAGGCGATGACGATTCGCTATCCACGAGGTGAAGGCGTTATGCCGGCATGGAGAACTAACTTCGAAGAAATCGAAATCGGGAAAGGTGTTCAATTGCTAGAAGGCGAGGAAATTGCCATTTTGTCCATTGGTCACATTGGAAACGAGGCGATAGCAGCATGCGAAATGGCTCGAGCAAATGGATTAAAACCGGCTTTATTCGATTTGCGTTTTGTAAAACCCTTGGATGAGGAGTTATTGCACCGCGTATTTACCCAATTCAAGAAGGTGATCACGGTAGAAGACGCTGCGATTCAGGGCGGTTTTGGATCAGCGATTGCGGAATTTATGGTGGATAATCACTACAGCTCACAACTTATTCGCCTCGGAATAGCAGACGAAATCATCGAACATGGTGAGCAAAAAGAATTGTATGCCCTATGCGGAATCGACGCAAAAGGCATTTTAGCAAAAATCCAAGCGAACATCCCTGTTCAATCTGCGAAAAATAATCCGAAAGCGCTTGTTTCTTAAAGTGTTAATAGTACTTTTCAAAGAAATTATCCCTACCTTTGCACCTTGAATTTCCCAATTAAAGGAATTTCGTTTCATTCAACGAATACATTTTTATGCAAAGCATTCGCAACATTGCCATTATTGCCCACGTTGACCACGGTAAAACGACCCTAGTTGACAAAATCATTCATGCATCCAAAATTTTTAGAGAAAATCAAGAATTTGGAGATTTGATCCTTGATAATAACGACTTAGAGAGAGAAAGAGGGATTACAATCGTTTCAAAAAACGTATCTGTTCGTTACAATGGGGTTAAAATCAATATTATCGATACACCTGGTCACGCCGACTTTGGCGGTGAGGTAGAACGCGTTCTACGTATGGCGGATGGCGTTATTTTGTTAGTCGATGCTTTTGAAGGGCCGATGCCACAAACACGTTTCGTTTTATCTAAAGCGATTGCTTTAGGATTGAAGCCAATCGTTGTAGTAAACAAAGTAGATAAGGAAAACTGTCGTCCGGACGAAGTACACGAAAGTGTATTCGACTTGATGTTTAACTTAGATGCGACGGAAGATCAATTAGACTTCCCTTGCGTGTACGGTTCTTCAAAACAAGGATGGATGAGCGACGATTGGAAAAAGCCAACGGACAATATCATCCCTTTGTTAGATGCTATTATTGAGCACATTCCTGCCTCTAAGGTTCAAGAAGGTACACCTCAAATGCAGATTACGTCATTAGACTACTCTTCATTCGTAGGTCGTATCGCGATCGGTCGTTTAGAGCGTGGCACTTTGACAGAAGGAATGCAAATCTCACTTTGCAAGGCAGATGGTTCAACAAAGAAAATGCGTATCAAAGAACTTCAAGTTTTCGAAGGTCTAGGCAAAGTAAAAGTAGATAAAGTAGAGTGTGGAGAGATTTGTGCGGTAACAGGAATTGATGATTTCGAAATCGGAGACACCATCGCAGATGCAGAAAATCCAGAAGCTTTAGATCGTATTGCCATCGATGAGCCTACGATGAACATGTTATTCACGATTAACAATTCACCATTCTTTGGTAAGGAGGGTAAATTAGTGACGTCTCGTCACCTTCGTGACCGTTTATTCAAGGAAACAGAGAAAAACTTAGCCTTAAAAGTAGTCCCTACGGAAAGCGAAGATAAATTCTTGGTATTTGGGCGTGGTATTCTTCACTTGTCTGTCTTGATCGAGACGATGCGTAGAGAAGGATACGAATTACAGGTAGGCCAGCCGCAAGTTATTTTTAAAGAGGGTGAAAACGGGGAAAAACTAGAACCCGTTGAATCATTGGTTGTAGACGTACCCGCTGAAGTAGCAGGAAAAGTAATTGAATTAGCCACTCAAGGAAAGGGTGAATTATTGATTATGGAACCTAAAGGGGACTTACAACACTTAGAGTTCAATATTCCCTCTCGTGGTTTGATTGGATTACGCTCTAAAGTGTTAACGGCTACTTTTGGTGAGGCAATTATGGCCCACCGATTCATTGCTTATGAGCCATTCAAAGGGCCTATTCCAGGCCGTATCAACGGATCATTAATCTCCATGAATACGGGCCCTGCCATTCCATATGCAATTGATAAATTACAAGACAGAGGGGT